>NZ_JAUEYW010000004.1:0-353175 GCF_032489875.1 Bradyrhizobium sp. SZCCHNR1015
TTCGAGCGGCCGATCATCATCACCAACCTGGCCTATCGCTTCATGGTGCTGGAGCAACTGGCCGAGATCGGCATCGAGGCCGACGTCCTGCTGGAGCCGATGCGACGCGATTCAGGCCCGGCGATCGCCGCCGGAGCCGCCTTTGCCCAGTCGCGCCATCAGGATGCTGTCGTGCTGGCGCTCGCGGCCGATCACGTCGTTCGTGACACCCCCGCTTTTCTCGCGGCGTGCCGCCAGGGGCTCGCTGCCGCCGAGGCCGGCCGCATCGTCACCTTCGGCGTCAATCCGGAGCGCGCGGCCACAGAATACGGCTACATCAGTCCTGGCGCGCCGGTATCCGGGGAGGTGCGGGCGGTCGCGAAATTCGTCGAGAAGCCGGACCAGCCGACCGCGGAGCGCTACATTCGCGAGGGCTATCTCTGGAACAGCGGCAACTTCATGTTCCGCGCGTCGGTCCTGCTCGACGAATACCGCAAGTTCGATGCCGACAGCGTGCAGACGGTCACCAACTCCGTTGCCAAGGCCGGCCGCGACCTCAGCTTCATCATCCTCGACTCCGAAGCCTTCGCCGCGGCCAAGCCGATCTCGATCGACTATGCCGTGATGGAGAAGACCGAGCGGACGGCCGTGGCCCCGGTGTCGTGCGGCTGGTCCGACGTCGGCTCCTGGCATGCCGTCTGGGAACTGTCCGACAAGGACGGGCAGGGCAACGCCGCGCGCGGCACCGCCGTGTTCGAGGATTCCCGCAACTGCAATGTGGTCACCGACAAGGCGCTGGTCGCGCTCGAGGGCGTCGATGATCTCGTCGTGGTGGCGGCGCAGGATGCCGTGCTGGTGTCGCGCCAGCGCGATGCCAACGGCTTGAAGCGGCTGGTCGCTAGGCTCAAGACCGTCGCGCCCGAAGTGACCGAGGCCCACATCAAGGTGCACCGGCCCTGGGGCAGCTACCAGTCGGTCGACAATGGCAAGCGCCACCAGGTCAAGCGCATCATCGTCAAGCCCGGCCAGCGGCTGTCGCTGCAGAAGCACTATCACCGCTCCGAGCACTGGATCGTGGTGCGCGGCGCGGCGCGGGTCACGGTGAACGAGACGGTCCAGACCGTGCACGAGAACGAATCGATCTACATTCCGATGGGCGCGGTGCACCGGCTGGAAAACCCGGGCAAGATCCTGCTGGAACTGATCGAGGTCCAGACCGGGTCCTATCTCGGCGAGGACGACATTATCCGTATCGAGGACGATTACCGCCGCGAGTAAGGCGGGGTCTCGCCGCGAATCACGCGAGCCGAGCTAGGGGCGATGTTCGGCAAGCCGCTGGCCTGCCTCCTGACTTTGACGCAGAACACGACCAAAACATCGGGCAGAAGCGAAGTCGTGACTTCCCGCATTGACACTTGAAATGAGGGGATAGCGTGAGTGATTACTCAGGGTTATCGAGCACTCGGACGCGGAGATTTTGTTGGCAATATGAATCGCCTGTTTCACGCGCGGGGCGCGAAGGTGATTTTCGCAATCAAATGTGAACTGTGCGGATTCTGATTCGACTGCATCCAGCACGATCTCCGCGCGCAGCTCATTAGTACGCGATGACCGGACTTGGGGTAGCTACGGCTTGTCTGATCTTCCTACCAGGCCTTTTGGTTTTGCTGGCTTGGATCGATTTCAAGCGCAGAACAATACCCAACGCGCTGAATGCGACGATCGCCCTAATTGGGGCGTTTCGGGCAGCTGCCCTGGGCGGATTGCCTGCCCTCGTCGAAACAATTCTCCAGGCAATGATCGTCGCTGCTGCCGTCTGGCTCCTACGCTGGCTCTATTTCGTCATCCGAAGGCAGCAGGGCCTGGGACTAGGCGACGTGAAGCTACTGACTGCGTCGACTTTCTGGGTTGGTATGGTCGGCATCCCTCTCCAGTTGTTGTCCGCCTCACTATCGGCGCTCGCGGTAGTCGCCACCCTACATGCGGCTGGCTACTCCGTCACACGGAGGAGCGCGGTCCCGTTTGGACCATTTCTGGCTTTTGGGCTGCTCGTCACCCTTGCTGCGCAGGAAAGTCGATGGCTCGTTTGATTCGTATACATCTGGGCACCCGCAGGGGGGATTCTGCCAGCCCTGGGCGTTTGAACCATCAAGCTTAGAACGTCGTCAGTCTCGGGAATAGAGCTGAAGGTCGATCGTGCACCCGCCACTCGAGCAGTGGAGTGCTTGCTGCATGGCGCTTTGGTCTCCTCAGTGGCGCCGATGCGCAGCTGCCGTTCTCGGTTACAACATCGACCATTCGGTCAGCGTATTCGTCAACACTGTTGGCTACTCAACGGCTCGTATAACAATCGCACTCCGATGATAACATCCTGCCTGACACTCTTGAGGCAGCTGACAGATCGGCAGTCAAACCACAGCTGATCCTGAACCCAGGCAGGGGGTCCATACCGGCGGCTGCTTCCTCAAAGTCACCAACGCTTCCCTTATACTCGATCGAGAACATGAGCCCATTGACGGACCAGACTGTTGCATCCAACGCCCCCAGGCCGTTCATCTCGATGCTCACCGTAGCCAAAAGCCGCCTCTCTCTTGTTGGGGAATGCGATAATTCCGTCGAAGCTCGGTCGTCCGTTTGACATCCTGTAGAAGTCCACCTCAACGCCGTTTGGCAGCCGTTGGACCTTGTTGATAGCCTGAACCTGACGATCCCACAAATCTCGAATTTGATCATCCAGCCGCGCTCGCACACAATCGAGAACCTGCTTCTCAAGCGACGATAGGCGCGAATTAGCCCCAGATAGCCAGGCGAGAAGAGCTCTGATTACCTGCATGAGCAATCGCCCCCGCCGCTTCCCAACTCAACGCCCCCACGCCGGCGCCCATGCCCTTGCAGACTTTTGGAATGCGATCCCACTGCAGCTTGAAGACGGTCGGCATCGGCTTCCGAGCTGCCCAATCTGCTAGAAATTGAGACATTTCCTCGTTCGGACGTCCTGCAACGTTTCGGCGCCGCCGCGGCCCGTCGCGCCTTGCGTCCAAGCGAAGCATTGGCGTACGAGATGATGATAACCGTCAAGAACCCTCGATAGTTCTCGTCCTGAAACTGAAACATGCCCACGTCTCCGGTTTAGCGAGCGCCTCAGTGCAGGGAAATCCCGGGCTGACGGATTCGATATCGACGCCTATGACAACGATCTGCCGCGCCTGCGCGAACTAACCAGGGAGCTCATTGCGTCGCTGGTGGACAGCACCAAGCTGATACAGAGCGTCCAGGCATCGTATCAGAACGTCGGCCGGACCTCACTCACACGGCGATCGAGGTATGTCGCAGGCCGGCCTGCTTTCAACCGCGTGCCTCAGCGACGGCTTGGGCCATGCGGTGAACCGATTTGACCCTGCGAACCTGCACCCCCAAGCGATCTGCGTCCTCCTAATCCATCGACGACTCTTTGATCGACTTGATCACGAGGGCCTCGCCTCCTCAAGGGTTAGGACTCGCGACTTGAACAACTGTAGCCGCACAACCAAAAGTATCGACAGGGTCAGCCACCCCAGCACGATGAACTCAGAAACCGAGCGCCCCCGCAGCCTGCTGCACCACCAACTCCCCCCGCGAAATCACACCTTCCCTCGGCCTGGTCTCAATGATCCGCTCAAGCCTTTGGCCCCGCAGCCTTCCGATGCCGCCTTCGGACTCCCGCCGTCACCAACTTTCGGCGATAGCTCCTGCAATCATTCAGACCAATTCTAGCGGCTCACCCTAAAGTTGTTGATAAAGCCGCACGACCGTTGAAGGTATAATGCGACTTCTATCTTATGCCCCCGTAAATCTACGGGGAAGCAGGCGAGGGGCATGGGATGTCGTCAGCGATCGGAGCGGCGGGACAAAGAGCGATCGAGCACTCTACAATCCAGTATTTCGTATCCTCTTGGATTAGAAATACCGATTCTGGCTGTACTTTTAGCTTGAAGGTTCTTGCTCCAATTTTCCAGATGCTTCTTGGGGCGGCGCGTCATTTTCGTTGCCTGGGACGAGCCTGTTTCATTCTCGCGTGCGCCGCAACCGCAGCCGATGCAAACCCGCAATTGGGATATCCGATCGTCGTCAACAATATCCCTCTGACTACCCAATACGTCACCGAGCCAGCTGCGGCTTGTCAGCTCGCAGCTTTGTACCCGCAATATATCATCATCGGCTTTTACGATTATGACGTTCATTTGCCGTTGAAATTCAACGGCGTCGAGGTTCGCCCGAACGGCAGCCTTATATGCTACGTTGCCGACGCCACCCGAGTGGCGTACGAGATCAACATCACATCGCCCGACTGCGTCTCCGGCTACGCGCTGCAGAGAGGGGTGTGCACAAAGGATCCGAGCCGCGGCCCCCCGAACAGCCACGCACCCGCGCCGCAGAACAGCCCCGATCCGTGCACAACTGATCCGAGCGTTGGCAATCCGATCTCACTCTCGGGATCTTCGAAGTCAGAGGATGCCGTCGACTTCATGTCGGGGGGAGCGCGGCCGCTCGGGCTTGTACGCCACTATCGAAGCCGGGGAACGCCGGGCCAACGGCTAGGCACGGCACGGTGGCACTTCGACTTCGAGTACGAGATACTCGTTGGCAACACCGTCGCTGTGTTCTCGCCAGACGGCGTCGAATACGATTTCTACCAGCCGACGCCGGGGGTCTACGCGAGCGTCTATAGCGAATCGAAAGTATCGCTGACGAGCTCTGACAATGGCGGCACGAAGTTCTTCTCTTTCAAGGACGAGAATGATCGAACGGTCATTTTCATACAGAGCGGGAATACCTATTGGCCCAAATCGATCACGGAAAGGAACGGCGTCAGCAAGGGTATCATCGCCAACACAGCCGTACATCCCACGCGAATCGACTCCATAGGATTCGCCGATTCGAGGCATATCGATTTTCGCTACGAGACGAGCGCCTCGGGAACCCCTCTCCATGTCTCGACCGCAACGTTTTACACCTATTCGCAGAGCACAGGCCCCACTGAATACTTCAAGATCGACTACGGATATACGAACGGCAACCTGACGACTGTCACGAGGTCGGAAAAGAACGACGGAGTATGGCAGCAGATCGACATCACGACGTATCACTACGAGAACACCACCTTTCCGGACCTTCTCACCGGGATGACCGACGCCCGAGGCGTACGTTACGCAACTTGGGCATACGATCCGGATGGGCGACCGATCTCCAGCTCGCACGCAGGTGGCGCAGACCTGACCACGGTTGTTTATGACGATGCCGCCGTGACCCGAACGGTCACCAATGCTCTTGGAAAGCAGGCTACCTACTCGTTTGCAAAGCGAGAGGGAACGATGAAGTCAGCAGGAGTGGCCGGCCAGGCGACCACCAATTGCCCCGCTTCGGCCCGATCCGTCAGCTACAATACGCTTGGTCAGGTCAGTCAGGCCGCCGATGACGAGGGACGCGTCACAGCCTATACGAGGGATTTTTACGGACGCCCGACCTCGATCGTACGCGGAAGTGGCACCGCAGCGGCGACTACCACGGGTTTCGTGTACGACAACACCTTTAATGTGGTCGCGCAACAGGTCGAACCTGGCCTGACCACGACATACACCTGGAGCACGGCCGGTCAGCTGTCGCAAGTGACCCAGACCGACACGACGTCGCAGACGGCGCCGTATTCGACCAATGGACAGACGCGGACCTGGACGTTCAACTATACCGGGACGCTGCTGTCGAGCGTTGACGGCCCCCTCCCCGGCCCAGGCGATACGGTCTCTTTCTCGTACGATGCCAACGGCTATCCTGCCTCCTACACAAACGAGATCGGACAGGTCACGATCATCAACTCGGTCAATTACCGCGGACAGCCGACGCTCGTCACCGATCCCAACGGCGTCACCACCAGCCTTACCTACGACGCGCTCGGCCGACTCCTGACTGTCACCGTCGACCCGTCGGGATTGGCCGCGACGATGTCGCTGACATACAATGCAGTTGGCGATGTCACCAGAGTGACGCGCGCGAACGGCGCCTATCTGTCTTATACCTATGATGATGCGCGGCGGGCGGTTCAGATCCAGGATAATACTGGCGCATCCATCTCACTGACGCGCGATGCGATGGGCAACGTCACAGCGCGGCAGATCAAGGGGTCTGACGGAACCATCCAGTTGGCGCAGACGGCCGTATTCGACGAACTCGGCCGACTGTTGAAGTTCATCGGGGCTTCAAAGCAGACTTGGGTTCACGGCTACGACAAGACCAACAATCGCGTCTCGATCACCGACCCGCGCTCGAATGTCTTCGGCTGGTCATTCGATTCGCTGAACAGGTTGATCAATTCGAAAGACGAGGAGGGCAACAGCGAGACGGTCACCCTCGATGGCAGAGATGAAGTAACCAGCTATAGCGATCCCCGCTCTCTCAACACCACTTTCGTGCGGAACGGCTTCGGCGAAGTAATCCAGCGAACGAGCCCCGATACGGGCACGACCACCTATGTCTACGATGCCGCCGGCCGACCGACGCAAATGACTGACGGGCGTGGCGTCGTTACCAATCTGACCTATGACGCAGCAGGGCGCTTGTTGAGCAAGCAATATCCGGCTGCACCAGGGGAGAACGTCACATTTTCCTGGGATGGGACATCTGGCGGAAACAAGGGCGTTGGGCGCCTGACACGGATCGACGACGCCTCCGGGAGCATCGAGTGGACCTTCAACTCGCTGGGACAGGCCATTCAGGAGAAGAAGAAGACAGCCGGGATCGTCTACCTCGTTGGCTATGCCTATGATCTCGACGGCAATCTGACCCGCATCACCTATCCATCCGGCCGGATCGTCAACTATTACCGCGGTGCAACGGGGCTCGTGAACACCGTGACGCAGCAGCCGGGCGCCGCAACTGCCGAAATGCTGCTCGCTAAGTGGGTGACTTACCAACCCTTCGGTCCATTGCAGTCGCTCTCGTACGGCAATGACCTAATCCTGTGGAAGACATTCACGCAGGACTACAATTTGAGCACCTTCGTGGTCGAGCAGGGATCGAATTCGGTCATCAACCGCGCCTATACCTACTGGTACGATGATTTCGACATCACCAATGTCTGGGACAACAATGTCGCCGGTCGGACCGACAACTATGTCTTCACTCCGGGTCATCGGCTGCAGAATGTCTACGGGGACTGGGGGACGCAGACCTATTGGCAGGACCCGGTCGGCAATCGGACCGGCGACGTCTTTACAAATGGCACAACCACCACGACAAGAGTTTTGGGCTATCCGTACAACAGCAATCTCTACGTCGGCACCACTGAGGGCACGAATACGCTGCGGAGCGTCACGAATGACGGAGCCGGCAATATCGTCACTGATGTCAGGGGCACTACGACCTACAACTACCGCTATAATAATCGTAATCGGCTCGATCAGCTCACAATCGGCACGACGGTGACCGCGAGCTACGTCTATGACGGGCTCGAGCGGATGGCCGTTCGGACCACCCAGAATATGACGCCATCGACTACGACCCACTATATCTATGACAGCTCTGGGCGGCTATTGGCCGAGGCAGGCGCGAACGGCACGTCGCAGCGGGAATACGTCTGGCTGGATGATACACCCCTTGCGCTTTTTGCAGATCTGGACACGGCAACGCCTAAACAATGGTACGTGCATCCTGATCATCTCGATCGCCCGAGCAAGATGACCGACGCAAACCAGACCGTGGTTTGGGACGCATGGTACTGGCCTTACGGTGAGGTCCGCTCGATTACCGGAACCGCAAGCAACAATCTGCGATATCCGGGTCAGTATTTTCTCGTCGAGTCAGGGCTTCACTACAACTGGCATCGGCATTACGATGCATCGATTGGGAGATACACGCAGGCAGATCCGCTTGGGCTCGTCGCAGGGCCGAGCCTCTACGTATACGCTGGCGGGAATCCTGTCTCTTTTACAGATCCGACGGGAGAATTCGCGTGGGGCCTCGCTTTTGCCGCAGCAGATATGGGACTTCAGCTCTACGAGAACGGCGGAAACTGGCGGTGCATTAACCTCGGAGAGGTTGGACTCAGCCTCGTCGGGGGGGGCCTCGCTGGCGCCTTGGAGAAGGGAGCGTTCCGATTTAAGGATTTTGGGAGTCATACTTGGAACGCGACACGCAAGTGGATGAACAGGGAAGGCATTCAGCTTCTCGGGGAAGGGCAGGCGAGACATCATTGGCTATTGGAGCGGAACCAAGGCATAGGACGGATGGTACCGGATTGGATTAAGAACCAGCCCTGGAACACCAATCCCATCTCCGCGTCCCTCAATTCGACGCTCGCGCAGTATCCCGAGCTGGCTTGGGTGGCTGGCCCCGGATGGTCTAAGAGCCTAACGATCGGCGCAATTTTAGCGGGCACTTCACCCCGGGGAGGCGGATGTGACTGCAGATAGTGGGCCACGTACCTTGCTGTTCTTTGATGAGAGAAGAGAAGCGATCCTGCCATATAGCAGCGATGCGTTCAAAGTCTCGACGGGTCCGAGAGAACGGGTCCTTGAGCGCTATCTCGGGGTAATTGTTTTGGATCGTGACGGGACAATCTGGCGGATTGATGAGATTCGCTTCGAGCATCTTTGGGGTGAAAGCCGTTGGCGAAGGATATTCAGCTTTGTGAATGGTGGGACCAGGAAGATATCGGTAACTCTGCGCCAGGCGCCTGAAATTCGCTTTAATGAGATGCGGCAGCGCGCCGTCGACTATATAACAAAACGTCCCGAACTCATTGAGCAGTACTTTGACAAGACGGATCCTGGACAGGCTGTAAGTCAAGCGGCCCGGTCGTCAACGGCGTCAGAGCTCTTTGACGCCCTGGGAGCACCGGCGCCGTTAGACTGCCTCGACGCGCTCATTGCTGGGTCCTGATTCCTCCAAAGAACCAACATGACTTCACCACTACATGGCAGTGAGACGGCGGTTAACGGATGGACCGGCTCATCCCAATGATGTTGATATTTGTCGGCGACCGAATCGATGGCTAATGACGGAAAAGGTTAGACATGCGCTGAGACGGGTCGTTCAATTGAGAATCGTCCCAGCGCTTGAGCAGCGAGGATTCCGGACGATCCCGCTTACGGGCGGCGATGCGCGGAGCCGGGAGATTCGTTCCGCATTCCCATTTGGGAGACTGCGGCGCGAAGGCATTCAAGGATTTCAGATCGTCGAAATCCAGCTCGACAAGTGCGGCCGCCCCGCGTTTCGCCTCAACCTTGGCATCGTCCCTCGAGAGGGGATTGTCCATGCGTCAGGGCGCATTCCTGCAGAGGACGTATGGGTCCAGTATCTCGAACAATACTTCCAGGTGTATCGTCGCCCATTCTTCAGGCGCTGGTTCGATGCGCGGGGGTGGCTGGGTTCGGCGCCAACAGAGGCGGATATCGAAGCGACCGTCGATGAGGCCGTTACCTTGATGCCTGAAATCGAGGAGGTGTTCGTCAGTGGAACTTGTGGTCCGCACGTAAGATGCGTGGGAGGCTAGCCGCGACCATGGTCCAATGCCTCCATCAACGCGCCGTCCAGCGAGCCGAGCACCTTTGGCAATGCCGCAGGATCTAATCAGGACGGATCAGTGTGAGATCACCTCGAGATTTACACAAAGTACGCGGCAGAGCGAACGCCGTCAAAGCATCGGGCGGCAAGGTTGTGCAATCCGAGACGATGGCCGGCGAAGGCGAACCAACAGTGGGTTATCAGATACCGGCAAAGTTGAACTAGACGCCCGCGTAAAGGTCGAGACGGCCGTCGGCAACACGACGAGACTCGTCGCCAGCTCCCCCGTTACGCGTCTTTGGTCTTGAGCATTGCAGCGAAAAGGCCGAGCAAATCCGTAGAGCGTCAAGGATGGTCGGTGTTGAGCGACGTCCGTAGGCGCTTCGCCTCGTACGTGTCGAGCAGCGCCATCGATCTAATGTCACTGACAACGCCCGGGAGCTTCCAGCCGAGATTTACGGCGATCGCAGATCATGGGACTTAGCCGACCCCATCCATCGGCGCAAACGCGGCGCTGATCCGCCGCTTCCATGAGGCCAAGCTCGCGGATGCGCCGGAGGTCGTGGTCTGGGGCACCGGCACGCCGCGGCGCGAGTTCCTCTATGCCGACGACATGGCGGATGCCTGCGTGCACCTAATGAAGACCTATTCGGACACCGCGCTGGTCAGCATCGGCACTGGCGAGGATATCACCATTGCCGACTTCGCCCGCGTGGTTGCCACCGTAGTAAGCATCCGGCGTGAGCCGCAGGCTGGGTCGATTACTCGGTTCGCTGGCGATAGAGCAGCTCCGGCTTCTCCTTGTGCATCCGCACCAGCTCGATCAGAGCTTCGACCCCTTGGTCAGTGAAGGCAGGGACGCCGTCTTCTCCGACGCCATAGACCCAGATCACGCCGTCCTCGATGTCCATCTCGTTGGCCACGTCGGTCAGCCAGCCTTCATCTTCCCCGAGGTCTTTCGCGACTTGGGTGATGGTGGTGACGTGATGAACCTTGTTGACGTGCATGGTCATGCCGCGCGAGCAGAGAGCGCTGATGCCGGTGTCCATTTCCAGGGCAGTAATTCGTCCAGCCGGTGAGCCGGATGAGAGGCGATGCGCGCGAGGACATCGGCGAGCCAGGCCTGCGGATCGATGCCGTTCATTTTGGCCGTGACGATCAGGCTGTACATGGCCGCCGCGCGCCGACCTCCGCGATCGGAGCCGCAGAACAGCCAGGATTTTCGACCGAGAGCGATGCCCCTCAGACCGCGCTCGGCGGCATTGTTCGAGAGGCAAATCCGCCCATCATCAAGGAACGCGGTGAAGCTCGTCCAGCGCTTGAGGATGTAGTTGAATGCCTTGGCGAGGTCGTGGCCACGGGACAGTCGGGCGAGTTGCTCACGCATGTAGACTTGCAGGTCCTCGACCAGAGGCAGGCTCAGGGCCTGCCGCATCCGAACGCGCTCCTCGGCGCTAGTGCCATTGATGGAGCGTTCGATCTCGAACAACGCATCGATCCGTTGCACCATCTCGATCGCGATGGGCGAGAGCGGGATGTCCTTCTTGCCGGAAGCCTTGCGTCGCGCATTCTCCTCGATGTCGGCCATGATGAAGAACGGGCGCCGGGCGTGCACCCAGCACGCCGCTTCCCGGATCGGTCCAGGTCGGCGCCCCGCCAGATAGAGCTGGTTGTATCCCTCATAGGCACCGGCCTGCAGGATGCCGGCATAGCCTGCCAGATGCGCCTGCGGATGCTCGCCCCTGCGATCGCGGGAGTAATAGAACATCGCTGCCGGCGGGTCGGCGCCGCCAAACGGCCGATCGTCCCGAACGTAGATCCAGCATCTCCCCGTGTCGGTCTTGCCCTTGGCCAGCACCGGCACGGTTGTGTCATCGGCATGAAGGCGCTCGGCTGCCATGACATGGGATTCGACCAGGCGCAGCAGTGGTTCCAGCGACGCACAGACCGATCCAACGGCATCCGCCATGGTCGAGAGTGCGATCGGCACGCCTTCCAAGGCGTAACGTTCGGCCTGGCGGTTCAATGGCTGGTGCTGGCCGAACTTCTCGAACATGATCATGGCCAACAAGCTCGGACCGGCCCATCCCCGCGCCACGGCATGGAACGGCGCCGGCGCCTGGCTGATCTTCTCGCAGTCACGGCAGGAGAACTTCTCCCGCACCGTCTCGACCACCTTCCACTGCCGCGGCACTGCTTCCAGCGTCCGCGTCACGTCCTCGCCGATCTTGCGCAGGCGATTGCCGCCGCAGCACTCGCACGCGGACGGCGGATTGATCACCACCCGCTCACGCGGCAGATGCTCCGGGAAGGTCTGGCGCTCCGCGCGCTTGCGCGTAAATCCGCGGACGGTCGTGGTCCTGGCCGCGGCTTGCTCGGCGGACAACTCGTCCTCGGTGGCGTCGGCCTCCAGCTCCTCGAAGGTCAGCGCCAATTGCTCGATCAGCCGCGACGAGCGCTCCGACCGCTGTCCGTAGATTTGATGTCTCAGCTTGGCAATCTGCAGCTTCTGCTGGGCGATCAGCGCGCTGTCTTCCGAGGCTTTCGCGCGGGCGACGGCCAGCTCCGCAGCAATCTCCACCCCCCTGGCGCGCTCGGCTGCCAGCGCCTCTTTCAAGGCCGCCATGTCATCGGGAACGGCGTCGCGCTCAGCGTTCATGCAGCGCAGTGAATCACAGATCGGAGGTGTTGTGACTCCCTAAACGCCCCAAGCCGAAGGATTTATTGGCTCAGCCCGCACTTTGCGGTCGCCAGCTTGCCTGGGGATTTCTCCAGTCGATGCCCTCGAGCATGTAAGCCATCTGCGCCGCCGAGATCGACACCGCGCCGTCCGACGCCGAAGGCCAGATGAACCTGCCACGGTCCAGACGCTTGGCGTACAGCGACATGCCCAACCCATCATGCCAGAGAATCTTGACCAGATCGCCGCGGCGACCGCGGAAGATGTAGAGATCGCCGGCATGCGGATCGCGCTTCAGGCTCTCCTGGACTCCAAGCGCCAAGCTTTGCATACCGCGACGCATGTCGGTGTGGCCGGTCGCGATCCACACGCGTACCCCTGGCGGAATTGGGATCATCGCGTTCGCCCGCCCGCCAACGCCGCGATAGCAGCCTTCAGCGTCCTCTCATCGACGACGCCCGTGATCCGCATCCTGGCTCCGGCCACAAGCTCGATCTCAATCGCGCCGCCGCTGGCAGGCACGACCGGATCAGGTGTCGCTACCGGATCTGCGATCACAGTCGCCGGAACGAAGTCCACTCGCGGCCCGGCTTCATTCTGTTCCGCGCGGAACAGCCGCCGCCACTTGAGAAGCAACGAACGTGAGATGCCGTATCGCCGGGCGGTTGCCGAAACCTGCCGGCTCCCCTGCAGGCTCTCCATCACGATCCGGAGCTTCTCATCCTCAGACCAGCGCCGCCGCCGACCCGTCTCGACCACTTCAAGCCGCCCGATCGGGGCACTGTCCTTATCTCTGTCCATAAGGACAGTTCTCAGCACAAACACCAAATCGCCAAGGCGGCCCTCGGCGGAGGGTTACCCACCGTAGTAGGCTTCAAGGGCAGCATCAGCTTTGACCGGTCACGGCCGGATGGCACACCACGCAAGCTTCTCGACGTCTCCCGCCTGACGGAGCTTGGCTGGCGCGCGACGACTTCCTTGGAAGTGGGAGTCGGGCTCGCCTATCAGGCATTCTGCGCGAAGCGGCGACGCAGTCGTTAGTCATTATTGGCAAGGGCGAGACCACCAAAGGCCATTCGGCGCTGGATCTCGTTGAAGCTGCCGTAAGCCTCGATCTCAGCAACGATGTCAAGACCCCGATAGTGCCGCGAATAATCCGGATTCTGGGCCCTGATGAAGTGCTCGGCTGCCATGAGAGCCTCACACTCCTCCGTCCGACGGTTGTTGTTGATAGCGGCGAGCCCCCCGTTCTGCCACAAGACGCGGCGCACCTCACGAGAAAGCGTGGCCTATCAGTGAAGTGCCTGCGCCACCGCGACTAGCTAGCCTCCCGGTTGCTAGCCGCATCTCTCGATTGCCGGTGCGGATCAAACATTTTCTGCGGCAGCAATACGTAGCACCTTGCCACCGCGCGGACTGAGCCGCCCCATGTTTCCGTGACATTGCGGGCCTCGTCTTCGTCGCTTCAACGTAAGCGTAGCTCTGCGGCCCTACTGACTGGCGCTTGACGCCTATTTGGTCCGCGGGGTACGGCGCCGCGGCGTCCCGCTTTCGCACAAGGCGTTGACAGCTGCGTCGAGCGTCTTCCGGTCGATAGTCGACGTCCTCGCCAAGCTCGCGGCCAGGAAGGTGTTCCACAGACACTACGTCTCTGACAGAGCGCTGGTCGCGAGCTTACGTCATCTTCCAGCTGAGAAGGAAATAGGGATGTACCGGATTGTCCGTCATTCGAATAACAGCTCGATATCGAGAAACCTGGCCGGACTTTGCGACTTCGATACAGATCATGAAGGCGCGACCGCGCAAGGATGACGTTGGCTCTTCGTTTGCGCCGATCGGAAATGGAGGCGGGCGATCTGAGGCCACCCCTTGCTTACTGATCATCCCGGGCATCGCCGCCAGAGCTTCAGGTGTGGCACGTCGTGGGTCAACGAACTGGCTTCCGGAATACACGGTCACGGCAGGTTCGATCCGCTGGAAGAGAGCAGGCGTCATGTCCATTACGAGAAGAAGCTCGTCGACGCTCTGAAACGGACCGTTGCGCGGCCGGTGGGGACTATTCGCCGCGCGATAGTCGAACTCCTTGGCGCCATTAAGATGCTTCAATTCGCTCGCGGTTCGCCAGTCCACGATCTTGTCTGCAAGCCCACTTGCCGCATCGGCGTTTAGCCCCACCGACCGCAGCAAACTGGCAAGCAAGGCAGGGTCGGCCTGGTTGATGTCGATCTTGCCGAGCTCGTCCTGGATCACGATACGGATCTCGGCTTCGCCAAAGTGGAGCAGGTGAACCTCGCCTACACCTGGACGCAAGAGGCGATCAGATTTTTGATCAAACAATCCCGACACGGCGTAGTCCAGCGCCCCGTCTGCAATCGCACTCAGATTCGCAAGTTCACAATCGTTGCGGGCGAGGCGGTACGACACCTCGCTGCCCCAGAGCAGCGACAGTGACAACGTTGTCAATAATCCTAGGATCCACAGGACCGCGATGACTGGCATTTCTGATCTCTGGGACTGCCATGGTCCGAAGATCGCTTGGCGGACGACGGTTTCGAGAAGACATGTAAGAGACCTAGCTCATATGAGACCACCGAGAAGCCGAGCCAAGCAGGAACGAACAATTCGCGCTCCTCCTCTACGAGCGGATGTCTGCGGATTGGCCCTTGATCTTTCGTCTGCGCGAACAAGGCTATTCTACTCCGGCTCGAGGGGCCGCAGCGCGGCCTGTATTCTTCAATTCTTGGGGTAGAGCTGCAATTCGATCGCGCGCCCCGCCTGCTCGATCCGAACACCTGACGCGTCGATCGACGTCACCCGCCAGCCCTGAAATGTCTCGTTCTCGTTGACCCAGGAGCCTGCGCCACCTCCCACCTTGGAGAGCAGATAGGCCTTGCTCGTGCCGCTGTTGATCATGACGCCGCCGACCTGGAGGCCCGGGTCAGTGGCCACCGGAGGCGGAGCGGTCACCGGCATCGGCGGTGGCGGCGCGGGTGGGGGCGGAACGAACGGCTCGCGCGACTTCTGGAACACCGGATGGGCCAGGATCTCGGCATATGTCTGCAGCGGCTGCCGTCCAGCCACGCCCGCCATGGTCCGGGGCACCGGCGCTTCCCACGCCGCGCGGCGGGCGCCGGGCGCTTCTCCGCCTCCGACCGACGTCGCGAGCCAGGCGCCGAGCATTAGATCAAGACCCGCCAGGAGCGCCAGAACTCCGGCAAGCGGCCTCACCCGCCATCGCACAAAGCTCCTCATTGCACCGCACCGTAGATATCGAGCTGCGCCTGAAGCACCGGCTCCTCGGCCGTTCCCGGGCGCATCGCAGGCGCGCTCTTCAACACCGCATTGGCAATGAACAAATATGGCCTTGCGCTCTCGACCGCGTGGACCGCGCGCATGACGGCGGGCAACGGCCCAGACAGGTCGATGCGCGCGCCGCTGTACTTGATCTGATCGACGGTCCGGCCCGGCAGCGATTGAATCGCGCGGGACTGGGCGCCGGCATTGCCCATGATCGTCTTCAGCTTCGTCTGCAGGTCGGCGGCGATCACGTTCTCATTCGCACCCGTCAGAAACTCCCCGTTCTGGAGCTGCGACTCGGTTTCGGAGGCAAGGCCCTCGATGGCCGATGCCTGGGCTGCGATCGCGCTCAACCGTGCCAGCAGCGCCTGCTGTTGCTGGATCCGCGCCTCCCGCTCGGCGAACATCGCCGCGATCGGCGCCACGAAGCCCCAGAACAACAGCGCAAGAAGCGCGAGGTTGACGACGATGAACAGGCCGCGGCGTCCGAGCGCGTCCCTGCGCTTCGTCCATTCGCTCATGGCGCCACCTCCTTGATGGCATCGGGCACACGAATCCTGGCCTGCAATGAAAAGCGTTCCCGGTTCTCGATCGGATCCATCGCGACCGGCGACGTCAGGGCAGCGTCCACGAACAGTCTCGATCCACCGAGCGTGTTGATCAGGCTCGGCGCCGCGGCCGAGAATCCGGTCATCGTGACCGTTGCGCTCCGCGGGTTCGCTCCCTCCACGAGCCGCAATTCGGTCAGCCAGGAATGCTTCGGCAGAATGCGCGAGGCTTCATCCCAGACGTCGATCAATCCCGGCACTTCGCTGCGCTGCAGACGAAGGCGCGACAGCGCCGTCCGCCTCTCCCGCAATTGATCCACCAGGACGCGAACGCGCTCGGCGCCCTTGCGGGCCACAACGATCTCGGCATCGAGCCGATCGAGCGTGGCCTGTTGCCGGGCGAAGGTCAGGACCGCGATGCTGGACCCAAGAATCACGGCGAGCGCGCCGAGCCCTGCGATCGCAACGGTGGAGGTCTTGCGGGCAGCCGCAGGACGCGCCAGTCGGATCGACGGCGAGGTTTGATCGTCGCCGAACACGACAAAGTCGATGTGCGCGACGGCAAGCCCGAGCTGATCTGCGGCCTGCTGCACGTGATGGCGCCGCGTGACCCATTGCCGAACCGCGATCCGACCGTCAGGCGATGTGGCGGTCAAGTGGTCGCAATAGATGTCCTCCGCCTTGAACGGCGTCCGGCGCAACAGGTCCTGCGGCACGATCGTATCGATCGCGCCCTTCGCCTCGGGTGGAAGCATGAGCTCGCGGCGAAAAACACTCTCTTCCGGCAGACGCAAGCCCAGATCCGCGTCGCGCCGATCCAGACCATGACGCCGCAGGATGGATGCGATCGCCGCCGTCACCTCACCTGCATGGGTCGTTTCGACAGCCTGCACTCCTGATCGGGGATCGTTCAACTGAAGCCGGATCCGCGTGTCGTCGCGATCGACCAGAAGTCTCGGCCGGCCGGCCGGCGCCAGCGCGGCCACAAACCGTCGCGGCAGCAGATCGACCGCTTCCCTGCACCACCAGGCGGCCGCCGATTGCGCCCAGTCGCGCGGACGCGCCGCACGAACCGTGGCCAGCAACGCGCCTCTATCCTTGCTCTCATGCATCGCCCGTCCCGCCGCCCTATCCCATGCGCGTCGCGCGCAGAACTTCGTCGATCGTGGTCTCGCCCCGCCAGACCTTCCGGACTCCGGTCTCGTACATGCTCTGCATGCCCTGGTCGCGGGCGGCGCGCTCGATCGCAGTGTCCGACGCCTTGGCCAGGATCAGACTCTGACATGCCTCGTCGATGACCAGCATCTCCGCGATGGTCGAACGTCCGGAGAAGCCGGCATTGCCGCAATCGGAGCAGCCTTGCGGCTGGCGAATGTCTGGCTGCCCCAACGCACGGAGTCCGGTCACGGACCGATCGAAGCTCTCCGCCCAATAGCTCGCCTGCGGATGACCATGAGAACAACGGGAACAGAGCCTGCGTACCAGACGCTGCGCAATCACGCCCTTCAGCGTCGAGGCCAGCAGATAGTTCTCGACGCCGATGTCGATCAGCCGCGTGATCGCAGACGCCGCATCGTTGGTGTGGAGCGTCGAGAGCACGAGGTGACCGGTCAGCGAGGCCTGAATGGCGATGCGCGCCGTCTCGAGATCGCGGATTTCACCGATCATGATGATATCCGGATCCTGCCGGAGCATCGAGCGCAGCGCGTGAGGAAACGTCAGCCCGATCTCCGACTGGACCTGCACCTGATTGATCCCCAGCATCTGATATTCGATCGGGTCCTCCACCGAGAAGATCTTGCGCTCGGTGCTGTTGAGCGTCTTCAGCGCCGTATACAGCGTCGTGGTCTTGCCGCTGCCGGTCGGTCCGGTGACCAGGATGATGCCATTGGGCTGCTGCAGCAGCGCCTGGAGCGTCGCGATATGCTCCGCGGAGAAGCCAAGCTCGACAAAATCGAGGCTGACGCGATTGCGGTCGAGCACGCGCAGCACGACGCTTTCGCCGAAGGCCGTGGGGATCGTGGAGACGCGGAAGTCGATGTCGATGCCACGGACCGCGATCTTGATGCGCCCGTCCTGCGGCAGGCGCCGCTCCGCAATGTCGAGCTTCGACATGATCTTGACGCGGGACGTGATCGCGGCACGCAGGTCCGCCGCGAGCACCTGGACCGAGCGCAAGGCGCCGTCGATGCGATAGCGGACGAGCACCTGGTCCACATTGGGCTCGATATGGATGTCCGACGCCCTCGCCTCGACGGCACTGGTGATGATCTGGTTGACGAGGCGGATGATCGGCGCCTCGCTCGCAAGATCGCGCAGCCGCTGCACGTCGGCTTCGTTGGCCTCGGCGCCGCCGGTGGCGCGGGTCTCGTCGCTGCGCGACATGGCGGGATAGAGCCCCGCGCAGGCCTTGTCGAAATCCGCCGCCGTGAACAGCCGCATGTCGACCGAAAGGCCCGTGAGGAATGCAAGGGCCCGGATCGGATCGTGGTTGAACGGATCGGTCACGCCGACGGCAAGCCGGCCATCGCTGCAGCCGAGCGGCAGCACATGATTGTGACGCACGAACTCCGCTTCGACCAGTTCGGGCAACACAGGGTCGATCGGAATCTGATCCGGACGCACCAGATCGAGTGCCAGGAATTTCGACAACGCCGCGACCAGACCGGCCTCCGACACCAGACCGAGCTTGGTCAGCACGGTGTCGAGCCTGTCTCCGGTGGTTTGCGCCGCGCGTCCGGCACGGTCGAGGCTCATGCGATCGACGATGCCTTCCTCGCGCAGGAAGTCGCCAAAACTCTGCAACAATGCGGTCCGGTCCATGTCGGGCATGGACCGGTGCAGCTGCGCTCGCGGCTCCTCAATGTCTGCGGCGAAGGCGGCGGCCTGCTGCATCGCTGGCCCTGGGCGTCCGGTCATCGCGTCCCCCAGCTCAGCACCCAATAGGGCTGCTGCGGATTCTCCGTCAGGCGCACCGCGACCTCGCCTTCGACCTCGCGTGACGCGTAGGAAAATTCGGTCCGGATCGTGAAGGCGCGGCCACGCAGCACCGTCATCGGGTTGCCTTCGGCGAGGCCAGATCTGGCACCGTCGCGCGCGGCCAGCGTCGCTTCGGCGCTCTGCGCGGTCATGCCTGGCAGCGCGCGCAGCACCTCGCGCCGCGCCAATTGCGGATCAACGAACTGCCGCCCCGAATGCACCGTGAGCGCCGGCGCGATCCGCGCAAAGATCGCCGGAGTCATGTCCATCACCAGGAGCAGCTCATCGACGCTCTGGAACGGACCGTTGCGGGGATGATAGGCGGCGTTACGCGACGCATAGTCCCGGTCCTTGGCGCCGTTCAGATGCTTCAGGGAGGTTGCGGTTCGCCAGTCCACGATCTTGTCGGTCAGGTCAGCGGCGGCCCGCGCGTCCAGCCCTGCTGATAGCAGCAGGCTGTTCAGCATGGCCTCGTCGGTCTGGTTGAGGTCGACCCGTCCGAGCTCGTCCTGAAGCCTGATGCCGATCTGCGTGCCGTTGAAATCGAGCGTGTAGAGACGGCCGTCGGCGCGCCAGCGGTGGTCCGCCCGGGCATCGAGCAGACCGTCGATGGCGGCGTTCACGCCGGCCTCGACGAGCGCACCGAGAGCGGCCTGATCGACGCCGTTACGGGCAAGGCCATAGGACACGCTGCTCGACCATGACAGCGACAGCGCAATCGCCGTCAGTAGCGCCAGCCCCCAGAGAACCGACAGCACCGGCATGAGGCCCCCTATCGCCCGCGACAGCGCATCGTGAGCGCGTCGTAGACGCAGGCCACATCGGCCTGCACCCGCGGCGCGATCACGAGCTCCGGCCAGTGACGGGCATCGTCGGGACGCATCAGGACCCGCAGCCGGATCAGGCCGGGAGCCTCGCTCTGATCCTTCCAGCTTGTGCTCCAGGCCGCATTGGCGTCTCCCGTTGCTCTTGCCGCATAACTGAGCTCGATCCGATCGATGTCGGACACCAGCAGCGTCCGCTCGGTGTCCTGCTTCACCGCCAGTTCGGGTCGGGACTGCAGAACGAGATCGACCCCGTCACGCCTGCGGTCGGCGAACAGCTTGAAGCGGAAGCGGCCGGCCCCACCGGACACGGCCGGCGCGTCGCTGAGGAACTCGAGGCTCTCGGCCTGGCCGTCGATATCGATGCGCCGCTGCGCCGCGCCTTCGCCCAGCATCATCGGATAGAGACTGCCGATCAGTCGCCGCAATACGTCCTGCGCCGCGAGCTCGCGCTGGAACGACTCCGCGCGGGCGCTGCCGCTGCGCCAGGCCTGCACGCCGAATTTGAGATTGTCGAACAGCAGAACGGCGAGCAAGCTGAACAGCGCCAGCGCAACGAGAACCTCGACCAGGGTGAAGCCTGCGTCGCGATCATCCATCCCGCTTGCTTTCGGCGACGTCATCGGCCTGGCTCACTGCGACGTGGAGACTCTAGGCCCGAGGCGAAGCGTCGAGAGCGCATAGGAGCGCGGGTCCTGCCCTTCCAGCCAGCCGATCTCGACCGAGACCTGATACAGCTCGACCGGGCGTGCATCGCTGTTTGGTGCCGGCCGATAGGGCTGCATCGCAAGGCGCCACCGATAGCCGTTCGCCTCGGCGCCATCGCGCGTCTCGGTGCGCAGCGGAATCGAATTGCCGACCTGGGCCATGAGCGACTGCGCCAGCGCAACGGCACCAGCCACGCGTTCGGCCATGCCCGTTCGTGACAGTCCGGTCGAGAACAGGCTCATCACCAAAGCGAGGCCGACCGACAGCATGGCAAGTGCGACGAGGACCTCCACCAGCGTGAAGCCGGCGTCGCCGCCGTCCGCGTACTTCATCTCTGCCGCGGCGGGAGTCACGGCTGCCAGCTCGTCACATTGGCCGTGGCCGAGGTCTCGTCCTCGCGTCCCTCGGGCCCGAGCGAGACGATGTCGTAGGTGCCGTGCTGCCCCGGGAATTTGTAGACATAGGGCCGTCCCCACGGATCGTTCGGGACCAGGGTGCCACTGAGATAGGGTCCGTTCCAAGTGGTCGCGGTGGCCGGCTTCTGCACCAGCGCACCGAGCCCTTCGGCTGCGGTCGGGTAGCGGCCGTTGTCAAGGTGATAGAGGTCGAGCGCCGAGGACAGGCTGCGGATCTGGATCCGCGCCGTCTTGAGCTTGGAGTCGGAGAGATAGCTCAGCACGCGCGGGCCGACGAGACCCATGATCAGGCCGATGATGGTGATGACGACCAGCATCTCGACCAAGGTGAAGCCGGCCTCGCCATCGCGGCCTCTGCGGAAACGAAGCCGGGATTGCCCGCGCCACGCGGCCACGCGCAGCTTCACGACATCACGACATTCCATCCATCCCAGCATGATCGTCCCCTCCCCTCAACACGTCGCGGCGGTCCGCACCGTCCCTGTCAGCCATTCGACACAGAGCCTGATATGATGCCCGTTCAACTCCAGGCTCAGATCGCCGCCGGTCGACGAGCCGTCCGGAAAGAACCGGAAGCCGCCCACGGCGGCGCCCACGCGCGTCGCGGCGGCATAGGTCAGCTTCGCCTGGATGTCCGGCGCAAAGGTACGCGGCCGGACGACGTCCGAGCTGAAGGTCCGGCGGTCGACGTCGATGGTCAAGGTCATCACGCGGTTCTGCACGATCGCAGCCGAGCGCGTCGCGCGCAGCGCCGACGCAATCTCGCCTGTCGCCGCATCGAGGCTCACCGTGCCGGCGCCGCGTGATAGCAAAGGGACGGCGGCGGATACCGTCAGCGCCAGGATGACGAGCACGGCAAGCATCTCGACCAGCGTGAAGCCGGCGCTCGCCTCGTCCCGTGCCACTGCCGCCCGCGCGCTCATCGCCCCGCCAGATCATTGATGCTGAGGACGGCGTTCATCACCGGCATGATCAGCGCGCCGATGATCAATGCGATGCCGACCGTCATCGCCGGCGTCAACGCCGCCATAAAGCGATCGACGCTGGTCTGCAGCTGCTTCTCCAGCATCTGCGCCACGCGCAACAGCATGCGGTCGAGCTTGCCCGCCTCCTCGCCGACCGCGATCATCTGCAGCGCCACGGCCGGCAAGGCGACCTCGTTGCGCAGCGCGCGGTGCAGCGCTGTGCCCTGCTGGATCCGCTCGATCGCCTGTTCCATGCCGGCGCGGAGATGACGGTTGTCGACGACGTCGCTCGCCGATTTCGTCGCCGCTATCAATGGCACGCCGGCCATCAGCATCGTACCGAGCGTGCGGGCGAAGCGCGCGGTGTCCTGCTGCAGAAGGAAGCCGCCGAGCAGCGGTAGCCGCAGCGCGAGCCGGTCGAGACGCCGGCGGCGGCCGGGATCGGCCAGCACGAATGCGACGACCACCCCCCCAGCCACGATGGTGGCAACGCCGCCGACCACGATCCCAAGCCAATGCGCCTTCAAGGCCAGCATCAGCTGGATGGTCAATGGCAGCGGCTTGCCGCTCTGGGTGAAGATCGGGGCCATCGACGGAATCACGCCGCCAACGATGATCGCGAGCGTTGCGAGGCTCAGCACGATCAGCATCGCGGGATAGATCAGCGCCGACTGGATGCGCGCACGGATCTCCGCCCGCCGCTCCAGGAGCTCGGCGAGCTCGGTCAGCACCTGCGCCAGCCGCCCGCCGCTCTCGCCGGCTCTGATGACAGCGACATAGTCGGCCGGGAAGATGCGCGGCTGCGCCTGCATCGCCTCCGACAACGGGCGGCCATTGAGGACATCGGCGAGCAGCGCCTCGACCAGGGTGCGCAGCCGCGCTGCCGAGGCCTGCGTCTGCACGATGCGCAAGGCGTCGTCCATTGGAATGTCGGCCGCGCAGAGCGTGGCGAACTCGCGCGTGAAGGCCAAGAGGTCCGCGCGCGCCGCGCCGTTGCCGAGCGTGATCTCGCGGTTCCACCATGCCGTGCCGGCGCTATCGGCGGCCTGCATCTGGAACGGCGACAACCCCTGCGCCCACAGCGTCGCGCTCGCCGCATCCGCGGACGCAGCCTCGATCGTCCCCTCCGCGAAGGAGCCGTCGGTGCCGTAGGCGCGGTAGCGGAAGCGCGGCATCAGTCAAGAATCCTGCGTCCGGTGTCCTCGACGCGCCGCCGCGCCGGCTGCCGGCGATGCGGGCCCTCGATCGCCATGAAGTGGCGGTACTCCTCGGTCACGCTGCGCGCCTCGTCGAGGCTGCGCATCACATGCGGGCGGATCAGGATGATCAGCTCGGTCTTGCCGATCACGTTGTCGCGGCTGCCGGCGAAATTGCCGATGAACGGGATGTCGCCAATGATCGGAAGCTGGCTGCGGCCGGTGGTGCGGCCCTCCTGGATCAGCCCGCCCAGCACCAGCGCGTCGTTGTCGTTGACGACCACCGATGTCCTGATCTTGCGCTGCCGGATGGTCGGCGAATCGATGTTCGATGACGTGGTCGGCGCCACGCTCGACACCTCCTGCTCGATGTCGAGCAGCACCCGCCCGCTCTCATTGATGCGCGGGATGATCGACAGTATCACGCCCGTATCCTTGTAGCTCACGGTATTGACGATCGGCGCGCCGGGCGTCAGGGTGCCGGTCGCCGACTGCGTCGTGATCGGCACCTGATCCCCGATCTGCAGCACCGCCGGCTTGTTGTCCATGACCGCCAGCGACGGCGAGGACACGATGTTGACGTTGGTGATCTGGTTCAGTGTGTCGATCGTGGCAGCGATGTTGGCCGCTGTCAGCGCGTAGGAGAAGCCAGGAAACACCGAGCTGACGGCGCCGGAGGCCGCCTCCGTCAGGGTGAATTTCGAGCTGTGCTTCTGCATGTACCATTGCACGCCGAAGCGCAGCTCGTCGTTCAGGGTGACCTCGGCGATGGTCGCCTCGATGAGCACCTGGTTCGGCATCTGGTCCAGCCGCTCGATCACCTGCAGCACGCGCTTGTAGTCGGCCGAGGCCGCCTCGATCAGGATCGCGTTCTTGGCCTCGTCGGCGACGATCCGCAGCCGCGGCCCATCCGCATCGCCGTCGCGGCCGGTGGGTGCAGCCGGAGCCGCCGCCGGCATGACGCTCGGCGCAGCAGCCGCCGGCGCCGCATTGCGCATGCCGCCAAAGCCGCCGCCGGACGCGCCGAGCCCGCCGGTGAAGGACGGCGACGACGATCCGGACAGCCCGCCTCCGGAGGGCGACGGCTGCGACTGCACGCTCGCCTCCTGATAGTTCGGCGCCACGGTGCGCCGACCGGCTGTCGCCGTCTGCGTGTCCGTCGGGAACATCGACTGCAGCACGTCGACCAGCTCCTGGGCCCGCCGGTTCTGCACCGCATAGGTGAAGAGCTGCTTCTCGGACCCTTGCGCCTGCGCGTCGAGCTTGCGGATCCAGGTCTCGGCGCGGCGCAGATACGCAACCTGCGGCGAGATCACCAGGATCGAGCGCAGCCGCTTGTTGGGCACGAACTGCACCATGCCGGCCATCGGCCCGTCGCGGTCGGAGGCAAACACGCTTTTCAGCTCGGTCGCGATCGCGTCGGGCGCCGAGGTCTTGACCGGTATCAGCGCGAACGACATGCCCTTCATGGTGTCGACGTCGAACAGCGCGATCGCCTCCATCATCGCCGCGATCTCCTGGCGATTGCCCGAGAGCGTAATCAGGTTGCGCGCATCATCGACCCGCACCACCCCGCCTCGCGGCGCGATCGGCTCGACCACGCGCCGGATCTCGGAGGCCGAGACATATTTCAGTTGCACCACCTGCAGCCCGTTGCCGACCATCTCGCCGCCATCGGCCACCTCGTCGGTGCGATACGCCGCCGACACCGCCGTCTGGTCCGCCGCCACGATGCGATAGATGCCACGATTATTGACGACAGCCGCATTGTTGGCCCGCAGCGCCGCCTGGAACAGATCGATCACCGCCGCCCGCGCCACCGGCCGCGGCGTCTGGATCGTGACCCGCCCTTCGATCCCCGGATCGACCGTGTATTTGACCCCGAGAATATCCCCGAGCACCATCTTCGCCGCCTGCGGCACCGGCACACCCGCGAGATTGATGGTGACGCCATCAGCGACATCCTCCGCCCCGCGCGGCACGGCCCCGGTCGGCGGCTCCCCGACGAAGCGCCCGGTGCCTTCCATCACGGTGGCAGGACCGCCTTTGTTGTCATCGAGCAGCGGCGAGCCCGAGATTTTTCCGGCCCGAGCATTCCCCGCGGGAGACCGCATCGCCGCCTGCGCCTGCGCCGCCGATCCCGCCTCCGCAGCACCCGTGCTCCAGGCGAACGACGACGTCCCCTCCTCCACGGTCTGACACGCCGAAAGCGCCAGCACCATCGGAAGCGCCATCCAACCGCGCCTGTACCCCTCGCCACGCACTGCTGTTCACCCCAAACCCCAAGCAGCTAGCGCTGCTCAACAACTAACAGGCGGAGTCTAGAGGGTTTCGGTGGCGAGAGATATTGCCAGCAGGACACGCAAGCGAGTCATACACATCGTTTGATGCACGGAATTGCGTCGAACGCCGCAAAATACAATCAAAAGTTGCAAAATCTCAAAAAGAAACTTACCCAGACTTCACCCGCTCGTCGACAACGCCGCAGGAGCACCTATCAACTAATTAAGTGCACCGTAAGTTTGAAATTATCGTGTCTCGCTTGAGGGGTGCAGTCCACTCTATTTAGCCGCTTATTTCGTGAACTGCCACCGTAATCCCGAGCTACCGCCTCCGGTATTGCAGAATCCGCCTTTGGAAGTATGCAATATCTGTAGACAGCGCTTCATCGCTGCGACAGGTCTTCTGCACGGCCTCCAACAGAGACAGCGCCTCATTCACACCATAGAAGGACGGAGTGTTTCTTTCAGGTGTAATGACAGACACCTGAAGCGTGGCCCCAATGGGGGACGTTACTTGCGTTTGACGCACGCTCTGGAATGCATCAATCTGCGCGATGACATCGGCGAATAGAGACATACTGACTACATGCGCGTCTGCCTGCTCTGCGTCGAACGGCCTTATCATCGTTCGGCGATACCATTCCGCTCCTAGTTGAGAATTGCTGATGAGCACAGACCTCACAGGACTGTCGGACTCTCCGATGTATTCAATCGCAACCACTGAGTATGTCCTTCGCTCAACTGATTGAGAAAAGCAGCTACTCCCCATCGCAAGGAAGACAATAACGGCTACCACCACTCTTGTTGCCATAGATCTCATTTTTCCACCGGCTGCCTCAAATGCACTCCTGTTGCGTCACGAGTAAAACCATACGAAATGGTTTTCAAGACGTCGTAGGATCCGTCAGCCTTGATACCGACGAGAGATAAGTCGGCCTGCCAAGAAATTGGCGTTCCAGTATAAAGCCGGTTTGGTGAATCTCTCATCATGGCCACCCCTCCCTCGACCGCTCCTAAGTTTTCGTATTGTTGGTAAGTAGATTTTTGATAATAGTATGGCGCGTTGTCGGGAGCCGCATCGCTATACGGCTCATTCATTGGATTTCCGTTGAGCGGCTGATTTGTAGTGACCGTTTGCACCCAGTTGAAGTGCGAATACCCGCTTCGATCGCTTACGTTGCCCAAGAATTCAACGTCTATGCCATCTCTACCCGAAACATGGTATTCATCGAATTTTGTTGTAGTTATGCTGGCGGTAACCTGCTTCATCGCTTGATTGAACAGATATCCAAACGCGGCTGTCATTGCGCCGTTTGCAAACTTACCTCCGCCCGCAACTGACGCAAGCCCACCCAACACTGCACTGGCGACAAGGCGTGAAGCCCCGCTCATACCAACCATGCCAGGTGCAGCTGCCGCACCGACTGCAGCGGCCAACGCACCTGAGCCGCAGCTCCCGCCCGAAGCTACAGACGAACCGCAGCCGACCAGCGCGTGACCAGCAACATTGAAGGCGTATTCAGGCGTTCCAAACGCAGGTTGAATATGCGGGCCCAAGACTGAGAACTTGTCCATACTGCCCGCGGCCACCGCATTTGTTGCACCTCCAACTACAGCGAAAGCAAACGCGGTTGCTGCTGCTATGGCACCCGCTCTCAACGCCTGACTGAGACTGCCGCCCTGCAATCCAGTGACGAACGCTGCGGCTACGCCTGCGGCTGCAAACGGCCCGATGAACGGCGTCAGCCCGATCGTTGCTGCCAGCTGCACGATGCTTGCCAGGATCGGGACCTGCTGGAACAGGCGCTGGATCGGCTTGGCAATCCAGTTGAAGATGCCGCCGAAGAAGGCCGAGAACCAGTTGAACCCGTTCGGATCCGTAAAGGTCAGCGGATCGTTGCCGACGTACGAGTAGCGGTTCCAGCCCTGCGGATTGAGCGGCTCCGTCACCGTCGGATCGGCGCTGGTGAAGCGCGCCAGCAGGGGATCGTAGACGCGGCCGTTCAGGTGCACGAGGCCGGCGACCGAGAGCTCCTCCTGGCCGGTGAAGCCGCGCGTGGTCTGGCTGGTGGTGCTGCCGGCGACGTCGTCGGTGCCGTCGACGTTGCGGCGCTTGCCCCAGGCGTCATAGGACAGGCGCTGCTGCAGCAGGCCGTTCTCGTCGGTCAGCGCCACGATCGAGCCGAGATGGTCGGTGTGGAAGTAGCGCAGCGTCAGCGTGGTGCCGCTGGCGGCGGTCTGGGTGACGCGCATGCCGACCTTGGCATTGCCGACCGAGAGATAGTCGGTCCATTTCTGCGTCGTCGTGCCGGGGTTCTGCACCTCGGCCATCACGCCGAATCCGGCGATGTACAGGGTCGTGCCTTCCGGCGTCACCTGCTTGAAGCGCTGGTGCTCGGTGTCGTCGACGAAGGAGATCGTCCGCGTGCCTTGCGTGATGCTCGCCGGCTTGTTGTAGGAGGTATAGACGATGCTGCGGCCGAGGCCGGAGGTCTGGTTGCCGTTGGCGTCGTAGGTGAAGGTCGCATTGATGCTGCCGCCGGCGACGCTCATGACGGCGTGCGGCAACGGCGCTCCGGCCGCCGGATAGACGTAGGTGCCGACATCCGACTTCGACAGGATGTTGCCGATCGCGCTGTAGGAATAGGTCTTCACCAGCGGCGTCGGGTTGAGGCTGGTCGTCGACGTCGTCAGCCGGTTCAGCCCGTCGTAACTGAAGCTTTCGCTGACATTGGTGTTGGCGTCACTGCGCGAGGTCAGATTGCCGAGCCGGTCGTAGCCGAAGCTCAGGTTCTGCACGGCGCTGCCGGTGCCGGTGGCGACGCTGGTCAGCCGCCCCGTCAGCGGGTCGAAGCCGCGCGTCGTAACGAGACCGTTGCCAGCCGTCTGCTGCGTCAGATGCCCGTCGGCATCCATCGTATTCGCGGTCCAGAAGGCCTGGCTGGTGGCGTCGTCCTGCAGCTGGTTGGCGAAGCCGAGGCTGTTGTAGCCGTAGCGCGCGGTGAAGCCGGAGGGGTAGCTGACCTTGATCAGCCGGCTGTTGGCGTCATAGGTCGCACCCATCGTGTAGGTGGCGCCATCGATCGTGGTCGCGACCTGCTGCGGACGGCCGAGGCTGTCATAGCTGAAGCTGCGGGCAAAGCCGTTGCCCGAGCCGGAGGTGATACCGCTCGAGGCCAGCTTGCCGATGCCGTTGGCCGCGGTGTCATAGGCCCAGACCGAGGTCATGTCCGGCTCGACCCGCTGCACCATGCGGCCAAGCTTGTCATAGCTCAGACTGACCGTCTGGCCCTTGGCGTCGGTCTGGGTGACCAGCTGCCCCAGCGTGTTGTAGCTGTAGGTCCAGTTGCCGAGATCGGGATCGCTGCTCGCGATCTTGCGGCCCCTGAGATCATAGGTCGCGCTGACAATATTGCCCAGGGCATCCGTGGTCTGCACCAGATTGCCGACCGCATCATAGGCATAGGTCATGGTCTTGCCGAGCGTATCGGTGACCGAGACCACCTGGCCCTGGCTGTTCTTGGTGACCGTGCGCGTCTGGTTCAGCGCGTTGGTCTCGACGACGGTCAGGCCGTGATAGGCGGTCTGCGCCACGCTGCCGTCCGGCTGGGTCGACGAGACCACGCGTCCCAGCACGTCATAGCTGAACGTCGTGTATTGCGGCGTGCCGCCGGTCAGGAAGTACGGCCGGCTGGTCTGCGCGACGCGCCCGAGCGCGTCATAACTTTTGGTCGCCTGCACCGTGCTGCCGTCAAAACCCTGGGTGCGGCGGCCGATCTCGCGATCCAGCGTGTCGAAGAACACGGTCGTGACGGGGCCGTTCACGGTGGCGCCGTCGGCGGCGTAAGGCGTCTCCTGCACCAGATAGCTCGCGCCCGACAGACAGCTCGCGCTGCCGCCGTTCACGCCGCTGCAGAACTGGTAGGCCCAGCGCGTCTGCGTGCCGTCCGAGCGCGTCTCCTGCGTCTTGCGGCCGAACTCGTCATAGCTCCACGTCGTGGTCAGGCCGTTCGGGCCGGTGCGGCTGACCGGCTGGCCGAAGCGGCCGTCATATTGCAGCGTCTCGCTCTGCCCCAGCGCGTTGCTGTTGGACGTCGCGAACTGCCCGCGCGCGTCATAGCTGGTCGTGCTCGAACGCGAGACAATGTCGGCGCCGCTGACGGTGACCGACTGCTTCTGGCCGAACGCATTGTAGACATAGTCGGTCTGCAGCCGCAGCGCCGGCGTATCCGGCTCGACGACTTCCTGGGTCAGGAGACCCGAGGCGGAGTCGTAGGCGAACGAGGATGTGCGGGTGATGGTGTAGATATCGGAGACCGGCGTCGATCCTCCTCCGCCCGTCGCCGGTGTGTAGGTGATGACGATGATGCCCGGCGCACCGGTCGTACCAGCTGTGCTGACGCCGGAGCCGCCCGGACCACCTGCGCCGTAGAGACCCGCGGCGCCGTTGGATGCGCCTGGGCCGCCCCCGCCGCCGCCGCCGCTGCCTCCGCCGCCACCCGAACCATGCGTCGCATCCCACTCGGAGCCGCTGCTGCCACTGCCGCCTGCATTGTTGACGAACGCGATGACACCATCCCAAAAGCCTGCACCGCCGCCGCCGCCATTGCTGCCGACGCCGCCGGGAACGCGCAGCGCGCCCGCGCTGCCGCCTCCAGTTCCAACAAAGTTGTTGCCGCCCGCACCGGCGCCAGCTCCGCTCGATCCGCCGCCATTGCCGCCGCCGCCGGCGCCCGAGCCGTTCGCGCCGCTGGAGCCGCCATTGCCGCCATTGCCGTTCGGGCCAGCCGCACCGCCGCCGCCTCCCCCGCCGTTGCTGCTGGCTCCCGTTCCTCCGCCAGCGCCACCTGAGTATCTGACGGTACCGACGCCGTTGCCCGCTGCACCACCCGCACCGCCACCAGCCGGATTGAGCCCGCTGCTCACGCCGCCTCCGGCGCCGCCGCTGGCACAGACCGACTGCCACAAGCAGGCCGTCCCGGTGCCATTGAAGTAGGTATCACCACCGCTCGCACCGACATTGGCGGCACTGCCACCAACGCCACCTGCGCCGATTCGGTAGCTGACGCTCGATCCGGATTGAAGCGAGAGGTTGGAGATCTTGGCGTAGCCGCCACCGCCGCCGCCGCCGGCTCCTTCCGACGATGCATTCGAACCAGCACCGCCGCCGCCGCCGCCGATGACCTCGACGGTATTGTTCCCGCTATTCCAGTCCGCCGGGACCGTCCAGCTCGAGCCGCTGGTCAAGTAGATCCGCGTGGCCGATGAAGGCGGCGGCGGCACCGGCGTATAGTTGATGACGATGATGCCCGATGCACCAGGCGCTCCGGCAGTGCTGTTGCCGGAGCCGCCGGGGCCACCCGCACCATAGAGACCCGCCGAGCCGTTCGCCGCTCCCGCGCCACCGCCGCCGCCAGCGCCGCTGCCGCCGCCGCCGCCAGAGCCGTGGTTGGCGTCCCATTCCGTCCCGGTACTGCCGCTGCCACCTGCATTGTTGACCCAGGCGCTGGCATTCCAATAGCCCGCGCCACCGCCACCGCCGCCGCTGCCATTGCCGCCAGCGATGCCGATGGAGCCAGCCGTTCCTCCTCCCCCTCCGGAGTTGTTGTTGCCGCCGACACCCGCGCCGATTCCGCTCGTGCCGCCGCCATTGCCGCCGCCGCCCGCACCCGAGCCGTTCTGGCCGCTGGAACCGCCGTTGCCACCATGCCCGAGCGGCCCCGCCGCACCGCCACCACCGCCGCCGCCATTGCTGCTCGCGCCCGAGTTGCCGCCCGCTCCGCCGGAATATTTGACGGCACCTATGCCGTTCGCCAGCGCGCCGCCGGCACCGCCGGCCGCGGCATTCAATCCACTGCTGGGCTGACCGGCATTGCCGCCCTTTGCGCACACCGATTGCGCCTGACAGGTCGTTCCGGAGCCGTTGAAATAGGTGTCGCCGCCGCTCGCACCGGCAGCCGTCGCGCCGCCTCCCGCGCCGCCGGAGCCAACGCGGTAGGTGATCGCCGCGCCTGGCTGAAGCGGGAGGTTCGATATCTTCGAATAGCCACCGCCGCCGCCACCGCCAGCTCCTTCCGTCGAAGAGTTCGAGCCGGCGCCGCCGCCGCCCCCTCCGATGACCTCGATGGTGTTGTTCGAGCTGTTCCAGTCACTCGGGACCGTCCAGGTCGATCCATTGGTGAGGAAGATCTGCGCAGCGCTGGCGAGCGACGGAGCACCAGCGCCGATCAAGAACGCCAGCGCCGCAGCTGACAGCCGGAGCGGTGCACGGGAGCGCAAGGCGCGCGGAGACACGGCATTGAACATGGTCAATTCCTTAACCAACCAAAGCAGCAGAAGATGTGAGATCTGATGAGAGGCAGCGGCCGGCTATTGTGGCCGCTGGCTCGTGACGGTCGCGCGCGTCAGACGCCCGAGATACCAATAGGACGTATCATTGGCGTAGATGTTGGACGTGGTCTTGCTGAACCCATCGGACGTCGAGACCGTCACGCGCGTGGCATTGCCAAACGAATCGTACTGATTTGATGTCGTCACGGTCGGCACTGCCGATCCATCGAGGTCAGTGCTGCTCGACACGCCCTGCGTCAGAAACACACGATACGGCGCGCTTGACGGCGAGATCGTCGCTCCATCGCTCGCATTGATGAAGCGATACGTGTTCGTCGATTGGCCCAGGGTCTGCGCGCCGAGCGTGCGAGCAGCCGAAGCGACCATGCCGATGTAAGGAAAGTCCTGCCGATAGGTCGTCGTATCCGCAATTCCGGTCTGAGCATCTCTGACCGTCACCTGACGGAACCCGAGCAACCCGCGCCCGGTCAGATCGATCTTGGCGCCTGTATAAGTATACGTCGAACTCGATGTGCCGCCGACACCATTGGATGCGTCGACCCGCGACACGACATAGAATGGGATCTGCAGGTCCTGAACCGGATAGGCGCTGGTCGTATCCTTGGCGTAAACAGTCGTGTCTGTCAGCGGAGTATAGCTGATGCTGACCGTCGCTCCGAGACCGCTTGTGATCGTGCTGATGACATCGCCAGCCGCCCCGTCGGCCCTGACGCTATAGACGTTGGTGCCGGCAACCATGGCGAATTCCAGCCGACCATCGCCGTTGAAATCACCGAGTTGGGGCCAGTAATTCTTGGCGGGCGGAGCACCGAAGTTGAAGCCGTAGGGCATCCCGAGGGTACGATAGCCAAACGTCCCGTCACCATTGCTCATGAACTGATAGATATAGGGACTGTTGCCGCCGATGAGCGCAAAGTCGGTCTTCCCGTCCGCGTTGAAATCGCTCGAGAACGCCATGAAGTTCGCGCTCGGTTGAGCGCCGAAATCCCAGCCGTTGGAGATATGGATCGAGCTGTAGTCGAACGTACCGTCTCCACGGCTCTGCATTTCGTAGAGCCAGGGCCCCTGCAGCATGATCAGGTCGGTCTTGCCATCGCCGTTGAAATCGCCCCCGATCGGCGTAAAGTTCGTGCTGCTGGTTATTCCGAAACTCCACCCGCCCGGCAGTTGCCACGAGCTGTATGCGAAAGATCCATCGCCATTGCCGAGCATCAGATAGGCAATCTTCCCGGCCGTGCTCGTCGCCGCGCCTGGACCGGCAGCAGCAAGACCGCCGAGGACCATCAAGTCCGTCTTCCCGTCGCCGTTGAAGTCACCCGTGACTGGCGTGTAGCCGGCCGAGGACGGAACGCCGAAGTCCCATCCAGGCGTCTGCACCGTGCGCCCCACGAATGTCCCGTCTCCGTTGCTCAGGAACATGTAGAGGTACTGACCAGCCATCATCGCGAAATCGCTACGACCGTCCGAATTGAAGTCACCTCCGATCGGAATGAAGTTGTCCGCCGGCGCCGTGCCGAAATTCCAACCGTTCGGACACGGGAACGTCACGCCGCTGAACTGCCCGTCTCCGTTGCTCAGGAAGACGTATAGATTGGCGCCGCCCAGCATCGCAAAGTCGGTCTTTCCGTCGCCGTTGAAGTCGCCGCTGATGTTCATGAAGGTCTTGGACAGACCGAAGTTCCAGCCATTCGGCGCTATCGAATTCACGTTGGTGAAGCTGCCGTCACCATTGCCAAGGAATCCGTACACGTTCGATCCCAACAGCATGACGAAATCGTTCTTCCCGTCGCCATTGAAATCAGCCGAAACCGGCACGCTCAGCATGCCCAGAAACAGCGGCCCCAGATTGGAAAGAAATCCGCCGCCAGACGTGCTGGAGCCGGACGGAGGAGTGAATGACAAGCCATTCGGGAGCGTCGTCACGGCTCCGGAGAATGACGCTCCTCCGCCATTCGCCCATTGGAACATGGTCGGCGGCAGGCAGCCGCCCGATCCGCCACAGACCTTGATGGATGCGATTTCCGACACATTGCTGGTCGGGCTCTGCTGATAGGAAAGCTGATAGTCGGACACCAAGGCCGCATCCGAGAACGTCCTGATGTTGGTCAGCCGGACAGCCGTTCGGACCAACGAACCGGCCTGGTAATGTTGAATGACGTCGGGACGCGACGAATAGACGAATCCGATTGAGTTGTAAGGCGAGGCTCCCGCCGCCGCATTGCCGGTGTAGACGATGCCGCTCGGGACCGACTGCCCCGTCGTCGTGTCCGTCGTATAAGTGACCGAGAAATAGTTGCCCTTTGTGTCGCTGACCTTGTTGACACCCCACGCGCGCGCGGTGGTTTTCCCCTGAGCCAGAACCTGCGAGTCGGCCGTTCGACCGAACTCCATGATCTGCCCAGCCTTCGTGCGCACCTCGAACCAAGCCGGGCCGCTACCGGCTACGCCGCGCGATACGATCTTGGAATAGGCATCGATCTCGGTGCGATATTCGGCGCCGTCGGCACCATAGGCGCCGCTCACCAGGATCAACCGCTGCCCTTCGAGGCAGAAACGATCATTGCCATCGAAATTGACACCACCGAGCACACCGTCCTGCGCTACCGTCCGCTGACATCGGCCGATCGATGGCAGCCCGCCCAACGACCAACCGACACCCAGCACGCCGTTGCCCCCCTGGCTGCTGTAGTCGAGCGTCAGCGACGGCACCATACCGGCGGAGCCAGGCGGAATGGCAATCGGAAGCGAATAGGTCGCGGCACCCATCTGGCCAACAGAAAACTGGCCGGAGAGCGTCATCGTTCCAGCACTACTTAAAGTGGTAAAAGAGATACAAAAAAAAGCGGCGCTCAGTCCGACGCGCGCTGCTCGTCCTACCAACCCACGCGCGCCATTTTCTCGACTGGCCCGAGTCGAATTCCCAAACATCCCTGCCCCCGCAGCATCTTCACAATTCGAAATATAGCAGATGCCATTCGCGTCTGACGATCAACGGGCATTGGAACTTATTCACAACATAAGGTGATGACAAACGACGAATACAACCCGCTTCAGCAATTCCACCAAACTTCTCCTGTCGCGTGCATCGAGCGGTTAGTTCGGGTGGGAGAGGAATTTCGGCTGCTTTCCGTCGTTCGTTGGTTTTGGTTTTCTGCGGAGGTCACCTCACTCATCCCAGGGTCAAAGATGGGAATGCCGCTGCGCGCGCAGCAATTGATGCAATTGATCGTAATCGCCGATCATCTTGCCCAGATGATCGGCGTCGCCAACTCGCCATTGATGTTGATGGAGGTCGCAGGACTGACCAGAGCCATTTTTGGCGAGAAGAGCGCCCTGCGGCTGGCACATCAGAGTGGCTGTCGCGACCGGACTTGGAGGCGCGAGCCGGTGCGGTCGAACTGCGTATCTCCAAGCTACGCAGGGCGAGCTACTTCCCAGGCTTTCGCAAGCGGCGGCGGATGGCGGAGAAGGCGCAACTCCCTTGATCCAGAAGGCCTATGTGCAGGGCGTCCCCACTCGCTCGGCCGAGGATCTGGCGTGGGGGCGATGGCATGGGCAGAATCTCCAGGAGCCGGGTGAGCCGGCTCTGCGGCTGGATCGACGACACGGTGAGCGCGGTCCTCGGTCGTCCTATCGAGGGTGACGGGCTCTACCTGTGGATCGACGGTACCTACGCGAACATACGTTGCGTGAAAGTGCGCCAGAACGCCCAACTCACCTCAGTGGAGGCTATCGTTACGATTGCAGTGAAGGCGACGGCCGCCGGGAGGTTCTTGGCATGGATATCCCGCGCAGGCTCGCGCGGCGCGGGCCGGCGGTCAAGCTGCTGATCTCCGACTCGCATGAAGGCATCAAGGCCTCCGTTGCCGTGGTCCTGAGCGCCATCTTGCAACGCGGCCGGATCCATTCGATGCGCAATGTCCTGGCACCTGCCGGCAAGAGCGGACGGCTACGCATTCTCGGCGCTCATTGCCGCGGCATTCCCCCGGAACGACCCCAACACCCAGATGGTGCAAGACACTGATATGATTCCTTCCGCCGAGACCGACGCACCACTCTACACAGACTTCCTAGCTTGGCGGACAAGCCACCACTTTAACGAGAGCAAAAGCGCATCGCCACTTTTTGGCGCCGAGACTGCGGCACACTGGCCACACCAATTGGCTAAATTCCCAGGACTAACCACAGAGGACTGGCTGCAATGCGGCTTCCGTGCCATCGCAGATGGTACGCGGGAGGGGTAACGGAGTGCCGATTCTACGTCGATTGTCTTTAATGTTGGGGCTGTTTCTTCTTTGCTTGGCCTTCTTCGCGCTGGCCAAATTGGCGGCCGACAAAGATCCTGGTGGTCCTCCGTGCAGCAGGGGATCCATTGCGAGCATCATGACGGGTTGCCAACCGGCATCGCGCCCCATGGCAACAGAGGACGTGATGACCTTCCAGAGGCCCGGCGGCATTTCCCGAACGGCACCTCCGAACTGAGCCACAAGATTGCTCCGAATCTGCTGGGCTTCGGTGTGCGTAAGAGCGTCTGTATCGAATGTGTAGCGCTGGCGTGAAGCAGACTGAAACGCTCTCTATGAATTCACTCCCTTGGGCAGGCCGAGATGTGGTCCGTTCGTCGCAGGTCGAAGGCATCCGCCCCGCCGCCCTCGTCTGCCGGTGCCTTGGTAGCTCAACCCGTGACTTCGTTTCCACATCTCGCATGGTCTAAGGCACGCAACCGTTATCGAGAATCAACATCACAATTGAGAGCGGCGGGACCAGTGGCCGCGCAATTCGCGCGTTGAGTCGAGAGCAGCGGGAGCCGGTCGCCATTCTCCTCATAATGCGCGTATTGGCCGACTTCTTAGAGGCGGCGGTCACGGAGCTCAAAGTTTGGTCGAGCGAGACGAACTTCTGGACAAGCTTCACAGTCCAACGATGTGGAAGCTCGATAGATGCGACAGCAGCTCAGCGGTCGACACATGTCCAGGGCGTCTTTACCCGTTCGGTCGACCACCTGGTGTAGGCCATGGGGGGGATGGGCGGCATCTCCAAGAGCCAGGTGCCGCGGCTGCGTGCCGAGATCGACGACAAGGTGAAGGCCTTCCTTACGCGGCCGATCGAGGGCGACTGGCCGTATCTGTAGATCGACGCCACCTACGTGAGGATGCGCCAGAACGGACTCATCGTCTCGGTCGCGGTGATCATCGCGGTCGAGGTCAACAGCGATGGCCGGCGCAAGGTCTTCGGGATGGACATTGGTCCGTCCGAAGGCCGAGACGTGCTGGACGGCGTTCCTGCGCAAGCTCGCCCGGCGCGGCCCGCGTGGCGTCAAGCTCATCGTCTCCGACGTGCATGAGGGATCAAGGCGACGGTCGGAAAGGTCGTCAACGCCTCCTGGCAGCGCTGCCGCGTCACTTCATGCGCAACACCTGGCGCATGCCGGCAAGAGCGGGCGACGCGTCGTCTCCGCCTTCATTGCCACCGCCTTTGCCCAGGACGACGCTGAAGCCGCGCGGGCGCACCGGCGGCGCATCGCCGATCAGCTGCGCCCGCAATTGCCAACGCTAGCGATCTTCCTCGAGGAGGCCGAGACCGACGTGCCGGCCAATATGAGATTCTCCGCCGCGCATCGCGCCACACTACACTCGACCAATCAGCTCGAACGCCTCAACGACGAAGCCAAGCGACGAACTGAAGCGGTCGGCATCTTCCCCAACGCGGACGCTATCACCCGCCTGGTCGGCGTCATCCTGCTCAAGCAGAACGACGAGCAGGCGGTTAAGCGCGGGCGGCGCATGACGCTGAAAACCACCGCGCCTTCGGGCGATGATCCCACCGTCAGCTTCCCGGCGATCGCCAGACAACGCGACCAGCCTGCATTCTTCGAATCAGGCCTGGCTCTGGCGCGCATTCATGAAAGCTGTCGAAGCGTACAAGGCAGAGATCCACCGCATTCAGCTCACCACGCCAGCGCCGCCAAGACGTGCTGCGGATGCTGGTTACTGGTTACTGGTGGACCGCCTACCTGCGATACTCACCGACTGCATAGATCCACTCGATTTGGGCCGTATCGGCGGTCACCTCTGGGACACCGCATCCTTGATGCGGCCGCAGAGGTGCTATCTGACATCAAGCTCGCGCAAACATGCTTCGGCGAGCCAGCCATTCGGCTGATCCTGCCCGAGAGGTGTAGCCCAGCCGGCCGCCTTGACGACCCGGATCCTCATTTCCACCGAGGCGCTCTTCATCTTCCCAAGATAGTAATAGCGCCACGGATCGGCCTTGGCGGACTCCAGGCAGTATGGAACAAGACTCTCTGCTCGCGCCTTCGCAGTCACCTCCGAGATCTGCGAGCGAGAACGCCACCCCACAGAATAGAGCACTCCAATGCTGCAAGCTGCAGCCGCAACGGCTACGAAGAGATAGTAGATCAGACTTCTAAGCATCGATCGTCCGATTGTCTTCAAGGCGAAGCCGCACGAACCCGCTGCACAAAACCAACGAATGCTGACGTATCCACATCTTCGTGCCCCTTTTCGTGGATATCCAGCTCGATAAGCGAGCCAAACTTCATCCAGATCTGTTTCAGCTCGAGATACGCTCCGATCGTCTCATCACTAATTGCGCCCCGTTTCGTGCCACTGAACCAGGACTCAGGATGAGACGCTCCATAACCCAACCAAAGACCATCGCGCCGACCTTCTTCGATCAGTAGCGGTTTCGGCGCGAGCAATGCATAGAGAGCGGAATACGAAAAGAACGCACGAAAGTCATGGCAGAATGGATGCGTGAAGATCCGATACTCCCGCCGCGTATGTTCGAGCGAGAAGAACGCGCCATTCGCAGCCATTGCCTTGATATCCGGCCGAACGATCGCCAACACAAGGCTCGTTAGTCCGCCAGCCGCGTTTCCCAGCCCAATGTAGTCGGGATTGGAATTCAGCAAAGGCTTTATCCGCGTCAGCGCTAGATCCGCAAGCCTCGCCCAGATGATCGAATAGTCCACGCGCCTCGCAAGGTCGGCAAATGGCGCATGGATCGTGTTCGGAAACGCAACCACGGTAAACCCGCCTCTGGCCAGATACGCGCCATGTCCATTATCGTCGAACAGCGTTGTGGGCGCCTGACCGCTCCCCTCGCCCCCCACCTCGCCGTGACCATTGATCGCCACGATCGTCGGCAGATCAGGATTTGGATTGTCCGGTCGCGCCACGGCCACGGTATATCGAAGATCAGCTCCGTCTTGAGCAACATGGGGGAACAGCAGATCGATCTGCTCGATCGCAAAACCGGCCTTCTTCACCGGATCATGAACACCGACCAGCTCCGGCGCGACGTTGACTGCACCCTCGAATTGCTCCTTGATGTAATTGAGGGGCTCGTTTCTCCAGGACTCGAAAGCAGCTCGATCCCCCAAGATCGCCGAGGCGCTCAGGTCAAACCTGGCATCCTTGTAATCCCAATCAAATGCGCTTGCTTGATTGGAACACAAACTCACAAGGCTCGAAGCCAATATCGCTCTCAGTAACCACTTCATGCCTCTATTCCACTTTGGCCGACCGAGCAGGAGCTGAAACCGGCTTAAGGTACTCCCCCCTGAGATCGATGAATGGCCGCTCAATAAGCCAATAAGTGGCTGTAGCCACCAAGACCGCAACGGGAACGAGATAGACTCCTGATATTAGCGCATTGACATACGGGCTTCCGGTCACCGTCAAATACCAGTTGTGCTTTTGAAACATGAGAAGGATGGGCATATGGATCAGGTAAAGTGAATAGCTCACCAGTCCGATTTTCCTGAGCAAGGTCGTATAGTAATCATGAAACGATCCGTGCGCTTGAACATATATCACGATCAAAGAAGCGAACAGGAAGCCTTCATAGGTGTGCCACAGAGCCTTCCAGTTGGCGTCTCGCTCCCACCCGCCAAACCTGTTGAACGCAAAGAGCGACAACACAATGAGGCAGGATACGCCGACGAGGAGAACTCCGGATCTCCTGGTTGCCAACACACCCTCTCGGTAAAGATGAGCAGCAATCATCCCAATGAGAAACTGATCGATGCGCCCCACAATTGTAAAGTAAGAAAGGTTGCGAGGAGAGGCACCCAGACCGACACAAAGAATGCGAAGCAGGATTGCAAGCCCCAGCAGGTGAACCAGGTACTTAACCCCGTATTTCAGTTTGAAAGAATTCAGAAAAGGGAAGAGCAGATAGAATTGAAATTCGACACATATGGTCCACAACAGGATTGTAAACGCGCCGCCCGCGAGACCGGCGGGAGTATTCCCCATCAAGAACAAGCTGGACGCGAATGCGCTAAATGAGAACTGAGCTGGATATGTATAGGCTTCCAGAAACAGCAGTAGCACGTACATAGGAAAAATACGCAGGATTCTATTGCGGATAAAGCCTCGATACGAAACTTGGCGGCTATGCGCGCCGTAAGAAAACAGAAAGCCACTCAGAACAAGGAACAGCGATACGCCCGCATGCCCTTCGGCAAGCACGGCAAAGAACGGATTGGAGGGGTATAGCCATGCACCAATGCTCGGGTCGACACCTCTCGTCAAATTATGGGTGAGATGCGCGAACAACACCATCAGGGCAGCAATCCCCCGCAGCTCGTCGAGCGCAGGGACGTGAGGAATGTTCTTGCTCTCGGGTGCTGAAATATCGCGACCACTCAACTCTCGGCCCTCGGACAGACGGTCATGCTGTTCTGTTAATGCACGCGGCTCAATTTGCCTACCCCTGGTTTGCAACTGCCAATCTCGCAGCACGGCGACGCAAGGTCGAGCATGGACGATTGAGCGTCTCGCTGGAATGATTGGCTTTGCAGACGGCACCGACGCCCGTGGCTCCTGGCCACAGCGCTTTCAGATCTCACAGATGAGAGAGTCCCGTCCCCCTAATGGATCTCATGTGGAGCATTGCCAGGCCCCATCCGGCTGAGGCCTCAAGCTCGTCCCCATCCAGGGATCGCGCCTGGTTTTCGGCCAAGAGCTGACCATGCGACGCATCCAGGATGCTATCCTCTCACGAGTGGGCGCTGTCGGGTTGGTCGCCGCCTGGCCAGATGGCGGAGCTGAACCCATGTCATGGCCGATTGCTCGTCTGCCAGATTCAGACACGTACACGGAAGCTCCCGCCACCAACCGGAGATTACCCCCTCATCAACCGTCGGCAGGGGTGACGCTTGGAAGCAAATTCACCCGCCTACCAAGATCCGGTGGCGGGTTCAGAGTCCGCACGCCTCGATGACATTCTCCTCAGTCTCGGTGAATTCTGCCGCGGTCGATGTTCAAGGTTACAGCCGCTAAGCGCCCTTGCTGCCGCTCACATCACGACGCGCATCATTCAGATCGCTGGCGACCATCTCCTTCACCAGATCTCGAAAGCTCGTTTGCGCCGTCCAACCGAGCTTCTGCCGCGCCTTTGTCGCATCTCCGATCAGGAGATCGACCTCGGTCGGGCGGAAATAGGCCGGGTCGATGCGCACGACGATCTTCCCCGAAGCCACATCGCGCCCCACCTCGTCGACGCCCTCACCTTGCCACTCGACGCGACGACCAACTTCACCAAAGGCAAGCTCAACGAATTCGCGCACAGAGCGCGTCTCTCCCGTTGCAAGCACAAAATCATCCGGTTTGTCCGCCTGCAGGATTGCGTGCATTCCCCTGACGTAGTCCCGCGCGTGCCCCCAATCGCGCTTCGCTTCGAGGTTACCAAGATAGATCGCGTCCTCCAGACCGACTTCTATTCTTGCAACTCCCCGCGTGATCTTGCGAGTTACGAAAGTCTCTCCGCGTATGGGGCTTTCATGGTTGAACAAGATGCCATTGGAAGCAAACATGCCATATGCCTCACGGTAGTTTACCGTGATCCAATAGCCATATAGCTTTGCGACTGCATATGGAGACCGCGGATAGAACGGCGTGGTCTCCCGTTGCGGAACCTCCTGCACCAAACCGTACAGCTCCGAGGTCGAAGCCTGATAAAATCGCGTGTCCTTCTCCAAGCCGAGAATGCGAATAGCTTCCAACAGCCGCAAGACCCCTACTGCGTCCGCATTGGCGGTGTATTCCGGGCTCTCAAAGCTCACGGCGACATGACTTTGAGCTGCGAGGTTGTATATCTCGGTGGGCCTGATCTGCTGGACCAAACGGATAAGATTGGTCGAGTCCGTCATGTCGCCATAGTGCATCAGAAACGGGACGTCTCCGACGTGCGGATCCTGGTAGAGATGATCCACACGAGCCGTGTTGAAGGAGGACGAACGCCGTTTGATTCCATGGACCGTGTAGCCGAGTCCGAGCAGATACTCAGCCAGGTAGGCACCGTCCTGACCAGTCACACCAGTAATGAGCGCCACACGTCGTTTACGATCTTGATCCACCATCTTCTCCACTCGACACCGCTGCGACCGTGGGCGCTCGGCAATTTTTCAACGATTAAGGGGAGTCCAGAAACCCCGCCCTGGATGACAATTGTCCTCGTGTCCTGGTCATACACGTGCGCAGCCATTCCAGCTTGCGCTACGCGATACCATTTGCGATCGCTAAAGTCTAATGGCCGGCCCTATGGACGCCAGCCTGACCGATCCAAACTCCGCTGACACTCAGGGGGGACGCCAGGTGTCTATTCGCAAGAGAACCGGCACGAGCCGCTTCGGGACGGAACCCTGACAAAATCGTCGCACGAAATCAGGCAGCAGCTCGACCGATAACGCTTAGCTCTCTCACACCGGCTGCCCTTCTCAGGCGAAAGGACAACTGCGCGAGGAGGACCCTGCATGCCACGGTCGCCTTGACGGTCGACCGCTCAGTTGCCCTCCAGATTGAATGCAGGATCAGAGGCTTTGATGCGCTTGCTTGTCTACATGCCCGGGTCTGGACGGGAGCAAGTTTGGGGCCACGGCTTTAAAGGAGGTCAGGCGACGATCTAGCTTTCCAGCTGGTAGATCATCGGTCTTGCGGCAAAATCAACTGCTGCCAGCAAACCGCAGCGTCATCCACGAGCGACGCTCGTGGACTCGGATACAGTCTTCGGCCGAGCGGAAGGAGCATGTCGCATTCGACACCCACGAAGGGCATCGACATCGCTCAAGGATGAGCGAGGAGGTTTCGATGCCGGAGTTCGCCGATGCCTCCACGATTGTTGGCGGCGCCAGCAACCTTCCGTCGATCTCTGTACCGTGCAGAGAGGTGACGTTGAAAGTGTGACGCGATGCGCTAGCCCGCCCGCATCCAAGATTCTGCCAATCCGGTCGGGGCATTGAACTAGACAAGATGAAAGCCGGCAAGATGGCTCAGAACTGCCTCCGTGATGGACTGATGTGTCGTAAGCACGTCCTGTGCCGAATCAGAAACAACAATGTTGCCAGGCGTATTGTCGTGACTCGCCGAGACGATCGCCGCTTGCGTGGCAGCGCGATTGTGACTGAGCCAAACGATGTCTGCCTCCGATGCGAAGTTGGCGGCGATACTCTGCCCAAGCTCTTGGTTGAATACGAAAACGTCATGCGGTGCCCACAATTCCGTCTGCTGTGGGCCACCAAGCGATGGCTGGGGACTGGAGATGATCGTCTGACCTTGGACGCCTTCAGCGAAATGGAATCCATCCTGGCTGAACAGGTCGGAGGGGTAAGTCGCTGCTTGATTTGCGGTTTTTCCCGAAGAGAGGACACCATTTGCGACGCTGAGATTGCCTTGCGGGTAGCCCGCTGAAACTTGGGCGGTTACACCGATCGTACCGTCTCCGTTGAGGTCTTGATGGAAAGTGGTTTCGAACGCCTCGAATGAGGCCGAGCTTCCCGACACACCTCCAATCGCGCTGCCTGTGTAGTTGCCGCCGCTGTCCAGGCTCCAAACTGCATAAACATCAGCTCCCGCGACCTTCCAGGCGACCTCGTAGCCGCTACCCACGGCTTCTGCGCCGATTGGCATCCAGCTGCCGAGTTGTCCGACCACAACATTGGCGCCACCAAGCTTCACTTGCGGACCCGCGCCGCCGCCGACCGGATTCATAAAATATCCATTGCCGACCTGGGTGAGGCTCGTCGATCCAAGCCCCTCGATGACTATCGTGGGAATCCCGATCGTACCATCACCGTTGAGATCTTGGTGAAAGATGGTCTCGATTGCCTCGAACGAAGCGGAGCTCCCAGAGACACCTCCGATCGCACTGCTCGTGTAGTTTCCGTTGCTGTCAAGATTCCACACTGCGTAAAGATCGGCTCCCGCCACCTTCCAGGCGATCTCATAGCCACCACCCACGGCTTCTGCGCCAATCGGCATCCAGCTGCCGAGTTGGCCGGCCACGAGGTTGGCACCGCCAAGCTTCACTTGCGGGCCCGTGCCGCCACCAACTGGATTCAGGATATATCCGTTGCCGGCCTGAACGAGACTGGTTGATCCCAGTGCCTCGATGACCGTAGCCGGAATGCCGATCGTGCCGTCACCATTGAGATCCTGGTGAAACACGCTCTCGAACGCTTCCAGCGAGACCGAGCTTCCGGAGACACCTCCGACCGCGCTGCTCGTATAGTTTCCGTTGCTGTCGAGATTCCACACTGCGTAAAGATCGGCTCCAGCCACCTTCCAGGCAACCTCATAGCCGCCACCCACGGCTTCTGCGGCAATCGGCATCCAGCTGCCGAGTTGACCGGCCACAAGGTTCGCGCCGCCAAGCTTTATTTGCGGGCCCGCGCCGCCACCGACCGGATTCAAAAGATATCCATCGCCAACCTGGACCAGACTGGTCGATCCCAGTCCCTCAATGACGATGGTCGGAATACCGATCGTACCGTCACCGTTGAGATCCTGATGAAAAACATTCTCGAATGTTTCGAACGAGGCTGACCGTCCAGAGACACCTCCGATCGCGCTACTTGCGTAATTTCCGCTGCTGTCGAGGGTCCACACTGCGTAAAGGTCGGATCCGGCCAACTTCCAGGCAAGCTCATAACCCGCGCCAACGGCTTCTGCACCGATTGGCGTCCAGCCACCGATTTGCCCAGGCTGAACCGTGGCGCCGTTGAGCTTGAGTTGGGGGCCAAATCCCCCACCAAATGGATTGAGGAAATAGCTTGATCCCAGCTGCACCAGGCTGGTCGTTCCCAACGCCTCTATGGTTACAGGCGTTGCGGAGACGAGATGAAAGCCGAGAGCGTCCATTTGCTTGAGGTCGACGGACGTCAGCGTCTGAAGTGTGTTGAAAGTGTAGAATTCGTTAAACGGATCGTTGGCGCCCTGAACGCCACTGTTCAGGAAGTCGCTCGGATCGGAGGACTGGCCGTAGTCGGCAAGCTTCGTTTGCCCCCCATCAATTGAGAAGTAGGCTGTCGACGCCGTCGCGCCTCCCGTCATGAGACGGACGCCTGGGCTCGAGAACCGGAAGAGATCGAACACGTCAGGCTGCGGGCCGTAGGGCACGCGGCCGAATGCGTGCGTAAGCTCGTGAAGGGCCACCCCGACGAGCAGGCCTGAATTGATGTCGGTCGCGAACGTCGCGCTGCCGTCGTCGGTCGTGGTATCGTTGGCGCCAAGTCCTCCCCAGAGCTTCAGCTGCGAATTCCAGACGGCAACATAGGATTGCCCTTGGATGCTCGATACAGCGGGTAGGGCGTTGAAGGTGGTGTCACCGGGGCTAGCGTTCCCAACGAGGTTGGACCGAACGCTTGAGTAGGTCATCCACTGGCCACCATCAGGACCTGCGGCAGCGCCTCCGCCGATTCCGCTGTAGTCGATCTTGATGTTGACCGTGATTCGGTCGGAGATCATGGAGGTCAGGATCGCGGCGGCCTGTTGAATCCCGGCCCGGAAGCTGGCTGGAGCGGCCATTGCGGCCGCATCGAACAGAAGGTTGATGGTGAGCCCACCGGCGCTCACGGCCGTCACCGCACCAACCCCGCCGAAATCGCCTTGCGCGAGCTGAGCTTCCACCGCCTCATCTGGGAGCTCGACCGGGTTTGACGGAGGCGGATCGATTGCCGGGCCGGAGGCCTGGATTACGTCGGAGCCTTGCAAATTGGGCGATCCGGCCATTGGCTAAACTCCCAGCCATTCAAATCCCAGCGCACGATTCCAAGCTTGAGCAGCCCCGAAACCGCGAATCTAGCTATCAGTCATCAGCGTTTCCTGCAGGTTAATGGCCGCCTGCCGGGAGACGAAGGTCTGAACACCCTCTGCGCAGCGCGGCCGGCCACTTGACGCTCCCGCTTGCTCTGCGACCAGCTGAAATCAATTTCTGCAGGGACTGGGCATGTCACCAAGCCGCGCCCCCTGCCATGCCGCATTTCCCCCTGGTCTGCTGACTCTTGGCTGCTCGAGCCAACTCGGCAGGCGAAGGATCAACTCACCATGTCGCACCATCACGCCGCCCGGATCGGCCGGCTCCGTGCGCCGAGGTCCATGGCAGATCGCAGCAATTGGCACGTTTACGACAATGCAACCAGTCGGAAGCATCACCGTGCCAGCGGTGACTGGAAGAGCAGGAGCGTTCTGCGCGGCGCTAAGGTGGTGTGCGTGACTAGCGCTTCGTGGTGCCGCTACAGGCCCCTCAATCAAGAGCTTACTCTCCGGGATATCAAAATCTACAATTGCAAAAGCGGGATGGACGACCTAGCGTTTTGATCGGTATTTCGATAAGGTCGACCGTACGACCCGAAGCTTTTGCCCTCGGGCTGCGCTGCACCAGACGTCGTTCATGTATCCAACGGCGGCGTCCAGCCAATCTCGCCGCAAACCGCTCGCCCGTTGGCCCATGGGGTACCTCCAGGCGCGACGACGCTCCATAAGGCTGGAGACGCGAAGCCCGCCTCAAAGGGTCCGATAGCGCACCGGGCTGCTGCTGCATCGACCCCGCCGTGCCTCAGGGAGTGATTGCGAATTCCACTTGCTCAAAGCGTCCCCGTGTGTGACACGGACCCAAAGGTGCGGCGCTCAGCGCCGCCGGCTGGCTATCGCGGTGATGGAGCAATCGTCGCGATGTCGGGAAAACCTTCAAAGATCCACTGATGTGGAGGACACCGTTTCAGAAGGCACGTCCGGCTTTACACCCGCATGCACAGGAAGCCTCGATCGATAGCGCGGGATCTCAGCGAATTCCGCCTCTCGTAAATCGACGACGAGGCAGCCAGCGAATCACAATTTGACCACACGAGAAAAGCCCGCGAGGTGGCGATGATCAAGTCTGACCGCCAGGACACGATTACAATTTATGAGGCAACACAGCGCAGCGGTGGACTAACGTCAAGCCTGCGCCAAGCCTACTTCGATCTATCGAACTCTCGCCACGTGATAACTCGCCTTTTCTGGCGCGACTTCATCGCTCAATTCCGACAGAAGATTCTTGGGTATTTCTGGGCTCTTCTCAATCCGATCCTGGGGATCATCAGCTTCCTGTTTCTTTATTCCATCGGCGTCCTCAAACCCGGCCAAGGAGAGATCCCCTATCCTCTTTATGTCCTCGTCGGGACCACCATCTGGGCATGTCTACCGGGCGCAATGGGAGCGGTCAGTAGCGGCCTGCAGTCGCAGGCTGATCTCATTCTGCGAACCAAGATCCCAAAGCTGGCGCTCGCCATGAGCTCGCTGGCAGGTGTTTTCTATTCCATCGCCATCAGCATGATCACGATGATGGCGGTCTTCTTGATCATGGGTCGTTGGCCCAGCCTCTGGATACTCGCCTATCCATTGCTGGTTCTGCCCATGGTACTGCTCGGGACGGCAATTGGCTTGATGCTCGCAGTGCTCGGCACAATTGCGCGCGACCTTACGCCGCTCGCCACGCAAGGGCTCTCTCTGCTGATGTACTTGACGCCTGCGGTATACCTGCACTCGAGCATCGAGAGCCCAACCATACAGTTTCTGATCAAGTGCAATCCGTTGACCTACCTCATCGATGTTCCTCGTGCGCTGATCTGCCTCGACCAAGCCAACGACATTCCGGTGTTTTTGCTGGTGATCGTCGCGACCATGATTCTGGTCGTCGTTGGGCTGAAGATCTTCTACCTGCTCGAGGACCTCGTAGCGGAGCGGCTGTAGCTGAGCCGACGACAGGCAGCGACAGCAAATTGAACAGAAACAAGACCTCCCGTTAGACAATGTTGCGGCCCGAGTCCCAATTCACGTGTGAGCCCATCCATCGAGCAACTCGCTTGGCGGACGCCGGCCAGCGCGCAGGAGTATGCTCGAGATGAGATGGCTCAAAGATCGGATCAACACCTATGTCCAGAGGACGGTCGCGAACGCATTGGCGCATGCCACGCCCAAACCCGAGCCGAAGGCATTCGAGCCTGCTCTCGACATCCTCGTGAACAAGTACGGCTACGGACGTACGCTCGAGCTGAAACTGCCGGTCGCCGTGGATGGGAAACCTGTTCCCTGGTACACATATCCCGCACTGGAATACTTCGAGCAGCTCGACGCCAGAGGACTGCGAATCTTCGAGTTTGGTTGCGGCAATTCGTCCCTGTTTTGGGCGAATAAGGGAGCCAAGGTGACCGCCGTCGAGCATGATTCCGCCTGGTTTGAGAAGATGCTGCATCGGTCAAGTCGACTGGAAAAGCTCATTCTCCGGGAGGAGGTCACGGAATATGCTGGGGCCATATCCGAAATCGGAGGAGAATTTGATGTCATCATCATCGACGGGGTCTGGCGCAATCAATGCGCGCGGGCAGCCCTGCCTCACCTGAGCGCGGGCGGCTGCATCGTGCTCGACAATTCAGACTGGTACACCGACGTAGCAGAGTTCTTTCGTGGTGAAGGTTTCCTTCAGGTGGATTTCAGCGGATTCGGCCCAATCAACATCTATTGCTGGACAACATCGCTTCTGGTGCGATCGGATAGTATTCTCAGGGGCCGGCTCAATCATCCGCGACCAGTCGGAGGCATTGAAGCATGCAGGGGCAGCAACTGGTGACCACGCTTAGCTTTCGATTGTCGAGCGTGGCGCGATCGCTGATCCAGTTCGTCGGACGCCGAATAGCTCCCGAGCACCGCGCCAGATTGGCGGTCCAGCTCGCCAGGATCGGCGCTCATATGGATATCGATTCCAGCTTACAAATCCTCGAAAAATCGCTCAGCGAACAGAAGCTGGATGCGAGCCAGCTCGGGCGGCTGCTTTCGGCGGCTTTTTCTGCTGCTGATGCCGACCACTTGCCGCTCGATTTGAGGAAGCAATTATTGACGCGGGCCTGTGCGGGCCTGGACCCTGCCGACATTCCTGACGCTCTGCTCGAGCATTTCTCTGCGCTCGGCGGAAGCAGCCACCACTACAGCCAGGAGGGAGAGGATATCCTGCTCAAGCGGCTATTCGGTGATCGTCGCTCCGGCTTCTATGTCGACGTCGGCGCTCATCACGCCACCAGGTTCTCCAATACGTTTGCGCTCTACCGCCGTGGATGGCGCGGCATCAATGTCGACGCAACCCCCGGGAGCATGAGCTCGTTCGGCCTGCTCCGGCCCCGAGACGTCAACCTCGAACTCGCGGTGTCGGACCAGACAGACCCCGTGCGGATGCACCTCTTTCGCGAGGGTGCCCTCAACACGACCAACGCAGAGCTCGCCGACAGCTACGTCGCGGCTGGATGGGACAAGACTGGTGAAATCGAGCTTCGCCCGAAGACGCTCGCAAGTATCATGGACGAGTTCGTGCCTCCCGGAATCAACGTCGATCTCCTCAGCGTCGATGTGGAGGGCGCAGAACTGGCCGTCTTGCGTTCGGGCAATTGGGACGTTTACGCGCCCGCCGTGATCATCATCGAAGCGCTGTCGACACCGTTCGCCGAAATGCACCAGGATCCCGCTCTCAGATATCTTCTCGCCAGGAATTACGAAGTCCGATTCCGGCTCTTCAATTCGGTCATTCTGACCCGCACAGGCGCAGATTTCTCCTGATCAGCGGCGGCCGGCCCAACGCTTCAAAGCCCCTCGCAGTCGTGTTGCGAGGCCGCTACGATCAACGGCTGGAGAGACACCTGCCCGCAGCCAAAGACAGACCTCGTTGAATGCTGCCATGTCCGGCTCAACCCGATCGGGCATTCGCAGCGTCGCCGGCAAGATGGTCCGACTGAATTGAGCTGGAGCCTCGAGCTGGAAGGGGAGGTTACCCGCACAATGAACGCCGGAGTTATCGAATCCGCCGTTCCATATCAGGCTCGTACGCGGGTAGAGAACCTGCGCGCCGGCCTTGGCGACGGCATACCACCACAGAATGCCCCAAGAGTCATTCTTGCCAGCAATGCGATCGGACAGCATCGCTTCATAATCCGCTGCGCCATTGAGGCTGAAGCGGCTGCGGAACCCGGCATCGTGGGCAAGCTCATCGAGCATACCGTCCGTCTGCCAATCAAATAGCGACCATGCCCGCGCCCATGTCGCCCACCCCCAAGTCGTCGTCAGCGGCATGAAGAAGGCATCTCCGGCTACTTGGGCCGTACCTTTGAGGTGGCAACCAGAAATCTGCGCAACACCGGCGGCATCAGCATAACGGTCCAGCCCTTCGAGCATGAAGCGGACAAAATCGGGAGCTGCAACGAGGTCGTCCTCGAGGACAATCACCCGGCCGTAAGCGCGCGTGAGCTCATCGACTGAGCCGGCGATCGAGCGAGCAAGACCAAAATTCTCTGGACGCACGACGACCTCGGCGCCGTTCACCACGGCCCAGTCTGCAACTAGCCGTCGCGTTGCCTCGACCGCTTCGGCGTGCTCGGGTCGCTTCGGGGCGTCCGAGTAGATGATGATCTTGACGTCCTCTAAGCGCGCGTTCCGCAGCAGCGCATCGAGCGCCCGTCGCGTGTGCAGCGGGCGGTTGTACGTGAAAAGGGCAAGCGGCACGCGGTCAGTCACGAGAGCACCTCGCGATCACGACACCACGACCTGCTGCGGGACGGGCAGACCCGGATTGGGCTCGTTGAATCATCCACGCCCGCGACTCCCCGTATCTGTTGCGAAGAGAGCTTTCTGCAAATGTTCGACAATGATCTCTTCACAATTCAATCTCTGGCATCAGCTTGCAGGCTTGCGCGCTCTGAATGTGTAAAGACGCCCTGGATCGTCAAGCTGGTTACCGTACCATGACATCAGCCAAGGACGAACAAGCACCGATGGCAATCTGAGCCGCTTGGCGACAAGTTTCCGGTGGTCACTCAAGGTCATTGGAAACAGATTGATATCGGACTGAAGCGGGTTCAACGAAAGATCGAGAGCAAGGCCCGCATTGGCGATGGCGGAGTGATAGTCCGCAAGCAAATAGGCGTGCTCGCCACCATAGTGCTTGTGAAGCGGATGCGACGCCAAGAATGCCGGCAAATCTTCGGGTCGTGAAATGACATGCTCGCGCGTGGCAAGTAAAATTCCACCCGGCTTCAGAACGCGACCAATCTCGGCACAGAGCTGCCCCAGGTCACGCGCATGGTGCAGCACCTGACGGCAGAGTACGACATCGAAGCTGTTGCTATCGAATGGCAGGGTCTCACCCCACTCCTGCACAACGTTGATCGGCAATCCACTCTCGCCCGCAAGCGCCCGGATCGCTCCGCCCCCCACCAGCGCGCTCGGGTCAGGCTCCAACGCCGTCACTTGCCAGCCATCAGCCGCGAGCGCGTAGCTCGCGATGCCCCTGCCCGCCCCGACGTCCAAGGCGCGCCCTGGTGGGCTCGTCAGCAATGATCGCGTCGCAATCCACTCGGAGCTGGCGTGAAATCGCTGCGCAGCCGCCAACAGCGGGTCATCGAAGAAACACGCCTTCACAAGACTGGCCTGGTCAGGCTGGTTGCGCAACCAGGAGACCGCCTGCTCCCAGCTCATCGCGCCATCGGTCATTTTACTGCTTCCATATCGAGTTCGCGAATGACCTTGGCCGGATTGCCCGCCGCAATCACCATCGGAGGAACGTCCTTGGTGACGACGCTGCCCGCTCCAATGACGGCGCCCCGGCCGATTCGCACGCCTCGCAGCACCACGCAATGGCAACTGATCAACGCATCGTCCTCAATGATGACAGGTTGCTCGTCCAGGTCGATTTTGCGCGGATGACCAGCGGTAATGATATCGCGGAACTGCTGATGTCGCGCGCTCGCATCCAACGGGTGGGTCAGATTATCCATGATCGTGCACATATGCGAGATCAGAACGCGGTTGCCGATGCTGATCTCCCTGGCGGACCAAATTCTGGTCTGCTCGCCCACATAACAATACTCGCCAAGGCGAATACGCCCGCCGTGTCCGAACAACAACAACTCGCCACGGACGTGCGTGTGAGCGCCGATCCGCAGCGCCTCTGGCGGGTGCCCGTGCGTATGCAGACTGGCCGTCGGATAGAAAACGGCAGTCTGGTCGATATCTGCGAGAGCGCGATCAATCCTTCGGTCGGCCGAGGGCATATGCCGCGGCCGGACGAGCCGAGCAAGTAGTCCTTCGGCAAATGCACGAACACGGCGCGTCACGGAATGTGCTACTTCGTCAGCTCAAGACACACGACAGCCCGGGAGGCCGCCGCGTAATCATCATCATAAGTGCTTTGCTTATGTATGTCGAAATAGGTTGCGTCCTTTGCGCTCTCCCGGTCGCCAACGGTCCACCCTTCCGCCCTGTAACGATAGATGGTCTCGATGCACGATTGCGGCGCGAATCGCTCGACGAGCCGGTCGACCATTTCGGCGTCAAAAATCTGGAACCAACCGTGGTTGGCTCGTCGGCCGAATGGCATGCTCAGAAAGAGCACCCCACCTGGCTTCAACATTCGGCGCAATTCCATCAGACAAGAGACGTACCCATCGGTGTCCGTCTCGTTCTTTGTGCCGTCGCTCGTATAGAGCATCGTGTTGTCCAGGCCAACGTGCTCGATCGTCGAGATGCAGGCGATCCAATCGAAATACGCGTCCCGGAAACAGCTTTCGCGCAGATCTTCATAAACGTAGGACACGCCCCACTGCCACGCAGACCACTGCTCCGGCGCCAAAGTCGAAACGGTGCAGGTCTTTTCGCGCAGCTTCGGATGACCGAGCACATGCGCGTGGTTGAGGGTAGACCCCGCGTCGAGCAACCGCCCCTTTCCGGCTGGAAGGCGTGCCATGAACCATGGATACTCGACGATACGTTCATCGAGGCGCCAACCAAAACCGTCCGGGAGCTTGTAGGGATCGTAGGCGGGATCGTTGATTGCGGCGGTTACCGACTTGATCTTATGCGTATCGTAACCTGGCTTCCAAGGCGGGTTGCCGTCCGCAAGAAATCGTTTGTAATTTGATTCCGCGAGCGGCGCCTTGAGGCGCCCTTTGATGTACTGTTTCAATGATTGCATGATGCTTGCCCTGGGTCTGCCGCGCTATCATCACCCAGCCGTATATGCGCTTGGCGTGCCCTCTTGTAGGAAACAAGGGCCCTATATTGCAACAGGCTCGGCCCTCGGCACGTGCGCAGCAGATCGTTCAGTTGCGCAGCATCCGACCGGCCTGCCCATTGCAGCGTGCCGAAGCAATACCAGTCAGGCGGCAACCGCAGGACCAATACGCCATCGCGCACAAGCCGCGACACATCCAACCCTTTGGCGGCGGCCTCGTCGCCTTGGAAGGGACGTGGAGCAAACGTCATCAGCGCAACGAGCTTCACCGCATGCGGCCAGTGCGCGAACTCGAGCGCAGCATCCGGCTCGTTAATCAAGCGTACAACGGCTCGTATGACTCTCCTGACGAGACGCGCGCCCTTATACGGCGGTAGAAAAAAAACGCCGAGTTCCGTGCGCAACAGCAATTTTACGGCCGCCTGCGCCACCAAAAGGCGATGCAACCGCGGGCGCAGCGGCGCGGGCGCATGTCGGGAGACGAAGCGCCAATGATCGCCGAGATTGGTCATCGACCTACGGTCGAAGATTTCGCGCCAGGCTTGCCGCAAGGTCAACTGGGCTTGCGGTACGATACCGGTCTCCTCGATATGAGCCAGAATCATTGTGTCGTAACACACAAGCAGCTTGAAACCAGCAGACTTGATCCGGCAAAAGAAGTCGTAATCTGAAATATAATGTGGAAAGGTCCGATCGTCGATGTTGCCGACCGCTCTTATCATCTTGATCGGAATCAAGGTACCTCGGCCCGGAAGCGTGTCGACGTCTTCACAATGCCGCTCGCCTGAGGCGATCTCTGTTTTGATGGGGAAATCGTAGCGCTCCCAATCAATCATCTCGCCGGCATCAAGGACCCTCGTCGGATCGCGACTGTCAACGACCTTTGCGCCAACGGCCGCGTCATGGGCCCGCGACCAGGCAACCAGCGTTTCGATGTAGTTTTCAGGGACTCTCGTGTCATTGTTCAGCAAAAGAACGAAGTCATCCGTCGCAGCTTTGGCCAGTATCCGCTCAATGGCCAGCGCACAAGAGCCGGCCCACCAACGCTCCTTCCCATCGTGGATCACCTCCACATCCGGATAGAGTCGAGCGAGCTTGTCTCGCGTGCCGTCGGTCGATCCGCCGTCCGATACGTTGATCGTCAAATGTCGATAGGTCTGACGGCGCAGATCTTCGACGCACTGCTGCGTGAATTGCCAACGATTAAAGACGGGAACAACGACGTGAACGCAGCCTTTGGTTGCGCGATCGATCGAAACCGGATTGTCAGTGCCTACGCACGCATCTTCAGATCCGATCAAGCGCTCCACTACCCCGCTTACAGGCACCTTGAAGGAACTCACCAGCTGTCCTCCTCCGCAATCGGCCTGAAGGCATGGATATCGTTGGAAACAATCCTCAGACGGTGTATACCTCCACGACCGGCATGTTTGCAAGTTGGCGCATCCACACGTGAAAGTAGAAAATGCCCTCCACGTCCATGGGTTTCGCCGTCGCACGAGCGTCCGAGCTGACCCTGCGCCCAGGGGCGCGCGCCCTCTCGTCTTAACCGTGGCGATCAACTCGATAGAGACGATCCCTTTTCGGAACCTCTAAGAGCAATTCTGACGTATGGCACTCGTTTGGATAACCGGCGCCCGTGGCTTCCTGGGCCGACATGTGGCCGCGCGTTTTGCGGCGGGGGGCTGGGATATTGCTGGCATTGGGCTTGGCGGCGCTGCCGATGTCGATATCGCCACACTCCCTCTCGTCAAAGTCTCAGGCAAGGCTGCCTGGATCGAGAAGATCATCGACAACGAAGCGATCAAGGAGCTCCTGAAGCTTGTCGGCCCCCCCGACGTCGTATTCCATGCCGCGGGCAGCGGCGCAATCGGCGCATCGCTTGCGGACCCTTACCGAGACTTCCGTCTCTCGGTAGACAGCACCGCGCTGCTGCTCGATACGTTGCGCAGGTCAGCGCCGGAAGCGGTGTTCGTGCTTCCCTCCAGCGCGGCAGTGTATGGCAGCGCCGCGCCGGGACCGATCGCCGAAGACGCTTCGCTGGCTCCTGTATCGCCCTATGGCACACACAAACTCTGTGCCGAATTGCTATGTCGATCGGCGTCACACTCATTCGGCTTGAAAACGGCCGTGATCCGCTATTTCTCTCTGTACGGTCCCGGCTTGCAGAAGCAGCTGCTATGGGACGTCGCAGGAAAACTCTCGCAGGCGTCCGACGAAATTACCCTCTTTGGGACGGGGGCTGAGACCAGGGACATGCTGTACGTGGAGGACGCAGCCGAACTCGGGTTCATCGCGGCCCAGCACGCAACGTCGCAGTGCCTCATCGTCAATGGCGGAACTGGCGTCGCATCCAGCGTTGAGTCCATTGCCAGTGAGCTTGCCCGCGCATTGGGAGTCGATTGTCGGATCCGATTCAATGGAAATTCGCGCGTTGGTGATCCGAACCACCTGCAGGCCTCGGCCACACGGTCAAGAAGCCTGGGCTTCGAGCATCGTTGGAGCTTGAGAGATGGGCTTGCCGCCTATGCCGCATGGTGGCGGACGGGCAACAAAGGCGCGAACATCAAGTGAGGGGCTGCCGAGCTGGCCGCCTCCGCAGACCGGTCGGCCGGTTGCCCTTTTTGCATTTCGCTTTCATGCCTCCCTCCGGCAGTGTACACCCGCATCCTTACCACCAAAGGTTAGCAGACAGTTGTGAGCGATAAGGACTGGACAGTTCGCGCCGAGAGCGTCTCCAAGAAGTTCGGCCTGTCGCTGCGCCGATCGATGGCACACGGCCTTCGTGACGGCCTCGGTCGGCTTGTTGGCGCCGGCAGCGATTCGAGCCAGTTGCGTGACGGGGAGTTCTGGGCCGTCAAGGACATCAGCTTCACGCTCGAACGCGGCCAGAGCCTTGGCATCATGGGGGTCAACGGCTGTGGAAAGACGACCCTTCTGCGCATCCTGACTGGCATCTACAAGCCGGATGCCGGTCGCGTCATGTTGCGCGGACGTGTTGGCGCATTGATCGCGGCCGGCGCTGGCTTCTCACCGATGCTCACCGGCCGCGAAAACATCTACATCAACGCCGCACTCCTCGGACTCTCTCCCCGGGAGATCCGCTCCCACATGGATGAGATCGTTGCGTTCTCTGAGCTCGAACAATTCATCGACATGCCCGTCAAGCATTACTCGAGCGGCATGCAGGTGCGCCTCGGTTTCGCGGTGGCTGCCGTGAGCGAGCCGGAGGTGCTGCTGGTCGATGAAGTGCTCGCTGTGGGTGACTTGAACTTCCAGAAGAAGTGCTATGATTACCTCTTTGGATTGAAGCGCAAGGGCACGTCGATCGTCCTGGTTTCGCATTCCATTGGAGCGATCTGGGCGGTTTGCGATCGCGGACTGTTCATGGACAAGGGCGAAGTGAAGGTCCTCGGCGAAATCGAGAAGGTGATCCGCGCCTATGACGATCAGAACGCTCGCAACGCCGCCCGTACGCGGGAGAGTGCGCTTCCTGGTCCGGATGGCGCGAGCGAGCTGATCTCCGGTACCGGCGACGTTGTCTGCGACAATATCAAGATCGTCGCAAAGGACGGCAATACAGCCAAGAAGGAGCTGCACTTCAAGGAGCCGTTCGACATCGTCATGGATGTGACGGTTCATTCAGCTATCGATGACCTCGTCATCCGCGCCGTGCTCGATGCAGCACATTATAGAAATATCTGCACTATCGACAGTCACGAGCAGGGTCTTCTGGTCGGACGCGTGATGCCAGGTCGCTATAGTCTGAGGATTTCCGTTCCAGCGCAAAATCTGCGGCCGGGAAGTTACGATTTGAACATCGCCGCGATCACGCGCCATGCAGGACTTCATCTCTTTCTCGCGCTCAAGTGTGGAAACGTCGTCGTCCTCAATCCGAGCGACAAGTTCCTCTACTCGGACCCGAATGCCGTCGTTCACTTCGATGCAGATTTTCATCTTGACCAGGTCAGCTCATGAACGAAGCGTTGGACCATTTTGCGCGGGACCACTTTTTCGCACCGACGAGCGCTGAAACGGCGCGAGAGCTGTTTCGAAGGTCAGTACGCAACGTCGTTGTCGAAATTTCATCACATTGCAATCGGGCATGCTCCTACTGCCCCGTGTCGAAGGTCGATCGTGCCTCGACCAACAAACTGCTGCCTCACGATACCTATGAACTTATCCTGCGCGACCTCGCAGAAATCTCCTATGACGAGGGCTTGTGCTTAAATCTGTATAACGAGCCAACTTCAGACAAGTCGCTGCTGCTCAATCGCATCAGGCGCGCTCGAGAGCTGTTGCCGGCGGCCCGGATATACTTCAGTAGCAACGGAGACTATCTGGATCGAGACTATGTTCGCGAACTGATCTCAGCCGGCCTGTCCGAACTGTACATTTCCATTCATGCCCCGGCCGGCAAGCCGTACGACGACGCCTATGCAGCGACGCGCTTCAACGACCTTTCCCGACGTTTGCAGAAGGCCATAAAGGTCGACATCCTCCGTCCCGGAGAGACGATGCAGGGTCATGTCACTATCGAAAAGTTGCCCATCAATGTCTTTGCTACGAACTACTACACGCTGGGATCGAACCGGGCGGAATCCGTCGGACTGAGTTCCGGCGCGTTCAGCCGGTCCGCGCCGTGCTCCCGTCCCTTCAATGACTTTACGGTTTCCTACGACGGCACGCTTTTCCCTTGCTGCCAGATGTTCGTCGACTTTGCAGAGCATACCCAACGCTATGCAATTGGAAAACTGACGGATTTTCCAACGATTTTTGCGGCTTATGCCAGCCAGGCGATGGCGGAATGGCGAAAGGAGCTGCTTCGCTATGGTCCCAAGCTTTCGCCGTGTGCGACTTGCACGGAGGGACAGCATGAAGGGACGCCGGAACAGATTGCGACACGCGAAAAGGTCTACTCGGAATTTCTTGGGCCAAGCCAGGTGGTTTCCCCGCCTTCCCCCGGCGGGAGCTGGCTCGGCGGGATACGACGGTGGCGCGTTGCCCGGCGATCAAAGTAATTGCCATTACGGTACCGAGGAATTGAATGATCGGCCAAAGCAGCGGCAAGCCCTCCACCCGGGTGATCGGGCTCGACGTGATCACCGATCCCAAGTGGATGGGCGGCATTATCTATATTCGCAATCTCGTCTACTGTCTCGAAAGCCTGCCAGAAGCGGAGAGACCGGAGGTCAGGCTGCTCGGCGTACCGGACGACGCAATGCCGCTCGCCGTTGAGCTGCGCTCTTTTCCGTTCGTCGACCGGGACCGGCGCCCGCGCAGGCACGGCGCGATCGCCCACTTCTGGCGCCGTGTCCATAGGAAGTTTCTGCAAACCTACATTCCGCCCGATCCGGCTTGGCAGAAGCTGGATGCCACCTATCCTACAATTGGCGGCAAGGTGCAGGGCGTTCCGGCGATCCGATGGATACCTGATTTTCAACATGTGCACCTGCCTCATTTCTTTACTGAGGATGAGCGCGATGCGCGCGACCGTGGCATCGCTTTGATCGCCTCCGAGCCTGGCGTCCTGGTCCTGAGCAGTGAAACGGCCAAGAGGGACTTCCTCAATCTCTGCCCGAATCCTGAGGTCGAGCCACATGTCTGGCGCTTCTGCTCTGTCATCACGGATCATGAGCGGGGCGGTCGCAATCCACACAGGCAATACGGCCTGCCCCGGCGCTACGCCTACATCGCAAATCAATTCTGGGCCCACAAGAACCACCGAGTTGCATTCAAGGCGCTGCATCGCTTGAAGGCAAGGCACCCGGATCTGGTACTCGTCTGCACGGGCCGGGAAGACGATTATCGCGACAAGGAATATGTGCCTGAATTACTCGAGTTCATCGCCAAATCCGAGCTTCAAGACAGGATACTGCGATTGGGACTGGTTCCTCGAGCAGACCAGATCGAGATCTTCCGCCACGCCACGCTGGTTCTTCAACCATCCCTCTTCGAGGGCTGGAGTACCGTCGTTGAAGATGCAAAGACGCTGGGACGACCAATCATCGCTTCTGATATTCCCGTGCACCGTGAGCAGCTCGAAGGCGAGCAGGGTCTGCAGGTCAGGTTCTTTCCACCTGACGACGACGCAATTCTGGCGGAAACGCTTTCGAGCGCTTGGCGCGAACTCCCGGACGGTCCCGATCCTGCTTCGGAACGACGTGCTCAGGAGCGAAATCTCCGGCAGCGGCTCGCTGCTGCACGATCCTTCGTTGACCTTGTCGAACGAGCTATTGCGATCGAAGGGAAGGCCGGCGTGACACGCGGCAAGCCCGCGATCACTGCGTGAACCTTTTGCTAGCCGCGCGGAGCGCTGGCGAGACAACCACGTCTGAAGCGAACGATCTTCGGACGGCGGAAATGGGGGACTAAACTCATGTGCGGCATCAGCGGCGTGATCTGCAGTGCTCCACTTCGGCAAAGCGAGCTCGCTCTATTAAGCGAGATCAATGGAGCCCTGTATCATCGCGGCCCGGACTCCGATGGACTGTTCGCATCGACCCACGTGGCGATGGCCATGCGACGCCTGTCGATTATCGATCTGGCAGGAGGAGGACAGCCGCTTTATAACGAGGACCGGTCGGTTGCAATGGTTTGCAACGGCGAAATCTACAATCACCACGAGCTACGCAGCGCGCTTCAGGCTCGCGGCCACGATCTGAGAACCCACTCAGACGTGGAAACGATTGTTCACGGCTACGAGGACAAAGGTGAGGACTGCATCGCAGATTTGCGGGGTATGTTTGCTTTTGCCATCTGGGATGATCGCAAGGGGCGGCTCGTGCTCGGGCGCGACCGCCTGGGCGAAAAGCCGCTCTACATGTTGCGAGACCGGCGAGACGACGGTGCCGAGCGAGTCTGGTGGTGCAGCGAGCTGAAGCCGCTGCTACGCCTCGTGCCAGCAGCGCAACGGCGCATCTCCCCAGTGGCACTGCACGAGTTTCTGACCTTTCAGTACTGCTTGGAGCCGAACTCCCTGATAGAGGGAATTCATCAGTTGCCAGCAGGTCATCTGATAACTCTTTCGCCAAAGCAGCTCTCTGCGGAACCGCGCCCCTATTGGAGTATGCTCGACGTCGAGGCTATTCACTGTCCAGATCCGGTTGCGCAGGTGAGAGACCTGCTGGATACGGCATGCCGGCGGATGGGGAGCGCCGATGTTCCGGTCGGCGTTGCACTTTCGGGTGGGATCGACTCGTCCCTGGTCGCCGCCATTTCGGCGAGACACTATCCCGGCCAGATTCATGCTTTCACGATCGGCTATAAGGGACGACCACCCACCGACGAACGGCTGATCGCTCAGCGCTTCGCGCGCTCTCTCGGCATCGAATTCACGGAAGTGGAAATTGATGTCGACCAAATGGTCGAGCAATTCCCGCAGCTGGTGCAAGCGATGGACACCCCGATCGCCGACATAGCAGCATATGGGTACTTCGAGGTCTGCCGCGCAGCCCGAGCCGCAAAGGTGCCGGTTCTGCTTTCGGGCATGGGCGGAGACGAGTTTTTTTGGGGGTACGAGTGGGTCCGCAATGCAGCTGCGGAGCATCGTAAGAAGGGCGTCAATGGAGGAATCAAAGAATGGGCACGCCGAACGTTCGGACATAGCGCCCCCCGGGAAACCTCCATTCTGGCTCCATTGAAGGAAATCGGCCGGTCAGCCGCGCTATCACGCTCACTTCTCGCCGATCCTGCTTCGGTCGAACCAAATCATTGGCTCGCGCGCACTCGGCCGATTGAAGGATATCCCAGCGGTCCAGCCGTGACGGAGGCGCTTTCGAGGACCTGGCTCCTCTGCAACTGCCTCACGCTGCTCGACCGTATGAGCATGGCCCACTCCATCGAAATGCGCGTGCCGTTCCTGGACATCGACCTCATCAACGCGGTATCCGCTATGCGTCATGGCGGCCTCGAGGATTTCGAGAAGCCGCATAAATGGCTTTTGCTGTCATCCTTTGGTCATCTGCTGCCAGATGAAGTCAGCCAGCGACCCAAGCAGGGCTTCACACCTCCAGTCCAACAATGGATGATGAAGCTGATCGAACGACACGGACCGCTTTGGCGAAACGAAAGCATGCTCGTGTCGCACGGCGTCATTGATGGTGATCGCTTGCGCCGGGAGGAACGAAGCTTCCCCATCGACCTTCAATATAAGCTCACACTTGCCGAACTATGGGCACGCGGTGCTCTCGCATGACGTGGCTGGATCCGGTCAAAGCCACAGGCTGCTCTCCGAGTTCTGGTGGGCTCGGCGCTCAACACACATCACGTGGGCCTCGGTCACGTTCTCAAGGCGACAGCTAGCCATGTTGGAGAGGTCTGATAGAGCTCGCATCATGCTGGTCTATTGGGGGCGGCGCGGACTGTCCCGCTTCGTGCAGGAAGCGGCGACCGTAGCGACCTCATGTCCTTCAATCGACGCCACGATATCCGTATCTCGCCAAAATGAGAGCTTTGCAGCTTTTCGCGAGTTTGAAGACCGGCTGGTCGCCGTGGACACCTTTTCCAATGATCTTGGCGCTATCGGCCAAGCCTGGCGCATTCCGATGCTGAGGAGCCGCATCACGCGCGAGATTGTCAATCGGAAGATTGAAGCCGTGATTGAATTCATGCCGCACGTCTGGTCGTCCTTCGTATTCTCCGTTTTGAGACCGCATGGAGTTCTCTATTCTTCAATCATTCACGATGCGGAAATCCACCCGGGTGATTACAGGTCGGCGCTCATAGACCCTCTCCTCGATCGGACGATTGCGCAAGCTGATGCGGTCCTCACTCTGAGCGACGCAGTGACGAAGAGACTCCTGACGGCCCGGCGCGTCCCTCAGCACAAATTGTTCACGCTGTTCCATCCAGATCTCGACTATGGCGCGCAGCAGAGGACGATCAGCCTCACCGAAGGCAAACCGATCAGGCTTGCTTTCCTGGGTCGCATCATGCCCTACAAGGGACTAACCCTGCTTCTCGATTCCATCGAGGCCTTACGCAGAGAAGGCTTTCAGGTCGAACTAGGAGTCTTCGGCGAGGGCCCGCTTGGTGAAAACAAACGGCGCCTCGCTGCGCTCGGCGCTGAAGTGATAAATCGCTGGCTTACAGAGCGGGAAATCGCGGCGATACTATCGCGTTATCACGCCGTTGTTCTTTCCCACATCGAAGCCAGCCAATCCGGAGTCGCCGCCACCAGCTTGGGGGCCGGGGTCCCCGTCATAGCTACGCCGGTCGGCGGACTGACCGAGCAGATACAAGATGGCGTTAACGGCATCCTCGCGGCGCGCGCCAACGCTGCTGCGCTGTCTGATGCGATTAAGCGTATCGCGCTCAATCCGAACCTCTTTAATGCAATCTGTCGCAGGATCGAGGCCACGAGAGCGGAACGCTCCATGACCCGCTTCCTGGAAAAATGCGTTGAATACACCCTGGTCGCAGGGGAGCGGCAAACGGAACAGCAGCCGTAGCGCCGCTCGAGCATGAGGTCTCGATATTGCCGGGAGATTAGGGACCGTGACGGGACGGACCATCATAATCGAACCAAACTTGATCGACGAACGTGGTCACCACGCATTTGCCACGTCCAGGTTTGCAACCCTTATGGGCGACACACGCCCGCTGATAGCCGCTGGGAAGGGATGGAACGGATCGCAGCATCTCGGCGGCGGCGATATCTTGCGAGTATTCAGACATAATCGCGATACCGTATCACGATCTCGCCGTTACGGGCCCACGATCACGTCCGCGTTCTCGCTCGGCGCAGGCGCGATCATGCCTATAGCACGCTTCATCAGGGGCTGGAGAGGCTCTCATGCTCCTGACGCACCTACTCTAACGGTCGCCGGCGCAGACGCGAGCAAACTCCGCTCGATCATTGCCCCCGAACTCGGCGAACTTCTCAGAACCCTTGAGCCCGAGCCCGGAGATGCCGTATTCTTGCCGTCTGCCGACGCTGAGCTTCTCATCGCAACCGCCGAGCAATTTGAGGCGCATCGCGGTCAGGCTCGTTTTGTCGTGCGGCTGATGTATGATGATGTGGGCTGCCATCCAAGCGATCCGACATGGCGATCAGCCTTAAAGCGCCTCCAGGAGTCCCCGGGGGCCGTTGAGAACGTGGATCTACTCGCAGAGACGCCCGCCTTCGCGCGCGCCATACGCGAAATCTGGCCCAAGTCTGTCGAGTTGCTCCCTCACCCCACTGACCTGCCGGCCCAGCAACCTCCCGCGGTGAATGGCAGGTTCATTCTCTACATGGCGGGTCACGCTCGCTCGGACAAGGGAGCTAGACTATTGAACGCGACGGCGCAGGCGCTCGCAGCAAAGCTCAACGCGCACGACCCAGACGTCGTCCTGCGCGTTCAGGGACATCCAAGCAGCAGGGCGGGTAAGGTTCGAATAGAAGCATTGCCACTCCATCTGGATCCGGACGAATACATATTGAGCTGGAAGCAAGCCCACGCAGCACTTCTGCTGCATGATCCTGCTGTCTATGCGATACGAGGGTCGGGCGTCGTTTGTGACGCAATTTCGAGTTCGAGGCCCTTCGTGTTCCTGAGTGGCAGTTCGCTTTCGGACTGGAACGTGGGATGCAACGCCCTCGAAGCAACTCCATCCCCGCATGCGATCGCCCAGGCAATCGTTGAATTATTGAACGGTTACGAGACTTTCGCGGAGGCGAGCGCGACCGTCGCCTCGACTGTCGCTCGACATGTTGAAGTAGGAATGGTGACTGTGATGGGGCGCGACACGGCGAGAGAGACTGGGTGATCTGGTGCCGGCAGCCACGCGCATATTGCAGGAGAGCTAACGATATGCCGCGTCACTTCAACAGCTAAAGGCTACACCTCCGTCGAGGCTCGCAAACTTTGAGGCTCCCAGACTTTCCCGACCGTCTTGGCATCCAGATTCATCGATGCCTCGGCATTGCAAGGAGCGACAATGAACCGTCCTGAGTCATGGCCCAGAATAACCCACACATCCAGGAGCAGGATCTCGCCGTGGGTGACTTTGACCGCCCGCGAAGTCGAGTTTTCTTCAGGAACTGTGGGCGAAACGTACCATTCAGTCGAAACGTTCGACTACGTTGTCGTTCTCGCCATTTCCCCCGAGGGTCTGGTGCCGCTGGTCCGGCAATACCGACCGGCGGTTGAGGACTTCACTCTCGAGCTTCCAGCGGGTCTGATCGATCCTGGAGAGCAAGCCGCGAGCTCAGCGGTTCGAGAACTGCTTGAGGAAACTGGATTTCCGAGCAGGGCCGTCCATTTGCTCGGAGTGAACAAAACCGATGCAGGTCGTCTCAGCAATCGCGTACACTCCTTCTTCATTGAGACAGACGATCGGATCCCAGGATTCGCGCCCGAGGCAGGCGTCGAGACGCTGCTGGCAAGTCCTCCAGAACTCCTGAACATGATCATGGGCGGACTTTTCGATGCACAGATTGCCCTCGGCCCGCTGTTGTTGGCTGACCTCCAGGGCCATTTGCGCCTGCGAGGATCGCCGTAAGACTAGGTTGCCGGAGTACCCACCCGCGCCGGAGTATCGCCTGGCGCTCAGACCAAGCCGATCGTTGCGCCGCAGTTGTAAATATGTCATTCGATTAAACGCCCTTCCTCGTTACTTGGCTATCACGATTCCTACGTCCATCCGTCTCGGTGCGACTCAAGAGGAACCAATGCTAAGACGCGCGACACGATACCTGAAGCGCCTCATCGCGCCGAGACTCGTCAACGTTGCAGCACGGACCCGCAAGCCGGTAGCTGAACCAGCGATCGTTTCGCAACAGGGTCTTCTGGACCGGCTGTCGCAAATTCCTTATTGGGAAGACAAGATTCGGACCTACAAACAGTATACGTATGAGCCGGACTCCGGAGCCTGGACCAAGGCGGGATTTCGCGCTGCCCCCCGGAAGATAATCGAGGGAAGCGATCTGAAGGTGAACTACGGTTGCGGCAGCACTATCCTCGACGACTGGATCAACATCGACCTGTTCGAGCACGACCACCCAGCCTACTATCAGGTCAACTTGCTGGACAAACACCCGTTCGCCGACAACACTGTTCGATTCGGCTATTCGGAGGATATGCTTGAACACCTCCCCCAAGCCGCCTCGATCTTCGTAGTAGCTGAGATCTATCGGACACTAAAGCCTGGCGGCGTGATGCGCTTCAGCTTTCCTGGGCTGGAAGGAGTTCTACACCGCCACTACTCGCCACCGACCGAGACGAGGATTCGTGAAGGCGAGTTTGAGGCCTATGCGTTTTGGGACCACATTCACTTCTATGCAAAGGAAGAGCTCCGACTTATCGCTGAGCACATCGGATTTAGAAAGGTGAGCTTTTTCACTTACGGTATTTCCGACCATGCCGAGCTTCAAGGCCGCGATACCCGAGCACACCAAGTCGACCTCAACACCTTTGCTGAGCTCACCAAGTAGTTTTCAGATAAAAAGTCTTGACCCCGGAACATGTGGCTCGCCCCGTCACATCTGAAACTTCCGTTCTTTCGGACTTTCAACAGCCGATCATATCGGGCCGGATAGTGGCCCGATGGCCAGGGCGCAATGGCGCAAGGTCGCCGATCAGCTCAATCCCAACCAAGGTGCCCAAGCTGGCAACCGTCATGAATGAGGCGGAGCTCGCCCATATGAGCCGCCCCGGCGCAGCACCGCGCCAAGCTGCGCTCGCCCAATCCGATCGAGAGGGTCAACGGCGACATCAAGCGCACACCGAGGTCGTCGGCATCTTCCCGAACAAAATTGCTATCGTTCGTCTCGTCGGCGAGATCCTGCTCGAGCAGAACGACGCGTGGCCGTCCAGCGCGTCCCTTAAATGACTATGGAGCCATCGCGCCTTTAAGCGGCGATCCCATCGTGTGGCGGGCTAATCAGCCCGGCGCCTCACCATGGCAGCGAAACCACTCAATGAGACGCAGACCTGGAGTAGTTCGATGCGCTGACCACCCGCGAAGGGCGAGCCTGGCATCGGGACTCCGTTTTGTGCCGGGCTGCTGCTGCGCAGGATTGCGCGCTCACCTTTGACTAATGGTTGTATTTCTTCCGCTCGCCTCGGAATCGGTCTGGTAGACTTGCGGTTAATCCTCACGCTGGGATTGATTTCGCATTCGTGAACGGGTATTGTTTCACCATATTTCATCGGTTTATGGTTGGGCCGGAATGATATGGGCGCTTGTTGCTTTGGCGGCGATAGTGGGGATTTCGGTGCTATTGTACGCCGTCCGACTGCTCGATAGCGACGCTTTGTATGACTCGAAAGATCTCTATGACTGGAAAGAGCAGATCCCTCCCCCAGCCGAGCGCGCGGGAATGAGCTGTGCATCTGGCGAAGACAGGGGAGCTAACGGCTCCTGGCGCGATCAGGCCGATCGCAGTGATCGTCTCGCAACGGATTTGCAAGGGGCGTCCGGCTCCCGGGCAGTCGTTTGACCATCGCCCTGACTGATGATCGGAGGCCAGCTAGAAATCCCGAAAGGCAGGGTATCGATCTGCCGGCTCGGTCGCTCACATCGGCTCGTGCTATAAGGCGCTGCTGGAATCGTTGGTGATCCTCGTGCAGAGGTGGATGAAGAGTCCGAACGTTGATCCTTTGGTGGCGGCACGACCCGAAATTGCTTTGACCTTTGCGCTGACGCTAGAAGCAGCAGCGTTGCTCGATCAGCGACCTGCCGCATTTCGATGCTTGTGATTGCGCGGCCACAACTCTCCGATCTGACGCAATTCCAGAACTGGAAGTCATCCATTCGACCACCTCGATGTCGACAGGTACGTGCTTCGGCCGCCGGACCTCGAAGGTTTCATGGCGGATATTGGCCCTGCGCCGCCTCGGCAATTCAGCGAACAGTTGGGCTCAGAGTGCCCCCAATGAGCGGCCTCCAGCCTGATCAACACACGCACCGGGCCAAATCCGCTTGCGCAGCAAGGCCATGCATCCCCTCGCGCCCGAAGGACGAACTTTGTCACCTTCATGGTCGACGCGCTTGAACAAGCTCGTGAGGTCAACAACGAAGCACACAAACTGCAAACAACTTTTGCGCGCAACGCGGCGCGGCGCTCGGACTTGCGCCTCACGCATTTCGAAGGAGCGGCGCTCAGCTGATGCCAGTTTCGACTCAACTGTTGATTTTTTTCACTAGTTAAGAAATGCCGAATTGCGTAACAATGAGACAAATTAAGTATGGTGTTTGTAATGGTCGGAAACTCTGCGAAACCGTCGTTGGCCCTCCGCCGACTTTCTCCGAGAGACATCATCGCGAGGTCGTACCCTGGTTGGGACTACAATACGGCCGACCGGGTACTCGATTGGCTCAGTGAGTGCGGCTATAGCATCGTTGAGAGCGGTGCAAATTTATCCCCTCCGGGAAATGGCGCCTCCGATCCATTACAGCAGGACACTTAACGTGTCTCAGGCCAGATCGGCACGCAGATTGGGGCGCTGCAACTTCTCGGTGCATGCAGCCTCCAAGCTTGGAGTCGCGGCCCCGATCATCCCTTCGGTTCTCAGCTTGGGCGAGTCCTGATCGATATTGTTCTGGTTTTGGGCTTCCACACGCTCAGGGCTGAGATGGGATCCGACCTCCTACTGGTAGCTAGCCTTCTCGTCCTCGCTAAGGCGGATTCTCGGCACCGCCTGTTCGAGCCGCCGCCTCGACGAACTCGATCGTCGGAATGGACTGAAGGGTCTTGATCAACGTGTATCACCCCGCAACGATCGCGCTCTAAACCCGCCGGCCGAAGGCGGAGACAGCGTCAGCTCTTGAACCCGGCCCCGCAAGAACTGCCAACTGGCCAACCGCAACGTTGCTGACGTCTACACGGCCCTGCCCATGTCAGGACAAGGCGGCCGCTCAGACGGAGCGAGAGGGCTCCGTGAGCCGATATCGATTGCGTTGGAGCAGTGCCTCACGCGCATCGATGCCAGCAGCCTTGCGATAGATCTGCTACTACGATCTTGATCCGGACCATCTCGTGACGCCAATTCAGCCGTTGACCATCAAGCGATCTTCGCGCGAGAAGAAGGGTGGGATGCGGATTGTCGCAATGTCACCGGCTGCTCGAAGATTGCGTCGCAGGGTCGTCGTGCCCCCAAACGCCAATGGCGTCTGGCGGTTCGTGACGACAGCGCCGTCGTTGCGACCCGTTGGAGCCGAGAATTTAGAGCAGCGGAGAATTCAGATTGCTGCTTGCTACCGCCATACTTCTGGACTTCGTCCATTTGGCAACGATCATGCAGGCAAAGACGCTTTGCAGAGTTCGTCATGCGTGCCGCGACCTCGTGCCGCATCACTGCCTCGGAGATCAGCGCTCCGTAGTTGACGGTTCCGTTAGCCGGGCGCCGGACGCTGCGGCGAGGCTCGTCGGGTAGCATCGTTGCGCCATGTGTTCCGAACCACCATTCGAACACAACCCGGAGTGCGGAAATCGTCAGCCGGCGTCTGGCCATGCTGTTGGACCCATGCAACAGAACGCCCCGTCCAAGCCTGGAGACATGGCAACGCGAAGGCTGGCTCCGCAGAATCGGAATGTGTGGGCGGTCACCGTCATCGACCTGGATCGCTGGTGCTGCTATGCCATAAAATCAGACCGAAGACGATTTTGATGCTGCATATCAGAGGGTAACTCGTGTCCTACCGCTTTCATCTTTCTGGAAAACGCGTTTTTGTCGCAGGTCACCGCGGCATGGCTGGCAGCGCATTGATACGCCGCTTGTCGTCAGAGGGCGTCGAGCTTCTGACGGTGCCGCACCAAGAACTCGATCTGCGCGATCAAGCCGCGGTGTTCGCATGGTTCGCACGCGCGAAGCCCCAAGTCGTGGTCCTGGCGGCCGCCAAGGTCGGCGGCATCGTCGCCAACAATACGCTGCGCGCGGAGTTCATCTACGACAACATCGCCATCGCCACCAATGTCATTCACGCTGCCCACGTGAACGGCGCCGAGAAGCTGATGTTTCTGGGCTCATCCTGCATCTATCCGAAGCTTGCTCCTCAGCCGCTGCGCGAGGACGCGATGCTGACAGGACCGCTCGAACCGACCAACGAGCCTTATGCGATCGCCAAGATCGCCGGCATCAAGATGGTCGAGGCCTATCGCAGCCAATATGGCGCCGACTTCATCAACGTCATGCCGACCAATCTCTATGGTCCGGGCGACAACTATCATCCCGAATACAGCCACGTCGTCGCGGCGCTGATCCGCCGCTTCCATGAGGCCAAGCTCGCGGATGCGCCGGAGGTCGTGGTCTGGGGCACCGGCACGCCGCGGCGCGAGTTCCTCTATGTCGACGACATGGCGGATGCCTGCGTGCACCTGATGAAGACCTATTCCGACACCGCGCTGGTCAACATCGGCACTGGCAAGGATATCACCATTGCCGACTTCGCCCGCGTGGTTGCCGCCGTAGTAGGCTTCAAGGGCAGCATCAGCTTTGACCGGTCACGGCCGGATGGCACACCACGCAAGCTTCTCGACGTCTCCCGCCTGACGGAGCTTGGCTGGCGCGCGACGACTTCCCTGGAAGTGGGAGTCGGGCTCGCCTACCAGGCATTTCTGCGCGAAGCGGCGACGCAGTAGTTAGTCATCATCGGCAAGGGCGGCGCTGCGGCGGTCGGTCGGGCAGACAGCACCACCGACGGAGGCGGCCGCCAAGCCGGCGAAGAAGTCGAAGAAAGCTGCCGCCGGCCAGAAGGAGATGCTGATGCCGATCGCAGGAAAGAAGACCGCCGGCAAAGAGGCGTCGGCGAAGAAGCAGCCGTCCGGACGACAGCGGAAGTCGGCTTGAAGTATCCTGTGACTCCGGACGGACGCCACTTCGTCGTCCGCGGCCGTCTCTGGCGCGGCAAGCCGGGATCAATTGTGTCCGACAACGGCACCGAGTTCACCTGCAATGCGATGCTGGCTTGGTGCCAGGACAACAGCATCGCCTGGCACTTCATCGCACCAGACAAGCCGATCCAGAACGCCTTCGTCGAAAGCTTCAACGGCAGGATGCCTGATTAAGTCTTTCACGGACAAGGACGGCGCGCTCTACGAGCGTCGCAATCGCCTCAAGGACACGCCCAAAAGCCGCGACTACGAGGACTACGAGTACGTGGCCGGAGGACTCGAGCGCGCAATCGAGCTGACGCGCGCCGCATTCCCGAAGATCGAGCTGCGCAACATCTGGATCGATGTCACTCCAGGGCAGAAGCCGTTTTCTGTCGCCGCTGCGGTCAAGACATTGAACGAAGACGTCATGGCGCTCTACGTCACCAACCAGGGCGACGTGAAAGTCTACGACGCGGTCGTACAGCTCGCGAAGTCGGCACAGGAGGATGACCTGTTCGGCTGATGCAAGGCTTCGGTTCGAAGAAGCTCGCCTTCCATCGCACACGGTTTTGGGTGGAAGGCTAAATCTGACGCTTCGACTTCGCGAAGACGCGATCCGAGGCCATGAATTGTTTCACCATCACCACGATCAGACGCGGCAGATCGGGACCCGGTTGATCTGCTCCTTTCGACAGGATCGCCGCGTAGGCCTGCAGGTCACGATGGACGCTCGCGGGCAGCTCCACTGTCAGCTTGACAGGCTTGTCGTCTGGAACCGCTGATATCTTCAGTTTCGCCGCCATCGCATTATCCCCGATAAGGCTCGAGCACGAGATCGCGATTGACGATCACCCGCACGGGAAAGCCAGGTCTGACGGTCAGGGTCGGCTGGATATTCATCTGCTGCCGCACGAGCTGCTGCCCTGTCTGGCTCATCGCGTTGCCAAAGCCTTGCCGTAACGCCTGAATGAGCGCCGCATTGTTGGCAGTGCCATTGGCTCCCGCATTCACCTCGCTGCCAACGGAGAGTAACGTCGACAGCAGGGCGGACCCGATCAGTTGTTTCCAATGATTGTCGACCTCATCCTCGAGACCCGAATAGCCCCCGGGATCCGCTCCTTGCTGCCGCTCCAGAACGATCGCGCGGCCATTCGGCAGGATCAGCCGCGTCCAGACCAGAAGCACCCGCGACTGGCCGGTCGCCACCTGGCTGTCATACGCTCCGATCAGCCGTGCTCCTTGAGGAATGACCAGCAACCGCCCTGTCGGCGTATCGAACACATTCTCTGTCACTTGCGCCGTGATTTGACCGGGCAGATCCGAGCGGATTCCCGTGATCAGGGCGCCCGGAATGACGGTCCCGGCCTGCACCACGTAAGGTGACGCCGGCCGCGTGATGCGATCAGGGCTCGTGGTGCGCCGATCCACCGGTCCATTCACGAAGGCGAGCTTGCGGTCTTGGCCGTTCTGCGCGAAGGCGTCGTCCGTGGCCGGCGGCATCCGTCCAAGCCCGGCGCCCTGAGCCACATTTGGCGAGGGCTGCGTTGCCGTCGTCGCGGTCGTCGCAAACAACCGGCTGACACGCGCGGCCTCCTGCTCCTGTTCGCGGCGCTGCTGGTCCTGGTCTTGACTTGAACCAGGCATTTGCCCCTGGGATGCAAGGATTGGCCGTCCGAGATCGCCGGGCAACGGCGGCCCGAGCACCGGGACATCTTTGGCAAGCTGCGCGTAGTCACGCGGCAGGCTGGAGACGCCATCCGCGACCTCGCGATGCCCCGAACTGGCGAGCTCGGATTGGGCCGCCGGCGTGCGCGCGCCAGGGCTTTGCAGCGCCCACAGAACTGCGCCTGCGATCAGCGCGAGCGCCACGGCGCTGCCGCTGGCCAGAATCTTGCGCGACAACCGAGTGATCCGTGGCGGCTCACCGCCGAGGCGGAAGGGCGCCGCAGAATCGGCAGCCCGCCCCGGATCGTTCGGCCGTGCGCTCGTGCCTTTGTCCTCCGCGCTCATGGCCGAACCTGTCCGTCGGTACGAACGATCCGCACGGTCTGCTGCGGGTCGCCGCCCAGGCGCAGTTCCGCTGCCGCGAACAACCGGTCCACGATCAAGACGTTGCCAAAAGCTCGATAGTTGACGATCTCCGGCTTGCCGTCGGAGCCGGTCACGAACAACGGCGGCATCTCGCCTTGAACGATGCCGGGAGAGAATTCGACATAGACCTTGCGGCCGTCGTCATAAGCGGTCACCGGCCGCCAGGGCGGATCATCGCCCTCGATGCGATAGCGGAAGCGGCGCTGCGCGGGATCTGGCAGGACGGGCTTCAGAGTCACGAGCGCCGCCTGCGCAGCAGGCGTCTCTGGATAGTACCAGGCCACGGCCGGCATATAAGGCTTCTCTCGGGCGCGCAGCTCAATCAGATAGGTCCGGCGGTCGGTGTTGACGACGAGATTGGTCTCGATGCCTGCGCGCGTCGGCTTGACCAGAATGTGCACGCGACGCGTCTCGCCCGCGCCACTCTCGGTATCGCCGACCACCCACCGCACGGTGTCGCCGGCCGCGACCGGACCCGATCCCGTGAGCTGTTCACTCGGCTCTAGCGCGATATCGGTAATCTGCCCCGGCGCTGCGTAGACCTGATAGATCGCGCCTGGACTGTAGGCATAGATCTGCGCCGCGTTGAAGTAGCCCTGCTTGCGCGGCTCGACGCGGGCCGCAGCGTTGGCCGTCTCGATCCGATCAACAGGATCGCCCTGCTCCTTCGCGCCAGCCTTGCCACCGAAGGCCACCTTCCATGGCGGCGGCACATGGAGCGCCCGCGGCCTGTCTTCAACCGTGACAGGCGCTGCCGGCAACGGTGGCACCTCGGCGTCATAGCGGATCTCCGGCGGCTTCGACGTGGCGCAGCCGCTCAGCAGGAGCGAAAGCGCCGTCACAGTGAGGATGCGGCCGTTCAATGCGACAGCTCCTTCGACCAGTTGATAGCGTGGACATAGACCCCGAGAGGGTTCTTGCGCAGCCGGTCGGCATCGTCAGGCATCGCGAGCACGATGGTGAGAATGGCGGTCCAGCGTTCGGTCGCACTCAACGCGCCGTTGTCGTAGTGCCGCTCTGTCCAGGCCACGCGAAAACTCTCCGGCGAAGCCCGGATGACGCTGGAGACCTCCACCGAGACCTGGGCTTTGCCGAGCCTCGCAAACGGATCGTTCGTCCGGGCGTAGTCATTGAGCGCTGCTGCCCCGCGATCGCTCGTGAAGTCATAGGCGCGCAGCCAGCTCTGGCGGAGCACGATGGGATCGGCGGGGAGGCTTCTCACGTCCTCGATGAAGCGCGCGAGATGAAAGGCGATCTGAGGATCGGTCGGTTGATACTCGGCAATTGCAGGAGCCACCCGCTGGACGTCGCCGAGATGGCCGACCTCGACGACCCAGGGCGTCACACTGCCCCGTGCCGATTGCCAGACCAGGGCCGCGGCCAGGCCGCTCGCCAGCGTCAGGCACCCGAACGCAATCAGCCGCCAATTCCTGGCTTGCACACGCGCCGAGCCGATGCGCTCGTCCCAAACCTGCGCAGCCTTCTGATACGGCGTGACCGGTTGCGGCGTACGGCCATAATGGACAGCGGGACGTTTGAACATCGTCATGGTTTGTCCTCCGAGAGATCGACGGAGCTGCCCTGCCCGCCTTGTCCGGCGCCGCGCACGGCCTGCGTCGCCGCTGAGGTGCCCTGACCGATGGTCCGCCCTGCCTTCAGCTGTTCGGCCCATCGCGGCGAGCCCGATCGGGACCCTCCGCCATCCGCCGAGCCCGCAGACGAAGGGCCGCCTGCGTTGGCGGCGGCTGCCTGTCGCAATGGACTGGCTACGGACGCCTCCGACGGAGATTGCTCTCCGCCGCTGCGCAGCGCTCGGACAACTCCGCCGCTCAGCGCCGACGCGCCTCGACCCGCGCCGGTCGCCGCCGCACTGGCAAGACCGGCACCGCCCGCAATGAGCCCCGCGCCGGCAACAGCGAGTCCGCCTGCCGCGAGCCCAGAGCCTGCCGCCGATGCGGCGCCGAGCTGCGGTCCGCCGGAGACGAGTCCGTTGGCGATGCCAGGACCGAAAATGCCGAGGCCGAGCAACGCCAGTGCGCCGAGCACGAGCGTCATTGCGCTTTCGATGGTCGGCGGATCACCGTTGCCGGCCGAGATCAGCTGCGAGAACTGGGTCGAGCCGATGCCGACGATCACGGCGAGCACCAGGACTTTGATGCCGGAGGACATGACATTGCCGAGCACGCGCTCTGCGGCAAAGGCCGTCTTGCCGAACAGACCGAACGGGATCAGCACAAATCCTGCAAGCGTCGTCAGCTTGAACTCGATCAGGGTGACGAAGAGCTGAATTGCCAGGATGAAGAAGGCGAGCAGCACCACGATCCAGGCGAACAGCAAAACCGCGATTTGGACGAAATTCTCGAAGAAGCTGACATACCCCAACAGATTGGCGGTGGCCTGCAGCATCGGTCGTCCGGCATCGAGGCCGACCTGCGCGATCTTTCCTGGACGCAGAAAGTCGGCGACCGATAGCGCAGAGCCTGAGGCCTTCAGACCGAGGCCTGCAAAGCTCTCGAAGACGATCCGGGCGAGGCTGTTCCAGTTGCCGATCAGATAGGCGAAGACTCCGACGAACAAGGTTTTCTTCACAAGGCGTGCGATGACATCGTCCTCGCGGCCCCAGACCCAGAACAAGGCAGCGAGGGTGAGATCGATCGCAGCCAGCGTCGTCGCCAGCGTGCCGACATCGCCGCTGACGAGACCGAAGCCGGAGTCGATAGTGCGGGTGAACGTCTCCAGAAACTGATCGATGATTCCTGTCCCGGTCATCGCATCCGCTCTACAGGTTCAGGCGCCGGCGAAGGCGAGCCACTGCTTGGCGTGGCCGACAAGACACGGCCGAAGAAGCGGCGGCGGCCTTCCGACCACAAACGACGGCATCCCGCGAAGGCGTCAGCCTGCTCTGGACGCACAATGCGGCAGCGCGTAAGCGTCTCATCGAGCGCATTGGACTTTGGCGCCGGCTGCCGCGTCTCCACATCCTGCCCACTGCGCAGCGGGATCGTGCAGGCGGAGAGAACAGCGAGCGTGGCAGCTGCCACGGCGACAAGCCGTGGCCATTTGACAGGACTTCTCTGCATCAATGGAACATCTGTATGTTGGAGGGCTGGTAGCCTTGACCTGGCGTCAGGAAGCGCTTGAGCTGCTCGCGGCCCTGATCCTGGGCCGCGGCGCGCTGCGCGGCGTCCAACATCACGGCCCGGCCCTGCGCGGCCACGCTCGCGGTGAGATCGGCCAATTGCTGAGCCTGCAGCGCCAGGATCTGGTTGCCGGCCTGGGTGACCTGCAGAGCCCCGCTCGCACCTTGGCTCGCTGCAATCAGCGCTGACGACTGGGTCTTGACCGTGTCGAGATTGCCGACGACGCCCGCTTGGACCTTCAGCGCATCCTGCAGCGCGGCCACGGAGGTCTGCCAGCGCGCCTGCGCATTGTTCATCAGCGCCTGACTCGATTGGCTGCTGGTCACCGGCGCATAGGTGGTCGCGAACGCCTTGTCGATCTGCTGCACATCATAGGCGAGGCGCTGGGCCTCCTTGAGCAGCTGCTGAGTACGCTGGATCGACTGCTGCAGCTGCGCCAGCGACGAATACGGGAGACTCGCAAGGTTCTTCGCCTGGTTGATCAGCATCTGCGCCTGGTTCTGCAGAGAGATGATCTGATTGTTGATCTGCTGCAGCTCGCGCGCGGCGGTCAGGACATTCTGGGCGTAATTGTTTGGGTCGAACACGACCAGCTGCGCCGACGATATGGAAACCGACGCCGCCCAGATGGCGACGGCTGCCGCCGCTCTACGGGCGAGACGACGAGGATCCGTCATGCGAGGGCCTCCCGGCTTTTCAGATGGGGGATGAGGTCGATCGCCCAGGCGACGCCGCGATGGGAGAGCCAGCCGGCAAGGAAGCCATCCTGTCCATGCTCGGCAAGCACGCGCGTCATGTCGGCCTGGTCGGTCTTGGAGGCCGCCGCGATCAGCGCCAGAGCGACCTCGCCGAGACCGAGCTCGAACAGCCGGTTGCCGCGCCGCGACTGGCAATAATAGTCCCGCTTCGGCGTGGCACGGGCGAGGATCTCGATCTGGCGGTCGTTGAGCCCGAACTGTCGATAGATGGCTGTGATCTGCGGCTCGAGCGCGCGCTCATTCGGCAGCAACAACCGGGTCGGGCAGCTCTCGATGATGGCGGGTGCAATCTTCGATCCATCGATGTCGGACAGCGACTGCGTGGCGAAGACAACGGACGCGTTCTTCTTGCGCAGCGTCTTCAGCCACTCCCGCAGCTGGCCGGCAAAGCCGTCGTCGTCGAGCGCGAGCCAGCCTTCGTCGACGATCAGAAGCGTCGGCCGCCCGTCGAGCTGGCCTTCGATGCGGTGAAAAAGATAGGCGAGCACGGCAGGCGCTGCCGCCGTACCGACCAGACCTTCGGTCTCGAACGCCTGCACGGACGCTTCGCCGAGCCGCTCGGCATCGGCATCGAGCAGCCGGCCGTAAGGGCCGCCACCGAGGCAGAAGGGTTGTAGCGCCCGCTTCAACGCATTGGACTGCAGCAGGATCGACAGTCCCGTCAGTGTCCGCTCAGACACCGGCGCCGAGGCCAGCGAGGTGAGCGCCGACCACAGGTGATCTCTCACCTCAGGGGTGATGCTGATCTGCTCGCGCGAGAGCATCGCCCCGATCCAGTCGGCCGCCCAACCGCGCTCTGTCACGTCGTCGATGGCCCCAAGCGGCTGCAGCGCGACCGTCTCCGATGCCTCGTCCGACAAGACTCCGCCGAGATCATGCCAGTCGCCGCCCATGGCGAGCGCGGCCGCGCGGATCGAGCCGCCGAAATCGAAGTTGAACACCTGGGAGCCGGGATAGCGGCGGAACTGCATCGCCATCAAAGCCAGGAGCACCGATTTACCCGCCCCGGTCGGACCCACCACGAGCGTATGCCCCACGTCTCCAACATGCAGCGAGAACCTGAACGGCGTCGAGCCCTCGGTGCGAGCGACGAACAGCGGCGGCGCACCGAGATGCTGATCGCGCTGCGGGCCCGCCCAGACCGCCGACAGCGGGATCATATGGGCAATGTTCAGGGTCGAGACCGGCGGCTGCCGCACATTGGCGTAGACGTGGCCAGGCAGCGACCCGAGCCAAGCCTCGACCGCATTGACCGTCTCGACCATGCAGGTGAAGTCGCGGCCCTGGATCACCTTCTCGGCGAGCCGCAATCGCTCATCGGCAATGCGCGGATCCTCGTCCCAGACCGTGATGGTCGCGGTGACCAAGGCCTCCCCGATCAGGTCCGAGCCGAGATCCTGCAGCGCTGCATCGGCGTCGAGAGCCTTGTTGTGGGCATCGCTGTCGACCAGTGCGGCAGCCTCGTTGGTCACGACTTCCTTGAGGAGCGCGGCAATCGACTTGCGCTTGGCGAACCACTGCCGCCGGATCCTGGTCAGCAGCCTGGTCGCGTCGGTCTTGTCGAGCATGATGGCCCGGGTCGACCAGCGATAGGGAAACGCCAGCGCGTTGAGCTGATCGAGGATGCCGGGCGTCGTGGCGGTCGGGAAACCGACGATCGTCAGCACCCGCAGGTGTGCGTCGCCCAGCCGCGGCTCGAGGCCTCCTGTCAGCGGTTGATCGGCTAGCAGCGCATCGAGATGAACCGGGATTTCGGGGACGCGGACACGCTGCAGCCTGGTCGAGATGGTCGCGTGCAGGTAGGTCAGCGTCTCCTCGTCATCAAGCCAGCGACACTCCGGCATAAAGCCGTCGAGCAGCTGCAGGACGCGATCCGTGCGGTCGACAAAACCACGCAGGATCTCGTGGGCATCACTGCCCTCACCTTGCGCGCGTCCCTCATACAGCCAGCGCTCGGCGCGCGAGGCATCTTCGGACGGCGGCAGATAGACGAAGGTCAGGAAATAGTTCGACTCGAAATGTGCGCCCTGCGCCTGGAACTGTGCCCGGCGCTCGACCTCCACCAGTGCAGAGGCGGGATCAGGGAATTGGCTCACGGGATAGAGCTGAGACGGATACCTGAACGCCTCGACGAAGACGGCCCATCCAGAGCCGAGCCTGCGCAGGGCATTATTGAGCCGACCGGCCACAGCCACGAGCTCGGCCGGCACCGCCGAGTCCAGATCCGGCCCCCGAAAGCGCGCGCTCCGCTGCAGCGAGCCATCCTTGTTGAGGACGATGCCATGATCGACCAGAGCGGCCCAAGGCAGAAAATCGGACAGGCGCGCATTGCTGTTGCGATATTCGCGCAAGTTCATCATGGCTTGCTCCTCACACATTGAGATGACCGGGAATGCGCAGGTGCCGGCGCACGACCTCGACGAAATCCGGATCGCGTTTGGCGGCCCAAACCGCAACGCCATGCCCGATCGCCCAGAGCAGAAGGCCCGCGATCCAGAGCCGCAGCCCCAAGCCAAGCGCCGCAGCGAGCGTGCCGTTGAGAATAGCGATGGCGCGCGGCGCACCGCCGAGCAGGATCGGCTCGGTCAGCGAGCGGCGCACGGCAATCGCAAAGCCGGGAAACGGATGATCGGCATGGAGCGGAGGCTCCATCAGATCACTGCCCCGCCGCCAAACGAGAAGAATGCGAGGAAGAAGCTCGATGCCGCAAAGGCGATCGAGAGCCCGAAGACGATCTGGATCAGCCGGCGGAATCCTCCCGACGTGTCGCCGAAGGCGAGCGTCAGGCCCGTGCTTATGATGATGATCACCGCCAGAATCTTTGCGACCGGTCCCTGGACCGACAGCAGGATCTGATTGAGCGGCTGCTCCCACGGCATGTTGGAGCCCGCGGCCCAGACCGGGCTGATCGCAAAGCTGGCGAACGTCACAGCCGAAGACGCGACCGTCCAAAAAGCCGAAAGACCAGAGAGCTGCTTCATGGCTGTTCTCCTGACGAGGGTGCGAGCTGGGTGAGCTGATAGTCGCCGCGGGCATTCAGCCCATCGACGCGGGCGAGCTCGACCAGGCGCCGGTCGGCTCCGCGGCCGGCGAGCACGGCGATCACTTGAATGGTCTCGGCGATCAGAGCACGCGGTACCGTGACCACGGCTTCCTGGATCAGTTGCTCCAGGCGCCTGAGCGCGCCGATCGCGGAGCCCGCATGGATGGTGCCGATGCCCCCGGGATGACCGCTGCCCCAGGCCTTGAGGAGATCCAGCGCCTCGGGGCCCCTGACTTCGCCGATCGGGATGCGATCGGGCCGCAGCCGCAACGCGGACCGCACGAGGTCCGTCAGGCTGGCAACACGGTCCTTGGTCCGAAGCGACACGAGATTGGGCGCTGCGCATTGCAGCTCGCGCGTATCCTCGATCAGCACCACCCGATCGGCCGTTCTTGCAACTTCCGCCAGCAGCGCATTCGTCAGCGTGGTCTTGCCGGTCGAGGTGCCCCCTGCGACCAGGATGTTGCTGCGCGCGGCCACTTCCGTTCGCAACAGGTTGGCCTGCTCGTCCGTAATGATCGCGGCTGCGACGTAATCCGCGAGCGTGAACACGGCGACCGCAGGCTTGCGAATGGCAAACACCGGTGCGATCACGACCGGCGGCAGCAGACCTTCGAAACGCTCGCCGGTCTCCGGCAACTCGGCCGAGACACGCGGCGCACCGGCATGAACCTCGCTGCCGACATGATGCGCGACCAGACGCACGATGCGCTCGCCGTCGGCGGGCGAGAGCCTCTCACCCGTTGCAGTCAGACCCGAAGCGAGACGATCGACCCAGAGCCGACCATCCGGGTTGAGCATCACCTCGACGACGGCGGGATCATCGAGCCAGCCTGCGATGGCAGGCCCCAGCGCCGTGCGCAACATGCGCGCGCCGCGCGAGCTCGCCTCCGTCCGCCATGAATGAACCGCCATGATCACCCCCGTGATCGGCGACGGCGCCTCGCGCGTCGCTCACAGCGATGATCAGAAGCGGCAACCGGCAGGGCTCCGCAATGTGCTCATGGCGGGCATCGCGCTCTGGCGTAGAAAGAGAAACGAATGGCGAGATTGGGTCAGGACGAGCGACTGGACTCGTCTGATTGCGCGTCTTTGGCCGCGACATCCTGAGCGATCTCCGCGGCCAGTGTCTGCCCTTTGGCCAGCCGCCGTCCAAGAGCTTCGACGAAACCCTCATAGCGCTCGCGGCCTTTGGCCTGCGCGGCGGTTTGAGCCGTATCCGGCAGCGGCGGGGTCACGGTCAGCCAGAACCGCACGAACAGCGCGAGCGCTTCGTTGGCGATCGTCACGTGACGCTCGAGCCGCTCCACCTGCCGGGTCAGTCGGTCGAGACGCCGCCCTAGCGCTGCCTCCATCCGCTCGGCATTGTCGGGCGACAGATAGGACGTCAGCGCGGTCTCGACGACGAGCGCCTGCGGCACGCGCTTGCGGCTGGCGTAATCAGCGAGCTGGCCTGCGAGGTCTGGAGGCAGCCGAAAGGTGTGCTTGGTGCGCATCACGAGCATCCTCTACAGGCCAAGGCCATCGTCCGGGTCGAGCGCCGCCTGTCGAGGCAAACCACGAAGCTGGTCACGGAGCACGCTGTTGCGCACCGTCTCATCATCCACGTCTCGGTCTTCAAAGTTGAACTCCTGCGCAGGCCGCGCTGGCTCCGGCACAATCTCCTCATGCTCCGCCAGCTCGGGCTCCCTCCGGATCCCGGCATTCGCGGCGTCACCGGCCGCACTCAGCGCAGGCGGCCTCCCCTGCTCCTTTGCTGCGATCGTCCGAGCGATCGGCGACAGCCTGCTCCAATCATCTGCTGCTGCGTCGCCGTCTTGGTCCGTCAAAACCGGATTGGGAGGAGCCAACACCCGATCGACCAGCCGCGGATCTGCGAAATACCGGGCCTTCTTGCCGCGGATTGGCGGAACGCCAGAGACCAGCACCAGCTCATCTTCAGCCCGCAGCTGCATCACCTCTCCCGGCGTGAGCAAAGGACGCGCCGTCTCCTGGCGTGAGACCATGAGATGTCCCAGCCAGGGGCTCAGTCGATGGCCAGCATAGTTCTTCATCGCCCGCATCTCGGTCGCGGTGCCCAGCGCGTCCGACACCCGCTTGGCGGTACGCTCGTCATTGGTCGCAAACGACACCCGGACATGACAGTTATCGAGGATGGCGTTATTGGCGCCATAGGCCTTCTCGATCTGATTGAGCGACTGCGCGATCAGAAAACTCTTCAGACCGTAGCCGGCCATGAAGGCGAGCGCGGACTCGAAGAAATCGAGCCGCCCGAGTGCCGGGAATTCGTCGAGCATCAGAAGCAGCCGGTAGCGCCGCTCGCCTGCCTGCAGATCCTCGGTCAGGCGGCGGCCGATCTGGTTCAGAATGAGCCGGACCAGCGGCTTGGTCCTGCTGATGTCCGAGGGCGGCACCACGAGATAGAGCGTGGTCGGCAGCTCGTCTGCGACGAGATCACGGATCCGCCAGTCGCAGCGGCGCGTCACCTGCGCTACGACAGGATCGCGATACAAACCGAGAAACGACATCGCGGTCGAGAGCACGCTAGAGCGCTCGTTCTCGCTCTTGTTCAGGAGCTCGCGGGCGGCGGATGCGATCACAGGATGCGGCCCGGCGTCGCCCAGATGAGCCGTCGTCATCATCGCGCGCAAGGTGACGTCAATCGGCCGCTTGGGATCCGACAAGAAGTTGGCGACCCCCGCCAGCGTTTTGTCCGGCTCCGCGTAGAGCACGTGGAGGATGGCGCCGACAAGCAACGCGTGGCTCGTCTTCTCCCAATGATTGCGCCGCTCCAGCGAGCCTTCGGGATCGACCAGGACGTCAGCGACATTCTGGACGTCGCGGACCTCCCACTCCCCTCGCCTGACCTCGAGCAGCGGATTGTAAGCCGCCGATCGCGCATTGGTCGGATCGAACAGCAACACCCGGCCATGCCGCGCGCGAAAACCCGCCGTCAGCTGCCAGTTCTCGCCCTTGATGTCGTGCACGATGCAGCTGCCCGACCACGTCAGCAGGGTCGGCACCACCAGGCCAACGCCCTTGCCCGAGCGGGTCGGCGCGAAGCACAGCACATGCTCCGGACCGTCATGACGAAGGTACCGATCCGCGTACCGTCCCAACACCACGCCGTCCGGCCCCAGTAGCCCGGCCGCAGAGATCTCATTCAGCGTCGCCCATCGCGCAGACCCATAAGTGAAGACATCGGCGGGCTCACGCGCCCGCCACACCGACATGCCGAACGCAACCGCGATCGAAGCTACGCCGCCGAACGCCGCAATCAGTCCTCCCTCGGCGAACACCTCCGGCGCATAGGCGTCAAAGGCAAACCACCACCAGAAGAATGCGGGCGGGAGGTAGACAGGCATTTCCGTCGTCAGTTGGAACCAGGGCTGCCCGAGCTGCGGTTGATACCCCAGCCGCCACGCCGCCCACTGCGTCGCGGCCCACATCGTGACGAGCACGATCGCGACGACCGCTGTGATCTGCCCCCAGAGGATTCTCGTGCCAGGCATCAGGGCAGGTCAGACGCCCAGAACGCCGGGCGAAGGCGGCCCCGAACGGTCGGCGAACGGCCGCCTCGTTCGACGCATGACTCGACGCTCGGCAGGCCAAGACTGCAGCAGACCGGCCGTTGGCAACAGCTCATACAGAAGGCTTATGCCAACGCTGTCAAGCACGCCGCAGATCCCGCTCAACGAATTGTTGGTACTCCTCCCAGCTCTCAGCGCTTGCCCGGGACGGAAACGTGAACCAGATCGCAGCCGCGATCTGGAGAGCGACGTTCACGCCGAAAGCTGCTTGGTACGCTATTGCTGGATAGTGACCGCCGACCGCCGGCCAGAGCTGGACCACGAGTCCTGTCAAGCATTGCAAGGCGAACGCACCTCCGATGTGGAACACGTTGAGCGCCGCATTCGCCCGTCCAGCGACCTCTTTCGGAAAGTACTCGGCCAAGACGGCGTAGCTTAGTACGGTCGCTGCACCGACGGACGCTATGAACACCCAGGAGATGCACGATGGCAGCGGCAGGCGCACGATCAGCGCCGATTGCGCGGCGATGAACAGGATCGCAACGGACGACAGCAACTGACCAGGCCCGATGCCCCGCCGACGCAATCGATCGGCGACGACGCCAAGCACGAGCGCGCCAAGGCTCAAGGCAATCGCCATCATCAAGAGGTTCTGCAGCAAGGCCGGCCGGCCGAGGCTGTCGACATCGTTGAACCACGATGCAGCCCAAAGCCCCTGGAGCGACCAGGCCGTCCCTATGCAGGTGGCCGAAAGCGGCGCCAATCGCCAGAAGCGCGGATCTGCGTAGATAGTCTTGAGGCCGATCTTGGCCGCACCTGAAGCAGATGGCGATGCCGGCACGACCTTGGGCACGATCAGAAAGATCAGCAGCGAGCAGCCAAGCGATCCGAGCGCGAGAAGATTGAACAATCCGCGCCAGCCGACCGAGGCGACCAGCCAGTCCGCCGGCAGCGTGGCGGTGACGGCTCCCGAGGCCGCCATCATGATCATCAGGCCGTTGAGCAATGGCACCCGCTCGCCCGGAAACCAGAGCAGCAGTGCCTTCAGGCCGGAGGTCATCGCGGCAGCAACGCCGAGGCCGATCAGGGCGCGGCCGGCAAGCAGGAGCAGGAAGTGATCCGAGACCGCAAACAGCGCCGCGCCAGCGGCCGCGGCCAACAGCACCGCACTCTGAACGAGCCGTGGCCCGTGTCGATCCAGGAGAATGCCAATCGGGATCTGGGCAGCCGCGAAGGTCAGGAAGTAGACCGACGTCAACAGACCGAGATTGCCGGCGCCGAGGCCGAACTCGGCGGCGAGCGAGCCTGCTATCGTCGCATTGATGGTCCGGAACAGAAACGACAGATAGTAGGCACCCACGAATGGCAGAAACACCCTGAGCGTCAGCTGCCACGTGGACATTTGGCCTGCGCCCGCCTGGCGCGGCATCGCATGAGCCTGCAAATCGTCTACCGAACGCGTGACATAGTGATCAGCGGCAGCCGATCCCGCCCTGGTTTGCGAGCGCGCGGTCTCCTCGGGAGACTCTTCCGGCGCGCTCTGGACCGCCGCGCTAAGCCGGTCCAGCGTCTCCCGGACCAAAGAGCGCCCCTGATGAACGCGGGCGGAGACCTGCGCCGCGAACTCGTCGAAGCGTTCGGCCCCGCGCTGGCAGGCTTCGTGCAAGGCAGCAGCCGGCAGGCGTGGAGCCATGGCAAACTGAAAACGCGCCTGGAGCGCGACAGCCTCGCTGACGAGCCTGACATCAGCCGCCAGCTGCTCCAGCTGCCGGTTCATGAGGCCGATACAATCGCGTACAGACTCTTCGTCTTCTTCGTCGGGGCCCAGATAGCGATCAAGAGCGGCTTCCACGAGCGCGGACCTCGACTGGCCCGGGCGCTGAACCGCGACAGCGACTGCCAAGCGTGCCGCTACGTCCTGGGAGAGATAAACGCCGATCCTGGATTTCATAGCGTCACGCCTGCACAACTAAACGAAATCAAAGGATGGGCAGCTACGTCCGCACGCTGCCCGCGAGCCGATCGACGGCTCTGCGCTATCGGCGCTGCGCCACAGGGACTGAGGGACCGGCGTGCTTGACGTCGGGACCTCGGGAGCGCTCTACCGATAGGGAGTAGCCACGACGCCAGGAGCCGCGCTCGACGGCATCGAAGAACCCTTCGACTTGCGCGTTGAAGGCGGCCGGCTCTTCCAGATTGATGGTGTGGCCCGTGTTCGGACAGATCCAAAGGCCGGCGTCGGGCAGGTCCGCCTTCAGCATCAGGTTGGTGTCGAGACAGGGCCTGTCCTCGTCACCGACAGCGAGCAACACCGGGATCGCCAATGTCGCCAAGCTGTCCCTGGAGTCGTACAGCGACGGACGCGACATCTGATAGCGCACCATCGTCGTCGATAGTCCCTGTACGGACAACCGCCCAAGCCGGTCCGCGAACGCCCGCCAAGCCGTCGGATTCTTGTGCTTGAGCTGAATGCGCGTCGGACTGTGCGCGATCCTGTCCGCCGTCACGTCCAGGCCGCGATCGATGAACGACCGCGCCAGCGTCGATGTCTGCTTCAGCCATTGCTCGCGCTGCGACGGACAACAGCCGGATCCCGCGGCTGCGGCAACGATGGCGCTGGCCCGTCCTGGGTATCGTAGTCCGAACTGCAGGGCGGCATAGGCGCCCATGCTGGCCCCGACCAGATGAGCCCGGTCGAGCCCAAGTCCGCGCATCACCGCATCGATATCGCCGACGGCATGCTCCCAGCCGTACAGCGCGGCATCCTCGGGAACATCGCTGGGCGGGTAGCCCCTTGCGTTATAGACGATGCAGCGGTGGCTTTTCGCGAAGTGACGGATCTGCGGATCCCAGCTTCGCAAGTCGGAGCCGAACTCGTGAGCGAAGATGATCGGACGGCCCTGGCCGGTTTCCTCGACATAGAGCTTGACCCCGCCAGCATCGACATACGGCATCGCGATCGTCCCCCGTTGCATATCCGCGCTCGTGGGACGAAGGAACCGACGGGATACACGCGAGGCAATGCCTCAACGATGCTCATCGTAGTCTTGCGCAGAATTTCGCGGAATAACCGGGGTGTCTAAGCCTCCCTGGTGGTCAGCCCCATGCCATTTCGATATCTCAGGGGCGATCAGAGGCCGAGACCGAGCTTTCGTCCAAAGCTCCAGCTCACTGCCCCTCCGCTGATGGCGATCCCGCGCACCTCGCGCCCGAGCTGCTGTTCAAGTGCTGGACGCCAAAGCACGAGCTGAAAGCCGAGCCCGTCGTCGATCATGGCGAAGCGACCGGACGCCAAGGTCACGCGCTGACGGTAGATGCCCGCGATAGAATCGCCTTCGCCGATCGGCCGGTAGGCCAGCGCCGTCTCGGCCGAAAGCCTGGACGCGGCCGCATTCAGCTCGCGATGTCGCAGGGTGGTGAGCAGATCGCGCGCGAACACGACCTGCTGCCCTTGCCGGCGAGCGAGCCCCTCAGCGGCCAGATGATCGATCCGGCGTTCCATGGCGGCCCGGACGTCGGCTCCGAAGCCGCCGGCAGCAGCAACAGGCTCGCGCGCCAGCAATTGCCGATCGAGCCATGTCGCACCATCCGCGCTCACCTGGGCGTCGAGGGCGAGATCCGATCGTGTCGCGAGCGATAGCCGCTTACGCCCCTGGGCATCGTCGTAGACCCGCGCCTCGACGATTGCGCCCAGCCGAGCATCGCCGGTCAGCTCGAGATCGCTGAATCTGAGATGATGGGTTCGGCCATCGACGCCGTCGACGATGGCATAGGCCGAGCCCTTGAGCTCGTCGTGGAGACCACGCGCCACGAGGCCGCCGAGCACGGGATCGGCCGGCTGATGACCATGCAGCGCAAAGCCTTTGACGTCGGGCTCCCGGCCGAAGCCGGCGATGGCCCGATGCATCGTTTTGATGATATCGCCGCGGAGCGCAAGATCGCGCAACGTCTCCTCGAGACCCGGCTTCAGCGTCCAACGCCCCGGCGCGATCTGCTCGGCCAGACCAAGACGTTCCAGCCGGGCCGCCCTGCCCGCCATCAGCCTTCGCAGCTCTGGATCTTCCCCGCGGGCCGCTGGGCGAAGATCGGCCACGCCAGCTCCTTCGTCGGCCACAGCGCGAAGCGTGCGATCGAGCCCGGTCCAGCGCTCTGCATCGACCTCGCGCTCCAGGGCCGACTTGATCTCGTGCTCGCTGCGCGGGCCGAGCTCAAGCGCAACGCGCTCCGCTGCCCGCTCGCGAAAGCCCCTGCTGATATAGTCGCGGCTGATGACGAGATCCTGGCCATCATCGCTCCGGCCGCGCACGAGAACATGGACGTGCGGATTGTCGGTGTTCCAATGGTCGACCGCGATCCATTCCAGCCGCGTCCCGAGATCGCGCTCGGCATCGCGCAGCAGCTCGCGGGTGAAGCCCTGCAGATCCTGCATCTCAGCAGCATCCTCCGGCGAGACAATGAAACGAAAATAATGCGGGTCGCCTTCGACGCCAGCAGCAAACGCCCGCTCATCGGCCTGGTCCGATCGCGCATCGAACATCGCGGCATCGGCGCCATCGCGCGTGACGCCGTCGCGTTTGAGATAGCTGATGTGTTTGGCTAGCGGCGCCGACCGGAACTTTGTCCCGCGATGCCGGACCACGCGCGCCTTGATCACAACCCGGCGCGTCGGCGAGCGCAGCGACAATGCCAGCGCAGCAGACCGGCCTCGCCCGAACCGCGCCCCCGCCCTACGTTCCTCCCGGCCAAAGCCCTTGCCGGTATGGCCAGCCTTCCGGGCTGCGCGCATGACTTGGCCGACAAAACTCTTCGGCTTGGCCGGGCCACGGCCACCGTTCCTGATCCGACCGGGACGAACGCGGAAGTCGCTCTCGTCCCGGCTCATGGCGATCTCGGCGAGAGGCCGACTTGGCCGACGGCGCCCGCTTGGTTGATTTGCCGACGCTTTCGCCATGAACCGCCAGCCGGCCTGATCTGGATCTCGTCTGAAACACGAATCCAACCAACCACATGCGCCCGACGGCCGTCGGCGCTTTTATCTCGCAATCCGTGGTCGAGCTTTCCGGGCTTCACCTGATTCCTCTCCAACATGCGATGATCTACGACAGGCCGCGAAGATGGGTGCATTCGCTCATCGCCAGAGATTTCCACGGGCGTGCCGAGCAAACAACGAATGCGGCTGCGGCAGGAGAGACGAAAGATCGCCGCGGCGAGCGACACGCAATGATCCGTTCGAGCGCTTGCCGGTTACACTCTGATCGCTAGCCATACGTTGCGAACCACGCGGGACGAACAAGTCCGCAAGCGAGAAAGCTGCCGCTCGGACGGCATCGACCGGACGTCGGGCTTGCACACCGGCCTCGGCGGACGAAAGCTTCGCGACGTAAGCTCGGGTTTCGTCCGGCAGCGGCCGGCCCGTTGCCAGATGACGTTCATACCGCCCTGGACCCGCATTGTAGGCTGCGAGGAACCCAGGCGATCCATACCGGTCGTGCAGCTCGCGAAGATAGGCTGCGCCCGCCAGAACGTTGTCGTGAGGATCGAAGGGATCGGCCCCAAGGCCGTAGCGGGCGCGCAGATCGCGCCAGGTCTCCGGCATGATCTGCATCAGGCCGATGGCGCCTTTCGACGAGCGCGCCCACCGATCACCGCCGCTTTCGATGCGCATGACGGCGTAGATCCAGTGTTCGGGAATATCGAACCGATGCGCAGCTTCGCTCACAGAACCTGCAAATGTCTCAACAGAGGACGTGCTCACGACGTGCAGACGGGAGGACGACGGGGAGGCCTGTGCTGTCGCGCCGGCGACAATCGACCATGCGAGGACTGCAGCGATGATAACGCTCTGCCCGTGCCTCCGGACGTGCGTAGCGATGACTCGAGACGTGGCCGCGACGAGCGAGCCAGCGGAGGTCTGAGCGATTGAACGAGCATCGAAGGGCCGGCGACCGTCGTGCATCGTCACTCCTCCCCGCTCACCAACAGCGGCTCGGCGTGACCGACGATGGCGGACATCGGCAGCACGCCGAAATATCGCCCATCAAGTGAGATGGCCGATCGCGTGTTCATCAGAAAGGTTTCATCTTCCCTGAGCGTTCGGCAGCCCTGCCACACCGGCAGCGGCCGACCTCTGCTGTCACGCTCTTGCGCCTGCCCCACCTCGACCGCGTCGATGAGGATCGCCAGCCCGTGCCTGCAGACGACCTGTCCGGGCAGAGCCGCGACATGCTTCATCATCGGTACGCCGCGCGGCAGGTAGCCTCGGCTCGCCAGGAAATCGGCGAGCGGCTGCGGCGGATGCACCGCGACGAGTTCGCCGATGGAGCGATCGCCGCTTGGATGCAGACGATACAGACCCGTCGGGACGCTTGCAGAGAGGTTCCAGACCAAGCGGACGGTCAACGACTGCGGCACGGCCGACACGGCGATGGCAGCCACCGCGATTGACGCAAGACGAAGCACAGCGACTGTCGTCATCGCGCAAACCTCCGCCGGTGCAGCCACGCCTGATGCCGTCCGCGCGTGTAGTCGCGCGGCACGTCGTGAGCGGACAGGCGGTTGTGAACGTGCTGCCAATAATCCGGGGCGGCCTCCGCGGGGTCGATGCCGAGAGCCTCGATGCGATCGATCCGCTGCAGCACAGCTTCGACCCTGGGCCAACCGGCGAGTCGCAGGAGGATCTCGCCGCCCGGGCGCACAAACGGAACGCTCGTATATCCCTGCCCCGGCGCGACGGCCCGGACAATGTCAATGCGCGAGACAACCGTCCCGAAATCGTTGGATGCCCACCGCACGAACGCGAAGATGCTGCCAGGCGCGAAGGACAGAATGCGCCGGCGCTTGTCAATGATGGTCTCTTCGACCGCATGGCCGAAGCGAATCCAGTTCTCGATCCGCTTCTCGAGCCAGAGCAACTTCACCTGTGTGAGATCGCTCATGCTGCCCCCCGGCGAGCGCAGATGTTCCGATCGGCGCAGTCCTGAACGGCCGGCGAGACCACGCAGCCTCGCCCAGGGTTCAGAACCCGATCAAGCTCAAGGATGCCGCGCCAAGGCTGCGCGCCCTGGTCATCACCAGGCGTGCAAAACGCGCTGTCCGTTAGAAGGAATCCGAAGGATTCCTTGTTAGTAAAGTTAAGGGCCGCCCAAGCAATTGAACTGACTTTTGTTTTTGCCGATTTCGGTCCCCGATAGCACGAGGATCCGGTCCCCGATAGCACGAGGGTTTTGGTCCCCGATAGCACGAGCTGATTCACAGGCTTTCCCCAGAGGCAGTGACGATGCCGCGCTTGCGCAGACGCGCGGCGAAGGGGTCTTCGGGAACGGGCGCAAAGGAGAGCCGCTCCCGGTCTCGCAATCCGGGCTCGATGGCGAGCCGGTAGCCGGGCAGCGTCTGACGGCGGACGATGTCGCGCAGGTCGTAGGCAAAATGCTTCAGCGGTGACAGGCTGCCCGACTTGGCGTGCAGATGTGCGACGTCGAAGCTCCAGCCGCCGTGTTGGCGCCCGCCATGCTTGCGAACCAGCCGATAAAGCCAGCGCTCGAGTCCACCCCTCAGATCAAAATATGCGCGGTCGATCGTGAGCACCAGCGCGTTGTCGAGAACGCCCGAATAGAACCAGTCTGGCAGGATCAGCTGCAGCCCGGAGGGCTTGCCATGGGCATCGGCCGTCTCCCGCCATTCGTTGATCCAGGAGAAGCGGTGCCGCCGTCGTTCCGCAAGCTGACGGATCGACGTCAGCACGGTCGTCGCCTGAAGGCGGTCGAGCCCCGCCTTGAGACGATCGTAATCGCGCGCGCCAGTCCCGCGTCCGACGAAGGTCAGGATCTCGTGCGGCGTCGCCGCCATCAGACGCGAGGTCTTCAGACCCGCGTCGCGCGCTTCGACGATCTGCGACGCCGCCCAGATCAGGACGTCCGCATCCCAGATCGTCGCCATCCCGTGCTCCGGGACCGCCTCGACGCGGATCGTGATCGTGCCTGCGCGAAAGTCGATCGGGACGACGCGCCTGCTCTTGGCAAGCGAGAAGAACGGATAGGCCATCAGATCCTGCGCGTCGCGAGGCGCAAGATCGCCCGGCAGCGCACGAAACAGCTCGAGCTGCTCGCGCTCGGCGCGCCAGCTGCCGCGCATTGCTAAGCCCTCCTCGAGCGCTGCGCAGGCGGTTCGTAGCCGGCGTATCGCACAAGGCCTGAATGCCTCTTAGCGGGCAGCACGGTGCCCTGCCCCGGATCAGCGGTCGACGTCTTGGTGCCGCGGTCGGCCCAAGCCTTGAGGTCTTCGAGTGCGTAGACGACGCGACCGCCGATCTTGCGATAGGTCGGACCGGTGCCGTAGGTCCGGTGCTTTTCGAGCGTGCGGCCGGACAGGCCGAGATAGCGCGCAGCTTCGGGCGTTCGGAGAAAGCGCGGCGGCAGGCCGGCTGTGGGATCGGGCATTTTGCACCTCCAGGAGAGCCTCGCGCAACGATCGAGCGACGTTGCGTGTCGACGGCCATGATGGAGGCGTAGGACCGCGAAGGGGGAGGCCGAAGATCGAGGAGGCCGTTTCCGGCCACCTCCCTTCGAATGCGGGAAGCTAGTCGTCCTTGCGCGGCGGCCGCAGGAATTGTCGATATCCTCCGCGGATCAAGGACAGGCCGTCCTCAACCAAACGTCGGGTGAGGCTGCGCACCTCGCTCGTTTTCCAAGTGCGCGCTGGAATGCGTGCTGCGCCGAACAGCACTTCTGCAATCGTTCGATGATTAGTCCCTTGCTGCCAGCCGTCGAGCGCGCGCAAGATCAGCACCAGGCGCGTGCGGCGCTGCTCGGTCAAGCCGTCGGAGGCGGGTCCAAGCGGCTGCGCACGCAGGGCACGCCAGAGACGGTCGGCAGCCTCGTTGCGCATCTTGAAGTCGCGATCGTAAGGCAGCAGCACCGCGTAGGACACCGTGCTCAACGGCTTCCTCCGCAGCCAGACGCGGTGTTGGCTCGTGCCGATTTGCACGACGACATGCCATCCGTCTCTCGCACGGCGCAGCTGGTCCGGCGCGAACGACGGCAGCTTTACGGTCGGCGCAACGACCGGCATACGCTTGCCGATTTCGACAAGCGCCAAAACGGTCGACAACTCCTCAGGCGCCCAGAACACGGGCTGGGCATCGAAGGACAGCGCGGGATCAGCTGCGAAATATCAACCCCCAGTGCTTTCGGAAGCCGGCAGGCGCACTGCGCTCAGGATGAGGTATCGCCGAGAACTGCGCACAGTAGTTCGGTGATCGGCGAACACTCTCCCAAGCAAAGCCTGGGCGGTCCGCGCGATGAATGTTCGCGTAGGCCTTGGGCGCGCGCCAATCGAATTCCGACATTGTGCTGTCCTCGTCAGGTTAGGACTGCAACGCAATAGGCCAATGATGGCGCCATTTAAGATTGTTGAATAGATTCTCGACTCGTGCAGGTACATGGATGCGGACTATCCTCGTAGCCAACTACACGATTGCTTGAGCCGATCGAGTTCCGTCCTGGTTGCACAACTTCAAGTCTCTGGGGGACTACGTAGGAAGCCCTTGTAGCCTTCCTCCGACAGCCACTTTGCGCGCGCAAGATGACTGTCGAACGCGCGGCGCGCGCGGTCGGGTTCGCGGACCGGATCAATGTGCAGCACAATCTGCGCGACCTCTTCCCAATCAGCGCCGGCTTTCTCCGCATCGAGAAGGCGGAGATAAGTGACGAGGTGCTCCTCGTCATAGCGGGTCAGGACGGGATCGGACGGGGCCACGTCGGCGACATCGGGATCGAGCGGCGGAAAGGACATCGGTCAGAGACCTACAAAGGCAAACACAACTTTTGTTCTTGGCCGACAGCAGAAGGAGCAGCTCTACACCCGGTGGGGACTTGGCACCATTAGTCAATGCAATCAATCGCTTGGTGCCGAATTGTAGAAAATACTCCGTGGTGAAATACTCGACAAGCCTGTGCTGTCTTGGAGATGAACATCCGAGACGTCCTGGCCGCCAACTTGAAGCGCCTGCGCCGAACCAAAGGCATTTCGCAGGAGGAGCTCGCCCACCGCGCTGACATCGATCGGACCTATATCAGCTTGGTCGAGAGAAGCCGCAATGCCGTTTCGATCGACGTGCTCGCCGCCCTCGCGGCTGGCCTCGGCGTCGAGCCGGCAGACCTGTTGAAGCCGACGCCGCCGGCAGTGGATCTCAACAAAAAGGGGCGACGTATCAAGAACCGGTAATGCCAAAGCATGCTCAAAGTTTGGCAGTCGGGCCTTGCGCGGCAGGCGCCTGGGGGTCCTGCCCGAGTTCCGAAAGGCCCGTTCAGCCAAGCGCTTGGGGACATGAGCCGTTGCGCCCCAAACTTAGCGGCTTTCCTTTCCGCCGCGGCGCTGGAATCAATTGGAGCATGACAACCCTCATCCGCCGCCGCGATCCACAATCACCGAATGAGACCTGGCGCATCTATTTCGGGGATGTCCAGGCCGGCACGATTGCCAAGCGGACGGAAGGTCCCGCCGGCTCGCCCGCTTGGCAATGGTTCTGCGGCTTCTATCCGGGCAGCCATCCGGGCGAGCAGACGGTCGGCATCGCTCGGAGCTATGACGAGGCGCGTGAGGCGTTCGAGGCTGCATGGCGCGTCTTCCTGTCCAACCGGTCACCACGAGACTTTGATGAATGGCGCGAGCATCACGCCTTCACGGCCTGGAAATATGCAATGTGGGACGCGCGGTGCCGCCTGCCGACGCAGACCCCATCGGGCCGCTCGCGCTGCTTCTGCGGGGCAATGATCGACCTAACGACGATAGTTGCGCATATCCGTGAGAGCCATATGCGGGCAGCAAATAGCAGTCATCCCTGGGCCCGCAACTGATGTGCAACCTCTATTCGATCACGACGAACCAAGCCGCAATCGCGGCGCTGTTTCGGATCGTCCGCCGCTACGAAGGTAATCTTGCCTCAATGCCGAGTGTGTTCCCGGACTACCCGGCGCCCGTCCTTCGCGGCAACGGCGAAGACCGCGAGATGGTGATGATGCGCTGGGGGATGCCGCCGCATCCGCGGACTGGCGGCCCACCTGTGACCAACATCCGAAACACCTCATCGCCCCACTGGCGCGGCTGGCTGAAGCCAGAGCACCGATGCCTGGTGCCCTTCAACAGCTTCGCCGAATATGCGCCTGAGCCGAACCCCGAGACGAAGAAGAAGGGTGTGGTCTGGTTTGCGCTGTCCGATGATCGCCCCTTGACCAGCTTCGCCGGTATCTGGACCGAGTTCAAAGGCGACCGCGGAACAAAGTCCAAGCCGATCCCCGGCCCTCATCTGGTGTACGGTTTTCTTACGACAGAACCCAACGCGGTCGTGGCTCCGATCCACCCCAAGGCGATGCCGGTGATCCTGACGACGGATGAAGAGCGCGACGTCTGGTTGCGGGCGCCGTGGGACGAGGCCAAGGCGCTGCAGCGCCCATTGGCCGATCAAGCTCTGCAGATTGTCGCACGCGGCTCTGCCAAGGAAGACAATTCCCCCAGTTGATCCGTCCAGCTTTTGCCAGACGCCAGCGCGTATGAGCTTGTTGAGGGCAACGAGCCAGCCGAATGACTGGTAGCGACTCAGCTCAGAGCGCTTCCGAGCCTACGGCGAGGTCTATCGATTTTCTCTGCATTCAACTCCGGTGAAGCGGTTCTATTCTTATCGCGCTCACGTCTATTCGTCTTCGGATGGATTGTTGCCCTCATCGAGCTTCTTCATGTTCTCGAGGATTTTCAGCAGATAATGCAGAGCGTGCACCGTGTCGTTGACCGAGAAATCCGCCAGCACGTGATCGTAATAGGTATGGATTTTCGGGAGCGCCAATGTCTGCCAGACGTGGCGGCCGGTCTCCGTCATCATGACGAGCCGTGATCTGCGGTCGCGCTCGTCCTGAGCAATCGTCACGTGTCCGTCGCGCTCCATGCGGCCGACAAGTCCGGCGAGGTTCTGCCGGCTGACCATGAGGTATTCGGCAAGGTCGCCGATGCTCATCCCGTTCTGTGCCTTGGGGCGGGACAGCGCGCCCAGCACGGCCCATTGCTGGGTCGTCAGCCCCTCCTCCTGCACGGCCCGCGACCCCGTTTTATGCAACATATTAGCGCATTGATAGAGCCGGAAAAACAATCGGTTAGCCAGCTGGATCTTGGTCTCTTGAGTGATTTCGGTCGATACTGAGGGATTTTCCATGAACGCTCCACTTGCACCCGTCCTAGGTGCATGATAGATACGACAATATGTTGCATAATTAGTCGCTGCTCAAGCGAAGATCGCTTAAAAAGGCGACTCCGGCAATTTCAATACGGGAGGATGTGAGGATGGCACGTTTCAACGGCAGGACGGTCATCGTGACCGGCGGCGGCGGTGGAATCGGGGGCGCGACATGCCGCCGGTTCGCGGCCGAAGGTGCGAAGGTCGCTGTCTTCGATCTCAACCCGGAAGCTGCCGAAGCGGTCGCGGCCGGCATACGCGCTGCCGGGCAAACGGCCGAGGCCTTTCGCTGTGACATCACCGACCGCGCGAGCGTCGATGCCGCGCTCGCTGCCGCCGAGGCAAAGCTCGGCCCGATCGATGTCCTCGTCAACAATGCGGGCTGGGATATCTTCAAGCCGTTCACCAAGACCGAGCCGAAGGACTGGGAGCGGCTGATCGCGATCAATCTGACCGGCGCTCTGCACATGCACCATGCCGTCTTGCCCGGCATGGCGGCCCGCCGGTCCGGCCGGATCGTGAACATTGCATCTGACGCTGCGCGCGTCGGCTCGTCGGGCGAAGCGGTCTATGCCGCGTGCAAGGGCGGACTCGTCGCGTTTTCCAAGACGATCGCGCGCGAGCACTCCCGCCACAACATCACGGTGAACGTGGTCTGTCCGGGACCGACGGATACGGCTCTGTTCGCCGACTACAAGCAGGGCGCAGGCAACCCGGAGAAGCTGGTCGAGGCCTTCACGCGCTCGATCCCGCTCGGCCGCATCGGCCAGCCGGATGATCTTCCCGGCGCCATTCTGTTCTTCGCCAGCGATGATGCGGCATTCGTGACCGGACAGGTGCTGAGCGTGTCCGGCGGACTGACCATGAACGGTTGAACAGGAAAAGACGGGAGGAACACCATGCATTTTCAGGATCTGATCTACGAGGTCCGCAACGGCGTCGCCTGGATCATCATCAACCGGCCCGACAAGATGAACGCCTTCCGCGGCACGACCTGCGACGAGCTGATCAAGGCCCTGTACAAGGCGGGCTACGACAAGGATGTCGGCTGTATCGTGCTCGCCGGCGCCGGCGACCGTGCCTTCTGCACCGGCGGAGACCAATCGGCGCATGACGGCAACTACGATGGACGCGGCACCATCGGCCTGCCGATGGAGGAGTTGCATACGGCCATTCGTGACGTTCCCAAGCCCGTCATCGCCCGCGTTCAGGGCTTTGCGATCGGTGGCGGCAACGTGCTGGCGACGATCTGCGACATGACCATCTGCTCTGAAAAGGCCGTCTTCGGCCAGGTCGGTCCGAAAATGGGCTCGGTCGATCCCGGCTACGGCACCGCCTTCCTCGCCCGCGTCGTCGGCGAGAAGAAGGCGCGAGAGATCTGGTACATGTGCCGGCGCTATTCCGGCAAGGAAGCCGAGGCGATGGGCCTCGCAAACCTCTGCGTGCCGCACGACGAGCTGGACCGCACGGTGCAGGCCTGGGGCGAGGAGCTCTGTGAACGCAGCCCGACCGCTATCGCCATCGCCAAGCGCTCCTTCAACATGGACACCGCCCACCAGGCCGGCATCGCCGGCATGGGGATGTATGCGCTGAAGCTCTACTACGACACCGAAGAGTCCCGCGAAGGCGTGAAGGCCCTCACCGAAAAGCGGAAGCCGGAATTCCGGAAGTTCGTGAAATAGCGGCATGTGCGGCATCGCCGGTGGCGATGCCATGTCATCTGCCACCCCGGAGAATTCTCCGGGGTCGGGCCAAGTGAACGACAAAAAGATCGGGAGGACGTGCCGATGAATCCGTATCTCGACGAGGACCTCGTTGCGCTTGGCGACCAGGCGCGCCGCTTCGCGGCCGACAGGCTTGCTCCCGGATTCCAGGAGCGCGATCGCACCCGCGTTCTCGACCGCGGCCTGATGAAGGAGATGGGCGCGATGGGTTTCATCGCCCCCGAACTGCCCGAGCAATATGGCGGCCTCGGCATGGCGACCATCGCGGCCGGCGTCATCCACGAGGAGATTGCCCGCGCCGACCTCTCGATGTCCTACATCAACCTGTTGGCCTCGCTGAACGGACAGATCCTGTCACAGCACGGCAAGCCAGAGATCGTGACACCCTGGCTCGCGCGCCTCGTCGCCGGCGAGGCCCTGTTCGCGATTGCGCTCACAGAGCCGCGTGGCGGATCCGACGCGGCCAATCTGCGGCTGCGGATCGAGCGCGATGGTGACGACTACATCGTCAATGGCGAGAAGACCTCGATCTCGGCTGCGGACCAGGCCGATGCGGCCGTCGTATTCGGACGGACCGGAACGGTCGAAGCCGGCGCACATGGCATCACCGCGTTGCTGATCCCTCTCGACCTGCCCGGAATCACGCGCTCGCGCTTCGACTGTCACGGCCAGCGCGCGATCGGACGCGGGTCGCTGTTCTTCGAGAACGTGCGTGTGCCCGGCTCGCATCGCCTCGGCGACGAGAACAAGGGCTTCGTGCAGGTGATGCAGGGGTTCGACTTCTCGCGGGCGCTGATCGGGCTTCAGGTGCTGGCGGTGGCCCGCGCGGCGCTCGACGAAACCTGGCAGTACGTCGCGCAGCGGCAGGCGTTCGGCAAGACCCTGTCGGCGTTCCAGGGCGTCTCGCACCCGCTGGCGGATTTCGATACGCAGGTCGAGGCCGCACGACTGCTGTGCCTGCAAGCCTTGTGGCTGAAGGACAAGGGCCTCCCCCACAGCGCCGAGGCGGCGATGTGCAAATGGTGGGCGCCGAAGCTCGCCTATGACGTGATCCATCAATGCCTGCTGATGCACGGCCATGGCGGCTATGACCGGGGCGTGATGGAGCAGCGGCTGCGCGACGTCCTCGGCTTCCAGATCGGCGACGGCACCGCGCAGATCATGAAAACGATCATCGCACGCGCGCGGGCAGGACGCTCGGCCGTGCCTGCCTGACATCAAACAACGAACGAACGGGAGGGGAAGCCATGGAATTCGACGCCGTCTTGCTCAGGCCGCGCCGCGCGGCCAGCATTGCCAATGGCCACTGGCACGACCGAACCATCAACGACGATCTTGACGCCTGTCTGGCGACGTGCCCGGACAAGATCGCTTTGACCGCAGTCCGCCTCGACACCGACACCGTGCGTCGCTTCACCTATCGCGAGATGGCAGCGCTGGCGGACCGGATGGCGATCGGGTTGTCGCGCCTCGGCGTCGGCCGCAACGACGTCGTTGCCATGCAGCTTCCCAACTGGTGGCAGTTCACGCTGCTCTACCTTGCCTGCAGCCGGATCGGCGCCGTCATCAACCCGCTGATGCCGATCTTCCGGGAGCGCGAGCTCTCCTTCATGCTTCGGCACGGCGAAGCCAAGGTGATGATCGTCCCTAAGGCGTTCCGCAACTTCGACCATGAGGCGATGCTGAGGGGCCTCATGCCCGAGCTTCCGTCGCTTACGCGCCTCGTCGTCATCGGCGGCGGCGGTGCCGACGATTTCGACGCGCTGCTGACGGTGCCGGAATGGGAGACGGCGGCGGATGCGAAGGCCATCCTCGGCTCGGCCCGCCCCGGCCCGGACGACATCACGCAGCTCATCTATACGTCGGGAACGACGGGCGAGCCGAAAGGCGTGATGCACAGCGCGAACACGCTGATGGCCAACATCATTCCCTATGCCCAGCGCCTGAAGCTCGGCGCCGACGACGTGGTCCTGATGGCCTCCCCGATGGCCCATCAGACCGGCTTCATGTACGGCCTGATGATGCCGATCATGCTGAAGGCCAGCGCCGTCCTGCAGGATGTCTGGGAGCCGAACCGGGCGGTGGACCTGATCCGCGCCGAGAAAGCGACCTTCACGATGGCATCCACGCCGTTCCTGACGGATCTAACGCGAACCGTGACCGAGACCGGCAAGGCGGTGCCCTCTCTCAAGAGCTTCCTGTGCGCGGGGGCGCCGATCCCAGGTCCGCTGGCCGAGCAGGCCCAGGCGGGCCTCGGCGCCAAGATCGTCTCGGCCTGGGGCATGACGGAGAATGGCGCGGTCACGCTGATCAACCTGGATGACGACGACAAGCTCGCCTCGACCACCGATGGCTGCCCTCTCCCCGGCGTCGAGCTGAAGGTGGTGGATGCCGACGGCAAGCCGCTGCCGCCGCGACAGTCCGGCAAGCTCCTCGTGCGCGCCTGCTCGAACTTCGGCGGCTACCTCAAGCGGCCGCAGTGGAACGGCACCGACGCCGAAGGCTGGTTCGATACCGGAGACCTGGCCTACATCACGCCCGCCGGCTACATCCGGATCAGCGGACGCTCGAAGGACGTCATCATTCGTGGCGGAGAAAACATTCCCGTCGTCGAGCTCGAGGCGCTGCTCTACAAACATCCCGCCGTCGCACAGGTCGCGATCGTAGCCTATCCCGACGAGCGCCTCGGCGAGCGCGCATGCGCCGTCATCGTACCCAAGGCCGGACAGACCATCGAGTTCCCCGGGATGGTCGAATTTCTCAAATCGCACAAGCTCGCGATCCAGTACATTCCAGAGAAGCTCATCGTGCGCGACGCGATGCCGTCGACGCCGTCGGGCAAGATCCAGAAATTCAGGCTGCGCGACATGCTGAAGGCCGGCGAGCTCTAGGCTCGCTCACGCGCCCCGGCTGCACTTCTCGAATCTGTCAATCGAAACGCGCCGGCGGCGCGATGGAGAACGCGCGTGCAAGACGAAGTCATACTAATCGAACGCAACGGACGTGTCGGACTCGTCACGCTCAACCGTCCGAAGGTGATGAATGCGCTGAACGACGAGCTGATGGACAGGCTCGGCGCAGCGTTGCTGGATCTCGACGCCGATAACGCGATAGGCGCCATCGTGATCGCGGGGTCGGCAACGGCATTCGCAGCTGGCGCCGACATCGCAGCAATGGCGGACTGGGGCTACAGCGACGTCTACAATTCCAACTTCATCACGCGCAACTGGGAAACCATTCGCCGGGTGCGCAAGCCCGTCATTGCCGCCGTCGCCGGGCTGGCGCTCGGCGGCGGATGTGAGCTCGCGCTGGCCTGCGACATCATCGTCGCGGGCCGCAGCGCCAAATTCGGGCTGCCGGAGATCAAGCTCGGTCTCCTGCCCGGCGCGGGCGGCACGCAACGGCTTCCTCGCGCCATCGGCAAGGCGAAGGCCATGGACATGTGCCTGTCGGCCCGCCCCCTCGACGCCGACGAAGCCGATCGCTACGGCCTGGTCGCCCGCGTCGTCGACGACGAACGGCTTCGCGAGGAGACCATGCGGCTCGCGTCGACCATCGCCTCATTCTCCGCGCCAGCGCTGATCGCGCTCAAGGAATGCGTGAACCGCGCCTTCGAGCAGCCGCTGAGCGAAGGGACGCTCTTCGAACGTCGCGAACTCCACGCCCGCTTTGCAACTGCGGATGCGCGCGAAGGCATGAAGGCCTTCCTGGACAAGCGCAAGCCCGTCTTCGTCCACCGCTAGCTTTGGGCCATGTGATCCCTTCCATTCCATTCGACAGGAGCGCTCGATGTCCATGACGGCCCGCCAGATCTTCCAGTTTGACGATCCTCTTTCCCTCGACGGGCAGATCACCGATGAGGAGCGCGCCGTCCGCGACACCGCGCATGCCTATTGCCAGGAGCAGCTGCTGCCGCGGGTGCTGGACGCCTTCCGCCATGAGACGACCGACCCCCGTCTTTTCAGAAGCATGGGCGAGCTCGGGCTGCTCGGACCGACGACCCCATCGCAGTATGGCGGCGCGGGCCTGAACTACGTCTGCTACGGGCTGATTGCGCGCGAGGTCGAGCGGGTCGATTCAGGCTATCGGTCAATGATGAGCGTTCAATCCTCGCTGGTCATGGTTCCGATCTGCGAGTTCGGCACCGAGGCGACCCGGCAAAAATATCTTCCCAACCTCGCGTCCGGTGAATGGATCGGCTGCTTCGGCCTGACCGAGCCGAACCACGGCTCTGATCCGGGCGGCATGATCACGCGGGCGCGCAAGGTGGCCGGTGGCTACAGCCTGTCCGGCGCGAAGATGTGGATCACCAATAGTCCGATCGCCGACGTGTTCGTGGTCTGGGCAAAGGACGATGACGGCGCCATTCGCGGCTTCGTTCTGGAGAAGGGCTGGAAGGGCCTCAGCGCGCCGGCCATTCACGGCAAGGTCGGGCTGCGCACCTCGATTACCGGCGAGATCGTGCTCGATGACGTCTTCTGTCCCGAGGAGAACGCCTTTCCCGAGGTGCGCGGTCTCAAGGGACCGTTCACCTGTCTCAACAGCGCGCGCTACGGCATCGCCTGGGGAGCGCTCGGCGCTGCCGAGGACTGCTATCTGCGCGCCCGGCAATATGTGATGGACCGCAAGCAATTCGGCCGCGCGATCGCGGCGAACCAGCTGGTCCAGAAGAAGCTCACAGACATGCTGACGGAGATCACCATCGGGCTCCAAGGCTGCCTGCGACTCGGCCGTCTCAAGGACGAGGGGGCCGCCCCCGTAGAGATCACGTCGATCATGAAGCGCAATTCCTGCGGCAAGGCGCTCGAGATCGCCAGGACCGCACGCGACATGATGGGGGGCAACGGCATCAGCGACGAGTTCGGTGTCGCCCGCCATCTCGTCAATCTCGAGGTCGTCAATACCTACGAGGGAACGCACGACATTCACGCGCTTATCGTCGGGCGCGCGATCACGGGCATCGCTGCATTCAACTGAACGCCTCCGAGGCGCTGGCCCCAGTCAGATCAACCAACAACCAAATTGCAGGAGGAAACCTATGAACACTGTTCTAAAGGCAAGTGCCGTACTGCTCGCTCTCGTGCTCGGCGCTTCGGGCGCAGTCGCCCAGACACCGGTCAAGATCGGCGTGCTCAGCGATATGTCGGGGCCCTATTCCGATTTCAGCGGCCCAGGGTCTCTGGAGGCAGCCAAGCTGGCGATCGAGGACTTCAACGCGGGCTCGAAGAAACTGTCCGTCGAGCTCGTCTCGGGCGATGCGCAGAACAAGACCGACATCGCCGGCGCGATCGCTCGCCGCTGGATCGATGCCGAAAGCGTCGACATGATCATCGACATCCCGACCTCCGGCATCGCCCTCGGGCTTGCGGGCCTCGTGAAGGACAGAAACAAGGTCCTGATCGCAACCACGGCGGGCACCTCCGAGCTGACCGGAAAATCCTGCACGCCGAACACGCTGCACTGGACGTGGGATACATGGTCCAATTCCCACGGCACGGCCGAGGCCATCGTCAGGAACGGCGGCAAGAGGTGGTACTTTCTCACGGCCGACTACACCTTCGGCACGACCATGGAGAAGGAAGCTGGAGACGTCGTCAAAGCCAATGGCGGCGCGGTTCTTGGCTCCGTCCGGCACCCGCTCGACGCGATGGATTTCTCGTCCTTCCTGATGCAGGCCCAGGCTTCGAAAGCGGAGATCATCGGCCTCGCCAATGGCGGCACCGATACGATCAACGCGATCAAGACGGCCGGCGAGTTCGGCATCGTCGCCGGCGGGCAGAAGCTGGTCGGCCTGGTGCTCTTCATCAACGACATCCATGCGCTCGGCCTGAAGGCGGCCAACGGGCTCATGCTGACCACCGCCTATTACTGGGATCTGAACGACAAGACACGGACCTTCGCTGAGCGGTTCGCCAAGCGCAACAACGGCAAGGTGCCCTCGATGAGTCAGGCCGGCACCTATTCGGCCACGCTGGCCTATCTGCGGGCCGTCGAGACGGTCGGCCATTCCAAGGACGGCGCAGCCGTCGTTGCGGCGATGCGCGACGCCGGCACCTTTGACGATCCACTGTTTGGCAGGACCGCCGTGCGCGCCGACGGCCGGGTCGTTCACGGCATGTATCTGGTCGAGGTGAAGAAGCCAGAGGAATCGAAAAAGCCGTTCGACTACTACAAGGTGATTGCCACGATCCCGGCCGATCGCGCATTTCGCCCTCTGGCCGACGGCAACTGCCCGTTGGCGCAATAACGTCTCGGTTGCTTCCCGACGTCAGACCAGCGAGGAGCAATCCGCGCAGCCGGAACGGCCAGCCGACTGCTATGCGCCCCGCCCAGCAGATCCGGACGGGGCGCGATCGGTTCACTCGGCGGTCTTGCGCGGCCGCGACCACAGGAGCGTGTAACCCTCGCCGCCCTCGTCGTCGAACAGGTTGGCGTAGATCGGGGCGTTGAAGGAGGGGTCGTCGAGCTTGAGCGAGAGATAGTCGCGTCCCTCCTCGGAGCGACGTGCCCAGGCGGCGCCGATCTCGACACGCCCGGCGTAGACGCGGTGGCTGGGCGCATTCTCGCTGGAGCGGTTGGCCTCGGGGACGATGCGCACGCCCTTGGCCTTGAGGCTCAGGGTGATGATCTCTCCCTGGAAATCGTCGCCGACCTTCTTGAAGGAACCGATGGAAGCCATTTTGTCTCTCCTTGGCTGTTTCGGGCCGCGACCACCGCGGCCTCGATGGCGCATCTCGGACGAAAGGCGAGCGACGGCGCACCCGAAGGGCTGAAGCGGCAGCGGAGGACGGCGCCGGCCAACTTTCTTGTCCCGCGAGGAATGGGCTTCAGCCCAGGGGAAGAAAGTTGGCCGGCGGCGTTGCGCTGAGGCGATCGAGGCGCAGCCGGCCTTCGGCCAGATCAAGCCATCACGAGGCAAGGTACGTCGCAGTCTGATCAGCTCACGGGAGAGACATGGTACATTGAGGCTGCACAAGAGATCGGGATGATCAGGCGTAAGATCAGAAGCCACGGAGAAGAAAAGCGAGTGCTGATGCGTGCTCCTGACTGCCAGACGTCCGTCACGCCCGGCGAAAGGTCGGGGACAGTCGAGATCCGAAAGGGGGTCCAGCCGTTTCAAGCCGGGTCGCGACTAGCTCTCCGATGGAGCTCGACGCCCCGTCGTTCAGCGCTAGCGATCCGATTAAGCTGCTCGAGAACGAGACAAGAAGCCGTGACGAAAAGCAATTGTTGCGGGATTGCAGGGATCGTCGCCCAGTCAGCGCGTCAGACGACCAAGGCGCCCCCACGCCATCACGTGCAACACGATTCGAGCAGACATGCATCTCGACGACGAGTGCAGAGAATCGCTTGGGATATCGGCGCGGGCCGCTTCAGCAAGAAGAGATTCAGAGTTGACGCGCTCACGCGCCGCCTTGGCCAGGAGTCCACACCGGAATGCCAAGCCTGCGCGCCTTTGTCGGCGAGGTTGCCCTGGATCCCCGAGCCGAGAGAAAAGGGATCTGATCGATTGGAGGCCGCGCACATCAGTGGATGGCTGCATACATGATCTTCTCTTCGGTCGCTTCGATCGCCGAGAATTCTTCGACGACCTTGCCTTGCCTTGATACCAGGATCCGATCGGATAGCGCGATGATCTCCGGCAAATAAGAGGATATCACGACCACGGCTCTGCCTTCATCGGCGAGCCTGTTGATCAACTCGTGAATTTCGACGATGGCCCCGACGTCGACCCCGCGCGTCGGCTCATCAAAGATGATCAGCTCCGGTTCCTGAATCAATGATTTCGCGATGACAACCTTCTGCTGATTGCCGCCGGAAAGCTCGACAACCTTGACTTCGTCGCCGATGGCGCGAACCTTGAGACGTTCGATCCAGGTCTTACCGGCCTCATGTCTTTCACGACGTGACAACCAGGCTCGCCCTTCCGGAAACTTGGCAAGCAGACCCAGATAGATGTTGCGCGCGATCGAGGCCGTCTCGAAAAAGCCCTCCACCTTGCGGTCTTCGGTGACATAGGCGATTCCGGCCTTCACGGCCGGCGCGGGCACGCGGTATCGCACCGACTTGTCGTTGAGCAGAATTTCTCCACCGTGAAAGAAATCACGCTTCAGAATACCCGAGACGATCTTAAAGGTCTCGGTTCGGCCCGAGCCGACCAGTCCGAACACGCCCGTGATCTGGCCCGCGAACACCGACAATGAGTTGTTCCTGACCATCGGCGCCATTTTGAGATTCTGTATTGTCAACACGCGCCTGCCGGCCGGGCGCACTTTGTCCTTCCGCACACCGTAGAGCGTATTCGAGAGATTTCGGCCGACCATGGCCTGAACGATGCGCGCTCGATCGAATCCCGAGGCGTCGTCGGTGACGACGTGCTTGCCGTCCCGCAGGACAGTAATGCGATCGGCCAGCAGCAAGGCTTCTTCGAGCGCGTGCGAGATGAAGACGATCGAAACACCGCGCCTCTTCAAATCCCGCACCAAATCGAAGAAATACTTCTTCTCCTCCGGCGTAAGCGTCGCCGTGGGTTCGTCAAAGATGATGACTTTCGCCTTGTGCAGCACGGCGCGGGCGATTTCGACCATCTGCTTCTTGGCCGCGCCCAGGCCGCCGACGGTCGCCGTCGGCGCGACGTCAAAATTGAGAGATTGGAGGAACTGCTGAGCCGCGATGTAGATGCCACGCAGCCGATTATAAAATCTCTCCTGACCGAGAAACAGGTTTTGCGCGACGGTCATCGTCGGCACCAGACTGTTTTCCTGAAACACCATTGCGATGCCAAGATGCCGCGCCTCCAGCGGCGTTCTGGGAGACACCGCGACGCCATCGACCGTCATTGCACCTGACGTCAAGGCCACGACGCCGGCCATGACCTTGGTCAAGGTCGACTTGCCTGCGCCGTTTTCGCCGACCAGCGCGTGGATCTCGCCCCGCCGCAGCTCGAAATCGACGCCCTCGATCGCTGGCACGCCGGCATACAGCTTGGTTGCCTTCGACAGGGACAGGATGACCTCGCTCATGGAAGGACCTCCCGGCCAAGGGTTGCAAGAGGCAGCCTGAGCACCCTGCCCGGCCCCTTTGCGATCATGACGAGGTCGGCGCCGAATTCGACGGCAGCGACGATGCCGTGATTGACGCCATCAGCGCGGCTATGAAGCGAATAAACCGGCAGTCCGTCGGCACCGAGCCGGATGACGAGTCCGTACGACCGTGGGGGAGCCCACGGCTTCATGACACCCATGGTCTTGATGTGCGCTCCCTGCAGCGGTTCCTTGAAGGACTGGCCGGACCTGAGCCGTGGTGCCACCCAATAGTCAGGCTCGATCTCAGCAATCATGCGGCGCCGGTAGGCCGGTTCGCGCAGCACGAACTCGACCAATTGCGTGCGGGCGATAAACGCCGTCAGCCAGAAGCCGCCGCCATGCGCCGGTGCAAGCCGGGAGGGATAGACCGGCAGGTGACCGAGCACGACCGTGCGCGTGCCGCCGGGTGCGATCGAGACCAGACGGTGCCGCCAGCTTTCACTGACCAACACGTCGTTGCCGTTTGCGACGGCACCGAAGGCGTAGCGAAGCCCACCCGCAAGCTGCTGCATCGCCTGCGTCCGCGGATCGAGCCTGAAGACACGGCCGGTATCACCGAGCTCCATCAGGTCGCGCGCCCAATCGCCAACCTCATACGAGGACGAACCATCGGTTGCGATCAGGGCGCCGTCGCCTGCAGGCGCAAGCGCGTTGACGGCGCGCAACTCACCGGTAAATGTCGAGACCGGCGTCTTGGCGGTGATGGCATCATAGATATGAACCTCAGTGCCGCCAATGGCAACGGCTAGACCGCCGGACGGAAGCATCGCCAACGCAGAGATCGGCCGCGCAAACCTGCGGATCTCCGCAGGCGACGACCCGGTCCAACGCAGGAGTCGCGCGCCGTCGGCGATGAGAAGAGAACGGCCGTCGGACGCAATATCCTCCGGTGCTTCACATTCGAGGAGCGTTTCGGCTGCCTCGAGCACCTGATTGGCCTTCAGCGCCCCGTCGAACGACGGAACGGTGATGGTCGCATCGCCACGGCCGAGCAAGCGGTTTGCGAATTCACGGATGGCGGCGATCACGAATGCCTCCTCCAGCGCGTATCGTAGTGTACGAAGTCCGGATCGGCGTTCTCCAGCTTGAAGCGCCCGATCCTGTTGTTGGCGATGCCGCCGAGATAGAGATAACCGCGGTGTTCCCGCATCGAGGTAATCATCGGGTGATTGACGCCCTTGAGGTCCCAGAGGGATTCCAGGATCTGGCCCTGCTCGTTGAACTTGACGACGCACCCGGTGTTGATGTTCGGAAATAGCCATTCGTCGATCGGCACCCGCTTGGCCATGCGCCGCCGGAAGCCCGGCATCTGCCACGCCAAGTCGAGCGAAGGGCTGCGCATGCCGACCAGCGCCAGCCAATAGTTGCCATCCGACGCCAGATTGATGTTGTCGGGATAGCCCGGCAAGTTATCCATGACGGTCTCGACCGCGCCTTTCTTCGGACCAGCGAACCAGTAGCGCTTGATCGAGCAGCCGAAGGTCTCCGCGAACAAGATCGACTGACCGTCGCTGGCAACAGCGACGCCGTTCGGAAACTTAAGTCCGCGCAGCACGGTGTGGGTCATTCCACTCTTCGTGTCGTAGCAGATGATGCGACCGTTGCCGCGGGCCTCCAGCCCGTCGACCGGCCACTCATCCATCTCGTAGCGAACGGTCGCCTCGGAGAAGAAGATCAGTCCATCATCGGTGATGTCGAGATCGTCGGCGAGCCGCAGACGGCTGTCGTCATTCACCGAATACAGGCTGCGGTTGGTCTCGTCGGTGGCCTTCTCCACCGTTCCGTCGGGCGTGATGCGGTAGAGACCCATACCGCCGATGCAGACATACAGATTGTCCTGGCGGTCGAACGCCATTCCGAGTGGCTGGCCGCCGATATGGGCGAACACCTCCATCCGCTCGTAGTCCGGCGGAAAGAACCGGATGATGTCACCGTGACGGGAGCCGGCATAGAGCACGTCGTTGCGGTCGAGAATGACATCCTCCGGCGCCTCGATCCGTCCGAGCCCGATGAGAGACACATCGCGAAGCTTGTCGTTCTGCTCGAACGGCCCGCCCTCGCCGATCTCGGTCGGGGGTGGCGGCGGCAGCGCATGATAGGTCGGGGCGACGTAGACCTTGCTGATGATCCGGTTGCGGTTCTTCTGCCAGCGTATATCGACCATGGCGGCCGCCAGGAGGATCGTCGCGAGCGCCATGCGGTTGACGCCGCCACGCGCGTTCATTGCCGTCAAGCCGTTGGTCATCAGGAGGACGATGAGCACACCGACCAGCGACTTGACGACCGAACCCTTGCCACCGCCGAGCGTGATCCCGCCGAGGACGGTTGCAGTCAGGACGATCACCTCGAGGCCGACGCCGATGTCGCCACCCACGGTCCCGAGGCGGGCGGCAAAGAACAACGCACCGATGCTGGTCAGAACGCCGCTCGCGACGTAGCAGAGCGCGATGGTCCGCCGCACCGGAATGCCAGAATTGTAGGCCGAGCGGCGCGATCCGCCGATCGCCGTGATGTGCCAGCCGGGCCGCAGCCGCGTCAGAAAGACATGGCCGACGATGGCGACGATGATATAGAGCAGCGCGACGCTCGGGATTCCCAGAACATCCCCGCCGCCAATGAAATCCCACGAGGGGATATCTGGAAGCGATGACGCGATGGCATTCGAATAGCGTTGAATCAGCAGATCGAACGCCGAGCGATAGATGATCAGCGTGATCAGCGTGGCGATGAAGGCGCGAAGTCTCAGATATCCGATCAAGACCCCGTTCACGGCACCGAGCAGCCCGCCGACGACCATGGTCGCCAAGACCACTGCCGGAACGGGCCAATTGAGAACGTCCAGGAGATAGAGCGCGCAGAAATCCGTCAGGGCAAACATCGACCCGACCGACAGGTCGATGCCGCCGACGATAACCACAAGCCCCATTCCGAGACCGATGAAACCGATCTCTCCGGCCTGGCGCGCAGTGTCGGCGAGACTCGCGGGGGACAGAAAGTGCTCCAGGACCCGGCTCAATGCGAAGCCGACGATCAGGAGCAGAAGCACAGGAACGGCGGTTTCGGTCCACCTCTTGGACAAGATCTCGCCGAGGAGATGGTCGGGCCAGTAGCGATATCGCAGCCGAGTCAATGTCTCGCGCATCTGCCTTCCATGGGTACTGCCTATGCAATCGTCTTGATGCGCGTCCCGGCCGAGCCGGAACGCGCGCCGCGGAGCGTCGTCACTTCTTGAGATCGGAGAGGTTCCAGCACGACGTCTGGGAGTCAGCGTTCTCCTTGGTGATCGGAATGAGCGTGCTGTATTCGAAGCCCTTGACCGACCCCGCCTTCACCCCCGAGGACAGCAGCCACTTGATCGTTCCGGCCATCTGCGCCGCCTGCGTCGGCACGTCGTAGCTCATGTTCAGATCGAACGAGCCGTTCTTCACGAGCTCGCAGGCGCCCTTGCGCTCTCCACCGCCCGATGTTGCCAGGAAGACCTTGCCGGTGAGCCCGGCCTCCTTGATCGCAGCGGCAGTGCCGATATCCATGCCATCCCAGAAGCCCACGATGCCGCACAGGTCGGGATTCTGCTTCAGGACGGTCTGCGTAATGGCCTTGGCTTTCGCCGCATCCCAATCGGCCGCCTGGCTCGACACCACCTTGATTTCGGGATGCTTGGCGAGAACGTTCTCCACGCCCTTGAGCGTGTAGGCACTGGCGGCCGCAGACAGCGCCCCCTGAATGATCGCGATCTTGTTCGACTTGCCCTGGCAGGCCTTCACCACGCCTTCGGTCTGGCGTTCGCCGATCTCGATCCAGTTCGCGCCGACGAACGCGGAGCTGCGATAGGCTGATCCCATGTTGATCTGGATGACGTAGATCCCTTCGTTTTCGGCGCGCTGCAACAGCTTGGCATAGGTCTGGACGTCGGGATTGTGGATCACCATGACCGCCGGCTTCTCAGAGATCAGCGAGGTGACGGCCTGCGCCCCCGCGTTGGTGTTCCAGTTGGGATCACGAATCTCAAACTTGACGCCGTAGGGTTCGAGCTCCTTCTTCAGGCCCGCGTACCAGCCCTCCGTCAGATCGAAATTCATGGCGACCGGCACGTAGGCAACCGTCTTGCCCGCAAGCGCCTCGCGAAAGGTCTTCTGAAAGGGCTCGTCAAGCCCCTGCTGCGCAAGCGCCGGCGCCGCAGCCGCCGCGAGCGTCACCGCCACCAGACTTCCAAGTGCTAAGCTATGCGTGCGCATCGTCGTTTTCTCCCGTTTGATGTTTTCATTTTTGGTACTGAGCTAGATGTCGCCTTGCTGGGCCGTTTCTTCATTTCGCGGATTCAAGATCGTATCCGTAATCACCGCGATCAGCAGGACGACACCCTTGATCAGGTTCTGTCCGGCGTACGGAATATCCAGAATCGTCATGCCGTTCAGCATGGTCCCGATCAGCAGCGTGCCGATGATGACGTTCACGACGCCGCCGCGGCCGCCGGACAATCCGATGCCCCCGAGCACGACGACGAGGATCACGTCGTAGATCATGGTCGAGTTGAAGATCCGGGTGGGCATCGAGTTGACGGATGCCGCCATCACGAGACCGGCAAAGCAGCCGATCACCGCGGCAAGCACATATTGCAGCACGGTAATCGGGCGCGAGGGAATGCCGGTCACCCGTGCGGCGAACGGATTGTCACCAACCGCGTAGATAAAGGCCCCCCAACGGGTCTGACGCAGCAGAACGAACACAGCGATTGCGGCGATCGCAAACATCACGATCGACGTCGGAATGCCAAGGATGCTGCCCTGCCCGAGCCGCTCGAATCCCGCCATGCCGTCGCTCCATTGGACGACGTCGAGCTGGAACAGCGCCGCTTGCCCAAGTCCTGCAACAAACAGCCCGGTCGCGAGCGTTGCAAACAGCGGCGACACCTCCGCATAGGCGATCAGCCAGCCATTGACGAGACCAATGGCGACGGCCAGGAGGCCGGCGGCGAGCAAGGAGGCCGGCAAAGAGTGACCGTTCTGCACCATCTGCAGAACGAGCCCGCCGGGGACCGCGAGGGCAGCGATCAGCGACAGATCGATGCCGCGCCCGATGACGACAACGGCCATCGCCAGGCCGAGAATGCCGAGGACGGCGACGTTCTGCAGCAGGGTCAGCATGTTGTCGGCGGTCAGGAAGCCCTTGAGGAAGATCGAGAAGGCCAGGAATAGCGCCGCGAAGACGGCGAACACGATCTCCTGTTGACCAAGCCGAAAGTGCTTCATCGTTTGCTCTCACCAATTCCCAACTACGCCCGCCCGCGTGGCGGTGTCGCTTCAATGCGATAGGTCTGCGGCAACGCCGACAGGCTCTCTGCAAGCCGGCCCAGCGCGACCTCGTCGATCGTTTCGACCGCAATGCAGACGACCGTGTTGAGCTTGTCGTCCTTGTTGACCTGGATGTCCGCCGCGGTTGCAGGACCGAATATCCGATCGACTTCCGTCCTGACCTTCTCCCGAACAGCGAGATCGCGAAGCGTCGGCTTGAAGATCTTGCCCACGGCGGTGACTGGAAGCGCGTCAAGCACCACCACGCGCTTCGGGCGAGCGGGGGGCTCGTGGACATTCTGCTCGAGGTAGTCGCAGAGCCGCGCGAGCTCGATCGTCTGCTGAGGCGACGGCACAACGAAGAGAATCGGTACCTCGCCAGCGTAGGCGTCCGGCATGCCAACGGCGGAGCTCATTTGCACGCCAGGATATGCATTGGCGACATCTTCGACGGCGGCGGGATCGATGTTGTGGCCGCTGCGAACAATGAGGTCCTTCTCCCGACCTGTGAGAACCAGCCGCTCGTCTGCGGTGAGGTAGCCGATATCGCCGGTCACGATCCAATCATCGTCGGTCAGGACGCCAACATTGTGCGTGGGATCGACGTATCCGGGGAATACCTGCGGGCCCTTGGCCAGCACCAGCCCGCTCGTGAGCGGAGGACACTCCTTCCTCAGCTCCGGGTCGCTCAGTGCCACGATCTTCGTTCGCGAGAACGGCGCCCTGAATCCGACGCTGCCCTGAAGCGGCTCGCCGCGACCCGGGTTGAACGCGATCGCCGCCGCGGTCTCCGTCATCCCGTAAGTCTCGAATAACCTCACTCCCGTCCTGGCCTGGAAACGGTTACCGACCGCCTTCGGAAGCACCGCACCGCCAGTCAGCGCCATCCGGACCGAGCTGATATCGCAGGACCCGATCGGCACCTCCGCCAAAGCCGCAATGGAGGTCGGCACGCCGCTCACGATCGTCACGCGATGTCGTTCGACAGTGTACCAATAGTCGCGGATGACCTCCGGGACTCGCAGACCGTAGGGTGACGGAATGATCACGTGGCCGCCAGCGGCGAGAATCGACAGACCTGCAGTCATGGTGCCGCCGACATGAAACAGCGGAAACCCGTTCAGCGCGATGTCCAACTCGTCGAGCCCGTGAACCTGGGCGAAGCCCCATGCGGCGTGGATCTGGTTGCCATGTGTCAGGCGGACGAGCTTTGGACGTCCGGTCGTCCCTCCCGTATGGAAGAGCGCGCACACCGACCGCCGATCATTTGACGGTTCGAAATCGAGCGCATCTCGGTGCCTCGAAGCGGCTTCGTCAAAGGCGGCCATTCGGCCGTTCGCGCCGCGGCCCTCACCTAGAACGAGGATCTTCTGCAAGGATCCGACCCGTGCGGCGACCTTGTTCGCCTTGTGCCAGAGCGCCGGATCGTCGGCTTCCGAAGGGATCACAAGCAACGCTGCATTCTGCGCCTCGAGGAGATCGACGATCGCGTCCTCGTTCAGCAGATAGTTGATCGAGCTCGCGACGCCGGCGACCTGGGCGCCGAGCAAGGCCGGAAAGACCTGCGGCAGGCTCGGGCAGAGGAATGCAACGGTCGGTCCATCCGGTCTGATACCGGACGCCCTGAACAAGTTCGCCGCGCGGGATATGTCGGCAAGCAATTGACGGTGAGTGAGGCTGATTTCGCGGGATTCACGAGGTGTCAGGACGGTCAGTGCCTGCCGGTCCGGATGCAATCGGGCGGTCGCCTCGAACAGGTGATACAGATTTCGCGCAGGTACGAGGGCGTCATATGGCAGCCGCTCCAGCGCCACGATGTCAGCAATGGAGCCGACAGGGCGCGTGAACCTCGTCGTCATCGGTGAAGGCAGGCCCCCCCCCATTGCTGCAGTCCCTGGCACGGCAAATCACGCATGCCCGCATCGGCATCCGCGACTGCTTCCTCCCGTTTTTGTTCTCTTAGCTTGCCGCCCCGAGTGACGCTTGCCTCGGAGCGCAAAGCTTTTGCATGGCCGCGCAAAGTTGGCTTGCGTAGAGCCGCTGGGCAACTAGAATTGCGGAACGGTCCTTGTGCGATGCAAAATGCAGCTTGGGCTGCTCGCGATGGATGACCGATGGAGCTCGTGTTCACAACGGAAAGCCTCGAGCCTTCCAAGCGTTACGCTGCCTGGCAAGGCGCCATTTGCGACGTCTATGTCCATGTCGACGTCGAGGCCGAGCAACGGTCCGACTATCAGGGCTTCATCCGGGAAGCACGATTTGGCGTGCTGACGATGACCGACGTATTGCTGTCGGAGCAGCGGATATCGCGACGGGAGCGGCACATCGCCAGGCTCGACAAGGATTGCTACTACGTCGAATTCGTTCAACAGGGCAAGATCAACGTCCTGCAGGCCGGCCAGACGCTGAATACGAATCCCCACGTAGGTGCAATCTTCTCCGCGGCCGAAGCCTACGATCTGGAGTGCGTAGGGAAGGTTAGATCCCTCTATCTCGAGATTCCGCGCAAGGAATTTTCGTCGCGGTTCACCGAGAACCGGATTCCGGTTGCGATGACTATTGCGACCGGACGCGGTCTTGGCCGGATCGCCGCCGAATTCTGTTCGACGTTGGCATCGGAAGCATCGTCGGTCGATGAAGCGGCGAGGTCGCGCCTCGGCGAAGAGCTGATGGATGTTTTGGCTCTCGCCCTGGACATGGGCGACAAGGACCAATTTTCCGAGGACGCCACGGCTCAGAAAGCCCGCCTGCGCTCCGTCAAAGCCTGGATCGAGGAGCATCTCACCGACCACGACCTTTCGCTCGAGAAGATCGCACGGAACAACGGGGTCTCGCTCAGACACCTGCACTATCTTTTTCGACTCACGGACATGTCGGTGTCGGAGTGGATTCTCGACCGGCGCCTGCAACGGTCCTACGATATGCTGACACGACTTGAGCAGCGCGTGTTGTCGGTGACTGAGGTCGCCTACCAGCTGGGATTCAGCAGCTCGTCACACTTCAGCACCGTGTTCCGGCGGAAATTCGGGCATAGCCCGTCCGAGCTACGCCGACGATAGGCCGATGCTCAGTGGCCGAGCGGCGCATGAGGCACTCCGCCGAGCTCCAACACGTCCGCGCCGTCCACGCGACCATCAAACCTCGATTCACTCGACAGCTTGACCTTCCAGCAATTGTGCCGCCAATCGCAAGGCACATCAAGGTCGGCACAGCGACGAGAGGCTGATCCATTTGCAGGTAGCGGACCGTCGCCAAACACGAGAGCTGTTCGGGGATATTCCGGTCGAGAGGTAGCGCTGCCGTTGCAGGCATCGTCGCGGCGGTCAGCGACCACCATGCCCCCCTGCGCCACCAGGTCTGACGCATTCAAGCAGACAGACATGTCGACGCCGAGCGCAGGAGTCGCTTGGGATGTCGCCGCAGCCGCTTGGACGAACGCAGTGGATCTGCACGGTTGACGGCGCTCACGCGCCGCCTTGCCCGAAGGTCCAGACGGGAATGCCGAGGCGGCGAGCCTTGTCAGCGAGATTGCCTTGGATCCCGGAGCCCGGGAAGACCATGGCGCCGATCGGCAGCGTCGCCAGCATGGCGTCATTGCGCTTGAAGGGGGCGGCCTTATTGTGTCTTGTCCAATCGGGCTTGAACGCGATCTGCGGCACCTTGCGGTTCGATGCCCATTTGCTGGCGATCAGCTCGGCCCCCTTCGGCGAGCCGCCATGCAGGAGGACCATGTCCGGATGCTTGGCGTGGACCTTGTCGAGACGATCCCAGATGAGTACGACGTCATTGAAGTCCGGTCCGCCGGTCAGTGCGATCTTGGGGCCTGGCGGCAGCATGACCTCCGTCTCAGCCCGATGCTTGGCAGCAAGGAAATCGCGGGAGTCGATCATGGCCGCCGTCAGCGTGCGATGGCTGACCTGCGATCCCGACCGCGGCCGCCACGGCGATCGCGTATGGAGCTCGAAGGCCTCGGCGGCCAGATCGCGGAACAGCTCCATGGCGTTGCGACGCTCGACCAGTGACAGTCCTTCCGACGTCAGGCGCTCGAGCTCGACCGAGCGCACCTCCGAGCCGTTCTGCTCGCGCTGACTCGAACGCTGCGCCTGCTCGTTGTCGTCAAGCTCGCGCTCGATGCGCATCGTGGCACGGTGGAACAGGTTGACCGTTGACCACAAGAGCTCCTTCAGCTCAGGCTCGAGGCGCGTCTCCGAGAGCGTAGCGACCAGGGCGTCGAAGATATCGGCGACCGCGCCGGCGATGACCCTGCCTTCAGGGAGCGGCCGAGGATCAGGCTCATCGTCGAAGGGGCGGTAGCCGTACAGCTGGAGTTCGGTCAGGGCGTTGTCGGTGCTCGAGTGCGTATCGTGCGGCTCATGCATCTCGTCTTGCTGGTCGGACATGGGGACCTCGTCTATGTTCGGTGACCGCGTCGATCGCGGCCTTCCATGGCGATCACCAAGACGGCGGGAGGACCGGACCAGAACCCGCTGATCCCTTCGAGCAGCGGGCCGGAGCGACAGCGGAGGATGGCGGTGTGCGCGGCTATTTTGCCTCGCGATGCAAAGGCCCGCCTGCGGGCCGGCGGAAAATAGCCACGCACCGCCATTGCCGGACCGGACCGCCTGCCGTTCGATCGCCTCTCAGAAGGCCCCGGCGCGGCTCTCCGACGCCCTGACGAGATCCCCCTGTCCCGACGACGCGCGGCGAGCGCCGAACGACTCTCCAGCGTCGAGCCGACGTTTAGGTCGCAGCCGCGCTCACGAAACGCTCGGCATCTTCGGGCAGCAGCTGTTGACGCAAGACGTCCAGGAGCTTGGCTGTCCCTGAAACGCGCAGATCTTCGTTGAAGTCGTCCAGGCGAGGGCATAATGCGATCGCCTCGATACCGGCGTCCAGCGCGCGTGCCGTCAACGTCTCTGCCGCGGCGGTACCAGCAGCATCAGCATCGACGGCGACATAGATCCGGCGCAACGTGGCCGGCCAGAGCAGATTCGCCAGATGATTGGCCGAGAGCGCAGCAGCAACCGGCAAGGTCGGCAGCACCGTCCGCAACGACAGCATGGTCTCGATGCCCTCGCCGGCCGCAAGCACGTCCTTGGCGGTCCCGAAGCGCACGGCATGCCCAAGCAGATCGCCCATCGCCCGCCGCGGCGTGTCGATTGGCGCCTTGCCAAGCCTGCGATCGTCGAAGCCGTCGGGATCGAGCCAGGTGCGATGAACCCCGGTGATATGCCCATCGAGGTCGGTCACAGCGGCAATCAGCGCGGGCCATGTCTCAACATCGGTGGCATCGTCCGGCCGATAGTAGCAGCGTGGATGAAAACGGAGACCATCAGTGCCTGCGCGCGGGTCGATACCGCGATGAGCAAGATAGGCCTCGCCGCGCGTTCCAGACAGCGGCTGCCCCATCGCAAACAGCCGGCGAGCCGCTCTGGCGGAGTCGCGGGGGCGCACGGCGTTCACAGCACCGACTGGAGGCGTGCGTTCCCAGTCCGGCAGCTTCAGAAAACGGCGCGCCTCCTCGGCAACCGCATGAAAGCTGCTCAGGCCACAAACCGAGCCGATGACGTCGAGCAGATCGCCATGCTCTCCGGTCGCAGCATCCGTCCATTTGCCGGCCGGCCTCTTCGATGAGGCGTGCAATCGCACGAACAATGATCGGCCCGGCGTGTTGTTGACATCACCGACCAACCAGTAGCGTCCCTGACGTCTGCCGCTGGACAGATAGTGACGGCACACCGCCTCGGCCTCACGCGCAAGGCGGCGCGCCAGTTCAGACGCGTCGTCTGACATCACGACAGCTCCCGCCCGCGGACCTCAGCAATTGGAAACCGCTCCAGAACGCTGGCTAGGATCGCCGGGCCGCTTGCATCGGTCGGCACGAACATCCGCAGCCTCCACGAGATGATCTCGCTGAACAGCCCGCAGGCCCTGAGACAATCCCGTAAGCCCGCAGGGAAGCCCAAGAGCTCGATTCGGTTGGCGCCCATGACGCGCACCCTCCGCAGCTGCAAGCCCTCATGAAGATCGAGTACGTAGCCGTCACGCAGCACGGATGTGAACGCGTCATCGGGAGCGAGCGAAGGTCGCTCGGTCGACGCTGCGGTGACCCAACTGAGTGGCACCTTGCGGCCGATGATGCGCTCGCCCGCATCGGTCTGGAGCCGGTAGACCCGCGCGGACTCCTGAGGGAGGCGCTTCCAGATCGGCAGCAGAAGCCCTGTGACGAGGTAGATCGTGGTGGTCGTGAACTCCGGAATGGATGCGAGCTCCGCACTCCAGCCAGCCTTGAACTGCTCGCGGTCTGCCTCGGCCCAATCATGCTCGGCCAGCCTGGCGAGCGGCAGAGTCTGGCGTCGCATCGGTCCGATCAGATGGACGCGCTGCTCGATCTCGCCATCGTCGAGCAACCAGCTCGGCGCCGGCACCTGGATCGCCGCTCGGCCCGAGCGGACGTGGATCACTGGAACAGCGCGGCGTTGCAGCAGCCGCTCCAAGGCCTCGTTCAGCGATATCGGCCGGTTGCGGTCACGCTGGGCGATGGTGACGAGATGCGTCTCGGCACCTGTTGCCGGATGCGTGTTGATGGTGCGCCGCTCCATGACGACGAAGCTTTCTGCACGCAGCGTCTCCAGACCGGCATCGAAAGTCCCGGATGCGATCGCGCCCTCGATCCGCGCCGCGAGCAACTGCTCGAACACCGCGAACAGGATGTTCTGCAGCTCGATGGTCAGCGCCAGCAGCCGGTTCAGGAACGTCGTGATCGGCGGCAGCTGGTCGCGAAGGCCGTTCTCGTCCGTGAGCTTCAATCCCGTGGCCTGCTCGAACCGCTGCAGCGAGCAGCTCCCCAATTGCCCACGGGCGAGCAGCCCATAGAACTGACGCAGGGCATCGCGGGCGTGCGGGCTTTCGAGGTTGTCCTCCGGCCGGAACAGTCCCTGTCCGCCGGTCTGGCGCTGGCCACGGGTGATCGCGCCCAACGTGTCGAGCCGGCGCGCGATCGTCGACAGGAAGCGCTTCTCGGCTTTCACGTCGGTGGCGATAGGGCGAAAGAGCGGTGGCTGCGCCTGGTTGGTACGATTGGTCCGGCCAAGCCCCTGGATCGCGGCATCCGCCTTCCAGCCTGGCTCCAGCAGATAATGCACCCTCAGCCGCTTGTTCGTCGCCGAGAGCTCGGCGTGGTAGCTGCGGCCTGTGCCGCCGGCATCCGAGAACACCAGGATGCGCTTCCTGTCATCCATGAACGCTGCGGCCTCAGCGAGGTTGGCAGAGGTCGCCCTCGTCTCGACCACCATCCGATCGCGGACGCGGACGATCCGTCTCGACCTGCCCGTGACCTCAGCGACCATGTCCGTGCTGAAGCGCTGAACGATCTGGTCGAGCGCACCCGGCACCGGCGCGAGCGAAGCGAGATGTTCGATCATCCGATCGCGGCGAGCGACCGCTTCGCGGCTCTCGACCGGCCGGCCATCGCGAGTGACCGGACGCGACAACAGATTGCCCTCGCGATCGGTGAACGGCTCGTAGAGCTGGACCGGGAAGGAATGGACGAGATAATCGAGGACATATTCGCGCGGCGTGATGTCGACCTGGACGTCGCCCCACTCCGCGGTCGGGATCTCGGCCAGCCGGCGCTCCATCAGGGCTTCACCTGTGGAGACGATCTGGACGACCGCGGCGTGGCCAGCATCGAGATCGCGCTTGATCGCCTGAATCAGCGTCGGCGTCTTCATCGAAGTCAGGAGGTGCCCGAAGAAGCGCTGCTTGGCCGACTCAAAGGCCGAGTGCGCGGCCGATTTGGCCTGGGGGTTCAGCGTGCCGGTTGCGCCGGTGATGTTGGCCGCCTGCATCGCGGCCTCGAGGTTGTTGTGAATGACCGCGAACGCCTCGGCATAGGCGTCATAGATCCTGACCTGCTCGTCCGTGAGCCGGTGCTCGAGCGGCTCGTATTCGACGCCCTCGAAGGACAGCGAGCGCGCCGCATAAAGCCCGAGGGCCTTGAGATCGCGCGCCATCACCTCCATGGCCGCGACACCGCCCTGCTCGATCGCCGCCACGAAGTCCGCCCGCGTCGCAAACGGGAAATCCGCGCCGCCCCACAGTCCCAGCCTCTGGGCATAGGCCAGATTGTGAACGGTGGTCGCGCCTGTCGCCGAGACGTAGACGATGCGGGCATTAGGCAGCGCGTGCTGCAACCGCAATCCGGCGCGGCCCTGCTGTGAAGCCACCTGATCGCCCCGATCGCCCTTGTGGCCTGCGGCGTTCTGCATCGCATGGCTCTCGTCGAAGATGATCACGCCATCGAAATCCCGTCCCACCCAGTCGACGATCTGGCGCACGCGGGAAAGCTTCTTGGCCTTTTCGTCGGTCCGCAGCGTGGCATAGGTCGTGAAAAGGATGGCCTCATCGAGCCGGATCGGCGCCCCCTGGCGAAAGCGCGACAGCGGCGTGACCTGAAGCCGCTCCATACCGAGCGCTGCCCAGTCGCGCTGCGCGTCCTCGATCAGCTTGTCGGACCTGCTGATCCAGACCGCCCGGCGCCGGCCCTTCAGCCAATTGTCGAGCAGGATGCCGGCGACCTGGCGGCCTTTTCCGGCGCCCGTGCCATCACCGAGGAACCAGCCGCGCCGGAAGCGGACCGCCGTCTCCGTGTCCTCGCCGGCCGCACGGACCTGGTCGAAGGTCTCGTCGACCGTCCAAAAGCCGGCGAGGAGTCCACCATGCGCTTCGCCGGCAAAGATGAGACTCTCGAGCTGCGCGCCGGACAGCACGCCTTCGGTGACGATCCTGGCCGGAAGATGCGGCCGATAGGACGGCTTTGGCGGTGCGACGGAGGCCATCGCCGCCGACTGCACGAGTTTCGTGGGATGAGGCTGCGCGCCCGGAATCCGGATCGACTGCAACTGATACGTCTCATAGAGCGCGTCAGTCAGGCGAGTTCCTTCGTCGGAGACCTCATCCACGATGTCGTAGGCAAGCTCGCAGCCCTCAGGCTCACTGGACGTCGGCAATGGAGAGGAGCATGCGGGATCCAGATCCCGCCTCGAACGAATTTTCGCACGCTGCCCCACCTGAGCGACAAACCGGCTGGCCATCAGCGGCCGCGGTGGCACGAGAGCCGTGATCCAGCCGAGCAAGGTCCTGACATCAGGTGCCACCCCTGCAGATTGCGGAAACACACGAGCGTCCGGCGCTGGGCGCTTGTCGATCACGAGCATCCGTGTGGCGGTCGTCGTGCCCTGCCGCGCATAGACTGCGCCATCGATCGCCGCGGAGAACACCAGACGACCGCGCTCCTGCAGATGCACGAAGGCATCCGTCCAGGCCGGATTGTCGGGCGCAAGGCCGGCGGCCGTTATTGCGACCAGTCGCCCATCATCTCCAAGCCGTGCGAGGGCCGAAGACACATGGCGCAACGCCGTATCGGCCAGCGGACGGTCCACACTCGCGGTCGCGGAGAACGGGGGATTCATCAGAACCACGCTTGGAACGAAGGCCGCATCGAGATGATCATCGATCTGCGCGGCGTCGAAGCGGGTCACGGTCAGATCCGCGAACACCAGATCGAGCAAGGCTGCGCGACTTGCAGCGAGCTCATTGAGCAGAAGCGAGCCGCCAGCAAGCCCCGCAAAGACGGCCATGATTCCTGTGCCCGCCGATGGCTCGAGCACCCGATCGGCCGAGGTCACTTGCGCCGCCGCGGCCGCAGCGAACGCCAATGGCAGCGGGGTCGAGAACTGCTGAAGACTCTGGCTCTCGAGCGAGCGCCTGGTGTGGCTCGGCAGGAGGGCCGCGACCTTTGCGATCATCGGCAGCATGGCCCGGGGAGTGCCTTTGCTGGCCTTGATCATCGCTGGACCGTGCCTGACGAGGAATAGCACAGAGGCGATCTCACAGGCTTCGTAGGCCGTCTTCCAATCCCAGCTTCCATCGGCGTCACTGGCGCCAAACGCAGCCTGCATGACCAGGCGCAGGCACCTGGCATCGATCCGCTCGCCACGGGTAAGGTTTGGCAGCAGCAGCTCGGCCGCACGAAGGACGGCCTTGGCGCGCGCAAGCAGCGCGAAGGGCGCCGCAGGTGAGCTCGTCTCGGTGATCATGTCGAGGAACCTTCAAGGAGAGCGGAACACGGAAGAGCACCGCCGAGCGCTCTCTCCGGTCCGGCGGACTCAATCGCGCTGCTCCGCCTCTCTCACTCTCGAGCTGCTCGACGCGACAGGGACCTCCATGAAAAAAGCCCGGCCGATCTGACCGGGCTTGCACTTCGCTTTCTTCAGGTTGGGATCGGCCGCTAAGGCAAGCTGATCATTCCGCGGCCACGATCTCCTCCACGTCGTCAGCGCCGTCCGTCGCCTCCTCATCCTCACTGAGGAACGCCGGCAGGCTAGCGGAATCGACGCCATCGACCGCCTGCGTTACCTCGGCATCCGCGCCACGCAGGGGCTCGGGTAACCAGCGACTGCCTTCAAGCAACCGCTCGGCTTCACGCGCCATGTCCGGCTTCCTCAGATGCTCGATGAGCTGCGCCGACGCTTCGCCCTTCGCTTCTCGCACGGCCTGCAGGATGCGGTGCTTGGTGACGCGAGCGAGATAGGTGTCGACGGTAGGCTTCCAGCCGGCGCTGATCATGTCGAGCCCAACGGCGCGCGACAGATGGTCGGCCTGCTGGAGGCGCCCGCGGACGCCGTGGGCTGACAGCCGGCCTTGATGTACCCGGCTGGCCGGCTCAAAGATCGCGTTCACCGCTTGCGCGGCGCAATGGGCGAACAGCTCGGCCTGGGCCGCTCCGTCCATCGTCGTCAACGCTGCCCAGAGGTCCTTGTCGTTGGCCGGCAGCTTCGCCTTCCAGACCGCGTGACGCGCGGCGATCGCCTTTGCAGGAGCGCTGTCCTGCAGGCCCGGCGGCTGCGCCGGGAAGCTCGGGGTGCGCAGCGAGATCTCCAGGCAGTTGAGGACTGACCCGTAGGGATAGAAGGCCGCGAGCACGAAGGTATGCAGCACCGCCTGGAAGGCGATGGATGGCTCTCGGCCAAGTGCCTCACGAAGGGCGAGCGTGCGATACGCCGAGAGCTCGCTGATCAACCGGTCGGGCAGCGGCCGATCGACATCCTCCGCGTCGTCAGGCGCGTCCTGCTCGCCGTGACCGATGACGATTGTCGCCGCCGGCACCCCGCCCTCCATGTCCGGAATGGCAGTCGCAGTGTCCCTGTCGTGACCAGCTTTGGTCTCCGGCTCATCTTCCGGCACCACGGCCTCATCCTCGGGTCGGACGAAACCGCGGGCGACGCGTAGTCGGCCTTCCGAGTCGATGCTGACGAACGCGCCAGCGCGTGCCATCTCGGCTGCATCGAAGATCATCGGCCGCTCGTCAAAGGACTGCAGCGCAGCCTCGATCTCACCGAGACGCTGATCAATATCCTCAGGCAGTTCATCGGCCTGACCGTGTTCGGCCTCAAGCCCGGCCTGCTCGGTCCGCAGCGCTTCCATGGTCGCCCGCTCGTCGGCGGTGAGCTCTGCCGGCTGCCCGTGAAGCTCGCGCAAGCCATGAGTATGCCCGAAAGGGAAGTCCACGGCGGCCGCGATCCACTTCCAGCCCTCAAGGCCTATCCGCTCCGCTTCCGCCTTCAGCTTCTCCGCCACGAGCCGATCCAACAGCGCGACATCGTGGAGCCAGCCGCCATCGTCGGCCTCGAACAGATCCCGCAGCACAGCGCCGCCGGTCATCTCATAGGCAGTCAGCCCTATGAACTGGACCCTGCGATCGAACGCCCGAACCGTCTGCTCGGTGAGCTGCCGCCGGATCTGGTAGGGCGTATCGCCGCCGGAACGGCTGACCTTGTCCCAGACCTCCTGTTGGCGTGCGTGATCCGACGTCACCGAAAACGCCATCAGCTGCTCCAGGGTCATGCCGTCGGCGGCATACACGTCCAGAAGCGCCGGCGAGACCGCGGCCAGCCGCAGCCGCTGCTTGACGACCGCAACGGTCACGAAGTGCCGCGCCGCGATCTCCTCCTCTCCCATGCCGCCGTCACGCAGGGCCTGGAATGCCTGAAATTGATCCAGCGGATGCAGACCGACACGCTGGTCGTTCTCGGCGAGCGAGTCGTCCAGCGCCGAACCGGAATCGCGCACCACGCAAGGCACGGCTTGCGTTTTCGCCATTCGCTTCTGCTTCACCAGGAGCTCCAGCGCCCGGTAGCGCCTGCCGCCCGCGGGCACCTCGAACATCCCGGTCTCCCTGCCCTCGGCATCGAGGACAGCCCGAACATTCAGGCTTTGCAGCAGCGTCCGCTCGGCGATGCTCTCGGCCAATTGCTCGATCGAAACGCCGCCCTTGATCCGGCGCACGTTGGACTGGCTGAGCACGAGCTTGTTGAAAGGAATGTCGCGCGATGGCGACAGCGTGATCTTGTGAGCGGCCTTGGTCATGTCTCGTTCTCCACGACGGGCGGCCCGGAGCCTCTCTCAGGCCTTCAACCCGTCGCAGAGCACCTCTCGCCCTCTCCCTCTCCTCTGGTTCGCCCCAGCGTGCAGGCTTCACGCGGGTACGCGATCCGGAGCGCTTGGCTGAGCGAGGCCAGCGGCACTCGGTGCAAAGCCGAGGAGATAGTCGGCCGCGCGGCTCGCCTGGCTTGCCGCCCGGACAATGGCGCGACTATCCTCGCGCAGGACGTCGAGCCAAGAGCCGAGATAGTCGGCATGGCGCACGGTCGGCACGATGCCGAGCGCGGCGCAACTGAAGGCGGCTGCGATCTCGGCGATCAGCTCCTCGAAGGCGTATTTGCGACTGCCGAACCGACCCGAGAGATCCCGATTCAGCCGCGAGGCATGACCGCTCGCATGGGCGAGCTCATGCAAAGCGGTGCGGTACCAGTTGATTGGCTCGAAGAACGCCGCTTGCAGTGGCACCTGTACGAAATCTTCGACTGGCGCATAGAACGCACGATCACCCCCGATCCGGAAGTCGACGCCGCTGTTGACAATCAGGGTCTCGACCACAGGCTCCATGACACCCGGCGGCGGAAGCGGTGCTACGGTTGCGATATCATCTGGCAGACCATCGCATTGGTCGGTGTTGAATACAGTAAACCGCTTCAGGAACGGAATGGCTTGCGCCTCCTCGCCGACCTCGCGGGCACGTTGCCGCTCATCCGACGGCACAAAGCGGTCGGCGTAGACGACAGAGACGCCGCCCTCGCCCTTGCGGACGTGACCGCCAAGCGAGAGAGCTTGCCGGAAGGTCAGCCAGCTCTGGCCCGTCAACCCGCGCTCGATGACTGCCCCCCAGAGGATGAGAACGTTGATCCCCGAGTACGGCCGACCAGTAGCCCCATTCCGTGGCAAGGCCAGCTGAGCCTTCGCCGCTTGCGCCCCCCATGGCCGGACCCAGGGCACCCGGCCAGCCTCCAGCTCACCGACGATCTTGCTCGTGATCTCCTCATAGAGGCTCGCCCGGCTCTCGCCGGCGCGCGCGCCAAGTCTCCGTCCCTGCATCGCGGATCTCCGCGACGGGCGCGGCGGAACTCTCTCGCCACTTCCAACCCGTCACGGCCAACCCGGCCTGCACTCTTGCTCTCAACGAGCTTCACGCCCATCCAGGGCGGACGGCTCATGAATTCCCTCGGGAGCTTCCGGGGAGGACATCGCCGTTTGACGTCCGCCGGGATGATGAGCTGTGCACGTGTATTGCGTCCCTGGGGACAGCATCGCATCTTCAAGTGGCCTGTTCCTCCGCCAGCGGGCCCTCACTTTCGCGCTTCCTGTTGATCAGATCGAGCAGCTGGCCGGCAGCCTTCGCATCGCAGAGTGCGCGATGATGGCGCTCGAGCTCGATGTCATGGATCTGGCACAGATTCCCGAGCCCGTAGGACCTATGGCCGGGATATCGCCGTCGCATTCCGGCGCAGGTGCAAAGCTTCGGAAAGCGGAACTTTCGATCGAGACGGCTGAACTCGTAAGCGATAAAGCGATAGTCGACATTGACGTTGTGTGCGACGAAGACGCCGTCACCCATGAATTCGAGAAATCTGTCTGCAATAGATGCGAAAACCGGAGCATCGCGAACCATCTCGTTTGTGATGCCCGTGAGCCGGGTAATATTCAGGGAATCCGGCGCGCATCGCACGAAAATCCTCGCATATCGCGTGCCGGATCGCGGCAACGCCGTTAGGGCTGGCGTGATCGAGAAGCGAACGGACAGCCTCGATCTGAAAGCGATCCCAGGTGAAGATGCCCTTGGGCCGACCCCAGCGCGCAGCAAGTGCACGCAAGATCAGCGGAAGGGCATCACCCGATCGGACGGCGGTAAGCTTCACATTCACCTGAGCCTTGAATATCCGAATGAGTGCGATCCTTGAGACATTGAGGGACCCAGTCGCCCGGAAGACGCCGCGCATCTGGTTCGAGATCGCTCGCGCCAGCGAGACGAAATCGCGCTGGGCACCGCTGGAAATGAAAAGCCTCGGACGCTGGATGACAATTGAGCGGTAAGTCGCGCTTGAACCGTCCACGAATCCATCCACCGAATGATCCCAAGCGCGCCGGAGAGGCAAGTCCGCTTCCAGCCCAAAAACGACTTTCTTAATTTGTTCACTCTACGGGCAATGTAGATTCATCTGACACCGCCGTCATCGAATAACTGAGCAAACTGCGGCGCAGGCGCACTTCGCTGGTGATGTCCTGCACCGCAGCCCGGCTTCAATCCGGCGAACGATTAGTAGTCCCAGTAGATCGGCACGAACCGAAACACGTTACCTTCGCGCCCGACGCGCCCGATAGACGGGAACGGCATATGGGTGGCGACCAGCAACTCGCCCGTCTTCGCCAAGTCCCGCAGCAATCCCTCGCGAACGCGCGTAGCCTCGTCCGGGTCGTGTTCGAAGCCGTTGTGCCAGTCGGGATGGTCGAAGCCGACCGTGAACACGGCGTCGCCCGCGAAGGTCATCGCTTCGCCGCCGGACGTCAGGCGGACGATGCTGTGTCCCGGGGTGTGACCGCCGGTGCGGCGGACGACAACGCCCGGCGCGACTTCGTGCTCCTCATCGAACTGCCGGATCTGGTTATGGTACTCCTTCGCGAACCGCTTCGCGGCTGCGCGCAGCGCGTCCGGGAAGCCTTCCGGCATCGCCGTTCGCGAGAAATCCGGCGCGCGCCAGAATTCGACTTCGGCGGCCGCAACGTGGATTTGCAGGTCTGGATGCAACCGGTCCTTCACGCCCTCGACGAGCAGGCCGCCGACGTGATCCATGTGCATATGGGTCAGCACGACGTCGGTGACGGACGCGAGATCGATACCGGCGGCTTCGAGGCGTTTGATCAACTGTCCGGCTCGGGGCAGGTTCAGGTCGGGATCAGACCCGAGCCCCGCGTCGATCAGGATGGTCCTGCCGCCGCTGCGGACGACGACGGCATTCAGGGCCCAATCGAAGGCGTCGGTCGGCAGGAACATGTCCTTGAACCAGGCGGCTCGCGCCGACGGCGCGGCGTTGTGCCCGAGCATCGTTGTCGGCAGCGGGAGCACCCCGTCGCTGATAACCAGCACGTCGATCTCGCCGACTTTCAGGGCGTAGCGCGACGGCACCAGTTCATCCGGCTTCGATGTGACGAGGTGAGAGGTGTTTTGCAGATTCATGTTGGTCTCCTGTTGCAGGTCATTGAAGGATGGTTCATCCCTGAGGACGTCCGGCTCGTTCGGTTGAGGCGGTCAGAGATTGGTGACGCGTTCCGGATCGGCGGAGGCGAGTGCAGCGGCACGTTCAGCAAGCGGCGGGTAGATCCAGACGGTGTTGATCTCCCGTTTGGTCTTCTTCGCCTGGTCGCCGACCATCTCGACCGTCCGATCCCAGCCGCGTGTGAACAGAGCGCCGGCCTCGCCGAGATCGAGGCAGGTGACGTAGGCCTCCTGGTGATAAGGCGTGGTCGGAACGCCGAGCAGTTCGGCGGCGGCATTGTTGCCGGCGAAAGCGCCCATCCGCGTGGCATGCTGGCACGACATCAGCGCGTAGTTGCCGTCATCATCACAGGCGGCGCGCGCAGCGTCGCCCGTCGCGAAGATGCCCGCCGCGCTCGGCACGCGCAGGTCGCGGTCGACCAGCAGCCGCCCGAAACTGTCGCGCTCGGCAGGAATCTGCTCGGTCAGGGGCGCGGCACGCATGCCGGCGGCCCAGATTACGGTTTCGGCTGCGATGCGCTCGCCGCCCGACAAGGTCACGCCGAACTGGTCGAGCGACGCAACGCCGACTTCGAGCCGCGTTTCCACGCCGATCCGCTTCAGCGCATCCTCGATGACGAGACGCGCGGATTCGGCCATATCGGGAGCGATGACCGGATTGCGCTCGACGATGACGACGCGCGGCCGCGCATCGGGGCCGAGAATGGCGCGGAGCCGCGCGGGTATCTCGGTGGCTACTTCGATACCCGTGAACCCGCCGCCGGCGACGACGACCGTGTCGCGGCCATTCCCGGCCGGCCGGCCGGCCAGTCCGTGCAGGTGCCTATCGAGGGCCACCGCGTCGTCCAGCGAGTCGACGCTGAAACCGTGCTCGGCAAGGCCGGGAATGCTCGGACGAAATAGCCGGCTGCCGGTGGCCACGACCAAGCGATCGTAGGTGAGCCGCGTTCGTTTGCCCCCGGGTGCCGCTATGCTCGCTTCGCGTGCCGCAGCATCGATCGCCTCGGCGGTGCCTTGCACATAGACCACGTCGATCGCCTTGAGCACATCCAGCAGCGGCGCCGTCAGCGCTTCGGGGTTTGGTTCGTAGAGCCGCGGACGGACGACCAAGGTCGGCTCCGGGGCGATCAGCGCGATCTCCAGCGCCTCGGGCGAAACGCCGTGAATGTCGCGCAGCCGGGCAGCGGACAATGCAGCATACATGCCGGCGAAGCCGGCACCGATGATGACCAGTCGCATTTGTATCTCCTGTGATTGGATTGGATCGATGCAGAGGATCAGCCGGCGATGAAGGCCGACAGATCGGCATTCACGATCGCTGCATGGGTGGTACAGATGCCGTGCGGCAGGCCGTCGTAGATTTTCAGCGAGCTGTTCTTCAGCAATTTCGCCGACAGCGGCGCCGAGTCCGCGACCGGAACGATCTGATCGTCGCTGCCGTGCAGGACGAGGGTCGGCACCGCGATGGCCTTGAGGTCTTCGGTAAAGTCGGTTTCGGAGAAAGCCCTGATGCCGTCGAGATGCGCCTTGGCGCCGCCGCTCATGGCCTGACGCCACCAATTCCAGATCACCGCCTGCGACGCCGTGGCACCGGGGCGGTTGTAGCCAAAGAACGGACCGCTCGCGAATTCCAGATAGAACTGCGCCCGGCCGGCGGCGAGTTGCCGGCGCACCTCGTCGAGAACGGTGACCGGCAAGCCGCCGGGATTGTTCTCTGTCTTGACCATCAGCGGCGGCACGGCGCTGATCAGCACGAGCTTGGCGACGCGGCCGCGGCCGTGACGCGCGACGTAGCGGACGGCTTCGCCGCCGCCGGTGGAATGTCCGACATGGATCGCATTCCGCAGGTCAAGATGATCGACCACCGCGGCAGTATCGGCCGCGTAGTGATCCATGTCGTGGCCGTCGCCGACCTGGCTAGAGCGGCCGTGACCGCGGCGATCATGGGCGATCACGCGAAACCCCTTGCCGACGAAATGCAGCATCTGCGTATCCCAGTCGTCGGAGGAGAGCGGCCAGCCGTGATGGAAGACGATGGGCTGGCCCGATTTCGGCCCCCAGTCCTTGTAGAAAATCTTCACGCAGTCTTTGGTCGTCACGAACGCCGTTGGATCCGCCGGCTGCGCGGCGATGGCCGGGCTTCTCGACTCGTCGCCGATCGCGGTCGTGGAGCGGACGCTGAGCGAGACGGCGGACATCACCGAGGTCGCGAGGATCTTCCGGCGCGTCGTGTTCGCAATCCGGTTGAGCGGCTTGTTCAAGGGCATTGGTCATCTCCGGTTGGCGGGCATGGACACGATGATGATCTAACGAGCCCTGTGTGCTGGTGCCCCAGCGCGGTTGCGGCGACTAAAGAGCAATTGCTGCTAACGCGCCCGCCGGCGCCAATCGGTAGGGGTGTCCCCGGTCAGCCGCTTGAATGCAGCAGCAAACGCGGTCTGCGAGGCGTAGCCGAGCGCTGCCGCGACCGTGACCACGGACACGTCCGTGTCACGCAGCATCTGCATCGCCTGCTCGAGCCGGCGCTGGCGGAGCCAGGCATGCGGCGAGAGCCCGGTGCTTTCCTTGAAGGCGCGGCAGAAATGGAAGCGCGACAGGCCGGCGTCCGCTGCGAGCGCCGCAAGCGAGACGTCCGCTTCGCTCTCCGAGCGAAGCCGCTCGATGGCGCGCATCAGCACTCTCGGCGCCAGACCGCCGACGACGGGCTGGACCGCGGTCGGCGCGCCGGCGTGCGCGGCCAGCAGACGCGTGGCGAGGAGGTCGGTGAGTTGCTGCCTAAACAGCGCGTCAAGAGCCTCGTTGCCTTCCAGGATGTCCGCGGCGCTCAGCAGCAGGCGGGACGTGATCGCGTCGGGATGCGCGGTCCGTTCGAGGAGATCGGCCGGCCTCGTGGTTCCGGCTTCGTCGGCCACGCGCACCAGCGTGCTGTGCGGAAGATAGAGTTGCACGACATCGACCGGCTTCGGGATGTCCCATCGCGAGCTCGCGCCCTCGGGAATGATGATGACGACACCGGGACGAAACGTGCCTGCCGAGACGAAACGTCCCGACCGCCGCTCCATGCGCTGAACCACGCCGTTGTAGGCCATGATGACGTGGTGGGTCATCGGCTCGACGACGTCGTGGAGCGGGTCGTGCTTCCAGTGCGTCACCCCGCCGCCGGTCGCGTCCAGTGCCATGCGAAATGGCTCGGTGCCGAGCACGCGGGCCATCTCGGCGTCCGCGAGAGGGCGATTGGCCGACGGGCGAATGGCTTCGCGCGGTTCGGGCGCGGCCGCCGTCTCCTCTCCCTCAAGATCGTGTGGAACAGCCTTGGTCATGTTCATCTCGCACGAGGAGCGGCGTGGCGGTTGCCGGAGAGCACCGCCGGCCGCGCTTGCGTTACTGGCGAAGGAAGGAAAGCCAATCTCCGAAGCGGATGGCGCCGAGCCGCGGATGGTCGCCCGGCGTGAGCGATCGGTCGTCCAGCTCCGTGCCGAAATAGCGGGCGTGGATATCGGCGACGACCTTGCGCGGGTCATTGATCGCGGCGAGGTATCGGCGGCCGAATTCGTCGAGGCTGAGCTGCTCCGGGCCAGCCAGTTCGACGATGCAGTTGATCGGCGCGGCCGGCGCCACATCGGCGAGTGCGGCAGCGACATCGTCCGCGGCCACCGGTTGAAAAAGCGCCGGCGACAGCCGGGCGACTTGCCCATGTGTGGAAGTCGCGACGATATTGCCGGCAAACTCGAAAAACTGGGTGGCCCGGAGAATGCTGTAGGAACGACCTGAGCTGCGGATCAGATGCTCCTGAGCGAGCTTGCCGCGGAAATAGCCGCAATCCGGAAGGCGATCGGTTCCGACGATGGACAGTGCGACGTGGTGCTGGACGCCCGCGGCGGCCTCGGCCGCAAGCACGTTACGGGTCGACCTCCTGAAGAATTCCAGAACCGCATTGTCCTCGAACGACGGTGAATTGGCGACATCGACGACGACGTCCGCGCCCGACAGCGCAAGGTCGAGCCCCTCACCGGTGAAGGCGTCGACGCCCGTGCGGGGGGAGGCCGAAACGACCTCGTGACCCTTGCGACGCAACAGGCCCGCCAGTTTTATCCCGATCAGGCCGGCTCCCCCGACGACAACGATCTTCATGCTGATTTTCCTCGACTTTCCCGGCCGGAGACGACCTGGTTACGACAGCGAGGATGGGCGGATGCAGGCAGGAAAGCCTTGCGGAAGGCTTGAATTGGCCTTCAATTCTCGTTGGATTGTCGTCCAAGCGGAGCGGCCTTGCGTTTCCTGTTCGAAGATTGTTGCCTGGATGCGGAGAGGCGCGAGCTGACGCGGGGCTCGCAGCTCGTCGCGGTCGGGCCCAAAGTTTTCGACCTTCTGCTCTACCTGGTTCGCAACCGGGATCAGGTCGTGACGCGTGACGATCTGCTGGGCGCCGTTTGGGACGGTCGCATCGTCTCCGAATCGACGATGACGAGTCACGTCAACGCGGTGCGCCGGGCGGTCGGCGATAGCGGCAAGGAGCAGCGCCTGATCCGGACGATTTCGCGCAAGGGACTGCGCTTCATCGGCCGGGTCCGGCAGGACGAGGTGTCCGCGACCGTCCCAGATGCCCGATCGCATTCTTCGGTCGATCAGCTGCCGACGCTATCACTCCCGGATGCTCCCTCCGTCGCGGTGCTGCCGTTTCGAAACCTCAGCGGCGATCCCGGGCAGGACTATTTTGCGGATGGCGTCGTCGAAGACATTATCACCGCGTTGTCACGGATCGGCTGGCTGTTCGTGATCGCCCGCAATTCGAGCTTCACCTACAAGGGCCGCACCGTGAACGAGCAGCAGGTCGGCCGTGAGCTCGGCGTGCGCTACGTCGTCGAAGGCAGCGTGCGGCAATCCGCCAACCGGGTGCGCATCACCGGGCAGCTCGTGGATGCGACGACCGGCACTCATGTGTGGGCGGACAAATTTGAAGAGACCATCGACGACCTGTTCGAGCTTCAGGACCAGATCGCAACCAGCATCGTCGGGGTGATTGCCTCGCAACTCGAACGCGCGGAAATCGAACGCGCCCGGCGAAAGCCGACCGGCAATCTGAGCGCATATGATCACTATCTGCGCGCCATGCCGCATCTGCATCGCGGGACGCGAGACGCGATCGACGAGGCCTTGTTGCTGTTTGAGAAGGCGCTTTCGCTCGATTCCGGCTTTGCCTCGGCGCATGCGATGGCGGCGTGGTGCTATTGCCTGCGCAAGATCAACGGCTGGATGACCGATCAGTCCCGGGAATACGCCGAAGGCATCCGGCTGGCCCGCTTGGCGATCGAATTGGGCAGGGATGATGCCGTCGCGCTCACCCGGGCTGGGCATACGCTGGCCCATCTCGCCGGCGATCTGGAAGGCGCGGTTGCATTGCTCGACAGGGCTCTGCTGCTCAACCCCAATCTGGCGGCGGCCTGGTTCCTGGGCGGCTTCCTGCGGGTCCTACGCGGCAATCCCGAGAGCGCCATCGAATTCTTCTCACGCGCGATGCGGTTCAGCCCGCTCGATCCGGAGATGTTCCGGATGCAGGCCGGCATGGCAATGGCGCATCTTTTCGCGGAGCGGTTCGATCAGGCTCTGGCCTGGGCCGAGCGGTCGTTCCAGCAGTTGCCGAGCTCGGGGTTCGTCGTGCTGATTATCATCGCGTCGCACGCGATTGCCGGCCGAATGGCGCAAGCGAAAGATGCAGCCGCTCATTTGCTCAAGCTGCATCCCGCGTTTCGTATTTCCAATCTGGAGAGTTGGATACCGATCCAGCGGCCTGAGCATCGGGCTACGTTCAAGAAGGGGCTGCGGCTGGCAGGCCTGCCGGAGTGAGAGCGGAGTTTTACGACCCTTCAAATCGATCGCTGAGGTCTGCTTCTGGCGCTCGGGACCTTCCGGTCTCCGCCGCGGACGTCTGCTGTTGGGGCAACGGGACGTAAGGTGCTGGCCGCGCTTAAGGCGTCTCTTGACCCGCAACGGACAGTCCGCCCGCCTAGACCGACCGCATGCCCCCTGACGTAATTTGCACGTCAATATCAAGAGTGCGGCAAAACGGCGCAATCTTGGGTAGACATTTTGACGCAGATACGGTAACTGGTTAACAGATCAGGCATATTGATACCGACTTAATGCATTGAGGAATGCTTAGTGATTGACCGGCGGGATGAGTTGGAAGCTCTGCTGAAGCATGAGCGCCTCCAAAAGGTCCAAAATTATACTGCTCGAGGAAGACGGTTCCAGCTGTTACCCGACACCGATTTGGTGAACTTCTGGGTGCTGACGATGAACCTTTGGGCGAACGGTTCAGGTGAATTCAAGTCGCAAGACCTGGATGATTGCCAATCTGAGATGATGCTGAGACGGATCGACCCACCTTTCGATCGCGTGAGCCATGTATGGGAACGTGTCGCTCAGAGAGCGGAGCTCCATCTCAACCTAATTGATAATGATCCGAAAGCTCGGGCTGTTGCGGAAGCATTGTTGGAAGAACAGCTGAAGAGTCTCCGCCAGCAAGTTGGCCGCCCAAAGCATTAGAGAGCGGAACGCCTGTTGTCGCGCTTCTTTGTACTGCTGGAAAACACTCTTACGGCGACGTCGCTTGTTGGCCGATCTCGGACCTTCCGCCCCCGACCGAAGCGGCCGCAATCGGGATCCAACCGGACGTTAGTGCCCGTGGATGGGCAACGCGGCTTAGGCCCAACTCAGACCTGAGGTTCGCGCGACTAGTCCGCTTCGCGGGCTCGACCGGCTTTCCGGTCGGCGTCTCAGATCACTCGGCTCCGCCCGGATGACCCGGGCGGAGCCGATTCACTCCTCACTCCGCAATCTTGCGCGGCCGCGACCAGAGGAGCGTGTAGCCCTCGCCGCCTTCGTCGTCGAACAGCTTGGCGTAGATCGGGGCGTTGAAGGAGGGGTCGTCGAGCTTGAGCGAGAGATAGTCGCGTCCCTCTTCGGAGCGGCGGGCCCAGGCGGCGCCGATCTCGACCCGGCCGGCGTAGACGCGGTGGCTGGGCGCGTTCTCGCTGGAGCGGTTGGCTTCGGCGACGATGCGCACGCCCTTGGCCTTGAGGCTCAGGGTGATGATCTCGCCCTGGAAATCGTCGCCGACCTTCTTGAAGGAACCGATGGAAGCCATGTTGTCTCTCCTTGGCTGGCTCGGGCCGCGACCACCGCGGCCTCGATAGCGCATCTCGGGCGAATGGCGAGCGACGGCGCACCCGCAAGGGCCGAAGCGACAGCGGAGGACGGCGCCGGCCGGCTTTCTTGTCCCGCGAGGAATGGGCCTCAGCCCAGGGGAAGAAAGTTGGCCGGCGGCGTTGCGCTCAGGCGATCGAGGCGCAGCCGGCCTTCGGTCAGATCAAGCCATCACGAGGCAAGGTGCGTCGCTGTCCTGATCAGCTCACAGGAGAGACATGGCAAACCGAGGCGGCACAAGAGGCGTGCAACACCATGCGTAAGATCAGAAGCCGCCGGCTAGAAAAGCGCTTGTCGATCTCAGTCCTCGGCTCGCGAAGACGCATCGTCTCAGCCGGCGGCCCGAGCTTGGTCGGGCATCGCGGCAGTGGCCATTTTAGCCGCAAGGCGACGCTGCGCATCCTCCGCTGTGGACGCATCCATCCTCCATCTCGACCGCACCGTCGCCTTCTCCACTCGACACTTTGAACGGCTTGGCGAGCCGCTCATTTTCAAGGCCGTAAGGAACGAAGAAAACGATCGTGATCCCGCTCGGAGCGAGCCGGGCGGGGCAGCTCATGGCGTAGAATCCATGCAACGCGACCAAACCGACCAAGAGCGCTCCTGACCATCCGATGATGCCGCGCCAGGGCGACGACGGCTCGGCGAGCAATGCAAGCCCCAGCGCCGCATGGCGCCCAGCGATCACAGCAGGAATGAGGAAGGCAGCGGCAACGGCGCTACGCACCAGGACGGATCTCGATACGGCGAACAGAACTCGGCCGCAGCCCAGGGTGAAAACGCCAGCGATCAGCCCGGCGAGACATGCCGAGCTGACGCCGCCTCCGGCATTCACGAGCGCGATGCCGATGCTGACGGCGACGAAGAATGGCAGCGCATGGACGGCAAGCGCAAACAGCGCCCGGCACATCAGGCCAAGGCTGATCAGTCCAACAATGAGAGCAAGGGCAAGCATGGTGGTAGCCTCCGCACATGACTTTGACGGATGCGCCTTCCACCACCACCGCGGCGCGATCCAAAAGGCATATAGCTCGATTTGGACAAAGTTGCGGAGAGTCGCGCCGACTTCAGAGCCTGTCGCTCTCTCGAACGAGAACGAGCTTGCTGGCCCGCCTGAGCCACGAACTGGGCAGCCATCGGCAGTCGCGGCGGCACGAGCGCCGTGATCCAGCCAAGCAAGGTCTCGACGTCAGGTGCCATTCCGGCCGACTGCGGAAACACCCGAGGGTCCGTTGCCCGCTGCTTGTCGATCACGAGCATCCGTGTGGCCGTCGTCGTCCCCTGCCGCGCATAGACGGCGCCATCGATCGCAGCTGAAAACACCAGACGTCCGTGCTCCTGCAGATGCACGAAGGCATCCGTCCAGGTCGGATTGTCCGGCGCAAAGCTGGCAGCGGTGATCGCGACCAGTCGCCCACCCTCTCCAAGCCGTGCGAGCGCCGAGGACACATGGCGCAACGTCGTATCGGCCAGGGGACGATCCACGTTTGCGGTCGCCGAGAACGGCGGGTTCATCAAGACCACGCTCGGGACGATGGCCACATCGAGATGATCATCGATCTGCGCGGCATCGAAGCGGGTCACGGTCAGACCCGTAAACACCAGATCGAGCAAAGCGGCGCGGCTTGCGGCGAGCTCATTGAGCAGGAGCGAACCGCCGGCAAGCTCCGCAAAGACGGCCAGGCTCCCCGTCCCTGCCGAGGGCTCCAGCACACGATCGGCCGCTGTTACCTGCGCCGCTGCGACTGCCGCGAGCGCCAATGGCAGCGGTGTCGAGAACTGCTGAAAGCTCTGACTCTCGAGGGAGCGCCTGGTATGGCTCGGCAGAAGAGCCGCGACCTTTGCGACCATCGGCAGCATCGCGGTGGGCATGCCGCTACTGGCCTTGATCATCGCCGGACCGTACTTGGTCAAGAATAGGACCGCGGCGATCTCACAGGCCTCGTACGCCGTCTTCCAATCCCAGCTGCCATCGGCATCGCTGCCGCCGAACGCAGTCTGCATGGCACGACGCAGGCATCTCGCATCGATACGCTCGCCGCGGGCAAGTCCTGGCAGCAGCAGCTCGGCTGCACGAAGGACGGCCTTTGAGCGCGCAAGCAACGCAAAGGGCGCCGCAGTGCAATTCGTCTCGGTGATCATGTCGAGGAACCTTCAAGGAGAGCGGAATGCGCAGGAGTTCCGCCGAACGCTCTCTCTGATCCGGCGGCCTCACCCGCGCTGCTCCGCCTCTCTCCCTCTCGACCCGGTCGACCAGACGGCACCCTCAATGCAAAAGCCCGGCCGATCTGGCCGGGCTTCATTTTGGGTTTTTTCAGGTTGGCGCTCAGCCGTATCGGCAAGGCTGATTATTCAGTAGCGACGATCTCCTCGACCTCGTCAGCGCCTTCTGTCGCCTCGTCATCTTCGCTGAGGAAGGCGGGGAGGCTATCGGCATCGCCCCCCTCGACCGTCTGCGTCATCTCGACCTCCGAGCCGCGCAATGGCTCCGGCAACCAACGGCTGCCCTCGAGCAGTCGCTCGGCTTCGCGCGCCATGTCCGGCTTCTTGAGATGCTCGATCAGCTGCACCGAAGCCTCGCCCTTCGCTTCGCGAACCGCTTGCAGGATGCGGTGCTTGGTGACACGACCGAGATAGTTGTCGACCGAGGGCTTCCAGCCGGCGCGGATCATATCCAGGCCGACGGCACGCGACAGACGATCGGCCTGATCGAGGCGTCCACGAACGCCATGGGCTGACAGGCGGCCTTGATGCACTCGGTTGGCCGGCTCGATAATCGCGTTCACTGCCTGCGCGGCGCAATGTGCGAACAGCTCGGCCTGGGCAGTCCCGTCCATTGCCGTCAGAGCCGCCCAGAGTTCCTTGTCGCTGTTTGGCAGTCTCGCCTTCCACGCCGCGTGACGGGCGGCGATCGCCTTTGCCGGCGCACTGTCCTCCAGGCCCGGCGGCTGCGCTGGGAAGCACGGGGTGCACAGCGATATCTCCAGGCAGTTGAGCGCTGAGCCAAACGGATAGAACGTCGCGAGCACGAAGCCGTGCAGCACCGCCTGGAAGGCGATGGACGGTTCTCGGCCGATCGCTTCACGAAGTGCGAGCGTGCGATAGGCGGAGAGTTCGCCCACGAGGCGGTCGGGTAGCGGCCGCTCGACATCATCAGTGTCGTCGTCCGCGCCCTCGTGCTCGCCGCGACCGACGACGATTGTCGGCGCCGCCGCCTTAGCCTCCAGATCTGGATTGCCCGCGCCATGATCACCGTCGACACCGGCTTCGCTGGCCGGTCCCTCGCCGGTCGCCGGGACCTCATCCTCTGGACGGACGAAGCCGCGGCCGACGCGCAACTGGCCCTGGGAGTCGATGCTGACGAACGCGCCGGCGCGCGCCATCTCAGCCGCGTCGAAGACCATGGGCCGCTCGTCGAAGGACTGTAGCGCCGCCTCGATCTCACCGAGACGCCGATCGACGTCCTCGGGCAGTTCGTCAGCTTGTCCGTGTTCGGCCTCCAGTCTGGCCTGCTCCGCCTGCAGCGCTTCCACAGCCGCCTGCTCGTCAGCGGTGAGCTCTGCCGGCTCTCCGCGGAGCTCGCGCAAGCCGTGGGTGTGGCCGAACGGAAAGTCCACCGCGGCCTCGATCCACTTCCAGCCCTCGGCGCCAATCTGTTCCGCTTCCGTCTTGAGCTTTTCCGCCACCAGCCGGTCGAGCAGTGCGACATCCTGCAGCCAGCCGCCATCGTCGGCCTCGAACAGATCCCGCAGCACGACCCCGCCCGCGGCCTGGTAAGCATCGAGCCCAATGAATTGAACCCTGCGGTCGAACGCCCTCACCGTCTGTTCGGTGAGCTGCCGGCGGATCTGGTAGGGCGTATCGCCACCGGAGCGGCTGACCTTGTCCCAGACCTCCTGCTGGCGCGCATGATCCGTCGTCACCGAAAACGCCATCAACTGCTCGAGGGTCATGCCATCGGCCGCATACACGTCGAGCAGCGTGGGCGAGACCGCGGCCAGCCGCAGCCGCTGCTTGACGACCGCGACCGTCACGAAATGCCGCGCCGCGATCTCCTCCTCGCCGAGGCCGCTGTCGCGCAGGGACTGGAACGCGCGGAACTGATCCAGGGGATGCAGACCAACACGCTGGTCATTTTCAGCGAGCGAGTCGTCTAGCGCCGAGCCGGCATCGCGCACCACGCAAGGCACAGCCTGCGTTTTCGCCATCCGCCTCTGCTTCACCAGTAGCTCGAGCGCCCGAAAGCGCCTGCCTCCGGCCGGCACCTCGTACATGCCCGTTTCTTTGCCCTCCTCATCGAGGACGGCGCGAACGTTCAGGCTCTGCAACAGCGTCCGCTCGGCGATGCTCTCTGCGAGCTGCTCGATCGACACGCCGCCCTTGATCCGACGGACGTTGGATTGGCTGAGCACGAGCTTGTTGAAGGGAATGTCCCGAGAGGGCGACAGCGTGATCTTCTGAGCAGCCTTGGTCATATTCCTATATCTCCGCGACGGGCGGCCCGGAGCCTCTCTCTCAGGCCTGCAACCCGTCGCAGAGCACCTCTCGCCCTCTTCCTCTCTTCCGTTCGTCCAAGCGATCGCGCTCAAGCTGCGACGCAATCCGGTGCGGCCGGCCGAGCGAGGCCAGCCCCCTCCGGCGCAAAGCCGAGGAGATAGTCGGCCACGCGACTCGCCTGGCTTGCCGCCCGGACGATGGCGCGATTGTCCTCGCGCAGGACATCGAGCCAGGCGCCGATATAATCGGCGTGCCGCACGGTCGGCACGATGCCGAGCGCAGCGCAGCTGAAGGCGGCTGCGATTTCCGCGATCAGTTCTTCGAAGGCGTATTTGCCGCTGCCGAACCGGCCCGAGAGATCGCGGTTCAGTCGCGCCGGGTGGCCACTCGCATGGGCGAGCTCATGCAAAGCCGTGCGGTGCCAGTTGATCGGTTCGAAGAACGCAGCCGGTGGCGGCACCTGCACGAAATCTTCCGTAGGTGCATAAAACGCACGATCACCCCCGATCCGGAAGTCGACGCCAGTGGTCGTGATGAGGGACTCGACCACAGGCTCGATGGTTCCTCGCGGTGAAAGCGGCGCCGCTGCCGCGATATCCTCTGGTAGACCATCGCATTGATCGGTGTTGAAGACCGTAAACCGCTTCAGAAACGGAATGGCCTGCACGTCTTCACCGGTCTCGCGGGCACGCTGCCGCTCATCCGACGGCACAAAGCGATCGGCATAGACGACCGTAACACCACGCTCACCCTTACGCACATGGCCCCCCACCGACAGCGCCTGCCGAAACGTCAGCCAGCTCTGGCCGGTAAACCCGCGCTCGATCACGGCCCCCCAGAGGATCAGCACGTTGATTCCCGAGTACGGCCGCCCCGTGTTCGCATTCCTGGGCAACGCCAACTGAGCCTTCGTCGCCTCCGTCCCCCATGGCTGGACCCAAGGCACGCGGCCCGCCTCCAGCTCGCTGATGATCTTGCTCGTAATCTCCTCATAGAGGCTCGTCCGGCCCTCACCGGCACTCGCTCCAACTCTCCGTTCCTGCATCGCGGATCTCCGCGACGGGCGCGGCAAAACTCTCTCGCCGCTTCCAACCCGTCACGGCCAACTCGGCCTGCACTCTTCCTCTAGGAGGCCATGAGCGCACCAACCGTCTACCGGTCAGTCCGCATTCGCTTTGCTCCGGAGGAGGCGGCCCGCGCGGGTTCGGAGGAGATCGCCTCACCTGGGCAGCCGTAACCGTCGAACCAAATTTCGCTTAAACGGAATTTTGCCTTGCGCCGTCGGGCAAATCAGTGGTTAATAAGGTGCTGGCTCAACTCGGGAGACAGTGATGGCCGAACAATCAGATCCGGCATCCGACCTTGTTCAAATCTCCAAAATGAACGGCGATTTCCGACGCAACTACGGACCGTTCCTTGGAGCGTATCTCTACTTGCGCTCTATCGAAGCCGTGCGCCAGCGCCCTTTCCGGCGGATCGGGATGTTTTCACTGATCGGGACCGCTGTCGCTGCATTGTTCGCACGACACGCCTGTCCTTGGTAAGCAGGCGGACCAGCGCCCGGGTAAGTTCACTTTCCGTCTTGAAGTAGGCGATGCCATGATCGGCACGCCCATGTTCACGGAATCTGATCATGTTGCTGTCGTTTGGAACCGTTGGCATCAGGACGTAGTCGAGAATGGCCCTATTATGTTCATCTAGCCGGATTGCTACGATCCACCCGACCGGTAGACGTCGACACGAGACCGTCCAAAAGGGAGAAAATCCCGGCCGCGCTCCAGCCGTCCAGTAAGCCACCCGAAAATAGATCTGCCACTTCTTGTCAACAATCAGATGCTGCTCAGGAACACCGACGTTGATCCAACGGCTTTTCACGCTGTGAAGGTTTGCGCCGCATCCTTCTTTTTCCATCCTTTGGCAAATGCGTATGGCGAGAGCTGAGAGTGGCTCAACCCACTCCTGACGGATGTCCATGTACTCACAGCGTCGCTGCGACTGATATCCAATCAGCCTGTAGGCGTTTCGCAAAGTCCCAAAATGATCAACAAAGGTTCGGGCGGACGGTAGCTCGGCCGTTGCGTTGATGATCGTCGGGGTGAGACGCCCCTCCTTCTTCAATGTCTTCTTCAGACGGAGCAGCATCTCCTCTTCACTGATGTCGACGCGCCTCCCTTTCATGATTTTCTGAACAGCAAGAAAGACGTCATTCGAAACGATAGGTTCAAAGCAATGTTCAGCACGGACCCATAGGTTCGGGGGATTGTTGATACGCTCACCGCCCAGCTTGCTTGACTGCCGGTTATAGACCAGATTGCCGACGTAACTTTCGTTTCGCAGCATGCGGCTGATCGTGGGGGCTCTCCAGGGCTTCCCTCGGCACCATACCCGGTTGCGATTGAATTCCTTTGCGATGGCCTTCTCGGACTTCACCTGAAGGAAGCGAGCGAAGATCCGCCTCACAATGGCGACCTCGTGTGCATCGCCAGGCCGCAGACGAATATGATCGGTCTGAAGATATTTCCGTTCTCCCTTTCCCATGATCCTCTTCGGCTGAAGGCGCTCGTCGACCAGAACGCGTTCGAGGCCGTAGCCAATGGGCCCGCCGGGCAAGAATCCAAGTCGAACAAAGCGGCAAATACCCGTATGCACCTTGACCGACAGTTCACGGCTGTATTCGGCGGCCATGACCCTTTTGAGGTTCTTGACGATGTTAGAGAGCATGCTGCCATCGTTGTCGAACTGCTCGGCGCAATAGTTGACACTGATCCCGGCTTGCTTGCAGATAAACTCGTAGTGTGCAGCTTCGTCGGCGTCCTGGAACCGCCCCCACCGGCTAATGTCGTAGACGAGGATGTGGTTGAACTCGGCGCGTCCATTGCTGACATCCTCGATCAGCTTGGCAAGTCCCGGTCTGTTCTTGATCTTGAGACCGCTCTCACCATGGTCAGCATAGGTCTTGACGATCGCAAGTCCATGGGCATGCGCGTAAGCCGCGATCGCTGCAGCCTGATTTTGGATTGAGTACCGCTGATAGTCCGTGGACATGCGGACATATTGCGCTGCGCGCCCATCGAGGGATCGGGGGAGATGGGTCTCACGGACGACGAGTGCGTTTGACACTGATCACGCCTCCGACGGGTTGTCCAAGCAAGCAGACGCCAATTCCGGGCCGCTGACAAGTCTGCGTGCCCGTCGTGAGAATGCGCCCCTCGGTATGGCCGCCGGTTGTCGCCATGTCCCGTGACCTCGAAGAGTGCACGGTCCTTCCTCAGCAGTTGCTCCCTGATATCGCTCGTCTCGGTCAATCAGACCGAGACCTGGATCGCTGGGTTGATGATAAGCTGGACCGACGGAGGCCGCTTCCGCATGTTGGCGGAATGCATCCTCGACATGCCGTCTCGAGCACGAGGTCGGCTTTGCCGGCGCCCAAGCGCGAGGCTTGTCATCCCAGCTCGGCAAGCTCGTTGGATGGGTAGATTTGTTCCTCCATCCATTTCAAGGCCGCTATCAAGCTGGCTCTGCCCGCAGGGTCCTGTGCGATCGTCCTCAATGAAATTGACGGGTATTTCGACAGATCAGCTTCGCGAAGGTCCGCCCCCTTGATTGCGTTGAACCGCTCCAGCAGCTTGCGTCGAGCATCCATCGATCCGAATATCGGCTTGTTCTCAAGGGCCCCAAATTGGAGCCATAGCTTTCCGTCCGACGACAGATATGTTGGATTGATCAGCACCCCGCCTGGTTTGAATACCGGATAGACCGAGCCATTCTCCTTTCCCGTCCCAAAGACGAGGGGACGTTTTCCTCCCTTGGCCATCCATGCAAAGACTTCCCTCGCAACATTCAGCTCATCGGACCCGACGGTCCGGGACAACTTCTCGAACAGGCTTTGTTCATTCCACCTCGTCACGCCCCCTAGACGTTTTCGGGTCATGGCCTGAGTCTGACCGTAGATTGTTGGTACGATCGTCTTTAGATCCTTGTTGACGAACTGACGCAGCTCGACCGCCAGAACTTCCACAGGATTCATCTGTCTGTTGAGGAATTCCACGACACGGCGTAATTCGACGGGTATCACGTCAGCGAGGAAAATGAGCCGAATCTTTTCAGCTTGAAGATTTGTGCCGACCCGTTCCCAGAATTCGTTGATACTGGTCTCGGTGCCGAGCAGCTCTCGAAGCGCAGCCTCCGACGTAAGGCCTTGCTCCAGACAGGTTTTGTCCAGAGAGGATTGCAGCCCCTCTACTGACCAGTAAGACGCACAGTTGGCGGCGTAGTCCAGCATTTGACCAATGAACTCCCGCCGGAGACGGCTATCGCTCTGCCGCTTAATCTCCACCAAGGTCAGGATGCCATCCTGGTCGATAAACACGTGGTCGATCGACCATAGAGACGCACTCGCCTCCCCCGTCGAGATCGGCTGCTCGCGCTTTACGAGGAGCCATCGCCTTGGGCTCTGCGGATCGATCTGATCGCCAACAAGCAACTCCGGAAATCGAGCCAGCAAGCGCTGGAAGTCGTCTTCGGTCGCAAACTGGCCTGGTTCCATCGCGACCAGAGCGTCCTCCCCCTTCAGCAAGAAGACCCCAGAAAACCCAGTCATGTTTTCCCCTCAAATACGTTTCTTCTCGGGATCCGCAGGGCGCCCAGTCTATCACGTAGCGCCACAACTGGACTCGCGTGTCATCCGCTATTCGTCCAGGAGGTCCAGAAACCGTTCGATCCTTCGCAGGGGAGGCTCGCCGCTGCGCTCGGCATAGATAAGCCGATTGCCGTCACGCTGCAGCAGGCGTGAGCACGATTTTCGAATCCGCCCCGGAAGCAGCATGGCCGCAATCGCCTCGGGCCCGACATCGAGACGCATGATCCCGCGCTCCCTGCAATTCACCCTGAGCCTGGCCACAGCGAAAAAGTCGCAGGCCGCCGGTGGCAGAGTGCCGAAGCGGCGTTGCGTTTCGTCCTCGAGTTCTTCGAGCTCGTCATCCGTCCGGCACCGCGCGGCGCGCGCGTAGATCTCGAGCCTGAGCGCCTCCGACTGCACATAATCCGACGGAAGCAGCTCGGCGATGGGGAGGTTCAGCTCCGGAACCCAAAGAGCGGACATCCCTTCGCGGTCGCCCTCGAGCGCCAGGGTCAGCAGATGGCCATACAGAGTCGGGCCGAAGACCTGCACGTGGCCGGACTGCCGATCCGACAGCATGTCGCCGCCGCCGCGCAGGTCGAGATCACGCGCGCTGATCGCAAAGCCAGCGCCCGGGCGGTTCAGCTCCTCGAGAACGGACAGCCGCTTCTCCGACCGGTCGGAACCGCCCTCCGTCAGGAAATGCGCGAACGCGCGAATGCCGCCCCGCCCCACCCGACCGCGGAGCTGATGCAGCTGCGCCAGGCCAAATTTTTCAGGCCAGCATACGACGATGGTATTGGCCCGCGGGATATCGAGACCGCTCTCGACGATGTTGGTCGCGAGCAGAACGTCCGCATTGCCTTCGACGAATTTCATCAGCCTTTCGTCGATCTCATCTGCAGGCAACCTGCCGTGAATCGCAATGATCCGAAGTTCGGGCGCCAGCGCGTGGATCCGGGCCAGCATCGGATCCAGATCCCGAATCCTCGGGCAGATCACGAAACTCTGGCCATTGCGCCGCTGCTCGCGCACCAGGGCGGCGGCGATCGCGATGTCGGAAAGCGGCGCCACCTTGGTCACGACCGGAACACGATGAACCGGGGGCGTCGCAATCACGCTGAGATCCCGCAGGCCGGTCAAGCTTGCAGCGAGCGTGCGTGGGATGGGCGTCGCGCTCATCCAGAGCCTATGACCGTTCTTGTTGAGACCGGACAGCATGGCCTTGTCAGCCGCACCGAAATGCTGCTCTTCGTCGATGATGATCAGGCCAAGATCGGCAAACTTGATCTCCTTGGCAGCCAGCGACAGTGTCCCGACGACAACTTTGAGCTCACCGCTCCTCAATCCTTCGCGCACCTTGCGCGCCTCGGCCGTCGACGCAATCCGCGACAGGTTTCCGACCTCGATGCCGAGCGTCGCAAAGCGCTTGCGGAACGTCTCTACATGCTGTCGCGCCAACACCGTGGTCGGAACGACGATCGCAACCTGCTTTCCCGCCAGGACGGCGGCCGCAGCGGCGCGCAACGCGACCTCGGTCTTGCCGAAGCCGACATCGCCGCAGACGATGCGGTCCATCGGGTGCCCCGACGCGAGATCATCGAGAACGTCGCGGATGGCCTGGGCCTGATCCGGGGTGGTGAAATACGGAAACCGCGCGGCGAACTTCTCATAGGTGGCCGGCCGCGGCACGAGCTTCGGCGCCGGCCGCCGCCGGCGCTGGTTCATCTGCTTTGCGACCTCCTTGGCGACGACATGGATCTCGGTCTCGGCCGCGGCGCGCCGCGGCCGCCATGAGCTGCCATCGGCCTTGTCGAGAGAGGTGTCGCCGAGCTCAGCCGCGTAGGGCCAGATCAAGGCCAACTCCGCAAGAGGCACCAGAACGGCATCATTCTCGGCAAACACCAGCCGAGCCATCTCACGAGCAGAGACTCCGGCACTGCCCATCGACCGCAATCCGCCAAGCCGGGCCAGTCCACGTTGCAGATGAACGACCACCGATCCAAGCTCGGGCAGGTCCACGGCTTCGAAGCCAGGTGTCCAGGCCCAATTCGTGGGCTGCGGCTGATGCGCCCTGCTGCCGAAAACATCGGACGCGGTGATGACGACAATTGGTTTCCGCCCGGGAATGATGAAGCCGGCGTCGAAGCCGGCCAGCAACGCCGTTTCTCTCCGGCCCCTGGCGGTTGCCTGCGCCCAATCAGCGGCGCATTCGGCTTTGACCCCGCTCATCGCCGCCATCAGCCGCAGATCCGCCTCGACCGCAGCAGCAAACACGAGACGCGCGTCGCGACGCTGGGCTTCGTCGACAAAAGCGCGCAGCGTCTTTCGGGGCGCGGCTTCCTTGAAGAACTCCGGCGTTGCTCGGTATGGCGCTGTCGTCGACAGCAGAGCGATCCTCTTCGCCGCTTGGTCCCATTCGCGACGGCTCACATACGCACGATCACGCTCAGCGCGGGAAGCCGCGTCCTCGATCGTGCTCAGCCACGTGTCCGCGTGCTTGGGGACCTCCGCATCGGCAATCCACTTGGCTCGCGCGCAGTAATCGAACAGAGTGGCTTTGTTCCGGGCTCGTTCCTTGAACGCAAGCCGCTCGGACATCGGATCGATCTGAAGCTGCTTGAGCTCGGAGATCACCTCCTGATTCAACGGATTGAAGGCGGCAATCCGCCATATCCTGCCCCCGGAATGCTCGACCCTGAACGGGCCGCGCGCGCCGGCAGGAAAGATCTCGAACGTGTTTCCGTGAAACAGTACCCCGCCGGGATAGTCCGGGCTGTCATCCAGGTCATATCCGAGCGCACCAAAGCGCGATTCGAACTGCCGCTCAGAATAGGCGTCGCCGACCCGCAGCAGCATGCCGATCCCCGACCAGTCCGCCGGCAGCGCAAGGCGCTCCATCAGCGCCTCCACGGTCGTGATCAGCAGGATCGGCCTCTTTGCGCGCGCAAGACGCCTCAACACGGAACTTCGTCTGCCGGCGATGTCACGCGACGGCTCGAGCAGATCGAATGGCAAGGTGTTCAGTCGTGGATAAACGAGCACATCACACGCCGGCTCGAGAACCAGAATGATGGACGCTAACCGCTCGGCTCTGCGCTCGTTCTCGGCGAGATATACGAGGCCGCTTCGACCAGCCCCTTGCCACCGTTCTACGAGGTGCAGTGCCAAAAGTCCCAGTGGCGATGCGGAGGATACGGCAAGCCTCGCAGCCGCTGCCTTTTTAGGCGCACCCAAGATCTTCTTGCGTGGAGACGGCTTCTTTGGTGCGGTGGTGGATTTTGGTGCAGTCGTCTTCCGCTGCACAGAGCTGCGGGAAATACGAAGGACTGAGGGCAAAGATTTCGGCTCGCGTATCACTGAGGGCGCCGGGAAAAGAGCCCAGCCATCTGACGACACCTAGCGGATTCGGGTCAACAAGGCACCCAAGATCTGCAATTTACTGCAGTTGCAGAATAAATCGCCGCCAGCCGAATCGTCCACATCGTGGTCGAACACCTGATCGACGAGACTGAACTGTTCAACAGCGTCGGCGAAAAAGGAGACCTTTGTCCCAGCTTCAGGTCCGACGACGAAGCGCATCTCCGCGACGGACCAGATCTGCGTGACGTCCCAAGAAATTCAGAGACAATCCCTAACCGGCAAAATGATGCGCTGAGTGTAAGGGCGCGTAGTTTCCCTCGATCATGTCCCCGCTAGCGCAAGTTCGACCCTTGCTCACTGATAACTGGCCAGCTCGCACGTTGTGAACAATGAGATCGCAGCGGAGCGAAGGCAGAGAACGCACCCGCAGGAGGGGCAGCATTGCGGCCATCGCGTCAGCGGTGGGCCCCGGGGCCGAGTGCAGTCGTGAGACCGGTTAACAAGGCACCCGCGTTTGGGGCAGTGATAGCGGTGCAGCGAAAGCGGCAGCCAGAACGCGAGTGCCTCCGGCGATCGACCCCATAAGTCCGTTACACGGCCAGGTGCCCCGTCTTTCCCGCGCACAACACCACTACTGACAAACCGCGAATCATACCGTAAAGGTAGCTTTTGTTATCTGCACAGACTCGCGGTTGTTTCGACATGGACATGCTTTATCCAGCTGAGCACATGATTTTTTCTCGCGGAATCCTGGGTTCGAGTCCCGGCGCGCTCACCACGCTGGAAATATCGCAACCTTGGTGCACGATTGAGTGCTCTAGAAATCGCTTCGGTAAGCAGGGGGTAAGCGGCAGCGACGATAAGCCGGATGACTATATCCCTCCTAGGCGCCAAACCATCGGAGAGATCTGCCCGCGGTGCGGCGCCGTGCTCACGATGGAGCGCCTCTACACCTGCTCCGACAAGGGCTGTCCGTATCCCGATTTTCCCGGGCGGGAGTAATCGCCGCGATCCCAAGAGGCGCACCAAAATGCAGTTTTGTGAAGCGCCCATTGTTGGTGCACCTCACCGGCGAAGGCTACCGTATTCACAGATCGATGCTGAAGAAGGGAAAAGCGTCTGATTCCGTGGCGTCTTGTTGCGGAGCAGGATAGCATTGAGTTCGGCTGGGACGGTTTGACGAGCGTCGCGTGGAATAGGGGCGCCTTTCTTCTGAGCGTCTCGTTGCGTTTGGGAGGCGGAGGTTGCGTGTGCGCCGGTCAGGCGGCACGCGGGCTGGAAAGAGTCGCCTGACGCCGCTTCTGCGCAAAGAGGCGGTCAGCAGCACTGAGATGCAGGCAGCCGCACGGACGGCCGAACGTTGCCCGGGCCGTCATGTTCTGGCGATCCAGGACACGACTGGGCTGCGCTCGCAAGGCGGTCGGGGTGAATATCTGCACGCTGTCATGGCTCTGGATGAGTAGGATGGAACGATCCTTGGGGTGATAGATGGCATCTTCCTGGATCGCCAAACCAGCGGGCGGCCCGTCTGCGCCGATTGAGAAGGAGAGCTTCCGGTGGCTGGCAGGTACCGGTCGGTTGGCCTCCGTCTGCCCCGGCGCAGCTTCGATCATGTTGATTGCCGATCGTGAGAGAGCGACATTTTTTAAAGCGTTTTCCTTCCGTCCGAAAGGTGTCGAACTGCTGGTCCGTCTAGGCACAGGTGAACACGCGTCGCAATCTGGCAGTCAGCCCGTTTTCGACCTGTCCGCTTGAAACTCGGTTCTACGAAACTGTATCCGAAACACGCACTGAGGCTCTGGAGCCCTTCCATCGACACGCTGCGGCATCCTAACTGCCTTGAGCGAAGGCCCCCTCCTGCGAGTCCAGAGCAACCGAGCTTGCAGGGTCGCCTTAGCCAACCGCCAGCCGGGCGATCGAAGCACCTGTATGAGCATGATTGAAAACGATGATATCAGGCAGCGCCGCCTCGTCCATTTCAAAGACGGGTGCCGCTACGGCAAATTTGGCAAGACAAAAGCCTATGAGCTGATCGCGAGGGAGCAGATCAGGGCCTACAAGATGGGAGGCAAGACACTCATCGATCTCGACAGCATCGATGAGTATCATGCCTCGCTGCCCCGCGTTGAATCGCGCGCAACGATCTAGGCTGACTTGCGCAGCGGCTGGGTAGCTCTCTTGCGCAAGTGGTCGAGGCGATCAGCCCAATGCTGCATCAAGCGCACGCGCTCGCTCCAATAGGCTGCCCGGTTGTAGATCCCGCGGATTTTGTTCTTGTCGCCCTTTGCAAGCTGGCGCCGCACCACCTCGTCGCGGCGCCGCCTCTTCTTCTCATCTGTTTCGTGGGCGAGTTGAGCTTCGACCACGTCGCCGTCGAATGCGCCTTCTTCATTGAGCAAGGTTGAGGCGCTGGAGCGGAAGCCGTGCGCGCAATGGTCGCCACCGGGGCCGGTATCGTAGCCCATGATCCGCAATGCCTTGTTGATCGTGTTGTCAGACATCGGCACATCATCGTCGTGCGAAAACAAGTAACGCCCACGGCCGGTCAAAGGACGCAACTCGGCCAGAATGGCCAGTGCCTGGCGGGACAGCGGCACTTCGTGATCATCGCGCATCTTCATCTTTTCAGCGGGGATCACCCAGATGCAATTCTTCTCGTCGAACTCTGCCCACTCGGCCAGCCGCAGCTCGCCAGGGCGCACCATGGTCAAGGCAATCAGCTTGAGCGCGTAGCGGACGAGTCCGCCGCTCTTGGCGTCATAGACCTCGATCCGGCGCATCAGATCGCCGACGTCTTCGGGATCGGTCAGAGCGGGGCGCGGGTTGCCTTTGGGTGCCTTGGTCAGAGCGTGTTTCAAGTCGCGGGTTGGGTCGCTGTCACAATAGGCGGCGCCAACTCCAAACTGGAATACCCGCGACGCCGTCGATCGTAGGCGCCCGACGGTGTAGAACCGGCCGCGAGCTTCGACGCGGCGCAAAGCGGTCAGCAGCTCGGGCGGGCCAATCTCACAGAGCGGCCGCTCGCCAATCTCGCGATTGAGCTGATCGAGATTCCATCGCTCGCGCTTGATCGTCGCCTTGGCCTTGTTCTCTTTCTCTAGCTTTGTGGTTGCCCATTCCTCGCCGACCGCCCGAAAGGTGTGCTTGAGCTTGTCGTCTTCGCGGCGCCTCGCCTCTCGCACAGCGACTGGGTCCTGCCCCTGGTCAAGCAGCTTTTCGGCTTCGTGGCGCTTGTCGCGCGCGGCCTTCAGCCCGACGCCGGGAAAAGTCCCAAACGACATGTTCTTGCGCCTACCTGCGTAGCGGTAGCGGTAGAGCCAAAGCTTGGTTCCATTGGGCCGGACCACCACGCTGAGGCCCTGGCCGTCCGCAAGCGCGTATTCCTTCTCCGCCGGAGCAGCATTGCGGATCTTCGTGTCGCTCAGCTCATCCATGGGCACGCCCCTCACGATCGGGCGACACGCCAGTGTACCCGGCCTTTCCAGTGTACCCACAGTGTACCCGAAAACGCCGGATGCCCCCGAACGGCCGCGAACCGTCTGGAACGTCACTATATCACGAAGAGGCTGATTTTATGTCGATTTTCGAAGGCCGGCGAACCAGCGCGGGCGAAAAAGAACGAGGCCGGAAATGGGATGGTGCCCAGGGGCGGAATCGAACCACCGACACTGCGATTTTCAGTCGCATGCTCTACCAACTGAGCTACCTGGGCAGGTCTCGTGAAGGGCAGAAAAGCCCGGCGAGCCGGCGGGTTATAGTCAGAGCGGGCGGCGCTGTCTACCGCCCTGAGGCGAAGTTTTCACATTCCTTTTGCGGTTGCGCAGCCACGCGGAGTGCGCGCCGATGCCGCCCGGCACCGCCGCCGCAACAGCATGAGAATATTGAGCTATTCGACGTCGTCCTCGTCGCCCTCAGTGGCCGGAATGACATAGGAGCCGCTCAGCCAGCGATGCAGGTCGACGTCGCGGCAGCGGGGCGAGCAGAACGGGCGCGAGCCTTCGGCGGCCGGCCGGTTGCAGATCGGGCAGCGGCGGACGGGCTTGGCCGGGGTGGCGGTCTTCGGGCTGGTCGATTCGTCGGGCATGGCCGCTATCTAGGCGCGCGCGGCGACCGATGCATCCCCTCGTTCGCGTCAGACGCCGACCGTGTTCAGCCAGCCGAAGCGGATCGGGAAGCCCTCGCCGGCGAGCAGCGTCGTGGTCTCGTAGAGCGGCAGGCCGACGACATTGGTGTAGGAGCCGACCATCTTCACCACGAACGAGCCGGCGATGCCCTGGACGGCGTAGCCGCCGGCCTTCCCCCGCCATTCGCCGGAGCCGATATAGGCCTGGATATCGTCCTCGCTGAGCCGCTTGAAGCGGACGCGGGTCTCGACCAGGCGCTGGCGGAACGCCTCCTTCGGCGTCACCAGGGTGATCGCGGTGTAGACGCGATGGTTGCGGCCCGACAGCAGCCGCAGGCACTGCGAGGCCTCGTCGACCAGGTTGGCCTTGGGCAGGATGCGGCGGCCGACGGCGACCACGGTATCGGCGGAGATGATGAACGCGCCGCGCAGCTCGTCGTCGAGCTGGACCGATTTCAGCGCCGCATCGGCCTTGGCGCGGGCCAGCCGGTTGGCGCAGGCGCGCGGCAGCTCGCCGCGCTTCGGCGTCTCGTCGACGTCGGCGGGGCGCAGCGCGTCGGGCTCGATGCCGGCCTGGTTGAGCAGCGCCAGACGCCGCGGCGAACCGGATGCAAGAACGATTTTGGGACGGCCGAGCATGCTGATTTCGCTGAGGGATTCGGAAGCGGCGGGGCGGGCGCGCGGAACCTATCGGAAGGGCTGTCATTCCACAACCCGAAGGCTGCGACAGGCCTGCTCTACGGCGCGAATTTGAGCGGGGGACGACGTTGGTATTTCGGTTCGATGACACCGGCTCGGGAACCGAAAACCTACAGACCGGCGGGCCCGGGCTTGCCGAAGCGCTTGCGGATCCGCGTGAACAGGCCGTCGCAGACCTCGCGATAGGCTGAAAGCTTCTGCTCGCGATTGCCGTCGGCGCCGGTCGGGTCCGGCGTCGGCCAATATTCGACGTCGGCGGCGATGGTGCGGGTCAGCTCCAGCGCCTTGTGATGCGCCTCGGGCGAGAGGGTGATGATGAGGTCGAAGTTCAGGCCCTCCCAGTCCTCGAGCTCCTCGAAGGTGGTGGGCTTGTGCTGCGAGATGTCCTGGCCGAGCTCGGCCATCACCGACACCGCGAATGGGTCGAGCTCGCCCTTCTTGACGCCGGCGGAGCGGACGTACAGCGCCTGCGGAAACATCTGGCGCAGCAGGCTCTCGGCCATCGGCGAGCGCACGCTGTTCTGGCCGCAGGCGAACAGCACCGCCTGCGGCTGGCGCGCGCGCGGCGGCCCCTCGGCCATGCGCCTACGCGCCCTTGGCCGAAAGCTGGGAGGCGCGCGTCGCGGCCGGCGGCATCACTGGCCCTCGCCCTTCCAGTGCAGCACCGTGATCAAGGTGAACAGCCGGCGCGAGGTCTCGAAGTCGACCCGCACCTTGCCCTTGAGCCGCTCCTGCAGGGTGCGCGAGCCCTCGTCATGGATGCCGCGGCGGCCCATGTCGATCGCCTCGATCTTGTCGGGCGTCGCAGTGCGGATCGCTTGGTAGTAGCTGTCGCAGATCATGAAGTAGTCCTTCACGATCCGCCGGAACGGCGACAGCGACAACAGGTGCGTCACCACCGGCGTGCCGTCCTCCCTGCGGATGTCGAACATCAGCCGGTTGGCGGTGATGCCGAGATGCAAAGTGAAGGGGCCGGTGCCGTCGGCGCCCTCGGGCGCGAACAAATTCTCCTCGACGAGGTCGTAGATCGCGATCGCCCGCTCATGCTCGATGTCCGGACCGGAGCGGCCGATCGACTCCTCGTCGAGCGTCACCGCCACGATGCGATTGGTCCGGTCGTCGCCTGGCGGGTGCTGGGTCATGGCAGATTGAGGCGTATTCCCACGGAGCGTGAATGGGCGTCGAGACCCTCGGCCTTGCCCAGAGTCATCGCCGCTGGTCCCAGCGCGCGCAACTGCTCGGGGCCGCATTTCAACAGCGACGTGCGCTTCATGAAGTCGAGCACGCCGAGACCGGAGGAGAACCGCGCCGAGCGCGCGGTGGGCAGCACGTGATTGGAGCCGCCGACATAGTCGCCGATCGCCTCCGGCGTGTGCGCGCCGAGGAAGATGGCGCCGGCATTGCGAACCCTCGCGGCGAACGCGTCCGCGTCGGCGGTCATGATCTCCAGATGCTCGGCAGCGATGGCGTCGGCGAGCGGCACGGCCTGGTCGAGATGGTCGACCTCGATGATGGCGCCGAAATCGGCCCAGGACGCGCCGGCGATCTCCGCGCGAGGAAGCGTCTTGAGCTGGCCCTCGACGGCGCGGGCGACGTCATCCGCCAGGCGGCGGCTGTCGGTGATCAGGATCGACTGCGCGCTGGCGTCGTGCTCGGCCTGCGCGAGCAGGTCGGCGGCGATCCAGTCGGCATTGCCGCTGTCGTCGGCGATCACCAGCACCTCGGAGGGGCCGGCGATCATGTCGATGCCGACCTTGCCGAACACCAGCCGCTTGGCGGCGGCGACATAGGCATTGCCCGGACCGACGATCTTCGCCACCGGCGCGATCGTCGCGGTGCCATGCGCCAGCGCGGCCACCGCCTGGGCGCCGCCGACGCGGTAGATCTCGGACACGCCGCCGAGATGGGCGGCCGCCAGCACCAGCGGATTGAGCTTGCCGTCCGGCGCCGGCACCACCATCACGAGGCGCCCGACGCCGGCGACCTTGGCGGGAATGGCGTTCATCAGCACCGAGGACGGATAGGCCGCGGTGCCACCGGGAACGTAGAGACCGGCGGATTCGATCGCGCTCCAGCGCCAGCCGAGCTCGACGCCGGCGGCGTCGGTGAAGCGCTGGTCGGCCGGCAGCTGCTTGAGGTGAAAGGCCTCGATGCGGTCACGGGCGAATTTCAGCGCGTCGACGGTAGCCGCGTCGCAGGCCTTCACCGCGGCCTCGATCTCGGCGGGCGTCACGCGCAGCGACGCGGCGGTCAGCTCGAGCCGGTCGAACTTGCGCGTCGCCTCGAGCAGCGCCGCATCGCCGCGCCTGGCGACGTCGTCCACGATGGCGCGGGCGGCGGCTTCGACGTCGGCGGAGGTCTCGCGCTTGGCGGCGAGAAACTGCCGAAACTGGGCGTCGAAATCGGTGCTGGCGCGGGACAGGCGAATGGGCATCTCTGGCACTTTCCGAAGGGGTGGCTGCCCCGACCCCCTGCTCAATGGCGCGGCAGCGCGGGGCCGTCAACCCTTTGAACAGGCGCCTACCCGGTCAGCGGCGGGACGCCATCGATATCGCTGGTGCCGAGGTCGTCCTCGCCGAGATCGGTCAGCTCGCATTCCAGGCATTCGACATCCAGCCGCAATGCGCCGCCGTGGGAGAACAGCAGCAGCGCGCTGCCGGCCGGCGGCTCGGCGCCGGCGTGGAATTCGATGCCGATCAGCTCCAGCGCTGCCTCGGGCGCGGCAAGGTCGATGCGGCGCGACTTGCACGCCAGCACTCGGTCGAACCGCAGCGCCGCCAGCAGCCGGCGCGGCTCGCTCTCGCCATGCAGCGCCTGATCCCAGTCGAGCCGGTTCATGCCGATCACCAGCCGCTTCTCGGCCTGGCGCCAGATGATGTCCGCCGCCTGCACCCGCGCGTCCTGCACATGGGCCGAGATGACGGCGAGATCGTCGGCGTCGAGCGCGATCAGTTTGAGCCGGTCGGTCACGGCATCATCCCTTCAACCTCACTCGCGAATGCGCTCGATCGTGGCGCCGCAGGCCTTCAGCTTGTCCTCCAGCCGCTCGAAGCCGCGATCGAGATGGTAGACGCGATTGATCATGGTTTCGCCTTCCGCAGCAAGGCCGGCAATCACCAGCGACACCGAGGCGCGCAGGTCGGTCGCCATGACAGGCGCGCCACGCAGATTCGAGGTGCCCTCGATCCGCGCGGTCTCGCCATCGAGACTGATACGCGCGCCGAACCGCGCCAGTTCCTGCACGTGCATGAAACGGTTCTCGAAGATGGTCTCGGTGATCGCCGAGGCGCCCTGCGCGCAGACCATCAGCGCCATCAGCTGGGCCTGCAGGTCGGTCGGGAAGCCGGGGAACGGCGCGGTCGTCACCTGCACCGGGCGGATGCCGTGGCCGTTTCTGACGACGCGGATGCCCTCGGCATCGCTCGAGATCTCGGCGCCCGCCTCGGTCAGCACGTCGAGCGCCGATTGCAGCAGCTCCGGCCGCGCGCCGGCAAGGCGGACGTCGCCACCGGTCATGGCGGTCGCGATCGCATAGGTGCCGGCCTCGATGCGGTCGGGCAGCACGGTATGGCGCGCGCCATGCAGCGACGCCACGCCCTCGATCTCGATGCGGGGCGTGCCGGCGCCAGAGATACGCGCGCCCATCTTGTTGAGACACTCGGCGAGATCGGTGATCTCCGGCTCGCAGGCGGCGTTGGTGATGACGGTCGTGCCCTTGGCGAGCGCGGCCGCCATGACCGCGACATGAGTGCCGCCGACGGTGACCTTGGGAAAATCGATCGTCCCGCCGCGCAGGCCGCCCGGCGCCTTGGCGACGACATAGCCTGCGTCGATGTCAATGCTGGCCCCGAGCCGCTCCAGCGCCATGATCAGGAGATCGACCGGCCGCGTGCCGATGGCGCAGCCGCCGGGCAACGACACCCGCGCCTCGTGCATGCGCGCGAGCAGCGGCGCGATCACCCAGAAGCTGGCGCGCATCCGCGACACCAGCTCGTAAGGAGCGGTGGTGTCGATGATGTTGGCCGCGGAGATCTGCAGCGTCTGACCCTGGTATTGGCCATCGCCGGGACGCTTGCCGACCGACATGATGTCCACGCCGTGATTGCCGAGAATGCGCTGCAGTTGCGCGACGTCGGCCAGCCGCGGGACGTTGTCCAGGATCAGCGTCTCCGGCGTCAGAAGACCCGCGATCATCAGCGGCAGGGCGGCATTCTTCGCGCCCGAAATCGGGATGGTGCCGTGAAGCGGGTTGCCGCCGACGATGCGAATGCGATCCATGCTGGTCCTGCTGGCTGGCCGGGAAATTGGGTGAGATGGGCGCAACAGGACCGACATTACGGCGATTTGATGAGTTCGCAACGGCAGGTCGCATCGTCGGGAAAGTCATCCCCCGGCGGTGCGGGCTGCCGGCGCGAATCAGACCGGCGGGACCAGCGCATCGGCCAGAAACCCGTGCAGCGCGGCGACGACCTGGGCGCCCTCGCCGATGGCGCCGCCGACGCGCTTGACCGAGCCGGAGCGGACGTCGCCGACCGCATAGACCCCGGGCACCGAGGTCTCGAGCGGCGACACCATCCGCCCGGCATTCTGCTCCGACTGCGCGCCGGTGACGACGAAGCCGGCGCGATCGAGCGTGATGCCGCAGCCGTCGAGCCAGCCGGTGGCGGGATCGGCGCCGACGAACAGAAAGAGATTGCTGATGTCGGCCGGCGTCTCTTCGCCGGACAGCCGGCTCTTCAAGGTGATGCGTTCGAGCCCCGTGTCTGCCCCGCCATCGAGCGCGACCACCTCGGTGTTGAACAACAGCTCGATGTTCGGCGTCGCCTCGATGCGCTCGATGAGATAGCGCGACATCGACGCGGCGAGCCCGCCGCCGCGGATGATCATCCGCACCTTCTTGACGTGACCCGACAGAAACACCGCGGCCTGCCCCGCGGAATTGCCGCCGCCGACCAATGCGACCTCCTGCCCGGCGCACAGCCGCGCCTCGATCGGCGAGGCCCAGTACCACACGCCCCTGCCTTCGAACTCCTTGAGCCGGGCAAGATCAGGCCGGCGATAGCGCGCGCCGCTCGCGACCACGACCGAGCGCGCCCGCACCTCGTCGCCGCCCTCGAGCGCCAGCACGAAGGCGCCGGCCTTGCGCTCGCAGTCGAGGGCATTGACCGACACCGGGATCATGATCTCGGCGCCGAACTTCTGTGCCTGGTTGAAGGCGCGCGCGGTCAGCGCGAGGCCGGTGATGCCGGTCGGGAAGCCGAAGTAGTTCTCGATGCGCGCGCTGGCGCCGGCCTGGCCGCCGAACGCACGCGAATCCAGCACCGCGACGGAAAGACCTTCGGAGGCGCCATACACCGCCGTGGCCAGGCCCGCCGGCCCGCAGCCGACGACCGCGACGTCGTAGACCTTCTCGCCGCGCGGACCGCCGATCATCCCCACGGCACGCGCCAGCTCGGTCTCGCTGGGATTGCGCAGCACGCTGCCGTCGGACACCACCACCAGCGGCAGCTCGGCCGGCGTCGGCGAATAGCGCGCGATCAGGTCGGCCGCGTCGTGATCGACAGCGGGATCGAGCAGATGGTGCGGAAAGCCGTTGCGGGTGAGGAAGCTTTGCAGCCGCGCGATCGCGGCCGATTGCGGCGGGCCGATCATGACCGGGCCGCCGGCGCCGCCCTGAATGAGATTCACCCGGCGCAGGATCAGCGCCCGCATGATGCGCTCACCGAGCTCGGCCTCGGCGATCAACAGCGCGCGCAGCCGTTCGGGACGAATCAGGATGACCTCGACGTCGCCCTCGGCATGGCCGTCGACCAGCGCGACGCGGCCGGAGAGCTGGGCGATCTCGGCCAGAAACTGCCCTGGCCCCTGGTCGATCACCGGCGTGACGTGACCGAGACCGTCGCGCTGGGTGATCGCGACATGGCCCTTGAGAATCACGAACATGCCGGGGCCGGGCTTGCCGGTCTCGAACAGCAGCTCGCCGTCACGATAGGTCTGGATCTCGCCGAAGCCGCGCAGACGCGCGATCTCCGGCGGCGTCAGCTCCGGAAAAGTCTGGTCGAAGCGCGGCAGCGTCTTCGCGAGCTCCGCCCGTTGTGCCGCCGCATCCGCCGTCATCCCGTCATCCGCTGCCATCACGCCCACCCCGCCTGCCATCTGCTCAACGCTTCGAATCGTCCGGACCGCCGGCAGCGGCCTCGTCCAGGCCGCGCTCCTCGGCCGTCACCGGCTGGCTGCGCGCGCGGCTCTGTGCCTTGCGGCGCTTCAGGTTCTCGCGCAGCGCCTGCTTCAGCCGCTCCTCGCGCGCGCCCTTCGGCGCCGCCTTCCCGGTCTTATCCGTCATCCCTTCCCCCCGGTCACCCCATACCAGAGGCACAATTGGGGCCGCAGATGCGAAAGCCAAGAGGCGTTGGCGACGCAGACGGTAGGTTCCGCCCGGCCGGCCGTCGCCTGCCCGGATGGGGAGTTGCCGCCGCGGCGACGGCCAGTTGGGCACCTTGAGCGGCCAACCGCGAGAATCCGCCGCGAGCGGGCGATTTCGCGCCGATTCGGAGGTCTTTCGCTCCATTTCCATGCATCACGCTGACGTCTTTCCCGGAAAACCGGGCGAGCCGCGCTTGCGCAGGCGGGGACCTTGTGGCAAGAACCGCCCGCGTTCGGTCGCGCCCTTCGGGCCGGTCCCCGCCAGTCCCTTTGCTGCCGTAGCTCAGTGGTAGAGCACTCCCTTGGTAAGGGAGAGGTCGACAGTTCAATCCTGTCCGGCAGCACCAGGGCATCATTCCCCCAACATGATCTTCGGCGACGCCTCGGGACCACAGGCTACGCGCGGATGCGCGTCATCGGCCTCGCGGCGCAATTTGCGTCCGAGCTCTGCTGCAGCACCGCCCTCTCCGGAAATCGAGGGCGCAGGGAAGGCCGGGCGCTGGCCGCGCCCGTGGCCCGCCTGCGAAAGAAAATGCAGGCGGCAGGTACCACAGGTCTGGCCGAACACACCCGGCCCTCCCTGCGCAATGGGCTTACGGCTTATACGCGCTCTCCCTGGGGACCGGGCTTTGTTGCCCCCATCACCCGCGATGCGCGCGACGCACATCAGCGAGCTTGACCTCAGCGTCGGGAGGCCAGGACCACGCGATTTCACCGTCCGTATCGGAGTTGTTCGTCCGCTCGCGAATGCGCGCTGCAACTCCGACCCGGCCACCGCATCCCACACCCAACGCTCGTGACGACTCGCGAACGCCCCTCTTCGATGAGCACGGGACGGCCAGAAATGTGCAAGTGATTTGCCCGACGACACAAGGGGAATGAGTGCGGCAGAGTGGCACGACGGGCAGTTTTAGCAGAGCTGGGATGCAGGCGGCGGAGGGGGCTTTGTTTGGTGCAGTCCAGCAGCGTCACCGTAATCCCGACATCCAGATCAGGGGTCTTGGAGACATCGGTGTCGTGAATGCACGCACGCACTTCACCAAACCCGACGGAAGCCGGGGGACTGGCTGCTACACGGACGTCTAATGGAAGCGTGGCGACCGCTGTCGTTGCATTTCGCTTCGCGCAACTGATGTGGAAGCACGGCGGTCGTACCTTGCGGTCGGGCGCCCGCGAGACAGATCGAGATTGGTTTGATCTTGCCTGTCATGAGATTGCCTCAACAGAGTTGCCGAGGCGATCAATCATGAATGAGGATAAACCCGCCGCCCGCTATTCAACGCCTGTGAGACCTTCACCTCACGTCCACATTTCATGCGTATGGAAGCTGCAAGGCTCAGCGTCCACTGGCTCATGCTAGCGTCGGGAAAGACGACGAATGGCGGCGCAGTGCTCTCCGTCGACGCGATGAGCTTCATCGGCGCCCTGCCGATCGACAATTACAACGGTGCGGCGCGTAGCTCTAATGTACATAAAGTTATGCGGTTTAAATCGATCTTTGAAGTTGACTCGATCATACTGCTGATACATCCTAAGGGTGTATCTTAGTCACGAGAAAACCTGGCTGGTCTTCGATGCAACGGGAGCAGATCGAAGCCATAACTCGCGATATTGGGCAACAAGAAATTCTTGAACGTGAAGTTCTTGCGATTGCCTCTCGCGAGAGGCAGCGCATCGGGCGTGAACTCCACGACGGGCTCTGCCAATCGCTCGCCGGCTTAGCGGCGCTAGCTGCGGCGCTGTGGCGAAGTTTGGCGGCGAGTGGCCAACCGAGTCCCGCCGCGGCCGCGGCCGAACTCGTACGATTGCTGAACGAGACCATCGGCGAGGCGCGTGACCTCGCTCGTGGGCTCAGCTCGATCGGTCTGAATAGCGCGGATCTTGTCGGCTCCCTTGAGAGCCTCGCCCGCAACGTCAGCGCCGCTCATGGCGCCTTTTGTGCGTTTGTGGAAGATAACCCTTGTCCCGATCTTGGCCGCGAAACCACGAGCCACCTCGTGCGCATCGCCCAAGAAGCCGTCCGCAATGCGGTCAGCCACGGCCGAGCCGACGAAATCGAGATCCGTCTGGCGTGCACTGCAGGCTCGGGACTATTGAGCATCCGGGATAACGGTGTCGGGCTTCCCGAAAAATGGCGCGATCATGACGGCATCGGGCTTTATACCATGGACTACCGCGCGCGGGCGATCGGCGGTTCTCTCACTGTGGAGCCGCAGGCCCGTCGCGGCGTCATGGTTGCGTGCGCGTTTCCGCTGTTATCGAATTACGAACGGCAGGAAAGTATCGGCGATGCCCACTTGCCTGGCTGAAGCCGCGGACGCGGTGCGGAAGAGGCTGCTTGTCGTCGACGATCATCCCGTGCTGTGCCGCGGGTTGATCGCCCTCATCGAGGCGGAAAATGGCCTCGCCGTTCACGGCGCGGTCGGTACGCGCGTGGCCGCGCTCAAGACCATCGCGATCAGTCGCCCTGATCTGGTGATCGTAGACCTTGCTCTCGGCGACGAGGACGGCCTAGACCTCGTCAAGGAAATCAAGGCGCGTCATCCCGGCGTTCGCTCGCTGGTGCTTTCGATGTACGACGAAGAGGTGTTCGCCGAGCGCGCGCTTTGCGCCGGCGCCCTCGGCTATGTCACCAAACAACAGCTCGAATCGACCGTGATCGCTGCCATTCGTCGGGTGCTTGCAGGCGAGACCTACATGAGCGAGGCTCTGCAGCGGCGGCTGGCTGAACGATGCGTCGGCGCGCGACCGCTCGAGGCCGCCTCGCCGGTGCGCACGCTGAGCGATCGCGAATTGCAGGTATTTCGGCTCGTTGGTCAGGGCCGAACCACGCGGCAGATCGCTGGTCTACTGAACCGCAGCGTCAAAACGGTAGAATCCCATCTTGAGCACATCAAGAATAAGCTGGCGATCGAATCGGCTGCTGAACTCGCCCAACGCGCGGCTCAATGGGTTACAATCGCCCGATTGGGTTGAGTCATAAAGTTCGCCCAAGTGCGCGGTTAGTGTCATACACGTCTGCCATGGCGCCGATGACTTCTCGACCAAGCCGCTTTCCGGCAAGCGCGACGGCCGAACACGCGGTCTGGTCCATGGTGCTAAAGCGGACTGCGCGATCGGCACGGCGCAAGCGGCGTCTGCTCATTGTGGACAGTCACCCCTGATGCGGCGCAGGCTGACCGCGCTGATCAATGCTGAGCCCGATCTTGTCGTATGCGCCTTGGCGGCCATCCAACGGGATGCGCTCGTGGCCATCGCGGCCACGAAACCCGATCTAGGGATCGTCGATCTGTTCCTTGGCGATAGCAATGGTTTGGATCTGGTGAGAGACGTTCGCGCGCGCTTTGTTCGTCTGCCGCTACCTGGATTGAACAGGCATGATTCGCCGCAATACGTCCGCCGCGCTTTCGAATCCGGCACCGACGGCTACGTCGCCAAGCGGGAGATGACGGAAGACCTTCTGGTGGCGATCCGCAGCGTGCTGCTCGGCGACCCTTACGGCGCACCGGCGCCTTGATCCATGCCCGCCTGCGTCCGGCAAGTTCACGCGTGCGAAGCTGGGCGGCCCATGGGGGATTCTCCCAATGCGAAAACGGGGTGCGACCCCGATGTCGGTTTAAGTCTCCAGCGTTAGCATTGGTAGCTACCAATGTCGTGCCCGCTTTGACGACCGAAATGCTGGTCGAGCCCTTCGCTTATCGGCTCGATCGAGACCATCACCGCTTCAAATGGGAAAAAACGATGAGAAATATCTGCACCGCCGCCGCAATAGTCGCGATTGTTTTCATTCCTTGGACCGTCCATGCGGGCACTTGCTACAAAAACCTAGGTTGCAAGGGCACGACGTCGACCACTTCTTGCAAGACATGTCTTGGAAACCCCTCAAAGGGAGAGGGTTGGAAGGAAAACTCAAAGAGCAGCTGTATCGGAAACTTCAACCATTGTCCGGCGGTCCGTTAACGGTACTGGCGCTGGTCCCGCGCCCCGGCACCAGCAAGGCCGTCTCCGGCCACAAGATCCATCCCTATCTGCTGCGCGGCGTCAGCATCACCGAGCCCAATCACGTCTGGGCGGCCGACATCACCTACATTCCGATGGCGCAGGGGTTCCTGTATCTGGTGGCGATCATCGACTGAGCCACCCGGGCGGTGCTGGCGTGGCGCTTGTCGAACACGATGGATACGGGCTTTTGCATCGCTGCGCCCGACGAGGCGATGGCGCGGCACGGCCGGCCTAAGATCTTCAACACCGATCAGGGCGCGCAGTTCACCAGCTCAGCCTTCACCGGCAGGCTGGAGGCTGCAGGCATTGCGATTTCGATCGACGGACGCGGCCGTTTCATGGACAACATCTTCATCGAACGATTGTGGCGCTCGATCAAGTATGAGGAAGTGCATCTGAAAGCCTATGCTGACGGGCGCGAAGCGCGAGACGGCATCGGCTCATGGATGACCTTTTATAATCATCGCCGCCCGCACCAGGCGATGAACAATCAGTTTCCCATGGCGGCATGGCGCGCCGGCATGGATGTGATCGAGGCGGCCCAGACTGTGGATATGCCGCTTCGCTTTGACAACGCAAACGCGTTGCCCACATCCCCACAGCAGGCCCAGACGCAGCAGCAGGAAGCTGCTTGATTTGAACGACAAGGCAGGCGTGATCACACCTTAATTTCGGCGATCCATGGTCCCGTGCGTGGGGTCCAATTCAGTTGAACCTGTCTCGCCGCCTGGGGTTATGGATTCCGTTCGCGGGAGAATGGGGCAGCCGAGAAGAACAAAGGGCGCGATCGGTCCGATCGCGGAGCATCGGCAGCAGCGCAGATCTGAGTAGCTGTAGCCCGGATGAGCGGCACCGATATCTGAGGAGACTGGCCCCGCATGTCGCTTGCGCTCATGCGGGCTGCAGCAGCTGCGATCGGGTGGCGGTGCGCGGCCCTCGTCGAGGCCACGCATAATGCACCCTCACGCCGCCCGCACCGAGTCCAGGAAGCGGCTGACCTCGTCGCGGAGGCGGCTGCTCTGGCCGGACAGTGACTTCGCGGCGGACAGCACCTGCGACGAGGCCGAGCCGGTCTCGTCGGCGCCATGCCGGACGCTGGCGATGTTCGCCGACACCTGCTGGGTGCCGTGCGCCGCCTGCTGGACGTTGCGGGAGATCTCGCGCGTCGCCGAGCTCTGCTCCTCGACAGCCGAGGCGATGGCTGAGGCGATCTCCGACATCCGGGCGATGGTCTCGCCGATCTCCTTGATCGAGCCGACCGACTCCTGGGTCGCCGCCTGGATGCCGCCGATCTGCTGGCCGATCTCGCCGGTGGCCTTGGCGGTCTGCTCGGCCAGCGCCTTCACCTCCGAGGCGACCACCGCGAAGCCGCGTCCGGCCTCGCCGGCGCGGGCGGCCTCGATGGTGGCGTTGAGCGCGAGCAGGTTGGTCTGGCCGGCGATCGCATTGATCAGCTCGACGACGTCGCCGATCCGCGCGGCGGCCTTGGCGAGCTCGGCGACGTTGTCGTTGGTCTTGCGCGCCTGCGCCAACGCCTCGTTGGCGATGCGTGCGGAGTCCTGCACCTGGCGGCTGATCTCGGTGACCGATGAGCTCATCTCCTCGGCGGCCGCGGCGACCGAATGCACGTTGGTCGAGGCCTCCTCGGACGCCTGGGTGACGACGGTGGCGAGCTCCAGCGAGCGGCCGGCGGTCGTCGTCAACGACGAGGCCGAGCGCTCCAGATCGGCCGACGCTGACGACACGATGCCGACGACCTCGCCGATCGCCATCTCGAACTCGCGGGTGAAACGCTCGACGCGCTGGCCGCGCTCGATCTTGGCCTGCGCGTCGGCCGCGGCCGCCTGCTCCGCGCGCTTTTTCTCCAGCAGCGCTTCCTTGAAGGTCTGCAGCGAGCCGGTCATCGCGGCGATCTCGTCGTCGCGATCGATCGTCGGGATCGCCACGTCGTCATGGCCGGCCGCCATCTCGCCGATCAGGCCGGTCAGGGTCACGATCGGGTTGATCACGCGGCGGCGCAGCAGCAGGGTGACGAACACGAGAATGCCGGCGAGCGCCGCGACCACCGCCGTCGCCAGCGCGAGCATCAGATAGGCTGCATCGCGCGCCGCGACGGCGCGGTCGCGGGCCTCGCCGATCGCGGCGTCGCGCACGACGAAGAACTTCTGCACGGCCGGGACGACCGCCTCGGCCAGGCTGTCGGCGGTGAGGGCGTAGTTGAGATCGCCGAGCCCGGCTGCGATGTCCTTGTCGACGATCGGAACGGCGCGCCCGAAATAGGCGTCACGCGCCTCCTTGAACGCCGCGAGCAGCCGCTCCGGATTGCCGAGCTGGTCGATGCCGGCATCCAGGCGCTCGCGGTCGGCCTCGGTGCGGCCCTGGGCGCGGTCCATCGCCGCCTTCTCGGCCGGAGTGACGGCGCGGCGGGCGCTGAGCGCCGGCGACAGCGCGGCAGCCCGGCCGCCGGCGGTCACGCGCAGGTCCTGCGCGGTGCGGGCGACGTCGAGCAGCGTCGTCAGCGACGCGTCGGCATTGGCGATGCGGTTCTGCAGCTGGTTCAGGATCGGCTCGATCGCCAGGGCGACCTGGGTGACCCCGGGGAGAAAGCTCTTGATGACGGCCGGATCACGCGCGTTCAGCGGCGCGGTCAGCGTGGGGTCCACCTTGGCGAGGATCTCGTTCAGCTTGGACGAGGCCTGGTCCAGGCTGCGTGTGATCGCCTCGCTGTTGGAGACGTTCGCCAGCTGCGCGCGCGCCCTGGCGAAGGATGCCTCGGCCGATTGCCTGATCTTGCGCACGCCTTCGAGCTGCGCGGGCGTCGCGGGCGAATCCTGGAATATGGGCGTGATGTAGGGGGCGCGATGGCCGACCACGTCCTGCGCGTAGAGCAGCACGGCGCCGAACGCCTCGACCGTCTTGATCGCCTCGGCCTTGTTGCTGACAGCCCTGACCTGCTCGATCACGACTTGAGCAGAAGGGAGGACGGCCAAAGCCGTCACCGACAGCATGGAAATTGCGAAAAGTCGGCCGATCTTCATTATTGCCCCCGGATTGCGCGGGCTCACGCTAGGTTCCGTATGATTAAGGTTGCGCTTAATTCGACCCCCGTAGTTCCACGGAGACGTCGCGCGTCCTTGATCGGAGACACGGGCGCCGGACAGGTCATCCCGCCCCGCTCGAAGAATGTCCTGACGCGCGGCGACGACTTGGGGCTGAGTCCAGCTCGGGAAATTTTGGACGGTCCTACAGATCGAAATTCGTCGGCAGCATCACGACGTCGCGGATGGTCATGCCGCGCGGACGGGTCAGCATGAACATGATCACCTCGGCGACCTCCGAGGGCTCCAGCAGGCTGCCGGACTCGCGCGCCTCCTTCAGCTTCTCGGCCGGCCAGTCGGCGATCAGCGCGGTGACCACCGGGCCGGGCGAGATCGCGCCGACGCGGATGCCGTGCTTGAACACCTGGCGCCGCACCGTCTGCACGAAGCAGTCGATTGCCCATTTCGACGACGCATAGACCGGCTCCCACGGCGTCGGGTAATGCGCCGCGAGCGAGCTGGTCACGATGATGTCGCCCGACCCGCGCGCGATCATGTGCGGGAGAACGTCGCGCACATTCTTCATGACGACGTTCACGTTGAGGTTCAGCATGCGGTCGATCGCGTCGGTCCTGGCGTCGACGAGATCGCCGCCGAGATAGCTGCCGGCATTAGCGTGGAGGATGTCGAGCCGTCCGGCCGCATCGAGGACGCGCGGCAGAAGGGTGGCGCAATCAGCGGGATCGAGCAGGTCGATCACCACGGGGATCACGGCGTCGCCATGGGTCTCGCGCAGCTTCGCCAGCGCCGCGGCGTCGCGATCGATCATGACGACGCGCGCGCCGGCCGCCAGCATCGCCGCGCTGCTGGCCAGGCCGATGCCCGACGCCGCGCCGGTGACCGCCGCCGCCTTGCCTTCGAGTTCCCTGCCCATCGTCTCCTCCTTGTCCGGCCAGACTACAGCAAACCGCGCCGCGTTGCCGCACTCCGTTGGACCCATCGCGATCCCCACGCGTTGCATCCCGGCCGCCAGCATCACCCATGAAGAGCCCGATGGAGACGATCGAAGCCTATCTCGCCCGCAAGCATCAGGAGCTGCAGCTTCTGAATTGCTGCCTGCGGAGACCGCATGCGCTGCCGGCGCCGCGCTCGGTGATGGAGGTCATCCGGCGCAAGTTTCAGCTCACGGCCGCGCTGAAGGCCGAGCACGCGCTCAGCGACTGGACCGCGACAGAGACGGCCTGGGCGGATGCGGACGATCATCGCGCCGGCCCGTTCGCCTTCAGCTACGACTATCAGCGCGCCGATCTCGACGTGCGCGGGCCGTCGTTCTACGCGGCGGGCGAGAGCCGCCATGACACCATCTACACCATCTCCGGCATGGCGGCGATCGCGGCACTGCTGCTGGCGACGCGGCCCGTTCTCGGCACGGCGGACCTCTTGATGCTGCCGGGCTCCTATGGCGAGACGCAGGAGCTGGTCGCGGCGCATGCGCGGCATCTGCGCCCGGTGACGCTGACCCGCGACCTGGCCGCCGCGCTGGCGCAGCGCTCGCCCGCGCCGCGGCTGCTGCTGATCGATTCCAGCGCGACCGCGCCGCGCTTCGAAGCCGTGCTGGGTTGCGACCGCCCGGCGATCGATCTCCTGATCTTCGACACCACCTGCTTTGCCAACGGCTCCGGCCGCATTCGCCGCGTGCTGGCCTGGACGCGGCGCTGGGACGTGCCGGTCGTGATGGTGCGCAGCCACACCAAGCTCGACTCGCTCGGCGCTGAATATGGCCGGCTCGGCTCGGTCGCTTTCGCCGATTGGAGCAAGGCCGGCGCCGCGGGCCGCATTGTGCTTCGGGCGCTGCCGGACGAGACGCGCAACGCCGTCAGGCTGCTCGGCGGCGCGGCGCTGCCGGCGCATTTCCCGCCTTACGTCGGCCTGCCGGCCTATCGCGAGCTGACCGCGCGACGCGTGGCCGCCATCCTGCGCAACAGCCGGCGGGCGCGGCGCCACTTCGCGACCACGCTGCGCGGCCTGACCGCGGAGCTCGACTTCGCGCACGGCCTCTACGTCACGCTCGCCGGTCGCGCGCCGCTCGACGAGGCCACCGCCCGGCAAGCCGCAACCGCCATGAGTGATGATCTCCGGCGCGCCGGGCTGCCGATCCGCCACGCCGGCAGCTTCGGCTTCGATTTCGCTGCGACGGAATGGTTTCACGACGCCACCACGGATCGCTACAGCGTGCGCGTCGCCGTGCCCGACCTGCCGACCGCGATCTGGGACGAACTGACGGACGCGATCGCCGCGTGGTGGTCCGCACATCCCGGGCGATCCGCCGCGGCGTGACCGCAGCGCCATGACACGCGCGTTGCTCCCTCAACGCCAATTCGATGTCACACGCGCCGCGTCGTGCCCGGAGGCTTCGGCGCAGGGGATTTGGAGCAACGCCTACGTACCGCGCGCACGTGGCTGAACCCGCTTCGCGAGGAGAGACCGGCGGCCGTCTCCTCACAGCCATCCGCGCCGGCGGAACTGCCAGTACAGCACGCTGCATACCGCGGCGATGAAGCCCAGCACGGCGTAGTAGCCGTATTGCCATTTCAGCTCCGGCATGTGCTCGAAGTTCATGCCGTAGATGCCGGCGACGGCGGTCGGCACCGCGAGGATGGCTGCCCAGGCGGCCAGCCGCCGCGCGATGTCGGTCTGTTGCGCCTGGCCGGCCATCATGCTGGCCTCGAACACGAAGGCGAGGATCTCGCGCAGGGAATCCGCATCCTCCTCGGCGCGCTTGGCGTGGTCGAGCACGTCGCGAAACAACGGCGCCATCTCGGCATCGATCGCGACGTTGTCGACATGCTCGAGCCGCTTGCAGACGTCGACCACGGGGCCGACGGCGCGGCGCAGCCGCAGCAGGTCGCGCCGCAGGCGATACAGCCGGTCGACCTCGTGGCGCGCCAGCGGCCGCTGCAGCACCACCTCCTCCAGCGTCTCGACCTCCGCCATGATGCTCTCGGTCACCGGCCGGTAGTTGTCGACGATGAAGTCGAGGATCGCATAGAGGATGTAGTCCTCGCCCTTGGCGAGCGAGCCCGGGCAGCTCTCGCAGCGCTCGCGCACCGCGCCATAGGAGGTCGAGGCGCCGTGGCGCACCGAGACCACGAAGCCGGGGCCGACGAAGATGTGGGTCTCGCCGAACACGATGTGCTCCTTGACGAGCTGCGCGGTGCGGGCGACGACGAACAGCGCATCGCCGTAGCGCTCGACCTTGGGCTGCTGATGCGCCTTCGACGCATCCTCGATCGCGAGCTCGTGCAGGCCGAACTGGTCCGCCACGCGCTGCAGGAGCGCCGCGTCGGGCTCGTGCAGCCCGATCCACACCACGTGGCCGGGCCGCTTGCTCCAGGCGCCGGCGTCCTCGATCTGAATGTCGGCGACGCGGCGGCCATTGGCATAGGCACCGGCTGCGACCACGCCCAGTTCCCGTGGCTCACCGCGGGGCTGAAGGACTGGCGCATCGGCCGGTGTCTGCACCGTGACGTGACGCATGGTTGGATCTCCGCTCTCCAGCCCGACTTTCGATGCGAGGAGTCGCCTGGTCAAGCGTCGCATCAGGTCACGCCGGTCGGGCCGTCGAGCAATTGCCTGACGCGGCGGACCAGATCGGTGCGGCGGTACGGCTTGTTGATGATCTCGAACTCGCCGATGTTGGCGTCGGCGCGCTCGACCGCGGCATCGGAATAGCCGGTCGTCAGCAGCACCTTCAATTTCGGCTGGCGCTTGCGCGCCTCGCGCGCCAGCACGGTGCCGTTCATGCCGCCGGGCATCACGAGATCGGTGAACAGCAGATCGAAGCGGACCTCCGAATCCAACAGCTCGAGCGCGGCATGCGCATTGGCCGCGACCTCGGTACGATAGCCGAAATCCTCCAGGATCGAGCGCGCCAGCTCGGCGACCTCATGGCGGTCCTCGACGATAAGGATGCGTTCGCTGCCGGTGCGGTCCATCGCCATCTGCGGCCGGATCGACGGCGCAGCGATCGCCTGCTCGGTCGCCGGAAACAGCAGCTGCACAGTCGTGCCCTGCCCGACCTCGCTGTAGATATAGGTGCTGCCGCCGGACTGGCGGGTGAAGCCGTAGACCATGGCGAGGCCGAGCCCGGTGCCCTTGCCCTCCTCCTTGGTGGTGAAGAACGGCTCGGCGACCCGCGCGAGAATGTGGTGCGGAATGCCGACGCCGTCGTCGGACACTTTCAGCGCGACATAGCGCCCGCCCTTGGGCACGCCGAACTGCACGATGTCCTCCTCCGCGATCTCCTTGTTCTCGGTGCGGATGGTCAACGTGCCGCCGTGCGGCATCGCATCGCGCGCGTTGACGAACAGATTGAGCAGCGCGACCTCCGCCTGGGTCTGGTCGACACGGCTGTTCCACAGGCCGGGCTGCGCCTTGACGACGATGCGCACGCTGTCGCCGAGCGTGTGGCGCGCCATCTGCACCATGGTCTCTATCATGTTGTTGAGGTTGATCGGCCGGCTGTCGAGCCGCTGTTTGCGCGCGAACGACAGCAGCTGCTGGGTGAGGGTCGCGGCCCGGTTGGCGGCCGCCCGGATGTTCTCGACGGCGCGGCGGTGCCGCGGGGCAAGCTCGCTGACGGCGCCCTGCAGCGTCTCGGTGTAGCCGATGATCACCTGCAGGATGTTGTTGAAGTCGTGCGCGATGCCGCCGGTGAGCTGGCCGATCGCCTCCATCTTCTGCGACTGCACCAGCGCGCTCTCGGCGTCGCGGCGGCGCGACACGTCGAGCTGCGAGCCGAAATAATACACCAGCTCGCCGTCGCGGTTGTACACCGGGCTGACGAACAGCGCATTCCAGAACGCCGCACCGTTCTTGCGGTAGTTGATGATCTCCACCGCAATGTCCTGGCGGTTGGCGATCGCGGTGCGGATCGCCGCGATGGTGTCGCGGTCGGTGTCCGGCCCCTGCAGGAAACGGCAATTGGCTCCGACGATCTCGGACAGCGCGTAGCCGGTCATCTCCAGGAACGCCCGGTTGGCGAACAGGATCGGATTGTCAGGCTGGCGCGGATCGGTGACGATCATCGGCATCCGCGTGGTCTCGACGGCCGCGAAGAAGATGTCGTGGCGCTCAGACGACAGATCGGATGCATCGCCGCTGTCGACAATCGCGCGATCGCGCTGCGGCCTGTGTTCCAACATGCTTCCTTGCTCCACCTTCCATCGCCATGACATGCCCGGGGTCGCGCCGGCACCGGCGTGAGTTGTGCAACGCCTCCTTCGATATGCCGCTGGATGGGATCGGGTTCCCGCAGGCCTGCTTGCGCGCGGAATAACGGACACGGGACTCACGAAAATGCGACGCGGCGGCGCGGGAACGAATCCGGCGGATACGGAAATACCCGCGCCGCGGGGCCGCGGCCTACGTCACCGGGCAAAACAACCAGGTCGACGGCGGGCTGGTGCGCAGCCGGTGAGGCGGTGCATCGCCGTCAGAACATCTCGAAATATTCGCGCTGCTCCCAGTCGGAGACCTCCGCCTGGAAGCGCTCGAGCTCGGCGTTCTTGATGAAGGTGTAGTAGTCGACGAAGGTCGAACCGAACGCCTGGCGGAAGAACGCGTCGTCCCTCAGCGCATCGACGGCCTCGCGCAGCGATTTCGGCAGCAGGCTCGCCTTGGTCTCATAGGGCACATCGGCCGACGGTCCCGGCTCGAGCTTGCGGTCGATGCCATCGAGGCCGGCTGCGATCTGCGACGCCATGTAGAGATAGGGATTGGCGGCGGGCTCGCCGATGCGGTTCTCCAGGCGCGTGGCGCGATCGCCGGGGCCGCCGAGCACGCGGATCATGACGCCTCTGTTGTCGCGGCCCCAGATGGCACGGTCCGGCGCCAGCGAATAGGCGCGGTAGCGCCGGTAGCCGTTGATCGTCGGCGTCGAAAACAGCGCCGAGGCGCGCGCATGCGCGAGCAGGCCCGCCATGTAGTGGCGGCCGAGCGCGGACAGACCTTCGGCATCCTCGGTCATGAAGGCGTTGCCGCCGTCGCGCGCCACCAGCGACTGGTGCAGATGCCAGCCCGACGACATCACGTTGGGGATGCGCGGCCGGCACATGAAGGTGGCGTGATAGCCGTGGCGCTGGCAGATCTGCTTCACGGCGCTGCGGAACAGCACCATCGTATCTGCAGGCGCGAGCCCGAGCGCCGGCTGCAGCACGAATTCGCACTGGCTCGGGCCATATTCGAGCTCGATCGAGCGCAATGGCAGGCCGAGCGCGACGAGATTGGCCCTGATGATCTCGAGCGCCGGCTCCATCTGATCGAAGCGCTGCTCGGTGAGATATTGATAGCCCTGGGTCAGCAGGCTGACCGTCGGCGGCACGCCGGGCTGACCGGGCGAGCCGGCATCACCGGGCGCGAGCCTGGGATCCTCGACCTTGAAGATGTGGCACTCGACCTCGAGGCCTGCCATGAACTGATAGCCACGCTGTTCGAGCGTCGCCAATGCCGACCGGTAGAGATTGCGCGTGGCGAACGGGACCGGCGCACCGTTGGCGAAGTACAGATCACAGAGCACCCAGCCGGTGCCGGACGCCCAAGGCAGGACGCGGAACGTGGTGGGATCGGCGACCATCAGTGCATCGCTGCCGCCCTGCATCTCGGCCATGCCGAAGCCACCGCCGGCGGTGAACACCGGAAACACGGTGCGATGCGAGGTGTCCTTGGCGAGCAGGGTCGTCGTGATCGAGCAGCCGTCCTCGAGCGAGGACAACGCAGCATCGACAGTAAGCGTCTTGCCGCGCAGGATGCCGTGCTGGTCCGGGAACGAGAAGCGGATGGTGGTGAGGCCGTGCTCCTCGGCGAGGCGGCGCATGCGCACTGCGGCCTCGGCCTGCTCGGCGGTCCACAACTGATGCTTGGCGACGAAACTCAACGATGGCTCCTGATGAGCATGACTGATTGCGCAATCGAGTCCGCGGCGGTGCGGCTGGCTCGGTCCCGGCCTCTCCTCGCCTGCGGCCAAGTCACCGCATGTAGAGATCGGAGTTTAGCACCCGTCTGTCTCCACGTCGTCATGGCCGGGCTTGTCCCGGCCATCCACGTCGTTCGGCATCCTGAGGACGGCGTGGATGCCCGGGACGAGCCCGGGCATGACGGAGTGATTAATTGACAAGGCTGCTCGTCGCGACGGCCCCCAATCAAATGCCCGCTCACGCCTGCCATCACTCCGCCGCGCTCAGATGCGGCGCGAGACGCACGATATCCGCCGGCACCGGCGCTGCCCAGGGGGCGTTGCGGCGGCGGCGGACGTCGACTTCCATCCAGTAGGTCTCCCAGCCGCGGGTCGGGCCGATGCCGTCCATCGTCGCCGGGCCCTGCACGCTGCGGGCCCCGGCGGCATCGAGGAACAGCATCGGCGGTTCGCCGCTCGCGACCTTCTCGATCTGCTCGCGCAGCAGCCGACGATATTGGATGATCGCCTTGTCGGATTGGCCCAGATGCTCGCGGGTGCGGTCCTGGATCCGGCCCATCGACTCCACCGCCCACTGGTCGTGCACGTTGATGTCGTTGCCCATGCCGGTGTAGGTCGCGGTCGCCTGCTCCCGTGGATCGAAGCCGTAATCGTTGCTCTTGTTCTTGCGCGACCGATAGTCCGGCAGCTCATAGAGCTCGAGCCGCTGCCCCCGCATCTTCGCCCGATCCACCGGCGCGCCATAGCTGGTGAAGATCGCGTACCAGTAGCAGGTCTCGTCGTCGACCGGCACGTGCCACTGCGTGATCGTCATCTCCGTGCTCATCGGAATCACGAAGGCATGCGGGAACAGCTGATTGGTGACACGGACATGGGTGCGTTCGGCATCGATCTCACGCAGTGCGATGATGCGCAGGCCGTATTCGGTACGCTCGACATTGATGATCGGACGATCGTACTCGCGCAGCACCTTGGTCATCGGCAGCTCGCTGTCGGCGGAGGCACCGCGGAACTGCTTGCCATAGGCGGTCGACGTATCCTCGTCCTCGAAGAAGCGGTGCAGGAACGAGGCATGCGCGGGGTCGATGCCGACCTCCAGCGCCTGCAGCCAATTGCACTCGATCAGGCCCTTGAAGGCGAAGGTGTAGGCGTCGGGCGCGGTGAAGCAGTCGAGATCGGGAAACGCCGGGGCTGCACCATCGCCGAGCCAGGCCCAGAGGATGCCTCCCTTCTCGATCACGGGATAGGCGCGCTGCTTGACGTTCTTGCACAGCGGCGAGCCGGCCGGTTCGGCCGGCGTCTCCAGACAATTGCCGTCAGCGTCGAACAGCCAGCCATGGAAGGCGCAACGCAAGCCGCCGTTCTCCAGCCGTCCGAAGGCGAGATCTGCGCCGCGATGCGGACAATCGCGATCAAGTAGTCCGTAGCGGCCTTGCGCATCCTTGAAGAGCACGAAGTCCTGACCGAGCAGCTTCACCGCGCGCACCGGGCGCTCGCCTGCGAGCTCATCGACCAGTGCGGCCGGCTGCCAGTACATCCTCATTAGTTTACCGGCGGGCGCGCCGAGTCCGACGCGCGTGATCAGGTCGTTCTGCTCCTGGCTCATCATGATGGCCGTCTCTCCTGTTCCGTCGCAAGTCGGGCGTTGAGCGTCACGCGATCATCTAATAATGTTCGCTAGACGAACACATGTTCGCCCAGATTAGATTCGCTTTAAGTGGGGAGAAGCGCAAGTGAAAAAGCTACAACCGAAGCCGAGGGGCCAACGGACTGCAGCTTCACTGCGGCCGAAAACAACAACAGCGGATCATGTCAGGCCGATGCCGAAACTGAAGCGCACTGATGAGGAGAAGAAGCAGGCTCGGGGCGACGGTCCCGAGTTCGTGGAAGCGCTCGATCGCGGCCTGCGGGTGATACAAGCCTTCAGCCGCGAGGGCCGGCCGATGACGCTGAGCAAGGCGGCGGAACTCACCGGCCTCGCCCGCGCCACGGTGCGACGGATTCTGCTGACCCTGAAAGCCTCCGGCTTCGTCCATGGCGACGACCGGCTGTTCTCGCTGACGCCGCGCGTGCTGCTGCTGGCCTCCAGCTATCTCGCCTCCAACCAGGTCAACAGCGTGATGCAGCCGTTGATGGACAGCACGGCCGGCGAGGCCCGCGAGGTCTGCTCTCTCGCCGTCCTCGACGGCGACCAGGTCGTGTTCATCGCGCGCGCGACGCCGGCGCGCATGTTCTCCACCGGCCTGGAGATCGGCTATCGGCTGCCGGCGTTCTGCACGTCGGTCGGCCGCGTGTTGCTGAGCCGGATGCCGGACGATCAGTTGCGCCAGGCCGTCGAGCGCATGACGCTGACCGAGATGACGCCGCAGACGATCACCGACAAGGACGCGTTGATCGCGTCGGTCACGGCCGTTCGGGACGACGGCTATTCGCTCGTCGACGGCGAGGCGGAGGAGGGTTTCCGCTCGATTTCCGTGCCGATCCGCCGCTATGACGGCGGCATCATCGCCGCCGCCAACATCGGCGGCCACGTCGATCGCATCGGCTTCGACGAGATGAAGGAGCGCTTCCTGCCGCTGCTGAAGAAGCTCGCCGCCACGGCGCAGCCACTGCTCGTCTGATCCTTCGACAAGAGGCACCGGGCTCGGCTGCAGCCGTGCCGGCTCGTGCTCGCGCATTGGGCCACAGCACCTTAAGCTTCGCATCGACCTCGCTGCCGCGAGTGCCACTGTTTCATCCGGCAGCGACGTCGCCGGACGCGTCCCCGCTGCTGCCGAGCGAGCAGTCGTCTCTCGTTGCATCAACAGCGTCGGCCCGCGCTGCTCCGGCAAGAGCTAGACTTCGCGCGGATATGTTTCCTCCGGGTGCGACGATCGCTCCGATGTCATCGCCGACAGCCCGGTGCTATCAATTCATCGCCGCGACGGAACGAGAGCGCCGGGCGTCAACAGCCACGTGAAGTTACCAGCCGCTCGAACTAATCGTTGTGGTCGCAGGCCTTGCGACGCCGGGCCCCACGCCCATTACGTGATATTATCGTGACGCCCGACCTCGTTTGCCACGATTGACGATCCATCCAGGTATCATCGCGCTGCATGCGATGGTGGCATGATCCGGAGCGGAAGTAGTTAGCCCCCTTCCTCGCGCGCGAATTGCGGACGACGCCACCAGATTGCCGCGAATGACGCCGTAATCACGAAAGCCAGAGGCGCCGCGGCCCAAGCAGCATCGCGTGCGCCCCGATCACAGCGATCATCCGGCTGGCCATCCACTGTCGCGAAGAGGCGCAGGATGAGCCAGGACAAGGCTGAGGACGAGGTCGTCGCCCTGGGACGCCGGGCGCGAGCCGCAGCACATCGTTGGACATCGGCCGCCTCTCGCGCGTAAATGGCATGCCGGGCGGACGACACCCGGACATGCAGGTGAACGCCGTTTCCGGGGGGAAGACCCATGACTGATGCGCTGCCGCTCGTGCTGGTGCCTGGCCTGATCTCGTCGCCCCGCATCTATGCGCCGGTGATCCCGGCGCTGTGGCGGCTCGGGCCGGTGATGGTGGCGAACCACGTCCGCGACGACAGCATGGCCGCGATCGCGCGCCGCATCCTCTCCGAGGCGCCGCCGCGCTTCGCGCTCGCGGGACATTCGATGGGCGGCTACATCGCGCTCGAGATCATGCGCCAGGCGCCGGAGCGCGTGGGTCGGCTGGCGCTGATCAACACCCAGGCGCGGCCGGATACGCCGGAGGCGAGTGCCCGCCGCCGCACCATGATCACCCGCGCCAAGGAGGGCGACTACCACGGCGTGGTCGACGAGCTGTTCGCAGGCTTCGTCCATCCGTCGCGCCAGGACGATCCGCGGCTGCGCCAGCTCGTGCACGACATGGCCGAGGAGGTCGGCGTCATCGGTTTCATCCGGCAGCTGACGGCGATCATGTCGCGCCCGGATTCGCGGCCGACCTTGACCGCGATCCGCTGCCCGACCCTGGTGCTGACGGGCGACACCGACAACACCATCCCGAACAGCCTGTCGAAGGAGATGGCCGACGGCATCGACGGCAGCTGGCTGGTGGTGCTGGAGAATTGCGGCCACCTGCCGCAGCCCGAGCAGCCGGAGGAGACGGCGCAGGCGCTGATGGAATGGCTCAGGGGCTGATTGGATCGGTTAGGACCCCTGCGAGCCGTCGAACGCATTGAATAGTTCGATGATTTTCAGGGCGCGATCCTGAGCGTCCTCAGCCCACAGGCCGAGTTCCAGCACCATGCGGCCATTCTGTCCGGCACGCGTCTCGCCATCGCGTCTAAGGGCATCAAGTTGGGCCGCCGCCGATCGCTTGTCCGGACAAACAAACACGACAAATGGGATCGGAAGCTCCGCAACCTTGAAGGCGGCGACGGCCTCGACCTCTGAATGTCTGAAGCCGTGCCGGATGGCGTAGGGAGAGACCTGGATGCCATTCCGATCGAAATGGTCGGCAAGCGCGACGATCTCGGGAGGCATTGGATCGATGGGCCGGATGAAGCTGCGATAGACCCACTCGCCCGAACAGACCAGTGCGATGAGGGCGATAAGGATGACGACGATTCGCATCATTCGCGCCTCGAGCCATCAACGTTGCACCCGCAACCCATCCACGAACACATCCAGCAGCCGCAGCACGCTCTGCTGCCAGCCGGTCTGGTCGTGCATGTAGCACATGCCGATCAGCGCGCGCAGCACGTCGTCGGCGCTGATGTCGCTGCGGATCTCGCCGGCCGCGACGGCACGCGCCAGCAGCGCGCCGATCGAGCGGGTGAGGTGGCCGTGCGAATAGGCGGCGAGCTCGGAGTTCGCGTTCATGACAATCGCGAGCGCCGCCATCATGCCCTTCTTGGTGGCGACGAACTGCACCGTCGAGCGCAGCCAGCGCCGGAGCGCCTCGACCGCGGACGGCTCGGTCTTGAGCTCTTCCGCCAGCTCGGCAAGCTGCTCGACCTCGCGCCGGTACACCGCCTCGAACAGATCCTCGCGGGTGGGGAAATGACGATACAGCGTGCCGATGCCGACGCCGGCCTGGCGCGCCACCGCCTCCAGGCTCGCCTCGGCGCCGCCGACGCTGAACACCGCCTTGGCCGCCTCCAGCACCCGTTCGCGATTGCGCTGGGCATCGGCGCGCGGCTTGCGATGGCGCTCTTGTGGTTTCGTCTCCATCTCACCAGCTCTTGATGACGGACCGTTCATGTCCTCTTGCTAAACGGAGGAACCCTCCGTATAAATAGACCTGCCACCCGGGACAGCCAACCTTCCTCAGCTCGTCGTCCCGCGGTCGCTGGATCTGGACGGACCACCGCCCGTAAGGCGGTGCCCGCTGCGATCCGATTAGGCCATCGCTTCGATCGGAACAACGCATGAATCGGACTGTCAGACTCACCGTCAACGGTGAGCCGCGAACCCTTGCGCTCGACGACCCCCGCGTCACCCTGCTCGACCTGCTGCGCGAGCGCCTCCATCTCACCGGCACCAAGAAAGGCTGCGACCGCGGCCAGTGCGGCGCCTGCACCGTCCTCGTCGACGGCCGCCGCATCAACTCCTGCCTGACGCTGGCCTTGAGCCTCGACGGCGCCGCCGTCACCACCATCGAGGGGCTTGCCAACGGAGACCAGCTGCACCCGGTGCAGGAGGCCTTCATCGCCCACGACGCCCTGCAATGCGGCTTCTGCACGCCCGGCCAGATCATGAGCGCGGTCGGCCTCATCAACGAAGGCCAGGCCGGGAGCGATCCGGAGCGCGTGCGCGAAGGCATGAGCGGCAATCTGTGCCGCTGCAGCGCCTATGTCGGCATCGTCGAGGCCGTGCTCGACGCCCAGGCGACGCTCACCGAGGACAAGGAGCGCGCGGCATGAACCGGTTCGACTATGTGAAGCCGTCGACGGTCGCGGAGGCGATCGTAGCGGCCAGCGCGCCCGGCGCCGCCTATCTCGCCTCGGGCACCAACCTGCTCGACCTGATGAAGGGCAATGTCATCAGGCCGGCGCGGCTGGTCGACATCTCGCAGATCAAGGAGCTGACGCGGATCGAGACGTCAGGCAATGGCGACGTCCGGATCGGCGCGCTGGTGCGCAATGCGGACCTCGCGCATGACGCGGCGTTCGCGCGCGACTTCCCGGCGGTCGCCGAAGCGCTGCTGTCGGGGGCCTCGGCGCAGTTGCGCAACGCGGCCACCGTCGGCGGCAATCTGCTGCAGCGGACACGCTGCGCGTATTTCTATGATCCGGCCTCGGCCTGCAACAAACGCACGCCGGGCGAAGGCTGCGACGCGCGCGGCGGCGACACCCATCAGCACGCCGTGCTCGGCTGGAGCGAGGCCTGCATCGCCACCAACCCCTCGGACTTCTGCGTGCCGCTCGCCGCGCTCGATGCGATCGTCGAGATCGAAGGCGGCTCCGGCCGGCGCGAGGTCGCGCTGGAGGCGCTGCATCTGCTCCCCGGCACCACGCCGGAGCGCGAGACCGTGCTCGCGCCGGGCGAGATGATCGTCGCGGTCCGGCTGCCCGCGGCGGCGCGGGCGTTCGCGAGGCACGCGCGCTATCTGAAGGTGCGCGAGCGCAATTCCTATGCGTTCGCCGTGGTCTCCGCCGCGGCCGGTCTCGTGATCGAGAACGGCGCGATCAAGCACGCACGTCTGGCGCTCGGCGGCGTCGCTGCCAAGCCGTGGCGCGCCCACCAGGCCGAAGCGCTGCTCGCGGGCCAGCCGGCTACGCCTCATACATTCCAGCACGCTGCCGACATCGCGCTGCGCGATGCAAAGCCATCCGGCGACAACGCCCACAAGATCACTCTCGCGCGCAGCCTGATCGTGCGCGCGCTGCAAGCCGCGAGCCAAGGCACGCCGTCGCGCGTGCCGGCGCTGCCGGCCTCTCCCTTCTCCGCCGTTCCAGGAGCACTTCATGACGCCTGAGCTCAATCCCTCCCGCGATCCCGCCCATGTCAGACACGGCTCCAACGTCGGCCAGCCGCTGTCGCGCGTCGATGGCCGTGCCAAGGTCACCGGCACGGCGCGCTATGCCGCCGACAACAATCCGCCCGGCCTGCTCTATGCCGTGCTCGCCGTCTCCAGCATCGCGCGCGGCCGCGTCATCACGCTCGACGTCGACGCCGCCAAGGCTCATCCCGGCGTCGTCGAGGTGATGACCTCCGCCAACCGGCCGCCGCTGCACGCCGATCCCGACGGCAAGCCGAACCCGTTCGCATTCCGCTTCGAGGCGCTGCAGAACGACCGTGTGCGCTACGCCAACCAGCCGATCGCGCTGGTCATTGCCGAAAGCCTGGAAGCCGCGACCGAGGGCGCCGCGCTGCTGTCGCCGCGCTACGAGGCCGAGCCGGCCCGCATCGGTCTCGATGCCGCTGACGCCTATGTGCCGCCTGTCGTCGGCATGGGGTTTCCCGCCGAGAGCCATCACGGCGATATCGAGGCCGCGCTGGCGGGCAGCGACAAGCAGATCACCGCGATCTACGAGACTCCGCCGCATTATCACAACGCGATGGAGCCGCACGCGATCGTCGCCGAGTGGCAGGGCGACAGGCTCATCATCGACACACCGACCCAGGGCCTGGTGATGATGCGCGGCCGCCTGGCCGAGCTGTTCGGCATCGCGCCGGACAACATCCTGATCCGCAGCCCCTATCTCGGCGGCGGCTTCGGCGGCAAGGGCCTGATGGCCGGCCCGCAGGTGCTCGGCATCCTCGCCGCGAAGATGGTCGGCCGGCCGGTGAAGCTGGTGGCGCGCCGCGAGCAGCTCTACGGCCCGTTCGGCCATCGCTCGCCGACCCGGCAGACGCTGCAGCTCGGCGCCAGCAACACCGGACAATTGTCGGCGATCCGTCACCACGCGAGGATCGCAACCTCGAGCTTCGAGGACTTCTATGAAGCCGCGGCGCATGTGACGCACACGCTCTACGCCGCGCCGGCGATCGCGACCACCTACGACGCGGTACGCATGGACACCGGCACGCCGCTGTTCGTGCGAGCGCCCGGCATCGCGCCGGGATCGATCGCGCTGGAAAGCGCGGTCGACGAGATGGCCGAAGCCTGTGGCCTCGATCCGCTGGCATTTCGCGTCAAGAACTACGCCGAGGTCGAGCCGGCCACCGGCAAGCCGTTCTCGTCGAAGGCGCTGCGCGAGTGCTACACGCAAGGCGCGGAGCGGTTCGGCTGGTGGGATCGGCCGCTGAAGCCGCGGATGATGCGCGACAGAGACGGCTTCCTGGTCGGCTGGGGCATGGGCACCGCGACGTTCCATGCGCTGATGTTTGCAGCCCAGGCCCGCGCGGTGATCCGGCGCGACGGCACCGGCGTGGTCGAGAGCGGCGCGCACGACATGGGCCAGGGCGCCTGGACCGCGTTCGCGCAGGTCGCGGCGGATTCTCTCGCGCTCGAGCTCGATCAGGTGACGTTCAAGGCCGGCACCTCCGACCTGCCGGATGCCGGCATCGCCGGCGGCTCGGCACATACCGCGACCGTCGGCACGGCGATCCACAATGCCGGCGCCGCCGTCATCGCCAGGCTCGCGGAGCTCGCGACCTCCGATCAGCATTCGCCGCTGTTCGGCGCCGGCAATGCCGGCGTGATCGCGCGCAACGGCCGGCTGCTCCGGCGCGACGACGAGGGCCGCGGCGAGAGCTATGCCGACATCCTCGCACGCGCCGGCCTCGACGAGGTCGAGGGCTCCGGCAGCGGCATGCCCGACCCTGCCGCCAACGAGCAATACGCGATGCATTCACATGGCGCGGTCTTCGCGGAGGTGAAGGTCGATCCCGATCTCGGCCAGGTCCGGGTGACTCGCATGGTCGGCGCATTCGCGGCAGGGCGGATCATCAACCCGAAGCTGGTGAAGAGCCAGCTCGTCGGCGGCATGATCTGGGGCATCTCGCTGGCGCTGCACGAGGAGGCGGTCACCGACCGCCGCACCGGCCGCATCATGAACGCCAATCTCGGCGAGTATCACGTGCCGGTGAGCGCCGACGTGCCGGCGATCGAGGCGTTCACGGTCGAGGAGCACGATCCGTTCGTCAATCCGCTCGGCATCAAGGGCGTCGGCGAGATCGGCATCACCGGCTCGGCCGGCGCAGTCGCCAATGCGGTGGCGCATGCGACCGGCATCCGCATCAGGCGGTTTCCGGTGCGGATCAGCGATCTGGTCTCGCGTCAATGACGTGAGCGCGGCAACGAAACCCGTTCGAAGCAATGCCTCCGTTCTCCTGACCGAGAGCGGAGGCCAGCGACCTCGCTTCGTTTACGCCGCCTGCCGCGCAAAGGTCCGCCTGAACCAGGCCAGGAACGCCTCGCGGTTCTGGCTGGCGTCGAACTCGACATGCAGCGCGTCCTTGTCGCGGGCGCGGACCCGATAGGGCACGCGGCCATCGAAGCCGCTGAACTCCATGACGCCGCGATCGCCGATGCCCGGCTCGGGGTCGAACCGGAACCAGGCGCCGCCCTCGGAAATATCCACCAGATCGGCTTTCACCACGCCCTTGCGATCGTCGACGACCTTGATCGGCAGGGTCGACTTCATCCGCGGCGACTGCCGGCGGTCGGCTTCGGCGGTCGCGGTCCTCACAGCCTTCACCAGCGTGGCGCGGAGCGAGGTCAGGCCCGTCGCCACCGAGCCGATGGCGCTGCGCACCTCGGCGGCCCGATCGTTGACCATGCCGGCATCCCTGCCGACATTGCCGATCTTGGACGACACGTCGCGCGCCGCGCTGGCCGATGACTGGACCGAGCGGCTGATCTCCTGGGTCGCCGCGTGTTGCTCCTCCATCGCCGCAGCGATCGAGGCCGCGACCTCGTCGATCTCGGAAATCTGGCTGCCGATGCCTTCGACGACGTCGACGGTGGCCTGCGTGGTGGTTTGTACCTCGCCGATCAGGCGCGAGATCTCCTCGGTCGATTTGGCGGTCTGATCCGACAGCGACTTGACCTCGGCCGCAACCACGGCAAAGCCGCGGCCGGCATCGCCGGCGCGCGCGGCCTCGATGGTGGCATTGAGCGCCAAGAGGTTGGTCTGCTCGGCAATGCCGCCGATCAGGTTGGAGACCTCGGCGATCTTGTCCACGGCCGTCGACAAGGAGAGCATCGTGTTCTTGGCCTTCTCACGCCCGGTCACCGCCGATTTGGTGATCGTGCTGGCGCGCGCCACCTGGCTCGAGATCTCGCGGATCGCCGAGCTCAGTTGCTCGGCTGCCGACGAGACCGTCTGGGCATTGGAGAGCGACTGCTCCGAGGCGGCGGCCACCGATTGCGCATCGGTCGACAGCTCCTCGGCCAGTTTCGAGAGGCCTGCGGCCACGGCCTCGACCTGGCGCGATGCGCCGGCCGCGGCTTCGACGGACGTCTCGGTCTCGCGCTCGATCACGTCGGCCATGTCGAGCATGGCACGCTTCTTGTGCTCCTCGGCGGCCGAGCGATCGCGCTCCTGCCTGTCGCGCAGGCTCGCGTTCTCGAGCGCGTTGGTCTTGAAGATGCTCAGCGCGCCCGCCATCGCGCCGATCTCGTCGCCGCGTTCGGAATAGGAGATATCGGCCGACAGATCGCCCTCGGCGATCCGCCGCATCAGGCCGGTCATGCGCGACAGAGGACGGACGACGCCGAGCACCAGACCCGACATGCCGGCGACGACCAGGGCCAGAACGATGCCTGATACGCTCCACACGATGATGGAGATGCTGCGGTCCTGGGTCGCCGCCGTCGCCTCCATGTCCGAATTGAACTTGTTCGCCTTGTCGACCAGCGTGTCGATCACCGCGCGGTGGGCGGCGTAGGCGTCGGCCAGCCGGGCATAGGCGGCATCGGCCTTCGCCATGTCGCCGGAGCGCAGCGCCGGGATCAACTCGGCTTCCAGGGCCTGCCAGAATTTCCGGACCTCGCCGTCCGATCGTTCGACCAGCAGCGATTTCAGATCAGGCTGCAGCGCCGAGCCGGTCCAGAACGTCTTGCGATCCTCATAGTCCTTCTTCAGTTGCGCCAGCTTCGTGACATGCGTGTCGAGATCCTTCGGCGTCCGGAGTGCGAGGGTCGCCTCGAGATAGGCCTCGAGCACATATTCAGGCGGCGGCAGGATGTCGGCCACCAGATCATTGCCGAGCTTGATCTTGTCGTAGAGCGGCCCGCCGACCTTGAGCTCGCGCAGCGCAAAGGCGCTGGTCAGCACGACCGCACCGAAGCCTAGTGCGAGCACGAGGCCGAAAGCCGCAATGAACGTGGAAATGGAGAGACGCATCTTCATGGCGGCGGCACATTTCGCTGGAGCGTGGACTGCACCCGCCGTCGTCCCGCCGGAGCCCTCTCCGTTCGCTTGCATGGAGATGGTCGGTCCGGAACGACCGGCATCGAGTCGTTAATTTGATCAGCGTGCACAACCTTTTCTCAGGGAAGGTAAATTTCCGCCCCCGTAGAAATGCGGTGCAGCCCGTTCGGCCGGGGATGCAGGCGCTCCTCCCACTCTGACCTGGCGCAAGGCGGCGGGAGGTGGATCTGCGAACATTCAAGCGTCGTTGCTGCAGGAGCCACCATGTCGAAACCCATCCCGGACAAGGCCGAGATCGCGCTCGAATATCCCGACAAGTTCTATGCCGGCACGTTCGAGCATTCCTCGCGGTTCGAAGCCCATCTCGAATCATCCGGCCTGGCATTGACCCTGGAGCGGCCCGGCCCCGAGGACGTCCGAAAATCGATCCGCATGCATCTGCACTTTGGACTGCTCGCCGGGATTCTTCGCGAGCTCGCCGCCGGCATCGCTTCGATGCCCAAGGACGACATCGTTCATCGCGAGCAGCTGCGCGACGCAGTCGCGGATCTGCATCGAGCCCTTAACGCGCCTTAACCGGTTGTGCCGCGACGGCACAGCAAGGCGCGGCGTTAACTCCCGGTTCAGCCTTCGTTAGTGCATTGCTAACTACGCCAGAACCTTTGCCCGGAGAAAGTCGGGTTGGAAGCCGGTGTGCTGCGCGAGTGACAGCATTTTACTCAAAAGCGATCTATCTCCGATCCATCGACGGCGCGCGACGCGCGAGCCTTGTTAGTTGAGTATCGGAGACCCGCCATGAAGAAGATCCTGTTCGCAACCGTTGCAGTCGCCGCGCTGGCTTCGGCCCAGTCCGCTTTCGCCGCCGATCTCGGCGCCCGGACCTACCCCTACGCCACCAAGGCGCCGCCGGCCTACGCCGCTCCGATCTACAACTGGACCGGCTTCTATCTCGGCGCCCATCTCGGCGGCGCGTTCTCCAGCGACAACAATTTCTCCGGCCTCGCCACCGGCAACAACTCCAACGGCCGCTTCCTGGGCGGCGTGCAGGTCGGTGCCGACTGGCAGTTCGCCCCCACCTGGGTGATCGGCGCGGAAGGCCAGTACAGCTGGCTGAGCGGAAGCGTCGGAGCAGCATTCCCGGGCGGCTACGCCTACACTAACAGCCAGCGCGGCCTCGGCTCGATCACCGGCCGCTTCGGCTACACCTGGGGTCCGGGCCTGCTCTACGTGAAGGGCGGCTATGCCTATTCCGACAACAACGAGAAGGTGACGTTCGCCGGAACGCCGGTCGGCTTCGCGACCAGCGGCGACCACCGCAACGGCTGGACCGTCGGCGCCGGCCTCGAATACATGTTCGCGCCCAACTGGTCGGCCAAGGCCGAGTATCAGTACTACAATTTCGGCAGCGCCACCTTCACGGCGCCCGCCGCGCTGGTCCCGACCGGCAGCTTCACCACCGACGACCACACCTTCAAGGCTGGCGTGAACTACCGCTTCAACTGGGGCGCTCCGCTCGCGGCCCGCTACTGATCCGCAGGCGTCAAATAACAACAAACGACGGGAAGGCCGGCAGCGATGCCGGCCTTTTCTGTCATAGGTTATCGAAAGCGCGGCCGAACAACCCCTTCCATCCCGTTAAATGCCGCGCGGTGAAATGCGAAAATCCGCGAAAATTCGGCACGCCCTGAGTAGTTTCCCTGATTTGTTAACCGCCGGCCCCGATACTGCCTGCAAGCAACAGCTACAAATAGTGCATATTGGGGGACACCAGAGATGGCGATTCGGTTCAGCTTCAGCAGGATGCTCGGGGCGCTGCGACCCAAATGGGGCGTCCGCGGCAGCCTGTTCGCAGCCTTCGCGGTGATCGCCGGCATGGCGATCGCGATCAGCGTCGCTGCGGGACTGATGCTGCGCCACGTCGGCGGCGCCATGGTCGAGCTCTCGGGCCGCGACATTCCGCGCCTGACCTCGAGCCTGCAACTGCTGGCGCAGAGCTCCAGCTTGGCGAGCCTCGGCCCGGCGCTGCTGCAGTCCCAGAGCGAGGACGCGCTCAACGATCGCCTGAAGAGGATGCAGGAGATCCAGAAGACCACGCAGGAGCGGCTGAGCGAGATCAGCGCGCTCGGCGCCGCGAAAAGCGTGGTGGCGCCGCTCGCCGAGACCATCAAGAACATCAACGAGGCCAATCAGAGCCTGGTGTCGGCGGCGCGCGAGCGGCTCGACGTCGCAGCCCTTCACAACAAGCAGTATGACGCCCTGCGCAAGGCGCAGGCGGACTTCACCGCCGCCGCCAACGAGCCGATGCTGGACGCGCAGACGCAGCTCAACGCCGTGCTCGGCGCGGCCGAGGTGTCGGCGGACGACGCGACGGCCGCCGCCCGCTTCGTCGAGCAGCTCGGCAACGTGATCGCATCCGGCAACCTGCTGGTGGCGCAGATGGCCGCCGCGCTCTCGGCCAACGACAGCGACACGCTGGAGACGATCGAGCGGCAGTTCAAGGAGGCGCTGGCGCAGCTCAAATCCAATCTCGAACTGCTGCCGACCGGCCGCAGCACCAAGGCGATCCACGACGCCGCGCTGAAGCTCGCCGCGCTCGGCGAGGGCAAGACCCGCGTGTTCAAGACCCGCGAGAAGGAGCTCGACGCCAACGACTACGGCCAGACCGTGCTGGAGGAGACGCGCAAGCTGAATGTCGGCCTCGACATCAGCGTGCAGCAGCTCGTCGAAGGCGTTCGCAAGTCGACCGAAGGTGCCACCTCCACGGCGGGCCGCGACATCGAGCTGGCGACGCTCGGCATGGTCGGCGCCGGCGCAGCCACGCTGCTCGGCTCGGTGCTGTTCGTCTGGCTCTATGTCGGCGGCAACATCCTGCGCCGCATCAAGCGGCTGCAGCAGGCGATGCAGACGCTGTCGAGCGGCGATCTCGACACCGAGATCGCGGCCTCGAAGCAGCGCGACGAGATCGGCGCGATGGTCGACACCCTGCAGGTGTTCCGCGAAAACATGGTCCGTGCCCGCACCCTGGCCGCCGAGCAGGACCGCGAGAATGCCGCCAAGGCCGAGCGCGCCGCGCGCATGGAGGCCCAGATCGCCACGTTCGAGGCGACGGTGCGCAGCGCCCTCGGCACGCTGCAGAACTCCGCCACGGCCATGCAGGCGACCGCACAGAGCATGTCGCAGACCGCCGACCAGTCCAACTCGCTGGTCAATGCGGTCGCGGCGGCTGCCGAGGAGACCTCGGTCAACGTCCAGACCGTGTCGGCCGGCACCGAGCAGTTGTCGTCGTCGATCGCGGAGATCAGCCGCCAGGTCGTGACCTCGGCCCAGATTGCCAAGAAGGCGGTCGAGGAAGCCGGCGCCACCGACTCGACGATGCAGGGACTCGCCGACAATGCGAGCCGCGTCAGCGTCGTCGTCGACCTGATCCAGGCGATCGCCTCGCAGACCAACCTGCTCGCGCTCAACGCCACCATCGAGGCGGCGCGCGCCGGCGAGGCCGGCCGCGGCTTCGCGGTGGTCGCGCAGGAGGTGAAGAGCCTGGCGAGCCAGACCGCCAAGGCCACCGACGAGATCCGTTCGCAGATCGCGAGCATGCAGCAGGTTGCGTCCTCGGCCGTGTCGGCAATCCGCAACATCGGCGGGACGATCGCCGAGATCGACAACGTCACCACCGCGATCGCCGCCGCCGTGGAGCAGCAGGGCACCGCGACGCACGAGATCGCCCGCAACATCCAGCAGGCGGCCTCCGGCACCACCGAGGTCTCCAACAACATCACCGGCGTCTCCAGCGCCTCGGCCCAGGCCGGCACCTCCGCCAACGAGGTGCTCAGCGCCTCGGAGGCGCTGCGCCGCGAGGCGGAGACGCTGCGCGCGGAGGTCGACGCGTTCCTGACCAACATCAGGGCGGCGTAGTCTATATCGGGCCTCGCCCTTCGAGACGCCGGCCTGCGGCCGGCTCCTCAGGGTGAGGAGGCGCAGGTCGCTTTGCGGCCAACCGGGCGTGGGATCGAAGCGCCGACCCTCAACCCTCATGGTGAGGAGGCGCGCAGCGCCGTCTCGAACCATGAGGCCCGGCCTGCCGCGTCCCGGAATGCCGTCCAGCCATGCCGCTTCCATCGCGTTTTTCGGCTGGCGCTCGCCCGCGGCGGCCGTTAATCGATGAGGCATGACCAAGACAGACACCGTTCCCTCCTCCGCCGAAGCCCTGCGCTATCCCTGGGAGCAGCATCCCGGTGAGGACCAGGTCGTCGAGGTCGCGCCCGGCGTGCTGTGGCTGCGCCTGAAGCTGCCGTTCCGCCTCAACCATGTGAACATCTATCTGCTCGCCGACGGCGATGGCTGGGTCGCGGTGGACTCCGGCTTCGGCAACGAGGAATCGATCGGCGCCTGGACGCGGCTGCTCGATGGCCCGCTGAAGCACGTGAAGATCACCCGGCTGATCGTGACGCATTCTCATCCCGACCATGTCGGGCTCGCCGGCTGGATCGTCGAGCGCTTCGCCTGCCCGCTGGTGATGTCGCAGGTCGAGTACCTGCAGTCGGTCTATCACCAGAACCGCGGCACCGAGGAGCGCCGCAATGCGCAGCGGCTGTTCTTCCGCCGCCACGGCATGGACGAAACGTTGACCGACAAGCTGCTCGGCCGCGGCCAGGAATATCTGCAGCGCGTCTCGGTGCTGCCGGCCTCCTACCGCCGCATCTCCCATGGCGACGAGATCCAGATCGGCAGCCGGCGCTTCAAGGTCATCACCGGCGGCGGTCACGCGCTCGACCAGGTCATGCTGTATTGCGCCGCCGACAAGCTGTTCCTGTCCGCCGACCAGGTGCTGAGCAAGATCTCGCCGAATGTCAGCGTCTGGGCGGTCGAGCCGGACCAGAACTCGCTCGGCGAGTATCTGGCGTCGCTGGCGAGCCTCACCACCACCCTGCCCTATGACGTGCTGGTGCTGCCCGGCCACGGCGTGCCGTTCTACGGGCTGAAGACGCGCATCAAGCAGCTCGCCGACCACCATGAGGAGCGCTGCCGGATGATCGCGGACGCCTGCCGCGACGAGCCGAAAACCTCGGCGCAGCTCGTGCCGGTCGTGTTCCACAAGCACGTGCTCGATGCGCACCAGATGGGCTTCGCCGCCGGCGAGCTGATCGCCCATGTCAACTACATGCTGGTCGAGGGCCGCCTGACCAGCCAGGACGTCGACAGCGTGCTGCATTATCGCACCACCTGAGGCTGCGGGGCCGCAACGTCGCCGCGTCGCCGCAATCCTGGCGCCGTTCAGCCGGGATCAGCTGCCCCTTGGACAAATCGCCCAATTCCCGCCGTGGGATTCCGGCTCGACAGCCGCTCTGGAAACGCTCTAAGAAGACCTCACGCCACGCATGCCGCGAGGTTTTCGCTTCAGGTGCTGCACTGCAGCGCGCCAGTTCGGGTTTCGTGATGGACTACAGCCAGTACTTCAGTGCCGCCCTCGGTCGCCTGCATGATGAGCGTCGCTACCGTGTCTTCGCCGATCTCGAACGCATCGCCGGCCGGTTCCCGCATGCGACCTGGCACTCGCCGAGCGGACCGCGCAATGTCGTGATCTGGTGCTCCAACGACTATCTCGGCATGGGCCAGCACCCCAGGGTGGTCGGCGCGATGGTCGAGACCGCGACCCGCGTCGGCACCGGCGCCGGCGGCACCCGCAACATCGCCGGAACTCATCATCCCCTGGTGCAGCTGGAAGCCGAGCTCGCCGACCTCCATGGCAAGGAAGCGGCGCTGCTGTTCACGTCAGGCTATGTCTCCAACCAGACCGGCATCGCCACGCTCGCCAAGCTGATCCCGGATTGCCTGATCCTGTCGGACGCGCTGAACCACAATTCGATGATCGAGGGCGTGCGCCAGTCCGGCTGCGAGCGCCAGATCTGGCGCCACAACGATCTCGCCCATCTCGAGCAGCTGCTGATCGCCGCGGGCCCGAACCGGCCGAAGCTGATCGCCTGCGAGAGCCTGTATTCGATGGACGGCGACGTCGCACCGCTGGCTGAGATCTGCGATCTCGCCGAGCGCTACAACGCGATGACCTATGTCGACGAGGTGCATGCGGTCGGCATGTACGGCCCGCGCGGCGGCGGCATCGCCGAGCGCGACGGCGTCATGCACCGCATCGACATCCTCGAAGGCACGCTGGCCAAGGCGTTCGGCTGCCTCGGCGGCTACATCGCCGCCAAGGGCGAGATCATCGATGCCGTGCGCTCCTACGCGCCGGGCTTCATCTTCACGACCGCGCTGCCGCCGCCGATCTGCTCGGCCGCGACGGCTGCGATCAAGCACCTGAAATCGTCGAGCTGGGAGCGTGAACGCCACCAGGACCGCGCCGCGCGGGTGAAGGCGGTCCTCCACGCCGCCGGCCTGCCGGTGATGACCAACGACACCCACATCGTGCCGCTGTTCGTCGGCGATCCCGAGAAGTGCAAGCAGGCCTCCGATCTGCTGCTGGAAGAGCACGGCATCTACATCCAGCCGATCAACTACCCCACGGTCGCCAAGGGCACCGAGCGCCTGCGCATCACGCCCTCGCCCTACCACGACGACGGCCTGATCGACCGCCTGGCCGAGGCCCTGCTCCAGGTCTGGGAACGCCTGGGCCTGGCGCTGCACGAGAAGCCGCTGGCGGCGGAGTGAGTTCGTAGCCCGGGTGAGCGCAGCGACACCCGGGTTCAACTCGACCGCACATGAGACCTCGGATATCGCTGCGCTCATCCGGGCTACGGCACTTCCGCTGGTCTGGCAAAGCTACCGCCCAGCACTCCGCTGCGCTCCCCTCCCCCTTGCGGGGAGGGGTCGGGGGTGGGGGTCCACGAGTCCCGCTGCCGGTGAGGAGCTGGGCTCGCGAGCTCACAACTGTAGCCTTCGAGTAGCGCGACGCGCGCGTCCCACTGAGTTAAGCGCCCGGAGACCCCCACCCCCAACCCCTCCCCGCAAGGGGGAGGGGAGCAGACCGGCCCCGCTGCGACGACATCGGCTCTCATGGGCAGGACGCGCCGCAATAGCCAACGCGCCGCCGTCCTTAACGACGCCGCTTCATTCCCGCGTCCCCTGCCACATCCCTATCGCCCCGCCCCCCGCAAAGCGCTAAGTTTGCTGCTCGTCCAGAGGGATCGATCGAGGAGTTGGCGTCAACGCATGCTGCACGACTGGGGCGTGATCCTGGCCGCGTTCGGCTACATCGGGTTCCTGTTCCTGGTCGCCAGCCGCGGCAACCGGGCCGGTGAACGGCGGCCGTCACCGCTGGCCGGGCTGATCTACCCGCTGTCGCTCGCCATCTACTGCACGTCCTGGACCTTCTTCGGCTCGGTCGGCTTCGCCTCGCGCAACAGCGTCGACTTCCTCGCGATCTATCTCGGGCCGATCCTGATGGTCGGCGCCTGCACGCCGCTGCTGCGCCGAGTCATCCGCCTTGCCAAGTCGCAGAACATCACCTCGGTCGCCGACCTGATCGGCGCCCGCTACGGCAAGAGCCAGGCGGTGGCGGCGACCGTGGCGCTGATCGCGATCATCGGCTCGGTGCCCTACATCGCGCTGCAGCTCAAGGCGGTGGCATCGTCGCTCGAGACCATCATGGTCGACGACCGCGCCTTCGCCCATATCCCGATCGTCGGCGACATGGCGCTGATGGTGACCTTGGCGATGGCGATCTTCGCGGTGCTGTTCGGCACCCGCCAGACCGACGCCACCGAGCACCAGCACGGCCTGATGCTGGCGGTCGCGACCGAATCGATCATCAAGCTGGTCGCCTTCATCGCCGCCGGCGCCTTCGTCACCTTCGTTATGTTCTCGCCGGTCGAGCTGATCGAGCGTGCGATGAAATCGCCGGAGGCCGAGCGCGCGCTGGAATACGTGCCGGGCATCGGCAGCTTCCTCACCATGACGCTGCTGTCGTTCTGCGCCGCGATGCTGCTGCCGCGCCAGTTCCATGTCAGCGTGGTCGAGAACGCCGACGATGCCGAGGTGTCGCGCGCGCGCTGGCTGTTTCCGCTCTATCTCGTCGCGATCAATCTGTTCGTGATCCCGATCGCCCTCGCCGGCCTCATCACCTTCCCGTTCGGCGCCGTCGACAGCGACATGTATGTGCTGGCGCTGCCGATCGAGGCCAATTCGCAATGGCTGTCGGTGCTGGTCTTCGTCGGCGGCCTGTCGGCGGCGACCGCGATGGTGATCGTCGAATGCGTCGCGCTGTCGATCATGGTCTGCAACGACATCGTCGTGCCGCTGGTGCTGCAGCGCCAGCAGGAGCAGCGCGAGATCGGCCGCGACTTCGCCGGCTTCCTGCTCGGCACCCGCCGCATCGCGATCTTCGCCATCATGGTGATGGCCTATTTCTACTATCGCGCGCTCGGTAACACCCAGCTCGCCGCGATCGGCCTGCTGTCGTTCGCCGCCATCGCGCAGCTCGCGCCGAGCTTCTTCGGCGGCCTGTTCTGGCGGCGCGCGACCGCGCGCGGCGCGATGGGCGGCATGCTGGTCGGCTTCGCCGTCTGGCTCTACACGCTGTTCATCCCGAGCTTCCTCGACACCTCGACCGCGGGCATCCTGTTTCTTCAGCACGGCCCGTTCGGGCTCGAGGCGCTCAGGCCGCAGGCGCTGCTCGGCACCGACCTGCCGCCGCTGCTGCATGGCGTGCTGTGGAGCCTGTCGCTCAATCTGCTGACCTACATCGTGCTGTCGCTGGCGCGGCAGCCGTCGTCGATCGAGCTGTTGCAGGCCGACATCTTCGTGCCGGCCGAGCTGACGCCGAGCGCGCCGAGCTTCCGGCGCTGGCGCTCGACCGTCACGGTGCAGGACATCCAGAGCACGGTCGGCCAATATCTCGGCCCCGACCGCGCCCGCGCCTCGTTCGAGGCCTTCGCCGCCCAGCGCAACCTGCCGCTCGATCCGGCCGCGCCGGCCGATTTCGAGCTGCTGCGCCATGCCGAGCATCTGATCGCCTCCTCGATCGGCGCCGCGTCGTCGCGCCTGGTGATGTCGCTGCTCCTGCGCAAGCGCACGGTGTCGGCCAAGGCCGCGCTCAAGCTGCTCGACGATTCCCATGCCGCGCTGCATTTCAACCGCGAGATCCTGCAGACCGCGCTGAACCATGTGCGCCAGGGCATCGCGGTGTTCGACGCCGATCTGCAACTGATCTGCTCCAACGGCCAGTTCGTCGACCTGCTCGGGCTGCCGCCGGATCTGGTGCAGATCGGCAGCCCGCTGAAGGAAATCCTCGAATTCATGGGCACGATCGGCGCGCCCACCTATGAGGACGGCGAGGCGCTGCTGGCGCGCCGGCTCGCCGCCTACACCACCGAGGGCGAGCCTTATCTGGAACGCCTCGCCGACCGCCACATGGTGATCGAGGTCCGCACCAACCGCATGCCGGGTGGCGGCCTCGTCATCACGTTTACCGACGTCACGCCCTCGTTCGAGGCCGCCGAGGCACTGGAGCGCGCCAATGCGACGCTGGAAAAACGCGTCCGCGACCGCACCGAGGAGCTGACGCGGCTGAACTCGGAGCTGGCGCTGGCCAAGAGCGCCGCCGAGGACGCCAACATCTCCAAGACGCGCTTCCTTGCGGCGGCCAGCCACGACATCCTGCAGCCGCTGAACGCGGCGCGGCTCTATGTGACGAGCCTCGTCGAGCGGCAGACGGCCGGCGAGGATTCGCGCCTGGTCGAGAACATCGACGACTCGCTGGAAGCGATCGAGGAGATCCTCGGCGCGCTGCTCGACATCTCCCGGCTCGATGCCGGCGCGATGACGCCCTCGGTGTCGAGCTTCAAGATGGCCGATTTGATGCGCTCGCTGGAGATCGAGTTCGCGCCCGCCGCGCGCGCCAAGGGTCTGGAGCTGGTGTTCGTGCCGTCGTCGCTGCCGGTCGAGTCCGACCGCCTGCTGCTGCGCCGGCTGCTGCAGAACTTCATCTCCAACGCCATCAAGTACACGCCCAAGGGCCGCGTGCTGGTCGGCTGCCGCCGCCACGGCCAGTCGCTGCAGATCGGCGTCTACGACACCGGCGTCGGCATTCCCCCGGTCAAGCGCGGCGAGATCTTCAAGGAATTCCACCGTCTCGAGCAGGGCGCGCGGATCGCCCGCGGCCTCGGCCTGGGGCTGTCGATCGTCGAGCGCATCGCCCGCGTGCTCAATCACGGCATCGCGCTGGACTCGCGGCCCGGCCGCGGCTCGGTGTTCTCGGTCACGGTGCCGATTGCGAAAGCGATCAACCACACCGCCGCCGTCACCAGCGCGACGCCGCTGGCGACGACGCCGATTGCCGGCGCGCTGATCGTCTGCATCGAGAACGATCCGGCGATCCTCGACGGCATGAAGACCCTGCTGACGGCGTGGGACGCCGAGGTGATCGCCGTGCCTGATCCGGAGTCCGCGATGGAGGCGATCGCGGCGCGCGATGGCGCCGTCACCGGCCTGCTCGTCGACTACCATCTCGACCGCGGCAACGGCATCGCCGCCATCCGCGACATCCGCCGCCGCTTCAACGAGGCACTGCCCGCGATCCTGATCACCGCCGACCGCAGCCCCCACGTCCGCGCCGCTGCCCGCGACGACAACGTCGCCGTGCTCAACAAGCCGCTGAAGCCGGCGTCGCTGCGGGCGTTGTTGGGACAGTGGCGGATCCAGCAGATGGTGGCGGCGGAGTAGGAACGCCGGTCGGCGAAACGGCCGCTCGGGCTACCGCACCTCCCGCGGTGGGCGCCCCGACACCCGGCTGAACACACGCGAGAACGCCGCGGCGCTGTCGTAGCCGACCTGCGAAGCGACGCTCTTGACGGACTTGCCCTTGGCAAGCAGCTGCCGCGCCAGCGTCATGCGCCAAGCCGTCAGATAGTCGATCGGCGTTCGGCCGACGCGCGCCCGGAACAGATCGGCGAAGCGCGTGCGCGACATGCCGGCGATATCGGCGAGATCCTCGAGGCTCCACGCCCGGCCCGGCGCGTCATGGATCGCGGTCAGCGCCTTCGCCAGGCGCGGGTCAGCGAGCCCGGCGAGCACGCCGCTCTCGACCGCGCCGCTGGCGACGACGTCGCGGACGATCAGGATCAGCAGATAGTCGAACAGCCGGTCCAGCGCCGCCTGCCGACCGCCGCCATCGGCAAACCCCTCGGCGACCAGCAGGTCGCAGACCGGCGTGAGCGTCGGATGCCCGGCGAGCGGCAGCACCACGAGCTCGGGCAGTCCCTCACCGATCGGATTGCCCTCGGCGCCGCCGAGCTCGACGGTCGCGCAAACGAGATCCGCACCACGCTCGGGATCGACGACGAAGCGATGCGTCCGTCCGCGCGGAAAGAACATCAGGGTCGGCTCGTGCAGTTTCAAGTCGTCTGCGCCCGGCTGGGTCAGGGTCAGCACGCCGGCCTTGAACAGGTGCAGATGGCCCTCCGGTCCGAATTCCACGGTGTTGCAAAGGTTGCCGGAGAAGAAGGTCCGAGCCCGCGGCGTGACATGGGCAAACAGCGCGGCAAAAGGGTCCATGGGACGATCTGCAATGTTTCTGGCACCTAAAGCCACACATAGTCCGGCATGGAGGGGGCGTGCAAGCCCGCACCTCACACCAAGGATGTTCCCATGCCCCGCATTGCTCCCGTCGACACCGTCAGCGCCGATGCCGGCGTCGTCGCCACACTGTCCGCCGTGAAGGCCAAGATCGGCATGACGCCGAACCTGTTCTCGACGCTCGCGCAGTCGGGCGCCGCGCTGAACGGCTACATCGCCTTCTCCGATGCACTCGCCAAGGGCGCGCTCACCGCGAGGCAACGCGAGATCGTCGCGCTCGCGGTCGCCCAGGCCAATGGCTGCGAATATTGTCTCTCGGCCCATTCGCTGATGGGCAAGGGCGCAGGCCTCAGCCCGGACGGCCTCCGCAAGGCTCGCGAAGGCACCGCTGATGACGCCATCGACGCAGCCGTCGCCCGCCTCGCGCGCCGCGTCGTCGACACCAAGGGACAGGTCGCCGACGCCGACCTCGCCACGGCGCGCGCGGCGGGTCTCGACGATGGCCGGCTGATCGAGATCATCGCGAACGTCGCGATCAACGTGCTGACGAACTACGTCAACAACGCCGCGCACACCGACATCGACTTCCCGAAGGTCGCGCTCACCCTGCAGACGGCCGGGTAAGGAAGCCTCCCAGACGATCCATGCCGTCGCGCACTGCATCTGACAGCGTCTGTTGACGGAGCATCCTCGAACATGGCGCGGCGGCCGGGCGCAAACCCCGGCCGCTGTCGCTTGCGAGGGTCGCAGAACATCCTTTGAGGCAAGAACTAAGGTTCTCCCCTCGCGCCCATCCGCTCCACGAGATAGTCCACGAACACGCGGACGCGCGCGGGCATGTTGGGACCGCCGACGAACACGGCGTGGAAGACTTCCCTGTCGCCGGGATTGAACGCCTCGAGCAGCGGCACCAGCCGTCCCTCTGCGATCGCGTTGCCGAGGCTGAAATCGCCGACGCGGGCGATGCCGACGCCATCGAGCGCGAGCTGGCTGAGCGTGTCGCCGCTGTTGGCTTCGACGGCGCCGCGCAGCTTCAGCGCATAGTTGACGCCGTCGCGACGGAACGGCCACACCGGCTCGGCGCGGCGGAAGCTGAAGTTCAGGCAGTTGTGGTTGGTGAGGTCTTCCGGAGTCTGCGGCACGCCCCAGCGCGCCAGATAGTCCGGCGAGGCGACGATGGTGCGGCCATTGTCGCCGAGGCGCCGCGCGGTGAGCGCGCTGTCGGCCAGCGGACCGCCGCGAATGGCGACGTCGGCCTGGCCCGCCGCCACATCGACGAGGCCGTCGCTGAGATTGATGTCGACGAGGATGTTCGGATAGCGCCGCACGAACTCGCCGAGCAACGGCACGATGCAGATGCGGCCGTGCGACAGCGCGGCGCTGACCCGGATGCGCCCGCGCGGCGCGCCCTGATCCGCGATCGCTTGCTCGGCCTCGTCGAGATCGGCGAGAATGCGGCGGGCGGCCGCGAGATAGGCCAGGCCCTCGGCGGTCAGCGTGAGCACGCGCGTGGACCGCAGCAGCAGCCGCGCGCCGAGCCGCGCCTCGATGCGGTCGAGCGTGCGGCTGACGGCCGACGGCGTCAGCCCGAGGCCCCGGCCCGCGGCCGAGAAGCTGCCGCTGTCGGCGACCGCGCAGAACACCTCGAGATCCCGGGCGCGGTCCGCGCTGGCCAGTACCATCTTTGCGTCCAGATCAAAAATCTTTGGCGTCACTACCCTCTAATACCGCGATTGGGGTTCGTCTAGCTTTGCGTGCATCAACACGAAGCAACCTACGGAGACCGTCATGACCCTGCCCCGCCTGCTGCAACGAACCGCCCTCGCCGCCAGCGCGCTCACGATGCTGACCAGCGCCGCCCTCGCCGACGCGACCGAGGCGCCCGGCAAGTTCCCGAAGAGCTTCCGCACCCAGGAGATCCCGACCAACGGCACCACGCTCCACGTCCGCGTCGGCGGCACAGGACCCGCGGTGGTGCTGCTGCACGGCTATGGCGACACCGGCGACATGTGGGTGCCGCTCGCCGCCAAGCTCGCCGAGAACCACACCGTGATCGTGCCCGATTTGCGCGGCCTCGGCCTCTCCGCCCGCGCCGACAAGGGTTTCGAGAAGGCCAACCAGGCCGAGGACATCACCGGCGTCATGGACGCGCTGGGCGCGCGCACCGCCGAGGTCGTGGCCCACGACATCGGCAACATGGTCGCCTATGCGCTGGCAGCGCGGCATTCCGACCGCGTGACCAAGCTGGTGCTGATGGATGCGCCGGTGCCGGGCATCGGCCCGTGGGAGGAGATCCTCAAGAACCCGCTGCTGTGGCACTTCCGCTTCGGCGGCCCCGACATGGAGCGCCTGGTCGAGGGCCGCGAGCGCATCTATCTCGACCGCTTCTGGAACGAGTTCTCCGCCAACCCTGCGCATTTCCCGGAGGCCGCGCGCGTCCACTACGCGGAGCTCTATGCCGGCCCCGGGCGGATGCATGCCGGCTTCAGCCAGTTCGCCGCCTTCGATCAGGACGCCATCGACAACCGCGCCTGGCTCGCGGCCCATGGCAAGCTGACGATGCCGGTGCTGGCGATCGGCGGCGCGGCGTCCTTCGGCCCGACCATGGCGGTGGTGGCACGGGCCGGCGCGAACAACGTGCAGGAGCAGGTCATCGAAGGCTCCGGCCATTGGCTGATGGAAGAGCAGCCCACCGCGACGGTCGCTGCGATCGACGCCTTCCTCAACGGGCAGCCGGCCGCCACGCCGTCGTCGCGCTGATCCTCGCGCAACTGATCCAACGCAGCAGAAGGCGCCGATCATGTCGACCCACGCTCTCGATGATGCGATCGGCGCGGCCAACGCCGCGCAAAAGCCTGCGGTCATCTTCATCCACGGCCTGTGGCTGAAGCCCAGCTCGTGGGACCGCTGGGCCGAGTTGTTCAACGCGGCAGGCTACGCCACGCTGGCGCCCGGCTGGCCGGCGGAGATGGGCGGCGCCGCAGCGCCCGAAACGATCGGCGAGGTGGCGGCGCACTTCGCCGCGATCGCGGGCGCGCTCGACCGGCGCCCCGCCGTGCTCGGCCATTCCTTCGGCGGCCTGATCGCGCAGATCCTCGCCGGCCGCGGGCTGTCGGCGGCGACGGTCGCGATCGATCCGGCGCCATTCCGCGGCGTGCTGCCGCTGCCCGTCTCGGCGCTGCGCTCCGCCTGGCCGGTCCTGCAGAACCCGCTCAATGCCAACCGCAACGTCAGTCTTACCCCCGAACAATTCCGCTACGCGTTTGCGAACTCCGTGCCGGAAGCCGAGAGCGACGCATTATACGAAACCTACCAGGCGCCTGCCCCGGGCCGACCGATCTTCCAGGCCGCGGCCGCCAACCTCAATCCCTGGACCGAGGCCCACGTCGACAGCGAGGCCGTCGAACGCGGCCCGCTGCTGATCATCTCCGGCGAGCACGACCACACCGTGCCGCCCTCGGTCGCCCGCGCCGCCTACGATTGGCAGAAGCGCAACCAGCACGCCGTCACCGAATTCGCCCAATTCCCGCAACGCGGCCACTCGCTGACAATCGACAGCGGCTGGCGCGAGGTGGCGGAAACGGCGCTGGGGTTTGTGGGGCGGTTTCTTTAGCGTTCGGCCACTCCGTACTTTAGCGGGGGTCCCACTCGACGACTACGATCTTGAGAGGGCCGGAGGAGGAACTGGCTCGAAAAACGGCGGGTTTGACCGAGTTGAAGCGAAGTCGGCGACCCAAACGCAGATCGCGGCAGTTGACACAGCCCATGGTTGAACCTTACCAGACAAAGCCTAGAAAGTTAGTTGATCCTAGATTTGAAATTTCCCGATTGGATTTGGTTTGGTGGGGCGATTTCTTTTCGTCTTGATTGTGCTTACGGGCACGCTCCTCGACGCGCAGTCACGCCCTATAGGGACTATCGGTCGGAGCGGCCCCCTTCCGCTTGCGTGCGACCAGAACATTATTGCGTTCGGAGGAAACATACGAATTACTCTTCCCGCGGCGACTGGCATCGAAGATGGATGCGATATCGTTCTCGTCAACGAAGAGTCCGAGGCCGGCAAGCTCTTGATCGACTTCCCACAAGACATCAACCCACGGCTTTATCCAAACCAGTCGGTCGGAATAACAAGCTACAAAGGTCGTTGGATTTCGACGCACAAGCCCGGTCGATACAAAGTTCCGAATGGAAGTTTGAAGATCCTCGTCGATAATGACGGCGATGATGGCAACGACGGCATCAGCAGGCCAGTGAAGTATCTCGCCACCGCCGTTCAGCTGATCCAGCAGGACCTCGACACCCGCCAATCGCTCGTAACGATCGCGCCGACCATCGGCCAAACCTTCAAAGATGACGCGGTTGCCATTAGTGGGCAGCCCCTGGGCAGCAATTTGATCGCGCTATCTCCGAACGGAAACGGAACGATAAAGCTGGTGCATGCAGCGACGTGCATTACGGCAGGCGACAATGGTGAGCTGTTTCTATGGGCGGATCAATTTGGGCCGCAGGGGCAGATCGAGATGCACTGCAATAGGGACAACAACCCGAATACACCGCAAATGCTCGCACACAACAACGGAGTTTTCGACGGCTCAGGAAAGCTCGTCTTTCACGGATCTGGCGACAAGGATATCGCTATTTCGTTTGACGGTCCAACGGCAGGCTCGTCCTTCAATGGCGGAATCCAAGTCGCCGGTCATTTCGATATCGTCTGGCGCATGGAGCAAGGCGGAGGGCGGTTTACGCTAGGCTGCAGCTCTCAAGGATGCGCCAGCATAGAGCCGATAGCGGACGAGTCGGGCGACATGCCGAGCATCAACCGATTGTTTATGGTCATCGGGAGCGAACAGCTACGTATCGGTAATTGCCCCAGGAGGGATGGCTATCGCAAGGTGGGCCCATCCATTGTCGGAGGCAACGGCCTGCTCGTGAAGTTCGGCTGCTTTATCCCGGGTACGCCCGACGGCGTGCCACTGATGACGCAGAACGGAAAAGTGTACGACTCAGCTTACTGACTACCCAAAGACCTCAAAATCAGGGGGGCTAGCTGTTGGCGCGCCAACCAGACCGAGGCGAATGGGCGGAGGTGAACCGTATCAGCCGTGATCAGCCCTTCGCGACGGTTATCTCCGAGGAAAGCAAGGCACCCCTCTGCGCTACAGAACGCTTGCATTTCGTCCACGAAGTCGAAGGGCTCGTCGCGCTTCAGCTGCGATTGAAACTTTTTGGTGAACGACATCAACTCGTCATCGAGGTGACCCGGTATATACCGCGGGGTCGACTTCCAATACTCATCCAGAATGATCTTGTGCAGAAAGCGCTTCCAATGCGGTCGCTGACCAAGCACGAGCACCTTCTTGACGCCATACCCCTTCACCATCATCGAAAACTTGCGGATGTACTCGATGTCGAACGAGTTGTTCGATGAAAGCAACAGAACATCGGGCGGATCGATCGCAATCCGACGCAGCGCAAAGTAGTTAGCCATGTTACAGTGGTGAGTCTCTATGATGTGCTCGATAATTGGACTGACTTGGCAGCCCGAACTGTGGATCAGCAACACCGACACATCTTTCGGAAGAACTTCATTGAGCCCGTAATATAGGTCCGCAGCATTGGAATCTCCGATAATGAGCACACTCTTGTCGGAGTGCCGCATATAGCAACTGGGATCGATGGCCTTTCTTGGCGCGAGCGTAGGGACCGGACTATCCCAGGCGTAAAAGTTACAGCGGTTCTGCATGATATCCTGAGCCTCGGCCTGGATCAGCGGCGACCCGCCATAAAAATACGCCGCATATTCACGCTTGTCCTCGTCGTTGATCCGGCCCGGGAAACCCTGCATCGCGAAATCGAGGAGCCCAAATGCGCCGATGGCGATCATCGCCATTGCTAGCCCTGGCACCATCCAGACTCGCAGCTCGCCAGACCGGATGGGCTTCTCGAGAAACTGATAGGTGCCCCACGCAAGCCCGACTGACGCACCGACCAACAACGTGATGACGGCTTGCGGGGGCGGCGAGGCTCCATAGTGGATGCGCACAAAAGTCAGCAGCGGCCAGTGCCACAGATACAATGGATAGCTGATCAGACCGATCCAGACCATGACCGGATTTGAGAGGAGCACCCGGTTGAGCCAAGCTCCCGGCCCGGCGAGGATGACCAGGTAACTTCCGAGGACCGGCATTAGCGCCCACCAGCCTGGGAACTCCTGCCGGCGCGTGATCACGAGGACGGACGCAGCAATCAGCGCGATAGCCGCCACCGAAACAAAGTCGCGATAAATCTTCTTCTCGTTCACGCCCCCGCGCTCGAAGAGAACGGACGCTATGACCGTCGCGAGGCCATTTTCGACCCAGACCGCCGCCCGTGGCGTTGAAAATGCCAGATAGGCCAGAATGCTGCCCGTTGAAAGCTCCCAGAAGCGGGCTCCCGGAGAATAGAATGCGGCGACGGGGTTCGATGGCGTAGCCTTGATGTTGTAGATAAATGAAGCTGCAAACATTGCGACAAAAACCGTGAACAGGTTCAGGCGCAGCCGCCAGGCAATCCAGATCAGCGCCGGCCACAGGAGATAGAACTGCTCCTCGATGCCAAGCGACCAGAGATGCAGAAGGATTTTGGTGTCTGCCGCGACGTCGAAATAGTTGGCTTCCTGCCACAGAGCAAAGTTGGAAACAAAGCCCGCGCCAGCGGCCACATGCTTACCGAGCAGACGGAAATCGTCTGGCAGTAGCAGAAGCGCGCCCGCTGCTAACGATGCGGTTAGCACGAGCGCGAGCGCGGGAAATATCCGTTTGATCCGCCGGGCGTAGAAGACCTGAAAGCTGAATGTGCCACTTTCCAGCCCGCCGAGAATAATTGATGTGATAAGGAAGCCCGATATCACGAAGAAGATGTCGACACCGACAAAGCCGCTTCGGAGCGTGCCAGGGAAGGCGTGAAAGGCGACCACGGAGAGAACGGCGACAGCTCTCAATCCGTCTATGTCTGGCCGGTAGAGAGGCCCATGGACGGCGTCCCTGGCGTGGCGCACCTCGGCTGGTGAATGCATAACGACCCGCTCTCTTCCGCACGCGCCCAAATACTTCCGGCGCGAGCAAACTCATTAATCTGCAATTTTTTGGCGATCAAACCCGAAATGGTGACGTAAGCTCAAACCCCGCTGACATTTTCATGTCCCCTTTTGCACCCAGTCCTGTGGACCTCGGTCAGTTATTCCTCCTCTACGTCTGCCTCCGTTGTCCCCAGCGACGGCCGTTTGCCGTCAGCCAATGCTCGGATCAAACCCACCAGCGCGTCTCGGCAGAGCCACCGGCTGCTCGCAGCTTGAGCGCGATCAAGGACCGCGCGCGTTCGCTGGCTCCAAGAGTCCTCGGAACTCCAGTCCTGTTCAGCTATCGATTCAGATCGACAAATTCACAGCCCGTCGAATCTTATTTCTTTTTCCCCGAAATCATGATACACGTCGCGCCATCCCGTGCCCGCCATGAGGGGCGCTTCGCGATCGTCACGAACGTGGGGCGCGGGATGCGGTGGGCGCGTCGGGTCGCAGCGGGCTTAGGTCTCGCGGACGAACGATCCGGTGCGCACGGTCAAGCCGTGTGGTCCTGGCATCCCGGTGCTGATGCCAAGTCCGTGACGACGATGTTGCGGATGACGGGGGCAAGAACGCCGGTCCCCGGGGAGAGCTCGGAGCAGCCGTCAAAACCATCGCGCAGGGAGGGCCGGGCGTGTTCGGCCAGACCTGTGGTGACTGCCGCCTGCTTTTTTTCTGCAGGCGGGCCACGGGCGCGGCCAGCGCCCGGCCTTCCCTGCGCCCTCATTCTTGAGGAGGGCGAGTAAAGCTCAAAGCTCGGACGCTGATGGCGCCGCGAGACTGCGAAAGTGTGTCGCGATGGATCAAAGGTGTCTGGTGGCCTCGTGTTTCGAGACGCGCCGAAGAAGGCGCTCCTCACTGTGAGGAGGCGACTCCGAAGCCGGAGCTGCACATCGACCATGAGCCGCGTCCCCATGGAGAAGCAGAAAACGAATCAATCTCGCTGCGGGCACGATGGTCATGACTGCGCCCTCGCCCCTTGTGGGAGAGGGCATGAACGACAGCGCAACGACCTCGGTCGGGTGAGGGGTCTGCCTCAAAGGGTTGCGCTCGCGGATAGAACCCCTCACCCGACCGAGCCTGCGGACCGGCCGGCGCTGCCCTCTCCCACAAGGGGCGAGGGCACTGCATCGCGCAGCGGTGCGGAGGTTGCAGGCTGGTTCGGTGAGGCTCTGCGCCAAGGCTGGCGCAGCGCGTACGCAGAGCCCGTCACTTCCCCGTCGGCGTATCCTGCCGCCAGGCGCTGCCCGCGATCTTCGCGGCCGCGATCACCGCCTGGGTCCGGCTCTCGACGCCGAGCTTCTGCAGAATGGCCGAGACGTGCGCCTTGATGGTCGCCTCGGAGACGCCGAGCTCGTAGGCGATCTGCTTGTTGAGCAGGCCCTGCGACAGCATCATCAGCACGCGCACCTGCTGCGGGGTCAAGGTGACCAGGCGGTCGCGCAGCCTGGTCATTTCAGGATCGGCGCCGGCGGCCAGGTCGGTGTCGGGCGGCACCCAGACCTCGCCGTCCATCACCTTCTTGATGGCATCGCGCAAGGTGTCGACGCCGAACCGCTTCGGGATGAAGCCGGAGGCGCCGAAATCGAGCGAGCGGCGGATCGTCGCGCCGTCGTCGCTCGCCGACACGATGACGACCGGGATCGCCGGATATTGCGCGCGCAGATAGATCAGGCCCGAGAAGCCGGAGATGCCGGGCATGGTGAGGTCGAGCAGCACCAGATCGACCTCGGAATCCTTTTCCAGCAAAGCGGTGAGGTCCTCGAACGAGCCGGCCTCGTCGACCACGGCCTCCGCGAGCACGCTCGCGACCGCCTGCCGCAAGGCGTTGCGGAACAACGGGTGATCATCGGCAATGACGAGATGAGTGCTGGCAGCCGCCATGAATCCAGACTTGACCTTGCGAGACCGACGACATGCTGCAACTGCACGCGCCCGGTTTTCCGTAAAATACTCGCCCGGCCACCGGTTGCATGCAAGCGTGCAATTCCACTTGCAGGGAAGGCGGTTAATCCGAACCTTGTGCAACGCAACATCGATAGCGCGACGGCCGCTCAGCGAACTTGATCCGCCGCAATGTCCCCATCTTTCCCGCGCGCCGCAGAGGGCAGAGCCGAAAGTCGTATTGGGGCGGGTTTCACTGCAATGTTACTGAAGAGCAAGGTCTCCGCGACCTGCGCCGTCCAAGTCCGGCATGCGGAGGCGAAAGCCATCATCACAACAATCATGGGGAGCGAATGCCGATGTCAACAATGGTAGCCACACAAGCGAGAGCTGGAGGCATGACGAAGGACGAACGCTTCGTCATTCTGGCCTCCTCTCTCGGCACCGTCTTCGAGTGGTACGACTTCTATCTCTACGGGTCGCTGGCCTCGATCATCGGCGCGCAGTTCTTCAGCGACTATCCGCCGGCCACCCGCGACATTTTCGCACTGCTCGCCTTCGCCGCCGGCTTCCTGGTGCGTCCGTTCGGCGCCATCGTGTTCGGCCGCATCGGCGACATCGTCGGCCGCAAATACACCTTCCTGGTCACGATCCTGATCATGGGCCTGTCGACCTTCATCGTCGGCCTGCTGCCGAACGCCGCGACCATCGGCTTCGCGGCGCCGGTGATCCTGATCGGCCTGCGCCTGCTGCAGGGCCTCGCGCTCGGCGGCGAGTATGGCGGTGCCGCGACCTATGTCGCCGAGCACGCCCCGATGGGCAAGCGCGGCTACTACACCTCCTTCATCCAGACGACGGCGACGATGGGCCTGTTCCTGTCGCTGCTGGTCATCCTGTTCACCCGCACCATCATCGGCGAGGCCGACTTCGCCAAATGGGGCTGGCGCATTCCGTTCCTGGTCTCGGTGCTGCTGCTTGGCGTCTCCGTCTGGATCCGTCTGCGCCTGAACGAATCGCCCGTGTTCCAGAAGATGAAGGACGAGGGCAAGAGCTCGAAGGCGCCGCTGACGGAAGCGTTCGCGAACTGGGGCAACGCCAAGATCGTGTTGCTGGCGCTGATCGGCGCCACGATGGGCCAGGGCGTGGTCTGGTACACCGGCCAGTTCTACGCGCTGTTCTTCCTGCAATCGATCCTGAAGGTCGACGGCTACACCGCCAACCTGCTGATCGCCTGGTCGCTGCTGCTCGGCACCGGCTTCTTCATCGTGTTCGGCATGCTGTCCGACAAGATCGGCCGCAAGCCGATCATCATGGGCGGCTGTCTGATCGCGGCGCTGACCTTCTTCCCGATCTTCAAGATGATCACCACCAACGCCAACCCGGCGCTGGAGAAGGCGATCGAGGCGACGAAGGTGGAAGTGGTGGCAGATCCCGCCGGCTGCGGCGATCTGTTCAACCCGGTCGGCACCCGCGTCTTCACCGCGCCTTGCGACACCGCCCGCGCCTTCCTGGCCCAGTCCTCGGTCAAGTACTCGACCGTTTATGGTCCGGCCGGCTCCGGCGTGAAGGTCACCTTCAACGGAAAGGAAGTGCCCTACACCGATGCGAAGACCAGCAACCCGGCGCTGACGGCCGCGATCGGCCAGGCCGGCTATCCGAAGGCGGGTGACGCCGGCATCGTCAAGATGGCGCATCCGTTCGACGTCTTCCGTCCGCAGGTCGCCGCGATCATCGGCCTGCTGTTCATCCTGGTGATCTTCGTCACCATGGTGTACGGCCCGATCGCCGCGATGCTGGTCGAGCTGTTCCCGACCAAGATCCGCTACACCTCGATGTCGCTGCCCTACCACATCGGCAACGGCTGGTTCGGCGGCCTGCTGCCGGCAACCGCCTTCGCGATCGTGGCCTCGACCGGCGACATCTATGCCGGCCTATGGTACCCGATCTTCTTCGCGGTGATCACGGCGATCGTCGGCTTCCTGTTCCTGCCGGAGACCAAGGACGTCGACATCCAGCAGCACTGATCAGGACGCGGGCAGCACCTCCGCCCGCATCTCCTCCGAGCGAACGGCCGCGGATCACTCCGCGGCCGTTCCGCATTTCAGACCCACGGATTTTCTCTTTATGGCCTCAGGCCGCGCCGATGAACTGCAACACCAGCTCGCGCCGATGCGGACGCGCGCGATGCTCGATCAGATAGAGCGCCTGCCAGGTGCCGAGCATCATGCGGCCGTCCTGCACCGGCACCTGCAGCGAGACCGAGCTCAGCATGGTCTTGATGTGCGCCGGCATGTCGTCGGGCCCCTCGGTGTCGTGCACCCAGCCGGCATCCTCCGGCGCCAGCCGCGCCAGCGCCGTGGTGAGATCGTGCAGCACGGTGGGATCGGCATTCTCCTGGATCGTCAGCGACGCCGAGGTGTGGCGAACGAACAGGGTCACCGCGCCTTCCCTGGCGGAGACTTCACGCAGGAATGCCTCGACCTCGCGCGTGAGATCGGTGAAGCCGCGGCCCGAAGTCTGCACCGTCAGAATCGACGTCACCACCGTATCGATCGCAACAACCGAAGGTGCCGTGCGCGAGGCCGATCGTGCCGACATGGATGCAGCCTCCTCGAAGCGGTCTCAGATCCTGCCCGAGACGTCCTTCTGCACCCGCGTCGCCATGTCGAGCAGCCGCCGCCACGCCTGCTCGAGGAACCCCATCATGCGGTCCATGTCCTGGTCGCTGGGCAGCGGGATCTCGAGCTTTCGCGTTCCGTCAGCAGACTTCGACTCTCCGGCTCGAGGCTCCGCCTTCTTCAATTGATCGGACTTGGGCAGCGCCTGGTCCTTCGGCAGCGGCTCGTCGATCTTGCCGGAGATGCTCTGGTCGCGCGACGCGAGCTGGCCCTTGAGCTTTTCATTCTCCGCCTGCAGACGGCCGATCTCGGCGTCCAGCGCGGCGCGCTCATCAGGCACCGCGTAACAGGCAAAGCCCGATCCATTGCTGTTGTTGCACATCGAGACCGCACCTGTCTTGGTATCGAGCCGGATCACGCCGTCCGACGTCGTCGACATCGTGTAGCGTCCCTTGTCGCCGTCAGGCGCGGTGTCCTCGACCGCAAACGCCTCTCCGCCCAGGCAGCTCAACGCCAGCAGCGCGAGGAGGGACGGCCGGTAGGGCTTCGTGAGACTCATGGCTGGCTCTCCCAGGCGCATTCGCAACCGCCGCCATGCACGCCGACATTGTGTCGCGGCCATGACGTTGCCTCAGGTGCAATCCGCTGCCACAGGCTGCACCTATGTGCCGGACGTATAGGCGGAGCGACCGGATTTCAACGCGTCCGCCAGCAGCTCGAGCCGGTCCTGCCCCCAGAAAATCTCGCCGTCCAGCACGTAGGCCGGCGAGCCGAATACGTCGGCCGCGATCGCGTCCTGCCGGTTCTGCTCGTAGGCCGCCCCGACCACGTCCCTCGCCGCCTGCGTCACGAGATCGCGGCCCGGCAGTCCGGCTGCATCGGCCAGGCCGGCGATGACCTCGACATCCGCAAGATTGAGCTGCTGCTCCCAGATGGCCGGGAAAGCGCGCTGCAGATAGGGCTCCGGATCGAGGCCGGCCTGCTGCGCTGCGATGACGACGCCGTCGGCGAGCCGGGCGTTGAAGGGCCAGTTGCGCGGCTGGATGTGGAAATCGAGACCGCGCTTGTCGCGCCACCGCTTCAACTCGACGATGCGATAGCGCTGCCGCGCCGGATGGCGCTTGGCCAACGGAAGCCCGCCGGTCTCGGCGAACAGATCCACCAGCATGACCGGCTTGAGGTTGACGGTCGCGCCGTGGCTCGCGGCGATGTCGCGGAACAGCCGGTGGCCGATATAGGCCCATGGCGACTGCAGCGAGAAATAGTAATCGATCTGGCGCGACATGCGGGTTCCCGTGCTGGTTGGGGTTCAGCGACATCGGATCAGAGGGCCCCGACAGGGGCAAGATCGCAGTTGCACAGAACGCTGTTGATGCGGCGCGGTGACACGCGCGACCGATCTGACGAAAAAGCCAGGAAGACGAGCAAAATCAGGCATCTAACAGTTCAACACGCAATCTTGACTTGGGGGGATGCGGTCAGTATGGTCCGCGCGGCTTTAAAGGGCGATGGGGCGCTATTTCCTGACACTCGCGGCAACGGATCGGGTCTCCACACATGGCGGATAAGCACATGGCGGATGGCACGAACGAGAGCGATGGACACGGGGATCGCGACAAGTCGCCCGATGAGGTTGCGCTTTCCGCAAGGCTCGGAAGTCTCGACCAACGGTTGTCCGAATTTCGTGACGGCCGAAAGATCGGGGCTGATCAACCTGGAAACGGCGGCGGTGACACTGCAGCCCGGGCTTCGGCCATGGCGCGTGGCCTGCGACTGTCCTCCGAGTTGATCGCCGGTGTCCTCGTCGGTGCGGTGCTTGGCTGGGGCTTCGACCGCTTGCTGTCGACATCGCCCTTTGGATTCATCGTGTTTTTCCTGCTCGGCTTCGCGGCCGGCGTGTTGAACGTGGTGAGATCCGCAGGCATAGCTCCCGACAGGCCCCGCCAGTGAGACATGCGCGGAAGACCTCGCGCGGAAGACCAACGAGTGAATTGCAAAGCGCCGGCGTGGCCGGTGAACAACTGAGACGCCACGCGGATGATCGATCCGATCCATCAATTCCACCTCAACAAGATCTTCACGATCGGCCACATCGGCAATCAGGAGATCGCCTTCACCAATTCGTCCGCGTACATGCTGCTCGCGGTCGTGCTGATCGCCGTCATGATGATGGCCGCAGGGCGCGCGCTCGTGCCGGGCCGGTTCCAGTCGGTGGTCGAGCTGTCCTACGAATTCGTCGCCAACACCATCAGAACCAGCGCCGGCTCGCACGGCATGACGTTCTTCCCGCTGGTGTTCTCGCTGTTCATGTTCATCTTCGTCTCGAACATCGTCGGCATCATCCCCTACACCTTCACCGTCTCCAGCCACATCATCGTCACCTTCGCGCTGGCGCTGCTGGTGTTCCTGACGGTCATCATCTACGGCTTCTACAAGAACGGCCTGAAGTTCTTTAAGCTGTTCGTCCCCTCCGGCATCCCCGCGGTGATCCTGCCGCTGGTGGTCGTGATCGAAATCATCTCCTTCTTCTCCCGTCCGATCTCGCACAGCGTCCGTCTGTTCGCCAACATGCTGGCCGGCCACGTCACCCTGAAGGTGTTCGCGAGCTTCGTGACCATGCTCGGTGCGCTCGGCTTCGTCGGCAAGGTCGGCGCGCTGTTGCCGCTCGGCCTCACGGTCGCGCTGACCGGCCTCGAGCTGATGGTCGCGTTCCTCCAGGCCTACGTCTTCACGATCCTCACCTGCATCTATCTCAACGATGCTATCCATCCGGGCCACTGATCCGGCCCTCTCTACCAAACCCCTCAAAGGAGTTCGTTTCATGGATCCGGTTGCAGCGAAGTACATTGGCGCGGGCATTGCCTGCATCGGCATGGGTGGCGCGGGTGCCGGCATCGGCATCATCTTCGGCAACTACCTGTCGGCCGCTCTGCGCAATCCGTCGGCCGCCCAGGGCCAGTTCGGCAACCTGATTTTCGGCTTCGCGGTGACCGAAGCGCTCGGCATCTTCTCGCTGCTGATCGCGCTGCTCCTGCTGTACGCCGTCTAAGACGGCCTGAGCCGGACAGGAGAAGCCCGTGGCTGAAAGTCATGGCGAGGCCAAGGGTGGCGAGGCCAAGGGCACCGCAAGCGCCCATACGGAGGCCGATGGCGGGCATGGTTTCCCTCCGTTCTCGAAGGAAACCTTTCCCTCCCAGATCGTCTCCTTGGTGATCGCCTTCGTGGCGCTGTACGTGATCGTCTCGCGTGTGGCGCTGCCGAAGGTCGGGGCCGTCATCGACGCCCGCCAGAAGTCAATCGACGGCGATCTGGCTGAAGCGCAGCGGCTGAAGGATGAATCCGAAGCCGCGATGAAGGCATATGAGAGCGAGCTGGCGACGGCTCGTGCCCGTGCCCAGGCGATCGGAGCCGAGACCCGCGAGAAGCTCGCGGCCTCTTCGGACGCCGAGCGCAAGGCGCTGGAAGACAGCCTCGCAGCCAAGCTCGCGGCGGCTGAGGCATCCATCGCCACCACGCGCACGACCGCAATGAGCAATGTCCGCGGCATCGCCGCAGACGCAGCCAGCGCGATCGTGAAGCAGCTCACCGGCAAGGCCCCCGCAGCCAAGACGGTCGAGGCTGCGGTGGATGCATCGTTGAAGGGAACAGCCTGATGCATTTGCTTGCTGATCCGGAAACCTGGGTCGCGATCGCCTTCGTGATCCTGATGGGCCTGTTCGCCTATCTCGGTGTCCACCGCATGGTCCTGACGGCGCTCGACCACCGCGCCGAGCGCATCAGGAACGAGCTCGCGGAGGCCAAGCGGCTCAAGGAAGAGGCGGCCAAGGTGCTCGCCGATTACAAGACCCGCCGCGCCAGCGCCGAGCGTGAGGCCGAGGAGATCGTCACCAGCGCAAAGGCGGAAGCCGAGCGCATCGCGGCGGAGGCCAAGGCCAAGATGGAAGACTTCGTCGCCCGTCGCACCAAGGCCGCCGAGGGCAAGATCGCCCTCGCCGAAGCCCAGGCTCTCGCCGACGTCAGGTCCGCTGCGGCGGAGGCCGCCGTCCAGGCGGCAGCGACCGTGCTGTCGCAGTCGGTCAAGGGCGCTCTTGGCGAAGACCTCGTCGCCAAGGGCATCGCCGAAGTCGGCCGCAAGCTGAACTGAGCGGCAGCCCATCTCATCCATCATCTTCAAAAGGCAGGTGCGATTCCATCGCACCGGCCTTTTGCTATTCACACTCTCCGGCGACCGCTTCGCGCAAGGGCAATCGTCACCTCCGCTTCTTGCCGTGCGGCCGCTCCGGGGTCAGGGCCTGCGGGTCGAAGCCGATGTAGAAGACGTAATTGTCGGCATTGGCGCCGGGCGGCGGCACCGGATAGACCATGTCCTCGGCGACGATCGTGAACGGCACGCTGCCGTCCTCGGTCATCTGCACCGTGGTGCGATACGACTTGGTCGCGATCACCTTCTCGCCGATGCCGCCCTGGACCACGGCAATGCGCATCGGAATGTCGACGCTCGCCGGCGCGCCCGCGGGGCCGGCGACGATGCGCCCCTGAATGCCGATCTTGGCGGTGATCTCGGCCCCGTTGAGATTACATTCACGCGCGGTCTTGGTGATCGACGCCTGGAACCGGACGTCGTTGCCGACCGCCTGCTTGCCGGGCGCGGCCACGGCGTAGGTCGAGGCGCCGGCGCGAATATTGACCGGCGGACAGGTCAGGCCATCGGTCGGATCGACCGGCGGTCCGCCGCTGGCGGGCAGATTCTGTTGCCCCTTGTCGTCCGAGCCGCCGCCGAACAGGCTCTTGAAGCGGTCGGTCAGCGATTGGGCGGCGGCCGGCGGCGCCGCGCTCGCGGCTCCCAAGGCCAGCAGCACGGCTGCCAACGTCCCAGCCCTGATCACGCTCGTCTCTCGCATCGTCTGATATCCCCGGCAACTCGGTCGCCCAGCCAAGGCGTCTATACCCATTTCAGAGCCCGGAACCAGCCCCGATCGGCCTCTCCCGCGGCGATCACGATCACGATTGCTACCCCCGGAAATCCTCGTGCAGCAGGCCGTAGAGATAATGGTCCTGCCAGACCCCGTTGATGCAGAGGTAGCGACGCGCCAGGCCCTCGCGGGTGAAGCCGCATTTCTCCAGCACGCGGATCGACGGCATATTGGTCGGGATGCAGGCCGCCTCGACCCGGTGCAGATTGAGCTCGCCGAACAGGGTCGGCAGCAGCAGCCGCAGCGCCGCCGTCATGTAGCCATGATGCGCGAACGGCTGCCCCATCCAGTAGCCGATGGTGCCGGCCTGAACGATGCCGCGGCGGACATTGGCGAGCGTGATGCCGCCGAGCATGGCGCCATCCTGCTCGCGGAAGACGATGAACGGATAGGACCGGTCGGCCGAGATGTCCTCGGCATAGCGGCGCAGCCGGCGGCGGAAGCCGGAGCGCGTCAGGTCGTCGGACGGCCAGATCGGCTCCCACGGCGTGAGATAGTCGCGGCTGATCTCGCGCAGCCGCGCCCATTGCGCGTAATCGGCCATCTGCGGCGCACGCAGCAGCAGGCCCTGGCCGCGCGGAGCCAACGCAGCCGGTCCGTTGGATGGCAAGCGAAACAGGGCCATCTGTGATGCTCCCCCTGCTCTTTCCGGGTCGAAGCCTGCTCCGACCCACCCCAGATCTCCAATGCCGAGATCTCCAAGGCCAAGATCTGGCGAGATTCAAATGCGCGCGGACCGCACCGAGCCGAACCACGCTCAGTGCAGTTGGGCCTTCGATCGCGAACCGGTCAGACCTTCGGCGAAAGTGACCGCCGTGTCCAGACCCCTGCCGGTGCCGAGCGCGACCACCGCCGGCTTGCTGCGTGCGAGCAGCGCCCGCGCCGCATCGCGCGTGCTCTCGACGCTGACCGCCTCGATCTTGGCGACCATCTCCTGCAAGGTCTGCGGCCGGCCATAGGCCAGGATATGCCGCGCCAATTGCTCGGCACGGGCACTGCAGCTCTCCAGCGCCATCAAGAGCCCGGCCTTCATCTGCGCCTTGGCGCGGGCGACCTCGGCCTCGCTCAGGGTCTCCACCGCATTGCCGATGATGTCGACCACGACCTCCATCATCTCGGGGGCGTCGGCCGGATCGGTCCCGGTGTAGAGGCCGAAGAACCCCGTGTCGCTGTAGGGCGCGTGGAACGTGTAGACGGAGTAGCAGAGCCCCCGGTTCTCGCGCACCTCCTGGAACAGCCGGGACGACATGCCGCCGCCGAGGATGTTGGTGAACACCTGCAGCGAGAACAGCGACGGATCGGCCTGCGGCACGCCCTCGAGCGCAAGCGTCAGATGCGCCTGCTCGAGATCGCGGTGCACGACGCGCGAGCCGCCCTTGCCGAACGCCGCCGGCAACGGCTTCGGCCCCTCGCCGCCATTGAAGCTGGCGAAACGCTTCGTCACGTCCTCGACCACCCGCTGATGGTCGACGGCACCGGCGGCGGCGACCACCATGTCGGGGCCGCGGTAATGCGTCGACAGATAGCCGTGCAGCTTGTCGCGATCGAACGCCTCCAGCGTCTTGGCGGTGCCGAGCAGCGAGCGGCCCATCGGCTGGTCCGGAAAGCACAGCTCGTTGAGATGCTCGAACACGACGTCGTCAGGCGTATCCTGTGCCGCGCCGATCTCCTGCACGATCACGTTCTTCTCGCGCTCCAGCTCCTCCGGCACGAACGACGGATTGGCGAGAATGTCGGAGAGCACATCGAGCGCCATCGGCACGTCGGCCTTCAGCACACGGGCGTAATAGGCCGTGGTCTCGGTCGAGGTGCCGGCATTGAGATCGCCGCCGACGGCCTCGACCGTCTCGACGATCTCGCGGGCGCTGCGCGTCGTCGTGCCCTTGAACGCCATGTGCTCGAGCAGATGCGAGATGCCGTGCTCATCCGGCTTCTCGTCGCGGCCGCCGACGCCGGCCCAGACCCCGAGCGCCGCCGTCTCCAGATGCGGCATCGTGTCGGTGACGACCGTCAGCCCCGTCGGCAGCTTGGTGACTTCCACACCCATCATGCAATTCCCTGCTTGGCGGCCCGGCTGACCGAGCGGATGAACTTCTCCACCTCGGCCTGGTCGTTCCGCATGATCCTGATGTCCTCGCGCCTGCTCATCAGCCCTTCGAGCCACACCGGCAGATGCGGCCGCATCCCGCAGGCGGCCTCGACCGCGTCGGGGAATTTGGCGGGATGCGCGGTCGACAGCACGATGTTCGGCACCGACAGATCCGTTCCGTCGCGATCGGCCACCGCCAGCGCCACCGCCGTGTGCGGATCGACGAGATCGCCGGCCTCGCGGAAGGCGGCGCGGATCGCAGCGGCGGTCTCGGTCTCGTCGGCGCGTCCGGCGTCGAAATCCGCGCGGATCGCGGCCAGCATCGCATCCGGCAGCACGAAGCGGCCGGACTGCTTGAGGCCGTCCATCAGCCGCCGCACGGTGCCGGCGTCGCGGCCGCCGGCTTCGAACAGCAGCCGCTCGAAATTCGACGACACCTGGATGTCCATCGAGGGCGAGGCCGTCGCATGCACCTCGCGCACCTCGTAGATGCCGGTCGCCAGCGTCCGGGCGAGGATGTCGTTGACGTTGGTCGCGACGCGCAAGGTCCGCACCGGCAGGCCCATGCGCTTGGCGACGTAGCCGGCGAAGATGTCGCCGAAATTGCCGGTGGGCACGGTGAAGTCGACGGCGCGGTGGGGCGCGCCGATCGCGACCGCCGAGGTGAAGTAGTAGACCACCTGGGCGACGACGCGCGCCCAGTTGATCGAGTTGACGCCCGACAGCCTGACCGAGTCGCGGAAACCGTGATGATTGAACAGGCCCTTCACGATCGCCTGGCAGTCATCGAAATGACCTTCGATGGCCAGCGCATGCACGTTCGCCGCGCCCGACGTGGTCATCATCCGCCGCTGCACCTCGGAGATGCGGCCATGCGGAAACAGCACGATGAGGTCGGCATTGTCGCGGCCGGCGAACGCATCGACCGCGGCGCCGCCGGTATCGCCTGATGTCGCCACGACGATGGTGGTGCGCTCGCCGCGCTTGGCGAGCACATGGTCCATCAGCCGCGAGATCAGCTGCATCGCCACGTCCTTGAACGCCAGGGTCGGGCCGTGGAACAGCTCCAGCACGAACTGATGCGGTGCGGTCTGGTCGAGCGGCACCACGGCGGGGTGACGGAAGGTCGCATAGGCCTCGTTGGCCATGCGGCCGAGCTCCTCGTCGGAAATCTCGCCGGCGACGAACGGCTTGATGACCTCGACGGCGACCTCCCAATAGGGCCGGCCGAAGAACGACGCGATCGTCGCCGGCGTCAGCTGCGGCCAGGTCTCGGGCACGTACAGGCCGCCGTCACGGGCGAGCCCGGTCAGCATCACATCGCAGAAAGTGAGCGCGGGGGCTTCCCCGCGGGTCGAAACATAGCGCGTCAAACCGCTCTCCTGACCTGCGTCACCAGGCCATAACCCGTTGATTGAATTCGAAATCGGAACCGCCCGGCGGCAACATGGTCCGGCACCATAATGGTTTTGGACGGGCTGCGAAACCGGTTGTTGCCGGTGGGATCGTCATGGGGACGGGTTACGGCGGCGTTACGGTGACCCGCGCGAGATGGGCAGCCCTGGTCGGTCCACCTCTCCATCCTACCAGCTCCGCCGTCATCGCCCGATTCACCCGGGCGATCCGGTACGCCGCGGCGGCTATGCTCACCCGCGCCGCTGCGGCGTACTGGATCCCCGCCGTCGCGGGGACGATGGCGGTGCTTGCGGCTTTCAGCCGGACACTTCGAACACGCGAACGAACGATGGGATATCGGCACGACCTCTCCACCTCGTCATTCCGGGGCGCGCGGAGCAGCGGTCTCGCGGCGCGATCGGCGCCCGAGCTTTGCGGAATGTCTCCCTCCTTCGAACGGAGGGCGCAGGGAAGACCGGATGCCGGCTGGCACCCGCGGCCCCCGTGCGAACAAGAATGCACGGGGCAGGAACCACAGGTTCAGCCAGAGCGACCCGGCCTTCCCTGCGCGATGGCTTACGACTTATACGCGCTCTCCTCGGTGCACCGGGCTTTTTGGCCACCGTCATCGACGCGATGCATCGGCACCAGCGCCAACTTGATACCAGCGTCGGGGTATCAGGACCACGCGACTTCGCCGTCCGTGCCGGCCGCACTCGTCAGTTGCAGCCGACCCGTCCATCGCATCCCACCTCAACGTCCGTGACGACGCGTACGTCCCTCGCTGGCGAGGCGGAATGGGAAGAGACAACCATGATTTCGGAAAAAATGAAAGTAAAAAATTGCCGCCGGTCGATGCTGAACTCATCAGCGCGTTGAGGATGCTTACATAATCAGTTTTCCGGCGCGGCCGAATTCTTGATATCGGACGCCAGCTCATGCCGTTGCGAATAGCCCGTCGGGCGACTCGGGGCAGAATCGCGACGATCGCGGTGGCGAGGCGCGGTGCGTAGCCCGCTAATCAAACCGAGGCGGCCTCACCGGCCTTCGCGTCGGCCTCGGCAAACACCGCCTTGGCTGCGAACAATCCGTTGAGCGCGGCGGGGAAGCCGGCATAGACCGCCATCTGCATGATCACTTCGGTGATCTCGTCGCGGCTGAGGCCGACATTGAGGCCAGCATGGATATGAACCTTGAGCTGCGGGCTGGCATTGCCGAGCGCGGTCAGCGCCGCGATGGTCGCGATCTCGCGGCTGCGCAGATCGAGGCCGGGGCGTGAATAGATGTCGCCGAACGGAAACTCGATCACGTAGGTGGCGAAGTCCGGCGCGATGTCGGCGAGCGCCGCGATCACATTGTGGCCGGCCTCGCCGTCGATGCTATCGAGCGCGCGCCGGCCGCGCGCCAGCCGATCCTGATCGGTGTTGGCGCCGGATGGCGTGGCGCCCGGCATCGGGCTCGTCGTCGTGGCTTGGCTGGGCGTTGATCGCGTCATCATCGTTCGTCCTCTCGCTGCTGCCGGCATAACCGGCGATCTTGCCGTCGAGAACGAGAAGGCAATCCTGCAGGCTGGCGACGCGCGCCCGGACCGCCTCGCGATGACGCTCCAGCAGCCGGCATCGTTCCGGCTCGGTGGCAGCGCCGCCCGCGCGCAGCTCGGCGTAGCGCAGCATGTCCCGGATCGGCATTCCCGTGGCCTTGAGGCGGCCGAGGAATTCGATCCAGGTCAGGATCGATGCGTCGTAGTCCCGCTGGCGGGCATGATCGCGATCGGCCCTGGGCAGCAGCCCGATCCGCTCGTAGTAGCGGATCGTATGGGGCGTCAGCCCCGACTGCCTGGCCAGCTCGCCGATCTTCATGCGCGCTTTATCTCCATTCACGACGCCAGGCAGGCTACGGGTTCGAGCGCGCTCTAAGTCAAGCGCCGTTTTGCCGGCGTCGTCGCCGCGGCAGCGACGTGCGGGGGCGGCGCCGGTCCCGCATGTCGCTTGCGCTCATGCGGGGGACGGGTCATCGGTTCGCCGCGCGCCGTCCCCTCGCCCACACCGCGAAGGCCACGATCAGCGCCGCGGCGAGTGAGAACCAGGTGATCGCGTATTGCATGTGCTCGTCGCGCAGATGCGGCGACAGCGGACCGGGTTTTGGGATGCCGTTGTCCGGCACCGGCGTTTCAAGGTCGATGTAGAACGGCGCGACCTCGCCCCAGCCGAGCGTCCTGGCCATCGCGCGATGGTCGCGCGTGAACCACAGCCGCTTGTCGCGGCTCTCGGCCGCGGTGAGCAGGCCGGCGGCCTCGGGGAAGCGCAGATAGCCGGTGAGAATCACGGGCTCGCCGGTGACGAGCTTGCCGACCTGGCGGTCCTGGATGCTGCGTTCCTGCATCGTGTTGGCGACGAAGCCGGCGTCGATCACGACGGTCTCGCCAGGCGGCAGGCGCGCCGGGAGGAACGCCCAGGTGCCCGGCCCGGAGACGTCCTCGCGCACGGCCGAGCCGGCGCTGTAGACCATCGCATCCGGCAGCTTTGCATAGGTCGCGGTGAAGCTGACGCGGCGGAACTCGTCGCGCTCCGGCGTCAGCGTGCGCCAGTCGCCCGGCGGGGGCAGCGGTGCGGGTGCGGCAGCGACGCGATCGGTCAACGCGGCGATCAGCGCATGCTTCTCGGCGCGGCGCTGCAATTGCCAGACGCCGAGGCCGATGAACAGTGCGACCATGACGAAGGTGAAGGCGGCGAAGGCGCGGGATGAGGTGGTGGGGCCGCCGGAGGTCATGCGGCGACTCCATCGCTGCCCGCCTGCTTCAACGCCGCGGGTTTGACGGTCTCACGGGAGCGCTCTGCTTTCCCGACACGGACGGTGCGCTCCCCTCCCCCCTGCGGGGAGGGGTCGGGGGTGGGGGTGGCCCCACAAAGACTGCCGTTGGGGCTACCCCCTTCCCCAGCCCTCCCCCACAAGGGGGGAGGGAGCGCAGCGTCGTCGCAGCGACGACCTTCGTCCCATTCAAGCGCGGTAAGCGACTTGGCTCGCGTCCCAAGAGACAGGCCGCCACAGCAGGCCCCAGGTAGCGCTTCGGAACCGGAGCGCAATTCAGCGGACTTCCAACAACTCATCGCGGCGTCTTGTCCACCAAACGGCCGGGGGCGGCCTTGTGGTGGAATTGCAGGGCGATCAGCAGCGATTTCATCGCGCGCAGCGGCAGCAGCGTCGTCACCAGGATCAGCGGCCCCCAGAGCGCGGCATGGACCCAGAACGGCGGCTGATACTTCACCTCGACGATCAGGGCGGCGCCGACCACGATGGCGCCGGCGAGCATCATGATGAAGATCGCCGGACCGTCGCCGGTGTCGATGAAGGCATAGTCCAGATCGCAGGCTTCGCAACGCTTGCGCAGGTTGAGGAAGCCGTCGAACAGCTTGCCCTGGCCGCAGCGCGGGCAGCGGCAGGCGAGCCCGCGCAGGACGGTCTGGGCCAAAGTGACGGGCGGATGCGTGGTCATGGTGTCTTGCCCCTGGGCGGCCGGGCGGCGCCCCCTGGTGATACAACCGGAGGCGGCGACGGCGGATCACATTTCGATCAACCGCCGGGCGCCGCCGCAAACGAGAAAGGGCGGCCCGACGGCCGCCCCTTCTTAGCACGTTCGACGGAACCGGTGCGCGCCGGCTTCAGTGCGCGCCGTGGGCCATCGCCTCGGCGCCGTGGCCCCAGACGTAGATGCAGATGAACAGGAACAGCCAGACCACGTCGACGAAGTGCCAGTACCAGGCGGCGAACTCGAAGCCGAGATGCTGCTTGGGCGTGAAGTGGCCGGCATAGGCACGCGCCAGGCAGACGATCAGGAAGATCGTGCCGACCAGGACGTGGAAGCCGTGGAAGCCCGTCGCCATGAAGAAGGTCGAGCCGTAGACGTGGCCGGCGAACGAGAACGTCGCGTGGCTGTACTCGTAGGCCTGCACGCAGGTGAAGGTCGCACCCAGGAGGATGGTGAGGATCAGGCCGTATTTCAGGCCCTTGCGGTCGCCCTCGAGCAGCGCGTGGTGCGCCCAGGTCACCGTGGTGCCCGAGGTCAGCAGGATCAGCGTGTTGAGCAGCGGCAGATGCCAGGGATCGAAGGTCTCGATGCCCTTCGGCGGCCAGACGCCGCCGAACAGGGCGTCGCGGGTCGCCTGCACCTCGTAGTTCGGATACAGCGCGGCATTGAAATAGGCCCAGAACCAGGCGACGAAGAACATCACCTCGGAGGCGATGAACAGGATCATGCCGTAGCGGTGATGCAGCTGCACCACGCGGGTGTGGTCGCCCTTGTACTGCGCTTCCTTGATGACGTCGCCCCACCAGCTCGCCATGGTGTAGAGCACGCCGATGGTGCCGATGCCGAACACGATCGGCGCGGCGCCGTACATCTTGTGCATCCAGCCGATCGCGCCGAACGCCATGATGAAGGCCGAGACCGAGCCGACGAACGGCCAAGGGCTCGGATCGACGAGATGGTAGTCGTGATGCTTGGCGTGCGCCTCAGCCATGGCAAGTCTCTCCCCAGATCGATGCCGGTTGCGCCGGCACGGTGTCGTTCAACAGCGATGGTCCCCGGATATCGGATTTCCGCACAGTCACAGTCATAGGCTGCCCCGCGGCTTGTCCGGCTCGCCCGCAGCGACCGGCTTCGGCGTGTCGCGGACGGGATAGAAGGTGTATGACAGCGTGATCGTCTTCAAGCTGTCGTTCTCGTGATCGGCTGCTATCGCCGGATCGACGTAGAACACCACCGCCATCTCGCGGGTCTCGCCCGGCGCCATGGTCTGCTCGGTAAAGCAGAAGCAGTTGATCTTCTGGAAGTAGGCGCCTGATGTCAGCGGCGACACGTTGTAGGCCGCCTGCGCCATGGTGGTGCGCGCCGCCTCGTTGGTGACCTTGTAGTAGACCGTGACCACCTCGCCGATCGCGACATCGATCTCGGTCTTCTCCGGCTCGAACTTCCAGGGCAGACCGCCGGCGACATTGGAGTCGAAGCGCACGGAGATCCGGCGCGCCAGCGGCGCCGCGGATGGCGCTGATGTCGCCACCTGCGTGGTGCCGTTGAAGCCGGTGGCGCGGCAGAACCAGTTGTAGAACGGCACGGCGGCATAGGCCGCGCCCACCATCAGCACCGCGACGGCGCCGCAGATGCCGCCGACCAGCGCATCGCGGCTGAGGCCGCGGCGCGGCGCGGCCGGCGCGGTCGCCGGAACGTTCTGGTCGGTTGTCTCCATCGCGGTCTGCTTCGTCCCGTCCTGCATCGCGTCTCTACATCGGCCGATTCAGCACCGCGGGACCCTTCACCATGGTCACCGCGAAGAACAGCACCACCAGCACGCCGAGCGCGAGCGCGATCGCGATCGAGCGGCGGCGCCGGCTGCGCAGCTGCGCCTCGGTGAGGACGATGCCCTCTGACTCGTTTCGATCCGCCATCGTGGTCGCCATGTTTTCCAGTCTCGCGCCCCTTACCAGATCAGCGGCGCGATCATGCGCGCGACCGCTTCGAGTCCGAGCGTCGCGAACAGCACGAACAGATAAAGGATCGAGAAGGCGAACAGCTTGCGGTTGGCGCGCAGCGAGGCGCTGCGCTCGCGCTTGCGGAACACCTCGACCGCGAGCCACAGCATGCCAGCCCCGAGCGCCAGCGAGACGACGCCGTAGACGGCATCGAAATAGCCGAGCGGCCACGGCGCAGCCGCGATCGCCACCAGGACGATGGTGTAGAGCAGGATCTGCAGCCGGGTCGCGTCCGGGCCGGCGACCACCGGCAGCATCGGCACGCCGGCGCGGGCGTAGTCATCGCTGCGGAACAGCGCCAGCGCCCAGAAATGCGGCGGGGTCCAGAAGAAGATGATCAGGAACAGCCAGAGCGGCTCCGGCGCGATCGATCCGGTGGACGACACCCAGGCGACCACCGGCGGCAGGGCGCCGGCGGCGCCGCCGATGACGATGTTCTGCGCGGTCCAGCGCTTCAGCCAAAGCGTGTAGACGACGACGTAGAAGAAGATGGTGAAGGCGAGCAGGGCGCCGGCGAACCAGTTGACGAGGATGCCGAGCGTCAGCACCGAGAAGAACGACAGCGTGATGCCGAAGGCCAGCGCTTCCTGGCGGGTGACGCGGCCGCGCGGGATCGGACGGTTGGCGGTGCGCGACATCAGCGAGTCGATGTCGCCTTCCAGCGCCATGTTGAGCGCGCCGGAGGCGCCGGCCCCGACCGCAATACACAGCAGCGAGGTGATGGCGAGCACCGGGTGGAAATGGCCCGGAGCGATGAGCAGACCGATCAGCGCCGTGAAGATCACGAGCGACATCACCCGCGGCTTGAGGAGCGCGAGATAATCGCCGACATCGGCCTCGGAAATCCGCGGGCCGACGGCAATGGCGTTCTGATCAATGACCGACACGACGAATCCAGACTTCAATTCAAACGGCCCCGACGCATGTCGCGTCAGCACCTCGCTTCAAGGATCCCGACGGCGCGCCGTCGAGCGCGCTGCCGGCGGACATCGATGCGGCGCCGGATCGGCGCCGCATCGCGAGAGCAGGGTTACTGCACCTTCGGCAGCACCTCGAACTGGTGGAACGGCGGCGGCGAGGACAGGGTCCATTCCAAGGTCGTCGCGCCCGGTCCCCACGGATTGTTCGCCGCCTGCTGCTTGCGCATGAAGGCGTCGACCACCCCATAGATGAAGATCAGGACACCGAAGGCCGAGATGTAGGAGCCGATCGACGAGACCAGGTTCCAGCCGGCATAGGCATCGGGATAGTCGATGTAGCGGCGCGGCATGCCCGACAGGCCGAGGAAGTGCTGCGGGAAGAACACGAGGTTCACGCCGATGAAGGTCACCCAGAAGTGCGCCTTGGCGATGGTCTCGTTGTACATGTAGCCGAACATCTTCGGGAACCAGTAGTACCAGCCCGCGAAGATGGCGAACACCGCGCCGAGCGACAGCACGTAGTGGAAGTGCGCGACGACGTAATAGGTGTCCTGCAGCACGCGGTCGACGCCGGCGTTCGCCAGCACGACGCCGGTGACGCCACCGACCGTGAACAGGAAGATGAAGCCCACCGCCCACAGCATCGGCGCGCGGAACTCGATCGAGCCGCCCCACATCGTGGCGATCCAGGAGAAGATCTTCACGCCGGTGGGCACCGCGATCACCATGGTGGCGGCGACGAAATAGGCCTGCGTCGCCGAGGACATGCCGACCGTGTACATGTGGTGCGCCCACACCACGAAGCCGATGCCGCCGATCGCGACCATGGCGTAGGCCATGCCGAGATAGCCGAACACGGGCTTGCGCGAGAAGGTCGACACGATCTGGCTGATCATGCCGAAGCCGGGCAGGATCAGGATGTACACTTCCGGATGGCCGAAGAACCAGAACAGGTGCTGGAACAGCACCGGATCACCGCCACCGGCCGGATCGAAGAAGGTGGTGCCGAAATTGCGGTCGGTCAGCATCATGGTGATGGCGCCGGCGAGCACCGGCAGCGACAGCAGCAGCAGGAACACCGTCACCAGGATCGACCACACGAACAGCGGCATCTTGTGCAGGGTCATGCCCGGCGCGCGCATGTTGAAGATGGTGGTGATGAAGTTGATCGAGCCGAGGATCGACGACGCACCGGCAAGGTGCAGCGACAGGATCGCGAAATCCACCGCCGGTCCGGGATGGCCCGAGGTCGACAGCGGCACATACATCGTCCAGCCGGCGCCGACGCCGTTGGCGCCGGGCTCGCCCTCGACGAAGGTCGAAGTCAGGAGCAGCGCGAACGAGGCGGGCAGCAGCCAGAATGAGATGTTGTTCATGCGCGGGAACGCCATGTCCGGCGCGCCGATCATGAGCGGCACCATCCAGTTGCCGAAACCGCCGATCATCGCCGGCATGACCATGAAGAAGATCATGATCAGGCCATGCGAGGTCACGAACACGTTGTAGGTGTGGTTCTCGTGGAAGAGCTGCACGCCCGGATACATCAGCTCGATGCGGATCGCGACCGACATGGCGAGGCCGATGATGCCGGCGCACACCGCGAAGATCAGATACATCGTGCCGATGTCTTTGTGGTTGGTCGAATAGATCCAGCGCCGCCATCCGGTCGGGTGGTCGTGCGCGTGATCGTCATGGCCTGCATGGGTCGCTACGTTCGTCGCCATTGTCCAATCCTCAGTGTCCCCGTGGACCGCCAAGGCGGCCCTCAATCTTAGCGTTCATCCGCGCTCGGCTACTGCGACACGCCCGCAGCCGACGCATAGGTGCTCGTGGGCGCGCTGGCGTACTTCTTCTTGGCGTCCTCGACCCAGGCGGTGAATTCCTGATCGCTCACGACGCGCACCGCGATCGGCATGTAGGCGTGATCCTTGCCGCACAACTCGGAGCACTGGCCGTAATACATGCCGACCTTGGTCGCCTTGAACCAGGTCTCGTTGAGGCGGCCTGGAATGGCGTCGATCTTGACGCCGAACGACGGGATCGCCCAGGAGTGGATCACGTCGGCGCCGGTGGTCTGGACGCGAATCACCTTGTTGACCGGCACCACCATCTCGTTGTCGACGGCGAGCAGGCGCGGCTGCTTGTCCTGCGCCAGCAGCGAGTCGAACTCGAACTTGCCGTTGTCGGGATAGGCGTAGCTCCAGTACCACTGCTTGCCGGTGGCCTTGATGGTCATATCGGCCTTCGGCACGTCCAGCTCGAGGAACAGCAGCCGGAACGACGGCACCGCGATCATGACCAGGATCAGCACCGGGATCAGCGTCCAGGCCACCTCGATCAGCGTGTTGTGGGTCGTCCGCGACGGCACCGGGTTGGCGCGCGCGTTGAACTTGACCACCACGGCGATCAGCAGCGCCAGCACGAACAGCGTGATGATGGTGATGATCGTCAGCAGCAGGCCGTGGAACCAGGTGATGTTCTCCATCACCGGCGTCGCGGCCTCCTGCAGCTTGACTTCCCATGGCGCCGGCTGGCCCGTTTCAGCAAACGCCGCTCCACCCGACACGAGCGTCACGCCCGTTACGGCCAACCCCAGCAAGGCGCTCAATTGGCCTTTCGACATCTTCATGCCGTCGCGCTCCCTTCAGAACTTTCCCCCTCGGCGCACCGCCCGCTTCACGCAGCGGCGCGCCGTTCGATCCGCTCTCCTGACAAATGGCCTTCGGGCGGATGCATAGAAAAGCACCTGGGCCAGTTCACTGGAATGACGAAATCTTTCTTCTCAAACCATAATTCTTGATCTATCGCAATGCAGTCTTGCGCCTGATATCGCGCGCCGCGCTGTTCGTCGCGACGAGCGTATTTTCCGGGAGATTGCCGCATGCCGTGATTTCGCGGGCAACGGGCGCTTGACAGGCGTGCGGCGCGATGTAGGCAAACGGGACACGGCCGTTTGCGAGGCTGATTCGGCGAGGCGCAGCGGCAGCGCCCACCAGGGTGCGGCCATTTTGGGTATCGTTTCGTGCCGTACGCCGATGACGCTGTCCTCAAGACGCCATCATTGCCGTATCATGGCGTCGGACGCGCAGATCACCCACAGGAAATTGTCATGGCACCGACCCGGATCAGGGTTTCAACGGACAGGACAGCTGACATGTCGACCCCAGCTGCGAATGACTCGCGCCGTTTGTACCGATTCAGCGCGGTGCGTGCGCGACTCACGCGTGTTGCCGCGATGACCTCCGCCGCAGCGACCGCGGTCGCGATGATCGCTGCGACGGTCGTCGGCGTGCCGCATGCCGCGTGGGCGCAGGGCGCGGTGCGCTCGGTGCATGGCGACTGGCAGATCCGCTGCGACACGCCGCCCGGCGCGCAGGCCGAGCAGTGCGCGCTGATCCAGAGCGTCGTGGCCGAGGACCGCTCCAATGCCGGCCTCACCGTGATCATGCTGAAGACCGCCGACCAGAAGAGCCGGCTGATGCGTGTGGTGGCGCCGCTCGGCGTGCTGCTGCCGTCCGGCCTCGGCCTGAAGCTCGACAACCAGGACGTCGGCCGCGCCGGTTTCGTGCGCTGTCTGCCCAATGGCTGCGTCGCCGAGGTGGTGCTGGAGGACAAGCTGCTGGGCCAGCTCAAGACGGCGAAGACCGCGACCTTCATCATCTTCGAGACGCCGGAGGAAGGCATCGGCTTCCCGCTGAGCCTCAACGGCCTCGCCGAGGGCTTCGACAAGCTGCCCTGACGTCGGCTGCGATTGACGGGATTCGCACGATGCCGTGATTGGGCCGTGAGACGGTGTGACGCGATCTCAGCGTCGCCCGTCGAGCGCCAGCGCCATCACCAGCAGGGTCTTGTCGAACCCGTCATCGCCGGGCTCCCGCGGCTGCACCGCCTTGAGCAGGAATCCGGCCTGCTGGTACAGCCTGATGGCGTTGGTGTTGCTGCGGTAAACGGTGAGCTCGACGCGCGAGAAGCCAGCCACCCGCGCCGCCTCGAGCGCCGCCGCCATCAGTCGTCGGCCCAGGCCCTGGTGCCGGAACTGCGGCATTAGGCCCATGCCGAGCACCCCGATCCGGGCATCGATTGGCCCTGATTTGGGCGTCACATCGCACCAGCCCACCACCTCCCCGGCCGAGAGAGCGACGAATTGCGGATATCCCTCGTGGATGTTGTTCAGAATGAAGGCGCGCGTGGACTCGAGCGGCGGCGCCTGCACGAACGACAGATAGCGCCGTTCGCGCGCGACGTAATCGAGCGTGCGGTGGAAGCTCTCGATGTGAGCGGACGTGATGGGAACGATCTCAACCATGTCAGTTCGGTAATCATCCAGCCCCTCGCGCCCCGGCGTCAAAACAACTATCTTGGAATGAACGCTCCGACAACGGATTGACACATGACTGCTCCCACCACCTCCCTGCTCGAGCGCGCCAACCTGGACCGTGATGCGGTCCGGAGCGAGGTCGGGCGTGGCCTGGCCGGCGCCGATGACGGCGAATTGTTCTTCGAATACAGCCAGACCGAGGCGCTGACCTTCGACAATGGCCGGCTGAAGCAGGCGACCTACGACACCAGCCAGGGTTTTGGCCTGCGCGCGGTGAAGGACGATGCAGTCGGCTATGCCCATTCCTCCGACGTCTCGCTGCCGGCCCTGATGCGCGCGGCCGACGCCGTCAGCGCCGTGCGCGGCGGCTATTCCGGCACGTTCGCGAGCGCGCCGCCGCACACCAACGTCCGGCTCTATGGCGACGACAATCCGCTGGACGCCCCGGGGTTCGAAAGCAAGGTCAAGCTGCTCGGCGAGATCGACGCGTATTTGCGCGACAAGGATCCGCGCGTGCGCCAGGTGACCGTGAGCCTCGGCGCGACCTGGCAGGTCGTGGAGATCCTGCGTCCCGACGGCGAGAGCTATCGCGACATCCGCCCGCTGGTGCGCGTCAATGTTTCCGTCGTCGCCGGCCAGGGTGACCGCCAGGAGAGCGGCAGCAAGGGCTATGGCGGCCGCGAGGCCTATGCCCGCTTCATCGAGACCAAGGCGTGGCGCGAGGCCGCCGACGGCGCGCTGCGCGAGGCGCTGGTCAACCTCGAATCCGTGCCCGCCCCCGCCGGCGAGATGGACGTCGTGCTCGGCGCCGGCTGGCCCGGCGTGATGCTGCACGAGGCGGTCGGCCACGGCCTCGAGGGCGACTTCAACCGCAAGAAGACCTCCGCCTTCGCCGGGCTGCTGGGCAAGCCGGTCGCCGCCAAGGGCGTCACCGTGGTCGATGACGGCACCATGGCCTCGCGCCGCGGCTCGCTGTCGATCGACGACGAGGGCACGCCGACCAGCCGCACCGTGCTGATCGAGGACGGCATCCTGGTCGGCTACATGCAGGACCGCCAGAACGCCCGGCTGATGAACATGGCGCCGACCGGCAACGGCCGCCGCCAGGGCTACGCACACGTGCCGATGCCGCGCATGACCAACACCTACATGATGGCCGGCGAGCGCGATCCGGCCGAGATCATCGCCTCCGTCAAGAACGGCATCTATGCCGTCAATTTCGGCGGCGGCCAGGTCGACATCACCTCGGGCAAATACGTCTTTCAGTGCACCGAGGCCTACAGGATCGAGAACGGCAAGGTCGGCGCGCCGGTGAAGGGCGCGATGCTGATCGGCAACGGCCCGACGGATTTGAACCGCATCAGCATGATCGGCAACGACCTGTCGCTCGATACTGGCATCGGCACCTGCGGCAAGAACGGCCAGGGCGTGCCGGTCGGCGTCGGTCAGCCGACGCTTCGCATGGATCGCATTACGGTCGGAGGCACGGGCCGATGAGCCTAGAGAAGATGTCCACGGACAAGTCCAGCACCAAGGCGCCGCGCACGGGCAGCGTCCGCAAGGAAAGCACCTGGGGCGGCCAGCTCGCGCAGCTCGTCGCGGTCGTCATGGTGGTGTTCGTCGCCAAGGGCGCCATCGCCGAGCCGTTCTACGTGCCGTCGGGCTCGATGGAGCCGACCCTGATGATCGGCGACGCCCTGCTGGCGTCGAAATTCCCCTATGGCTACGGCACCTCGTCGCTGCCGATGCAGATCACGCTGCCCGAGACCGGCCGCCTGTTCGGCGAGACGCCGAAGCGCGGCGACGTCGTCGTGTTCCGCTGGCCGGGCGACACCTCGCAGGCCTGGGTCAAGCGCGTCGTCGGCCTGCCCGGCGACCGCATCCAGATGCGCCAGGGCCAGCTCTACATCAACGGCCAGGCGGCCGCGCTGAAGCCGGACGGCATCGGCGATGCCGAGGACGACACCGGCCGCAACGATCCGGCCTATCGCTACGTCGAGACGCTGCCGAATGGCGTCTCGCACCTGATCTTCAAGATGCGCGACAACGGGCGTCTCGACAACACGCCGGAGGTGACGGTGCCGCCCGGCAAGCTGTTCGTGCTCGGCGATAACCGCGACAACTCCGCCGACAGCCGCGTGGCCTTGCGCGATGGCGGCGTCGGCCTGCTGCCGATCGACAATCTCGTCGGCCGCGCCGATGCCGTGGTCGGCTCCTGGGACCTTGGCTACAAGAACCAGCCGGTCTGGGCCTGGCTGTCCGGCTTCCGGCTGGATCGCTTCTTCACCGCGGTGCGTTGAACGAACGCCGATGACCTTCGACGATGTCAGGGCGCTCGCGCTGGCATGGCCGGAGGTCGAGGACGGCACGTCCTATGGGACGTCAGCGCTGAAGGTGCGCAACAAGATGCTGGCGCGCCTGAAGGAGGACGGGGACAGTCTCGTCCTTCCGGGCGTGCCGCCGGACGAACGCGCGATGCTGGTGGAAAGCCGGCCGAAGCTGTTCTATTTCACTGATCACTACCGCGAATATCCAATCGTGCTGCTGCGGCTGTCCGAGGCGAGAGCCGCTGACGTCGCGCCGCTGCTGCGGCGGCAGTGGCGGGCACTGGCGTCCCGGAAAGCCGTCGCCGCGTTCGATTGCGGTTGAGCGCTCGGCTTTTTCCCGCATCCGGTGCGGTGGGTGCAGCAATGTCCGCATGATCGGATGCCATTTGCATGCTATCCACGGGCATGACCGAAGAGGACTTCGTCGCGTCAGCGCTCCGCAATCCCGTCAACACGGCGATCCTGGATATGCTGCGCGTGACGACGCTGCCTGATGCGTGGATCGTCGCCGGCTGCCTGACCCAGACGGTCTGGAACGTGCGCACCGGCCGCCCGGTCGATCACGGCATCAACGACTACGATATCTTCTACTTCGATCCCGACACGTCGTGGGATGCCGAGGATGCGGTGATCCGGCGCATGGCATCCTGTCTCGATCGGGTCGATGCCAAAGTCGAAGTCCGCAATCAGGCGCGCGTGCATCTCTGGTATCCGACCAAGCACGGCCGGCCCTACCCTGCCGTGACACGGTCCACCGACGGCATCGATCGCTTCCTCACCGTGAACACGCAGGTCGGCATCCGACCGGCTTCTGGCGGCTACGAGGTCTATGCCCCCAAGGGCCTCGACGACATCGGCCAGATGATCGTGCGTCCGAACTATACGGCCAATTTCTCGGTGACGAACTACACGGCCAAGGCGGCGCGCTGGAAGGCACTGTGGCCGGAGATCACGGTGATCGCTCCTGAGGAATGATCCACGCGGATAGCAACAGCTCATTCCGGGGCGCGCGGAGCCACGCCCCGGAATGACACTGAGTTGTGGGTCCGCCTATGCAGCTCGGACGTTAGATCGACGTCGTCAGCTCCGTCAGCCACGCCGGCGAGACGGCGACCAGCCACGCCTCGAGCTGCTTGTCGACGCCGCTGAGGATCGCGACCGCGACGACGACGAAGGCCGCCCCCATCAGCATCTTGCCGAGCTTGCCGGCCGACAGCAGCCGCGCGCGCAGGCGTACCATGGTCGTTCGCGACAGCACCCCGAGCACGACCAGCGGCAGGCCGGCGCCGAGGCCGAAGGCCAGCATGGTCAGGCTCACCATCACGAGGTCGCGTCCCTGCGAGGCCAGCAGCGACGCCGCGCCCAAGGTCGGACCGACACAGGGCGACCACACCGCGCCGAGCAGCAGCCCGATCATGAACTGGCCGCCGGCGCCCGACGTTGCGAAGCCCTGGGAATGCCGGTCGGCCCAGCGCTGCACCGGGCCGCCGGCGACGGCGAGTTGCGCCTGCCAGGGCGGCACCAGCAGCACGACGCCGATCGCCAGCATGATGATCGCTGCGACAAGGCGGAACGCGCCGGTGTCGAGGCCGATGGAGTTGCCCGCGAGGGCGATGAACAGGCCGATGCCGGTGAAGGACAGCGCGAGGCCGGCCGCGAGCGCCAGCGCACCGCGCGGATGCGCGGAGGCCGCCGCGCCGAGCACGATCGGCACCAGCGGCAGCACGCAGGGCGACAGGATCGAGAGCAGGCCGGCCACGAAGGCCAGCAGCAGCGCGAGCATGATGCGCTACAGGCTCTTGTCGAGCAGCGCCGCGATCGAGGCTTCCTTGGTGTCGCCGACCGAACGTCCGGTCTCGGTGGTTCCCTTGAAGGTGATCAGGGTCGACTGCATCTGCGCGCCGAACGCTTTCACCACCGGCTTCATGTCGTCGAAGTCGACGCGGAAAATCTTGAGGTCCTTGAATTTGGGTTCTGCCGCGAGCTTGTCGATGATCGGCTTCTGCGCCTTGCAGGTCGGGCACCATCCGGCATGGATCTCGATCAGGATCGGCTGCCCAGCCGCTTGAGCAGCCTTGAAGGCGGCGTCCGAATAGGCGGTCTCGATGGCGGAGGCCGCCTTCAGCCCAGCGAAAGCAAACGTGGCAGCGACTGCTGCGGTGACGAAGAACCTGCGCGAAAACGTCATGACACACCCGATCTCTGCGTTGCGACAGGCAGCCGGCGGCGAAAGCCGTCCGGTGCCGTCGTTCAATACGCAGGAGACGGATGCAATGTTACCCGACGATGCAGAAAATCTGCGGGCCGGACGTTTGCCAGGTCAGCGAACGACGCCCGACGTGAAGCCCGCCTTGCGCCGCGGCGGCTTGATTTCCTTCTTCAGGAAGCAATGCGCCTCCTTGCCGGCATAGCCTGGTCGGGCGAAGGTCCAGGCGCGGCACTTGTTGTCGCCGGTGCAGGCGGCCTTGCAGATCTCCTCGGCGTCGGCGGCCTTTTCTTCCTTCTTGTCCACCGCCTTGTCGCCGCTGCTCTTGTCGCCCTTGTCGGCGGCCTTCTCGGCCTTGTCGCCGCCCTTCAGATCAGTGGTCTTGATGTCGAAGCTGCGGTAGTCGCCGCCGGGACGGTCGATCGACGTCTCGACCGCATCATTGCGGATCTCGACGACACCCGCGCCGCGCACGCCGGAAACGCAGCAATTATCCGGCACCCGCGACGGCACGCTGTTCTTCAGCCAGCACACCGCACCCGCTTCCATCACGGTCGGATAGCTGAAGCTCCAGGCGCGGCAGCGCCGGTCGTGCTCGCACAGCAGCGCGCAATCGGCCGGGTCGCCGGAGGCGATCGGCGCGCTCATGTAGTCGCCGCCGGGGCGATCGGAATAGGTCTGGGCTGAAGCCGGCGTCAGGCAGGCAGCCACGAACAGGCACGCCAGTGCCCTCAGCCATGCCCCGATGAAGCGCCCCACGCGCCGCCGCTGAACCATCCGACCCATTGTTAATGTTCGAGTTTTCTTGCGAGTTTTTAGGCAGTCATTTGATCGCCACGAACCTGTATGGCGGATGAACGGCCCGGACCGGGGGAGCTGCGGAAGGCAAAGCAGCGGTGCCCAGGCGCTGAATCGAACCTGAGACACAAATCGCAACAGAGAACAGGGGACCCGAGCCGCCGACCGCCTCAACGTGGAACAGGCGACGCAGCGAACCTGCGACGGCTGCAGGGACGGCCGTTCCGATCAGAACGCATATTCGTCGTAGGCCGGCTCGACCGAGCCGCCCCACGGGCCGTCGAACTTCTCCAGCATCTCCTCCGCCGGCGAGCGGCCGCAATCGATGATCTGATCGAGCGGCTCGAGATAGCGGCTCTCGTCGCGGCCATTCTGATCGACGCGGTTGCGGCGGCGCAGGCCGTGATGGGCGAGCGTCAGGCACTCCTTCGCCACCTCGAACACGTAGCGATTGCGGATGCGCGTCTTGAAGCCGAGGCGCGGCACGTCGTCGCGCAGGTTCTGGCGCTCGAACGCGGTCCAGTCCTTGACGAGGTCCCAGGCCGCATCGAGGCTGACATCGTCGTAGAGCAGGCCGACCCAGAACGCCGGCAGCGCCGGCAGCCGGCCCCATGGCACACCGTCGGCACCGCGCATTTCCAGGTAGCGCTTCAGACGCACCTCGGGGAAGATCGTCGAGAGGTGATTGGCCCAATCCGACAGCGTCGGCCGCTCGCCCGGCATCGCTGGGTTCTTGCCGGCGAAGAAGTCGCGGAACGAAGTGCCGGAAACGTCGATATAGGTCTCCTCGCGTTTCACGAAATACATCGGAACATCGAGCGCGTAGTCGACCCAGCGCTCGAAGCCCATGCCGTCCTCGAACGCCCACGGGATCATGCCCGAGCGCTGATTGTCGGTGTCGCGCCAGATCTCGGAACGGAACGACAGGAAGCCGTTCGGCTTGCCCTCGGTGAACGGCGAATTGGCGAACAGCGCGGTTGCGATCGGCTGCAACGCCACCGAGACCCTGAGCTTCTTGACCATGTCGGCTTCGGAGGAGAAGTCGAGATTGGTCTGCACGGTGCAGGTCCGGTACATCATGTCCAACCCGTAGCTGCCGACCTTCGGCATGTAGCTGGTCATGATCTTGTAGCGGCCCTTGGGCATCATCGGAATTTCGGCGCGCGACCAGGACGGCGTCATGCCCAGGCCGAGAAAGCCGATGCCGAGCGGGGTCGCGATCTCGCGCACCTGCGCCAGATGCGCCATCAGCTCCGCATGCGTCTGGTGCACGGTCTCGACCGGCGCGCCGGACAGCTCGAACTGGCCGCCGGGCTCCAGCGAGATGGCGCCGCCGCCGGTGACGTCATAGAGCCCGATGATGTTGCCGCGCTCCATGATCGGCTCCCAGCCGAGCAAGAGCTTCATGCCTTCGAGCAGCGCGCCGATGCCGCGCGCACCCTCGTAGGGGACCGGGCGGTGACCGTCGAGCGTGAACGGCGTCTTCTCGTGCTCGGTGCCGATGCGGAAGGCGGACGGCGGCTTCACGCCGGCGGCCAGCCAGGCCACGAGCTCGTCGCGCGACTGCAGCGGGGTCATATCGATCTGGTCACGCGCCATGGGAGTCTCGGTTCAGAAGCGCTTCGAGGGTCGCGCGTGGTGACAGGAAGGGCCGCGGACCCCAGGGGGCCGCGGATGTGAATGGGAACGGATGCTTCATCGGATCGCTGCGCCCTCTCCGGCCGCCAACGGAGCGGCCTGACCACAGGAGCAGCCGAGGCGATCCAGCAGCATGCAGAGCTTTGCGGCGTCGGTATCCGACAGCTTGGAGCCGACATGCTTCTCGATCGCGGCCGAATAGGCCGACCACATCCGCTTCTGCAGCTCGCGCCCGGCCTCGGTGATCTCGACGAACTGGCCGCGCTTGTCCATCTTGCATTCGCGCCGGACGACCAGACCTTCGTCGACCAGACGGTCGATCAGCCGGGAGGTGGAATATTGCGGGATCAGCATCTGCCGCTCCAGCTCGACCGGACGCAGCTCGCCGGAGGGCGCGCGCGACAGTTCGAGAAGCGCATCATACCATGCGAGCGGCGGGAACCCGGCCTTCTTCAGCTCCTGCTCGACGCAGTCCAGCACCCGGCTCTGGACCCGCATCAGGCGGATCCAGGCGGCGGTCGCCTCGGTCGATGGTTTGCGTTTCATGGGCCGGCTCGTATCCTCAGATGCGCAGTCTAGCGCATTCGATGCAGCTGCATCAATCTTGACTATTCCATGCATCTGCATGTAAAGGCGGATGTGGCGCCCCGACCGGTTCCACGAAGAAAAGGTCTCACGGAGGGAATACAAGATGAAGCTTTATTATTCACCCGGCGCCTGCTCGCTCTCGCCCCATATCGCCCTGCTCGAGGCCGGCCTGCCCTATGATCTGGTCAAGGTCGATCTGCGCGCCAAGACCCTGGAAAATGGCGACGATTATCTCAAGGTCAATCCGAAGGGCCAGGTGCCGGCCCTGGGGCTGCCGAGCGGCGAAATCGTGACCGAGGGACCGGTCATCGTCCAGATGATCGCCGACCAGGCCAAGGACAAGGGATTGGCGCCGGCGCGCGACAGCGGCGAGCGCTACAAGCTGCTGGAGTGGCTGAACTTCATCACCTCCGAGCTGCACAAGAACTTCGGCCCGATGTTCTCTCCCGTGCTCGCCGACGAGGCCAAGGCGTTCTTCAAGGACCGGGTGATGGGCAAGTTCAAGTACATCGACGGCCAGCTCGCCGGCCGCGACTACCTGATGGGCAGCCAGTTCACGGTGGCCGACGGCTATCTGTTCACCATCCTGACCTGGGCCGACCGGATGAAGTTCGACCTGTCGGCGATGCCGAATCTCGTGGCCTACAAGAACCGCGTCGCGGCCCGCCCCAAGGTGCAGGAAGCGCTGACCAAGGAAGGGCTGATGAAGGCGGGGTGAGTTCTACGTTGAAAGAACTCACGACTGCACCTCGGGCGGTCTGTTCTCTCCCCCCTTGTGGGAGAGAGATAGAAAGGGGGGTAGCCACACGGACCGGCGCCTGTGGCTATCCCCCTCCCTAACCCTCCCCCACAAGGGGGGAGGGAACGTATAGCGAGCGCGGCTCGCTTCCGTGTTAGCTAACCCGAGTGCTAAGCCGCCACCTTCTTCGGCGGGAAGCGGCCGTAGAAGGTTTCGCCCTTGGCGGCCATCTCCTCCAGGAGCTTCGGCGGCGCGAAGCGCGAGCCGTACTTCGCCGTGAAGGTGTGGCACAGCTCGACGAACTTCTTGGTGCCCATGAAGTCGATGTAGGACAGCGTGCCGCCGGTGAACGGCGCGAAGCCGAAGCCGAGGATCGAGCCGACATCGGCCTCGCGCACGTCGGTGATGACGTGATCCTCGACCGTGCGCGCGGCTTCGACCGCCTGCACCACCAGGAAGCGCTGCTTCAGCTCCTCGACATCCAGCGTATCCGGATCGAGATGCTTCGGCTGCAGCTTGGCCAGATCCGGCCACAGGCTCTTCTGACCCTTGCCCTTCTCGGGATAGTCATAGAAGCCCTTCGCGTTCTTGCGGCCGAAGCGGCCCTGCTTCTCGACCAGCTCGACCATCAGCTTCTTGTGGTCCTGGTTGATCGCGTTGGGGCCGAGATCGTGCTCGGTCGCCTTCATGATCTTCAGGCCGAGATCGAGCGCGACCTCGTCCGACAGCGACAGCGGGCCGACCGGCATGCCGGCCATCTTGGCCGCGTTCTCGATCATCGCCGGCGGCACGCCTTCGAGGAACATCTCGTTGCCCTCGGCGATGTAGCGCATCACGCAGCGGTTGGCGAAGAAGCCGCGGGAGTCGTTGACGACGATCGGGGTCTTGCCGATGGTGCGGACATAATCCAGCGCGGTCGCCAGCGCGACGTCGCCGGTGGCCTTGCCCATGATGATCTCGACCAGCATCATCTTCTCGACCGGCGAGAAGAAGTGGATGCCGATGAAGCGGCCCTGGTCCTTGAACTCCTCGGCCAGCGAGGTGATCGGCAAAGTCGAGGTGTTCGACGCGAAGATCGCGCCGTCCTTCAGGTGCTGTTGCGCCTTGGCATAGGTCTCGGCCTTGACCTTGCGGTCCTCGAACACGGCCTCGATGACGAGATCGCAATCCTTCAGCGCGGCGTAGTCGGCGGTGGCGGTGATGCGGCCCATGATCGCCTCGGCCTCGCCCGGCTTGGCGCGGCCCTTCTTGACGAGGCCATCGATCACGCTCTGCGCATGCGCCTTGCCCTTGTCGGCACTCTCCTGGTCGCGATCGATCAGCACCACCTCGAGGCCGCCGCGCGCCGAGACGTAGCCGACGCTGGCGCCCATGAAGCCGGCGCCGATCACGGCGATCTTCTTCAGCTTGGTCGCGGGCACGTCGGCCGGACGACGCGCGCCCTTGTTCAATTCCTGCATCGACAGGAACAGGCTGCGGATCATCGCCGCCGCTTCCTTGGAGCGCAGGATCTTGGTGAAGTAGCGCGACTCGACCCGCAACGCGGCGTCGATCGGCAACTGCAGGCCCTCATACACGCAGCTCATGATGGCGCGCGCGGCCGGATAGTTGTCGTAGGTCTCGCGGCGATAGATGGCGTTGCCGGCCGGGAACATCATCATGCCGTTCTTCGAGAACACCGGGCCGCCGGGCAGCTTGAAGCCCTTCTCGTCCCACGGCTGAACCGCCTTGCCGCCACCCTTGATCCAGTCCTTGGCCGCCTTGATGAGATCCGCGGCCGGCACGATCGCATCGACCAGCTTGAGCGCCTTGGCTTTGTCCAGCGTCAGCGCTTCGCCCTTCAGCAGCAGGTTCATGGCGTCCTGCGGCTGCACGATGCGCGGCACGCGCTGGGTGCCGCCGGCGCCGGGGAACAGGCCGACCTTGATCTCGGGCAGGCCGAGGCGGGTCTTCGGGTTCTCGGCCGCGACGCGGTAGTGGCACGACAGGGTGATCTCGAAGCCGCCGCCGAGCGCGAGGCCGTTGATCGCGGCGACCCACGGCTTGCCCGAGGTCTCCATCGACCGGTTGATCTGCGAGAAGCGCCGGCTGGTGTCGAACAGCATCTGGTTGGCGGCTTCCTCACCCTTGCTCTTCAGCACATCCGCATAGATGCGGTTCATGCCTTCGAGCATGGACAGATCGGCGCCGGCGCAGAACGCCTCCTTGGCCGAGGTGATGACGACGCCCTTGATGGCGGCGTCGGCGGTGGTCTGCTTGACGATGGCCTCGAGCTCGTTGGTCGAGGTCTCGTCCAGCACGTTCATCGAACGGCCCGGAATGTCCCAGGTGATCAGCGCAATGCCGTCGGCATCGGTTTCGAGCTTGAAGTTCTTGAAGGCCATATGGATCTCCCTCGGTGCCAGCAGCCAGTCGGCGCGGCGTTGTCCTGTATTCGTCGATCGTAGGGTGGGTTAGCGCAGCGTAACCCACCGCCTCTCGCAACACGGCGGGTTACGCCTCCGGCTAACCCGCCCTACGGCTGTCACACCCGCTCGATGATGGTCGCGGTGCCCATGCCGCCGCCGATGCACAGCGTCACCAGCGCGGTCGCCTTGCCGGTGCGCTCGAGCTCGTCGAGCACGGTGCCGAGGATCATCGCGCCGGTGGCGCCCAGGGGATGGCCGAGCGCAATCGCACCACCATTGACGTTGATCTTGTCCTTGTCGATCTCGAACGCCTGCATGTAACGCAGCACGACCGAGGCGAAGGCTTCGTTGAGCTCGAACAGGTCGATGTCCGACTTCTTCATGCCGGAGCGCTCGAACAGCTTCTCGGTGACATCGACCGGGCCCGTCAGCATCATCGCGGGCTCCGAGCCGATATTGGCGAAGGCGCGGATTTTCGCGCGCGGCTTCATGCCATACTTCGCGCCTGCCTCCTTGCTGCCGAGCAGCACCGCACCGGCGCCGTCGACGATGCCGGAGGAGTTGCCAGCGTGATGCACGTAGTTGACGCGCTCGATCTCCGGATGCGACTGGATCGCCACTGCGTCGAAGCCGCCCATCTGCGCCATCTGCACGAACGACGGCTGCAACTGCGCCAGCGACTGCATCGTCGTCGACGGACGCATGTGCTCGTCCTTGGCGAGGATGGTCAGGCCGTTGATGTCCTTGACCGGCACAACCGACTTGTCGAAGCGGCCTTCCTCCCAGGACTTCGCGGCGCGCTGCTGGCTCTGGACCGCATAGGCGTCGACGTCGTCGCGCGAGAAGCCGTATTTGGTCGCGATCAGGTCCGCCGAGACGCCCTGCGGCATGAAGTAGGCGGGCACCGCCATCGACGGATCCATCGGCCAGGCACCGCCGGAAGCACCGATGCCGACGCGGCTCATCGATTCCGCACCGCCGCCGATGACCAGCTCATGCTGGCCGCTCATGATCTGCGCCGCGGCGAAGTTCACGGCGTCAAGGCCGGAGGCGCAGAAGCGGCTGATCTGAATGCCCGGAACGGCATCGCCGAGACCCGCATTCAGCGCGGCGAAGCGCGCGATGTCGGAGCCGGCCTCGCCGACCGGATCGACCACGCCGAGCACGACGTCGTCGACCGCGTCCTCAGGGATGTTGTTGCGGTCCTTCAGCGCCTTCAGCGGCACGGTGGCGAGCGCGAGCGCGGTCACCTCATGCAGGCTGCCGTCGGCCTTGCCGCGGCCGCGGGGAGTCCGTACGTGGTCGTAGATAAAGGCCTCAGGCATCACGCCCTCCTCATCTGGTCCAATTTGTCGTTGTCAGCATGGAACGATAGCCGGCACGCGGTGCGCACCGGCCTTTGCTCCGAAATCAGAAGGCTTCCGCCGGCAGTTCCATCACGGTCGCGCAGCCGGCCTGGAGGCGGGCGAGATGCGCCGCCGTCTCGGGCAGCACGCGCTCCATGAAGAAGCGGCCCGTCACCAGCTTGGTGGTGAGATAGGTCGAGCTGTCGCCGGCCGCAATCTTGTCCTGCGCGACCTTGGCCATCTTCGCCCACATGTAGCCGAAGGTGACCAGCGCAAAGAGATGCATGTAGTCGGTCGCGGCGGCGCCGGCATTGTCCGGCTTGGTCATCGCGTTCTGCATCAGCCAGGTCGTGGCCTGCTGCAGATGGCCGAGCGCGGTCGACAAGGGAGCTACGAACGGCTTCATCGCGTCATTGCCGCCCTGCTCCTTGGCGAAGGTCCCGACCTCGTTGAAGAACGCCATCACCGCACGGCCGCCGTCACGCGGCAGCTTGCGGCCGACGAGATCCAGCGCCTGGATGCCGTTGGCGCCTTCGTAGATCATGGCGATACGGGCATCGCGCACGAACTGCTCCATGCCGTGCTCGGCGATGTAGCCGTGGCCGCCATACATCTGCTGCGCCTGGACGGCGTTGGCGAAGCCCATGTCGGTCATGTAGCCCTTCATGACCGGCGTCATCAGGCCCATGTGGTCGTCGGCCGCCTGGCGGTCCTTCGGGTCAGCCGAGCGGTGCGCGACGTCGCTCTTCAGCGAGGTCCACACCACCATCGCGCGCGCGGCCTCGTTGAAGGCGCGGATCGACAGCAGGGTGCGGCGCACGTCGGGATGCACGATGATCGGATCGGCGGCCTTGTCCGGCGCCTTGGCGCCGGTCAGCGAGCGGCCCTGGATGCGCTCGCGCGCATAGGCCACCGCGTTCTGATAGGCGACCTCGGATTGCGCGAGACCCTGCACGGCGACGCCGAGCCGGGCCTCGTTCATCATCACGAACATGCCCTGCATGCCCTTGTTCTCTTCGCCAATCAGCCAGCCGGTGGCGTTGTCGTAGTTCATCACACAGGTCGAGTTGCCGTGGATGCCCATCTTGTGCTCGATCGAGCCGCAGCTGACGCCATTGCGCGCACCGACCGAGCCGTCGGCGTTGACCATGAACTTCGGCACCACGAACAGCGACACGCCCTTGATGCCGGCCGGCGCACCCTCGATGCGGGCGAGCACGAGGTGGATGATGTTGTCCGCGAGGTCATGCTCGCCCGCGGAGATGAAAATCTTGGTGCCGGAGATCTTGAAGCTGCCGTCGGCCTGGCGCACCGCCTTGGTGCGCAAGAGACCGAGATCGGTGCCGCAATGCGGCTCGGTCAGGTTCATGGTGCCGGTCCATTCGCCGGCGACCATCTTCGGCACGTAGGTCTTCTTCTGCTCCTCATTGCCGTGCACGATGAGCGCCGCCGTCGCGCCCATCGTAAGGCCGCCATACATGGAAAAGGCCATGTTGGCGGAGCACTGGAACTCGTTGACGGTCTGGCTGAGCGTCACCGGCAGGCCCTGGCCGCCATATTCGGTCGGTGCCGACAGGCCGAGCCAGCCGCCCTCGACGATCTGCTTGTAGGCGTCCTTGAAGCCCTTCGGCGTTGTCACGCTGCCGTCGTCATGGCGCTTGCAGCCCTCGAGATCGCCCACGCGATTCAGCGGGTGCAGAACCTCTTCGGCGAGCTTGGCGGCTTCGCCGAGGATCGCCTCGCGGACATCGGCCGAGGCATCGGAGAAGCCCGGCAGATTGTCGTAGCGGTCGATCTGGAACACGTCGTTGAGCAGGAAGGTGACATCTTCCACGGGGGCTTTGTAGATCGGCATCGGCGTCTCCGGCAGGAAGGCTGAAGTTTCAGACTGGGATTTCCACGGACGCGGCAGACAATGCAGGCCGCGGACTGTAGCGGGTTTGAGGCACTTGCGGCAGCCGTCACGTTGCGGCCGTCGGTCACGTCACGACGGCTTGCTCATCGCGGCGAGCTGTTCGCCCATCAGGCGGTGCAGCAGGTTGATCGCCTTGAGCGGGCGCACCATGACCTTGAAATGGGTGATCAGACCGGCGTCGTCGAAGCTGATGATGTCGACGCCGTTGAGCTTGATGCCTTCGATCTCGTTCTCGAATTCGAGCACGGCGCCCGTGGCGTTACGCCACTCCCCGACATACTTGAATCCGGGACCGCCCAGGACTTTCTCAGCACTTGCGAGGTATTTGAAGGTGATGTCGCGGCCGCGCTGCGGCGTATGCACGACGGGACTTTCGAACACGGCGTCCGGGTGCAGCAGCTCCCGCAAAGCGCCGAGATCGTGAGACCTCATATAGCCGTACCATCCATCGAGGCCGGTCATTGTCATTGGGCGTCTCCTCGGGGCGGAACAGGCCAGCACCACGACCACCCCATATGCACATTGACGCATATGCGCCAGTGTGCATAATGTCAAGCGTGGAGCGGGGCAGAACACGATCAGAAAAACGGGAGCAGTTTCCGGCCATGGCCCTCGGCGACGCCATCCTCGCCTGCCTCACCGAACATCCGATGACGGGCTACGAGCTCGCCAAGACGTTCGACTCCTCGATCGGCTTCTTCTGGAAGACCGACCACCAGCAGATCTATCGCGAGCTGTCGCGGCTGCGCGACCGCGGCTACATCCAGGGTCGCGAGGTGGTGCAGACCGGCAAGCCCAACAAGCTGGTCTACACGTTGACCCCCGAGGGCCGCGCGGCGTTCCGCAGCTGGGCGGCGCGGCCGAGCACACCGGCCTCGACGAAGGACGATCTTCTCGTCCGGCTCTATGCACTGGGCGCCGCCGACATCGGGCCGATCCGGGCCGACCTGATGGCGCGGCTGGAACATCATCGCGACCGCGCCGAGCGCTACGACCGCATCCTCAAGAAGCATTACGCTGATGGCAGCGTCGCCCCTGCCGATATGGGCAAGCTTCTCAACCTGCGGCTCGGACTGCGCCACGAGCGCATGGTGGCGGAATGGTGCGAAGAGGCGATCACCGCGCTGTCGACGATATCCGGCGCGAGCAGCGTGCGGCCGCTCGATCCATCATCACGCGAAAATGCCGGCTGATACGCGCCGTTTGACAGCGCAAAACTTCTGACCGCGCCGGCGGTAAACTTAACGCGTTATTTACCGTAAAAGTCAAAAGTCGGGACCTGGAGCAGACGATCTGCGCGGACCCGTTCATGTTCATGTCCGGGACGCGTGGGGAGGCTGGAGGCGCTTGGTGGAGCGCTGGAAGCGGAACCGGACGAGACATGAATTCGCGCGTACCGTGGAGTAATGAAGGCATCGACCCGTCCGTCCGTGAAAGGGCCGAGGCCGCGGCGCAACGCGCCGGCATGACGCTGAACGACTGGATCAACTCCACGCTCGGCGCATCGGCCCCGCCCGATTTCCGCGGCAGCCCCGCGCCACGCAGCACGCCGACCGTCAGCCGCGATGCCCGCGAGGTGACCGACATCCATCAGCGGCTCGACTCCATCGCACGGCAGATCGAGCAGATGTCGCGCCCCGTCGCGCGCAAGGATGCGCCGCGCGACGAGCAGGGCGTCGCGCGCCAGCTCAACGACGCGATCTCGCGGCTCGACGCCCGCCTGTCACAGATCTCGACGCCGCTGCGCAAGCCGGACACCGAGGACCGCTATCGTGGTCCTGACGGCGTCGAGCGCGCCGCCGCACAGCTCTACCGGCCGGCCCAGGCGCTCAGCGCAGGCTCGTTCGACGTGGCCGTCGCCGAAATCAGCGCCCGCCAGAGCGAGCTCGACAATGCGCGCCCGCTGCCGCCGCACCAGGCGCCGCCGACCGCGCCTGCCATGGCATCCGCAGCAGCGCCGCTGATGACCCCGATCAGCGCGCCGCTGACGCCGCCGCAACCGGCGGCACCCACTCCCGATTTCTCGCTGCTCGAACGCCATCTGCTGAAGATCACGAGCCAGATCGAGGCGCTGCATCGCCCCGAGGACGGCATCGAGCAGTCGATCGCCGGCTTCCGCAACGAGCTCTCCGAGATCCGTCACGCCATTACCGAGGCGATGCCGCGCCGCGCGATCGAGTCGATCGAGAACGAGATCCGCTCGCTGTCGCGCCGCATCGACGAGAACCGCAACACCGGCGTCGACGGCCAGGCTCTGGCCGGCATCGAGCGCGCGCTGACCGACATCCGCGAGGTCGTCGGCTCGCTGAAGCCTGCCGAGCAGCTCGCCGTCTATGACGAGGCGATCCGCAATCTCGGCGCCAAGCTCGACCTGATCCTGCGCGCCAATGACGACCCCGGCACCGTGCAGCAGCTCGAAAGCGCCATCGCGGCGCTGCGTGCGATCGTCGCCAATGTCGCCTCCAACGACGCGCTGGAACGGCTGTCGGACGATCTCCGCCAGCTGTCGTCGAAGGTCGACCAGGTCACGCAGGCGCGCGACGATCACGACTCGTTCCACGAGTCGTTTGCGGCGCTCGAACAGCGCATCGCCGCGCTGACCTCGACCCTGGAGAGCCGCGAGCCGCCGGCGGCCGCGCCCGACAACACCGCCCAGATCGAGGACGCGCTGCGCGGCCTGTCCGACCGGATCGACCGCCTGCAGGTCGGCAGCGACGGCTCATCGGCGATCACGCATCTCGAACAGCGGATCAGCTACCTGCTGGAGCGGCTCGAAGCCGCCAACGACCCGCGCGGCGGCAACATGACCCGGGTCGAGGATGGCCTGCAGGACATCCTGCGCTATCTCGAACGGCAGCAGGCGACCTTCGCAGCGCTGGCGGAGAGCCGGTCGCAGCGCGAAACGTCGCAGGACGGCGGCCTGATCGACATGGTCAAGCGCGAGCTGTCCGACATCCGCTTCAGCCAGACCGAGACCGACCGCAACACCCAGGACTCGCTCGAGGCCGTCCACAACACGCTGGGGCACGTCGTCGACCGCCTCGCCATGATCGAAGGCGACCTGCGCAATGTGCGCGCCACCGCGAGCCCGCCGGCCGCGCTGCCGCCGCTGGCGCCGCCAATCGAGTCGCCGATGCCGGCCGCACGCGCGACGGCGCCCCAGGCCTATGCCGAGCCGGCCAGGCCAGAGCCTGCCTACCGCCCGGAGCTGCCCAATCCGGCGGCCGAGGAGCCAGCGGGACAGATTGTCGCTCCGGCCGCGGGTCAACAGGCGTTCGCAGCGGCCTCGCGCGACTTCCACGCCGCGCAGGCGCCATCGGCTGCCATGCCGCCGCCGATTCCGCCGAAGGCGATCGCCGACATCCTGGAGCCGCACGCAGCGCAGGCGCCCCGCCCGACCGTCATCGTCCCCGAGCTGCCACCGGATCATCCGCTCGAACCCGGCACCCGTCCGCCTGGCCGGACCGCATCGCCCGCCGAGCGGATCGCCGCGTCCGAGGATGCCCTGAGCGAGCTTCCCGCCGGCAAGCGGGAGCCGGTATCGACATCGAGCTTCATCGCGGCTGCGCGCCGCGCGGCGCAGGCCGCGGCGGCGGCACAGCCTGTGGACGCCAAGAAGGCGAAGAAGGACAAGCCGAAGGACAAGGCCAAGGAGCCGCCGAAAGACCTCCCCAAGGACGTCGCCAGCGACGCTGTCAAGCCCAAGGCCAAACCCAAGGACAAGCCGACGTTCGCTCTCACCGCCGAGGGCGACGAAGAGGTCTCGACCATCGGGTCGAAGATCCGTTCGCTCCTGGTCGGTGCAAGCGTCGTGGTGATCGTGCTCGGCACCTTCAAATTCGCGATGTCGCTGCTCGACAGCGGCAGCACGCCGCCGCCGATCTCGCCGATGGAGACTCAGGGCGAGGCGCCGCGCGCGCAGATGCCGTCGGCCTCGCCGAGCCTGTCGCCGCGGCCGACGACGCCCGACCAGAGCGCGCCGTCGTTGACCTCGCCGACGCCGCTCGACCGTCAGTCCTACAATCGGGCCATGCCGAGCGAAGCGGAGACGATCGCGATGCTCGCGATCCCGCAGGACGTCGAAAAGCCAGCCACCTTACCCGCTGCCGTCCCTACTGACGTCACCGGCACGATCCCCACCGCTGCCAACGGCCAGAAGCTCGGTTTGGTGCAGGTGCCCGCCTCCGAGAAGCTGCCCGATGCCATCGGCGGACTGGCGCTGCGCAATGCCGCACTGAAGGGTGATCCGACCGCCGCCTACGAAGTCGGCGTGCGCTTTGCCGAGGGCAAGGGTGTCGCGGCGAACTATGAGGAAGCCGCGAAGTGGTATGACCGCGCGGCGCAGGCCGGGCTGATCCCGGCGGTCTTCCGTCTCGGCACCTTCTACGAGAAGGGCCTCGGCGTGAAGAAGGACGCCGACATCGCCCGCCGCTACTACGTGGTCGCCGCCGAGCGCGGCAATGCCAAGGCGATGCACAATCTCGCCGTGCTGGACGCCGACGGCGGCGGCAAGGGCGCGAACTACAAGAGCGCCTCGCAATGGTTCCGCAAGGCCGCCGAGCGCGGCGTCGCCGATAGCCAGTTCAACCTCGGCATTCTCTATGCCCGTGGCATCGGCGTCGAACAGAACCTCGCCGAATCCTACAAATGGTTCACCCTGGCCGCAGCGCAGGGTGACGTCGACGCAGGGCGCAAGCGCGACGATGTCGCCAAGCGGCTCGATGTCCAGTCGCTCGCCGCGGCCAAGCTCGCGATCCAGACCTTCACGGTCGAACCGCAGCCCGACGACGCCGTGAACGTGCCGGCGCCCGCCGGCGGCTGGGATGGCACGCAGGCGATCGCGAAGGCTGCCGCCGCCAAGGCGGCCCTGGCGAAGCGCGCGGCGGCGACGCCGCCGCGCTGACACGGGTATAGCGCCCCCTCTCGACATGGACGAGCGCTCGCGCGCAGCCCAAAAAAATCCTCCCGGCTTGCGATCGCGCCGCCATAGTGTCGCGCGGTCGATCGATATAGGTTGTCGCGGCGGATCATCACGAGCGCCGCGAGGAGCATCGACAGGTGTCAGCGGGGAACGAACAACAGGACGGCGCGCACTTCCTGCAGTCGCCGACGGGGCCCCGCGTGCCGCCGCGGACCACGGCGAACGTCGCCGCTGCTCCGCCTCCTCGCCAACGAATGCAGCACGTGACCGACGGCTATCCTGCGGCGTTCCGATGGCGCCGGCTGGCTACCGTCATCTTCTTCGTTGCAATCGTGCTCGGCGGGGGCATTCGCGCCTACCGCGACCTGTCGCGGCCTGACGCCTGGTCGTTCTGGAAGGATCAGTACATTTCGCCAAGTCTGTCGGCGGCGCTGGTCGCCGACCCCGTCCTTGCCGGGCTGGGCGACAGGCGCGCCGTGCTCGCCGTCAGCGGCCCCATCGGACCAGCGGCGGCCGGCTGGCTGCGTGAGCGGATCAGCGAGGCCCGTCTCAAGCCGGGTGACGTGATCCTGCTGTCCTCGCCCGGTGGCAACCTCGACCAGGGGGTGCTGATGGGCGAGATCATCCGCGCCCACGGACTCGCGACCGCCGTCGGCGTGGCCGACAACGGCGGCCGCATCCGTCCGGGCTTCTGCGCCAGCGCCTGCGTGTTCGCCTTTGCCGGCGGGCAGACCCGCTACGGCCTCGATGGTTCGGCGCTCGGCGTGCACCGCTTCACGTCTGAGGCCCGCGGCGCTGACGCGGTCGCCGACACCCAGCGCGTCACCGGTGCCATCCTCGGCTACATGACGCGCATGGGCGTATCGTCGCAGGTCATCGAGGCGATGTCGCAGACCCGCGACATCCGCTGGCTCGATCCGAGCGATGCCGAGGCCATGAGGCTGGTGACCGCGCAGCTCAAGGCCCTTTGACCGAGCCCTCAGAACCCCACGCTCGGCGTCGGCGGATGTGACTTCGGGCGGGAATGACTGATCCCTTCGCTGCGATTTTCGGTTATGCAGGAGCTTGGCGTCCTGCATGGCATGCGCGGGATGCTCGCTCGAAGGATGGCAGAGGCCGCGCGGATGCAGATTTATCTTCCGATCGCCGACATCCCGGTCAACATCTTCCTGTTGCTGGCGATGGGCGCGGCCGTCGGCTTCGTCTCCGGCATGTTCGGCATCGGCGGCGGGTTCCTGATGACGCCGCTCCTGATCTTCGTCGGCATCACCCCAGCAGTTGCGGTCGCCTCGGTCTCCAGCCACATCGCCGCCTCGTCGTTCTCCGGCGCGCTGTCCTATTGGCGGCGGCGCGCCATCGATCCCTCGCTGGCCTCGGTGTTGATGATCGGCGGCGCGCTCGGCACGGGGCTCGGCGTCGCCACCTTCACCCTGCTGCGGTCGCTCGGCCAGCTCGATCTGATGATCGCGCTGTCCTATGTCGCGCTGCTGACGAGCGTCGGCGGCACGATGTTCTGGGAAGGCCTGCGCGCGATGATGCGCGCGCGCCAGGGCGCGGTCGCGACCGTGCGGCGTCCGGGCAGCCATGTCTGGATTCATGGCCTGCCGCTGAAGATGCGCTTCAAGCGCTCGAAGATCTACGTCTCCGTCATTCCGGTGATCGCCATCGGTCTGATCATCGGCTTCCTCGGCGCCGTGATGGGCATCGGCGGCGGCTTCATTCTGGTGCCCCTGCTGATCTACCTGCTGCGTGTGCCGACCTCGACCGTCATCGGCACCTCGATGGTCCTGACGCTCGCGACCATGATGATCGCGACCATGCTGCACGCGATGAGCAATCATCTGGTCGACGCCGTGCTGGCGCTGATCCTGATGGTCGGCGGCGTCACGGGCGCGCAGTTCGGGGCTCGCGCCGGCCAGATGATCCGCGGCGAGCAGTTGCGGCTGCTGCTCGGCCTGCTGATCCTCGCCGTCGGCATCCGGTTCGCGATCGAGCTCGTGATCAAGCCCGACGACCTGTTCACGATCCGCGAGACCGAGATCAGCCAATGACGCCGCTCCGCCTCGCCAGCCTTATCGTCATGCTGCTGCTGGCCGGCGCCGCATCCGCACGCGCCGAGCGCCTGATCGTCTCGGTCTCCAACCATCGCGTGACGGTGACGCCGAACTATTCCGGCGAGGAGCTGGTGCTGTTCGGCTCGGTCGAGAAGGACATCCAGACGCCGCCGGGCCGCACCGCCTATGACCTCGTCGTCACCGTCCGCGGACCGCGGGCCGACATGGTGACGCGACGCAAGGAACGAAAGTTCGGCATCTGGATCAACACCGACTCCCGCCAGTTCCTGAAAGTGCCCGGCTATCTGGCGCTGTTCGCCAACCGCCCCTTCGATGCGATGGCCGCGCCCGAGGTGCTGCGCCGGCAGCAGCTCGGACTCAACAACGTGCTGCTCACGCAGCGCGTCGGTCCAGACTATGCCGATGTCGTCCCGAACGACGCGTTCCGCAGCGCCTTCGTGCGGCTGCAGTCGCAGCACGGCCTGTACCGCGAGGATACGTCCGCGGTGACCTTCCTCACGCCGACGCTGTTCCGCACCGGAATCCCGTTGCCCGCTGCGGTCCCGATCGGCACCTACGAGGTCGAGATCAAGCTGCTCGCCGACGGCGCGCTGGTCACCAAGACCGAGACTGCGTTCGAGATCGTCAAGGTCGGCTTCGAGCAGTTCGTCGCGGCCTCCGCCAAGCAGAACGGCTTCGTCTATGGCCTGGTCACCGCCGCGATGGCGCTGATGACGGGATGGATGGCGTCGATCGTGTTCCGAAGGGACTAGTCGCTGTGCGAGGTCAGCGTTCGATCACCGTCCGCACACCTGGCTCCAGCAGCTTCAGCCGCGCCCCGAAGCCGAGTACGTCGAACGTGTTGCGCAGGTCCTGCGCGCTCTGCCGGAAATGTGCCCAGCCATCGGTGTGGACGGGAACGATCAGCGCGTCAGAAAACACCCGGGCCGTCTCGATCGTGTCGTTGGTGTCCATGGTCAGGTGGAACGGCCCGCGCGTCTGCGCCGCGCCAGCAAACGGCAGCACGATTCCCGCACGAAAGCGCCGCGCCACCTCGGCGACGCCGTCGTAGAACACGGTGTCGCCGCTGACATAGATCGGCGCAGACCCTTTCGACTGCAGCACGAATCCGATGACATCGCCCGCGACCGGCTCGATGCCGGCCGGACCGTGGCGCGCCGGGGTTGCCACAACCTTCAACGACCTGCCATTCTTCGTCAGCTCGGTTTCGCTCCAGGGCGCGAGCCCTTCGGCTGACGCCCCGAGCCGTATTGCACCGATCTCGGTGGTCAGCACGCGCCGCGCACGGGACAGGAAGGCCCGTCCGCCATGATCGAGATTGTCGGAATGCTGATCATGGCTGAGCAGCACTGCGTCGACGTCGCCGACCGCATCTGCCGTCAGCGCCGGTCGCGAGAGCTTCTCCAGGGTGACGTGCGGCAGCTGATATGTGCCGGGATCGTCGAAGGTCGGATCGGTCAGCAGGCGGAAACCGTCGATTTCGATCAGGGCGGTCGGGCCGCCGATCAGGGTGATCGCAACGCTCATGCTTGTGCTCCCACCGTGCGGGCCGGCGCCCGCGTGACCAGATAGATCCCGAGCGCGACGGGTATGACGCCGAGCAGATCCTGCAGCGCCACGTGCTCGCCGAGCACCACGAAGGCGAAGATCATCGCCAGCGGCGGCATCACGAAGTGATAGGCGCTGGCGGCGGTCGCACCGCAGACCTTCAGGAGGTGAAACCAGAGCACGTAGGCGAGGATCGAGCCGCCGAGCACCAGGAAGGCGAACGCACCGATCAGTTGCGCATTCAGCACGATCGCATCCACATGTGATGCGCCGAGCGCCACCGGCCACAGCACCAGCCCGGCGGAGAGGTTCTGGATTCCGTTGCCGACCCACAGGCTGCCCTTCGGCGCGAGCTGCTTGAAGAGGATGGTGCCGGTGACGATCGAGGCCAGCGCCGCCAGCGTATAGAGGATGCCTTCGAGGTGGTCGGTGCCGACGGACATGCGGTGCCAGACGATCATGGCGACGCCGATGGTGCCGAGCGCGAGGCCCGCGATCTTGCGCAGGGTCAGCGGCTCGCCGAGCAGCAGCGCGGCGAACACCGCGGTGAACACCGGATTGGCCGAGACGATCAGGCCGCCGAGCCCCGCCGACACCGTCTGCAAGCCGGTATAGCCGAGGCCGAGATAGAGTGCGTTGTTGGCGATGCCGATGATCGCGAACACCGCCGCATCGCGCCAGCTCATGCGCAGCTCGCCCCGGATAGCCGGCACCGCGAGAATGAGCACGCCGGCGAGCGAGAACCGCGCCGCGAGCAGCAGGAGCGGCGGACAATAGGTGACGCCGATCTTGCCGGCGACGAAGGCAAAGCTCCACAGCAGGCAGAACAGGCCGATCTCGAGCGGCAGCAGGTTCGACTTCACGGGGGTCACCGCAACGGAGGATAGGGACGACATCGGGGATCTCCTTCGTCCTCGATGTAGGGCTGTTCTTTCCCATCTGGAAATTAAATGATAGACTGAAACTCAGTGGTTTTCCAAATGGAGGCCAGGAATGCTCGATCTGGACCTGTTGCGCAGCTTCGTCTCGGTGGTCGAGGCCGGCGGCTTCACCCGCGCGGGCGAGCGCGTCCACCGTACGCAGTCGACCATCAGCCAGCAGATCCGGCGGCTCGAGGACGATCTCGGCCAGACGCTGCTCAACCGCGACGGCCGCGAGGTCACGCCGACCGAGGCCGGCGAGCGGCTGTTGTCCTATGCCCGCCGCCTGCTCGCGCTTGCGGAGGAGGCCCGCGACGTCGTGGCACGTCCGGGTCCGGCCGGCGCGGTGAAGCTCGGCATTCCCGAGGACTTCGCCGCCTATCGGCTCGCCAAGCTGCTGGCTGCATTCTCGCGCGCCCACCCCGATCTGCGGCTCGACGTGCGCGCCGACCAGAGCCTCAACCTCAAGCGCGACATCGAGCGCGGCGACCTCGACCTGGCGCTACTCAAGCGCGGCGTCGACGACAGCACGGCGGCGATCGCAGCATGGCCGGAGCAGGTCTATTGGGTGACCAGCAAGAGCCATCCGGTCAGCCTCGAGGCCCGCTCGCTGCCGCTGATCGGCTTCCCGCTCGGCTGCATCTATCGCACCCGCGCGATCCATGCGCTGGAGAGCGAGGGACGCGCCTGGCACATGGCCTACACCTCGTCGAGCCTCGCCGGCATCCAGGCCGCGGTCGCCGCCGGCATGGGGCTGAGCATTCTGTCCGAGATGTCCGTGCAGTCGGAGCACCGCGTGCTGACGGCCCGCGAAGGCTTTGCGCCGATCGACCGCACCGAGGTCGCGCTGCTCGCCTCGCCCGACGCCAGCCCGGCGACGCTGCGGCTCGCGGACCGGCTGGCCAAGTTCTGCGAGAAGGTGCAGACGAAGGCGGCGTGACGAGCATCTGTCTACCCCTCCTGCCACTCTGCCGCCACGACGGCGGTGCGTCCCCTCTACCGCTTGCGGGGGAGGGCTAGGGAGGGGGCCGCTCCAGCAGCGCTGCACGTGGCGCCCCCTCTCCAACTCTCCCCCGCACGCGGGGGAGAGGGCGCAGCGGTGCGCGCGAGGGGCATGATCAGTCCAACTTCGAATGATCCGTTCGACCTCTGATCACCAATCCAACTAATGAATTTCCACCATCCAACTAATAACACCGCGCCGCGGCGATGCTGTGCAGCCTGGTATCGCCCAGCACATGCGCGATGAAGGCACGCTTGGGAAACAGCTTGGCAAAGGCTGCGTCGCGCACGCTCAGGCCGCCGGCATAGGCGCCGAACGCCGGCATCACGGCGCGCTCGCCGTCGGAGACGAAGCAGCGCCGCTCCAAAGTGCGCGCCCGCGTCGCCACCCGCGCCTTGGGATGCAGATGGCCGGCGATCTCGCCGCGCGCGCCGGTCGGCTCGTGGCGGAAGCTGATCGCGCCGATCGTGATCGCGTCGACCACCTCGCCGCCGATGCCGCGCGGCGCCGGATCGTGGTTGCCCGTGATCCAGACCCAGTCGCGGCCAACCTGGAGGTTGGCGATGCAGGCGCGATCGTCGCCGGTCAGGCGCGTATGCGCGTCGCGATCGTGAAAACTGTCGCCGAGCGCGATCACGATGCGCGGATTGTAGTGGGCGATCACGGCTGTGAGGCGATTGAGGGTCGCGACGGTATCGAACGGCGGCAGCAGCGTGCCGCGCGAGGCGTAGCTCGAGCCCTTTTCAAGATGCAGATCGGAGACGACGAGCAGGCGCTGCTCGTCCCACACCAGCGCGCCGGAGAGATCGACGCGCAGCGCGGCGCCGGCGACGTCCATCATGCCCGATGCACAGAAAGTCCCCCGCAAGTCCGCCTCGCTTCTACCCCATCGCTTCCTTCACGAGTTCCTCGGCAGCCTCGGCCAGGAGCTCGTCGGCGGCCTCGCCATAGACGGATTCGCGGCCGATTTCCAGCATCACCGGCACCGCCAGCGGCGAGACGCGATCGAGTTCCCGATGGGTGATTCGTCCCTCGATGCGCTGGAGCATATCACCGAGTCGCTTCAGATCGAGCAGGCCGGTGGCGGCATCGGCGCGCGCCGCGCGCAACAGCATGTGATCGGGCTGATGCCGGCGCAGCACGTCGTAGACCAGATCGGTCGAGAACAGCACCTGGCGGCGGGTCTTCTCTTCGGTGGTCGACCGCCGCGCGATCAGGCCGGAAATGATGGCGCAGGCGCGGAACGTGCGCTTCATCAGTGCGGATTCGGCGAGCCAGGCTTCGAGATCGTCGCCGAGCATATCCGGGTCGAACAGCTTGGCGAGGTCGAGCCGCCCCTGCTTGACCATCAGCGACATGTCGCCGAGCCCCCACACCGCAAGCGCATATTCATTGGCGACGAAGCCGAGCGGCCGGGCGCGCGCCCGCTCGAGCCGGCGCGTCAGCAGCATGCCGAGCGTCTGATGCGCGAGCCGGCCTTCGAACGGATAGCAGACGATGTAGTGCTTGTTGGAGCGCGGAAAGGTCTCGACGAGCAGCTCGCGCCGGGCCGGGATGCGCGACACGTCCTTCTGCAACGACAGCCAGTCGCGCACCTGCTCCGGCAACGCGCTCCAGGCCGTGCGGTCGTCGAGCAGGCCGCGCACGCGCTCGGCGAGATAGGTCGACAGCGGAAACTTGCCGCCCATATAGGACGGCACCTTCGGATCGGAGTCGTTGGCCCTGCTGACATAGACCTGGTCCTCGGCCAGCGCCTCGTAGCGCACGATCTCGCCGCTGAACACGAAAGTGTCGCCGAGCGTGAGGCCTTCGATGAACGCCTCCTCGATCTCGCCGAGCAGCCGGCCGCCGCGCGCGATCGCGCCGGTCGCTCCCGTGCCGCCGCCGCGCGCGCGCACCAGCCGCACCTTCAGCATCGCTTCTTCGACGATGGTGCCGACGTTCAGGCGATAGCTCTGCCGCACCTTGGGATTGGCGACGCGCCAGCGGCCCTTCGCATCCTGCTTGATGCGCGCGAACCGCTCATAGGTCTTCAGCGCGTAGCCGCCGGTGGCGACGAAGTCGACGACGTCGTCGAAATCGGCCCGCGACAGCGACGCATAGGGCGCGGTGGTGATCACCTCCGCATAGAGTTCGTCGCTGAGAAACGGCTCGGCGCAGGCGCAGCCGAGCACGTGCTGGGCCAGCACGTCGAGCGCGCCAATGCGCAGCGGCGGCGTGTCCTGCGCGTTGTCGGCGATGGCGTCGATCGCCACCGAGCATTCCAGCACCTCGAAGCGGTTGGCCGGCACCAGCACCGCGCGCGAGGCCTCGTCGAGCCGGTGATTGGCGCGGCCGATCCGCTGCATCAGCCGCGAGCAGCCCTTGGGCGCGCCGACATTGATGACGAGGTCGACGTCGCCCCAGTCGACGCCGAGATCGAGCGAGGAGGTGCAGACGACGCCGCGCAGCCGGCCGGCCGACATCGCGTCCTCGACCTTGCGGCGCTGTGCGACGTCGAGCGAGCCGTGATGCAGGGCAATGGCGAGGTTGTCGTCGTTGATGCGCCAGAATTCCTGGAACAGCATCTCGGCCTGACTGCGGGTGTTGACGAACACGAGCGTGGTCTTGTTCTTCTTGATCAGCTCGTACATCTCGGCCAGCGCGTGGCGCGCGCTGTGGCCGGCCCAGGGCAACCGCTCCTGGGTGTCGAGCATCTCGACGACCGGCGGTGCGGCGCCGCCGGCGACCACGACATCGGCCGCAGCGATGCCGCCGCGCGGCTGCGGCACCAGGAAGCGCGCGAGCTGCTCGGGCTCGGCGACCGTCGCCGACAGGCCGATCATGCGCATGTCCGGCGCGAGCCGCCACAGCCGTGCCAGCGCGAGCGACAAGAGATCGCCGCGCTTGGAGGTGACCAGCGCGTGCAGCTCGTCGAGCACGACGCGCTTCAGCGAGGAAAACAGGAACGGCGCATCGTCCGACGACAGCAGCAGCGCCATCTGCTCGGGTGTGGTCAGCAAAATGTCCGGCGGATAGCGGCGCTGCCGCTGCCGGCGCGACACCGGCGTGTCGCCGGTGCGGGTCTCGACCTTGATCGGCAGGCCCATCTCGGAGATCGGCGCCTCGAGATTGCGCGCGATGTCGACCGCGAGCGCCTTGAGCGGCGAGATGTAGAGCGTGTGCAGGCCGGTGGAGCGAACGACGGATCGCCCCGTTGAAATCACCTTTGCAGCTGCCGGGTTGGTTCCTGCTACTCGCGAAGACGAAGGATCGGGATCCGCGGCAGTGGACTCGCCGGATTCGTGCGAGGCGTACCGGCGTGAAGGCGCGGGACTCATCGATACTTCCGCCGGAGGCCCCCCTCCCCGCCCCTCCCCCACAAGGGGGGAGGGAGAGGAGAGAGCGGATTGTTTGGCGCGAGCAGATCGGTCATTCGACGCAGAGGCCGAGCCCAATTCCACCAAGGTTGGCAGGAACCCGGCGAGCGTCTTGCCGGCACCGGTCGGGGCGATCAGCAGTGCCGACCGGTTGGCCCGCGCCTTGTCGAGCAGCGCGAGCTGATGCGCGCGCGGCGCCCAACCGCGCGCCGCGAACCATTTTGCGAAATGGTCGGGCAGCGCGGCGCCGTCGTCGGACGGGACTGGTGAGACGCGGGGCGGCACCGGGGGAAGGTAGGCAGTCACGCGCGGTTCGTCGAGGGTCGGGCGATAACACGCGACTGCCTCGACCACCTCCGCCGTCGGCCCAGCCCATGCTGGAGCGCACCAGCGCCCCAGCAAACTCCGTTGTCGTCCCTGCGAACGCTGGGACCCATAGCCACCGGCTTTTATGGGACGATGACTTGCAGGGACGCCTGCGTTCGCAGGGACGACACCGGAGAGTGCGGCGACAGCTCCGGTGTCATCATCCGACGGAGGGAAAATCCCTACTCCGTCATCGGCTTCTCGGAGATGCTCCAGTCCTTGCCGTCGAAGATCGAGATGTAGAGCGTCTTCATCGGCGTGTAGTCGTCCGGCGTGTAGGCGTAGTTGACGCCATCGAGGAAGAACGGCGAGTGGAAGCCGGCGAGCGTCGTGGCGTGCTTGAGCACGTTCTCGCGGGTCAGCATGTCGCCGCAGCGGCGCAGGATCTCGCCCATCGACACCGCCTGGCCGTAGCCGGCATAGGCGATGGTGTTGTCGGGATCGATGGTGGGCAGGTACTTGGCGCGCAGCGCCTCGAAACCCTTGACGTCCGGATCGTCCTTCCATTGCGGCACGCCGGCATCCTTGGAATAGCGGATGGCGACGATGTCCTTGGCGTTCTCGAGTCCGGCGGCCGAGAGAATCGAGCGGCCGGTCGAGCCGGCCGACAGCAGTTGCAGCGGCTTCCAGCCGAGCTCGGCCACCTTGCGGATCGACTGCGACGTCGCCTTGCCGGTGGTGATGTTGTAGAACACGTCGGCGCCGGACTTCGACAGGTTGATGAGCTGGGAGTCCACCGTCGGCTCGGTGAGATCATAGGTCTGCTCCATGATCACCTGCGCCTTGCCGCCGGCATCGGCCAGCACCTTCTTGAACGGTCCCAGGAAATCGCGGCCGAAATCGTCGTTCTGATAGAGGATGCCGATCTTGGCTTCCGGCTTCACGCTCAGCACATGCTTGGCGAGGATGCGCGCCTCCGTCGGATACAGCGGCAGGCCGGCCATGGTCCATTTGTAGTTCTTGGGGTCGTTCCACTTCGAGGCGCCGGTGTTGAGCAGGAGCTGCGGCACGCCCTTGGAGTTGAGGTATTTGTGCACGGCGGTCTGCGGCGCGGTGCCGAGCGAGCCGTACAGCGCCAGCACCTCGTCCTGCTCGACCAGCCGCCGGGTCGCCTCGACGCATTTCGGCGCGCTATAGGCGTCGTCCATCGTCAGGAACTTGACCTTGCGCCCGTTGATGCCGCCCTGCTCGTTCAGCATCTGGAAATAGGCCTCGCCGACACGGCCGAGCACGCCATACAGCGAACCCGGGCCGGAATGCGGAATGGTCTGGCCGATCCTGATCTCGGTATCGCTGGCGCCGGCGTCATACTTCTTTTCGGCGGCCCAGACATAGGGCGAAGCGATCGTCGAGGCGCCGATGGTCGCAAGCGCGGTGGCGCAGAAATCGCGCCGCGTCAGATGTTTTTTCATTTTTGTCTCTCCCTGGACTGCCGGCATTTTTTGGCATCGGGAGAGCTGCGGCAAGAGCGAAGTTGCCGCATTGGACGCCGCGTGCAGCGCATTCAATAGCGTGTAGACTCAAGTCCTGGTGGCGACCACGGCCAGGCCGCGCACCGGCAATTGCTCCTCGGTCCGCGGCGACGCCGGCGCGAGATGGGCCAGCTTCAATCCCGCGGCCGCAATCACGCCACGGACATATTCCGCGCCATGGGCATAGCGCAGCCCCTTGCCCATGATGACACCGTCGCCGTCATGGGTCTCGACGGTGAAGGTCAGCAGCCCCCCCGGCATCAGCACACGTTGCGCCTCGCGCAACACCGGGCCGAGGTCGCCGACATAGACCATCGCATCGGCAGCAAGAATGAGATCCGCAGACGCATCGTCCTGGCGCGCCAGCCCTGCCGTCATATCGTCGACCTCGAGCCCGGCATAGAGCCCGGTGGCGCGCGCTTCCGCGATCATGCCGGCCGACAGGTCGATCCCGATGATGCTGTCGACATTCTTGGCGAACGCCGCCGCGCCCAGCCCGGTGCCGCAGCCGAGATCGATCGCGCGCTTGAAGTAGGCCGGCTTGCGCTCGGCCGCGCGCACCGCGAGCACGGCCTTGAACAGGATGTTCGGCGCCCGGTAGTTGAGCCGCTCGATCAGCTCGGACTCGAAGCGCGGCGCGTATTGGTCGAACAGCGACTGCACATAGGCCTTCGGCATATCCGACAGCGGCGCGGCACCGAGCTGCATCAGCCGCACGCCGGCGCCATGGCGGTCATCCGGATCGGCGCCCCGGGCGTTCTGGAACGCGGCGACCGCCTTGTCGGTTTCGCCGAGCGCAATCCTGATCTGGCCGAGCTCGAACCACGCCGAGGCGAAGTTCGGCGCGACCTCGATGGCCTGCTCCATCACCTCCGCGGCCGCGGCCAGATCGCCCTTCAATTGCAGGTCGCGGGCGAACTCGTAGCGGCGGTCGGCGATCAGGTCGCCGGAGGAGAGGAAGAAACGGTGGGGCATGCTGGAACCGTGGTCTGGGCGGGCTGTCATTCCAGGAGATGCATGCGCGGGTCAAGCCCGCGCATCCCGGCCGGGAATGGGACAGACTGAAAATCCGGCTGACGAGACCTATATGAACTTGATGCGCCCGCAAGACATTCTGTTGCCCGTTCCGTCCGGCCTGTGCTGCAAGTCCGGCGGCTTTCATATCGATCCCGTGCGCCCGGTCGAGCGGGCGCTGATCACCCACGGCCATTCCGATCATGCCCGTGCCGGCCACGGCGCCGTGCTGGCGACGCAGGAGACGCTGGACATCATGCGGCTGCGCTATGGCGAGAATTTTGCCGGCAACACGCAGCCGATCGGCTATGGCGAGGAGATCAGGCTCGGCGACGTCACCGTGAGCTTCCACCCGGCGGGCCATGTGCTGGGCTCGGCGCAGATCAAGGTGTCCCGCGGCGGGACCTGCATCGTCGCCTCCGGCGACTACAAGGATGCGCGCGATCCGACCTGTACGCCGTTCGAGCTCGTGCAATGCGACGTCTTCATCACCGAGGCCACGTTCGGCTTGCCCGTCTTCCGTCACGGCGACGCGGCGCTGGAGGTCAACAAGCTGCTGGCCTCGGTGGCGCTGTTTCCCGAGCGCGCGCATCTGGTCGGCGCGTATTCGCTCGGCAAGGCGCAGCGCGTGATCGCGCTGATCCGCGAGGCCGGCTATGATCGGCCGATCTACCTGCATGGCGCGATGGAGAAGATCACGCGCTACTATCAGGAAAAGGGCATCGCGCTGGGCGAGCTGCGGCCTGTGAAGGGCGTCAAGAAGGCCGAGCTTGCCGGCACCATCACGCTTGCGCCACCGAGCGCGACCTCCGACCTGTGGACCCGGCGCTTTCCCGATCCCGTCACCGCCTTCGCCTCGGGCTGGATGCGGGTGCGCGCCAGGGCCCGGCAGCGCGGCATCGAGCTGCCGCTGGTGATTTCTGACCATGCCGACTGGGCCGGGCTGACCGCGACGATCGCGGCGACCGGCGCAAGCGAAGTGTGGGTCACCCATGGCCAGGAGGACGCGCTGGTGCATTGGTGCCAGTCGCGCGGGCTTGCCGCGCGGCCGCTCGACCTGGTCGGCTACGGCGACGAGGAGGAGAGCGAAGTGGCGGCGACGGAGGACGCCGAGGCATGAACCGCTTCGCCGAGCTGCTCGACCGCCTCGCCTACGAGCCCGGCCGCAACAACAAGCTGCGGCTGCTGACGGCGTATTTCCGCGAGGTCGGGGACCCCGATCGCGGCTACGCGCTATCAGCGCTGACCGGCGCGCTGTCGTTCAAGCACGCCAAGCCGGCGTTGATCCGCGACCTGATCGCCGCGCGCACCGATCCGGCGCTGTTCGCGCTGTCGTATGACTATGTCGGCGATCTCTCGGAGACGGTCGCGCTGATGTGGCCGAAGGGCGCTCCTAATGAGCAGCTCGTTTCCGGGTACCCCTCTCCCCAGCCCTCCCCCACAAGGGGGGAGGGAGCCGAGTGGGACCCGGAGTTTGCATCTCATTCGATAGCGAACGGCAGCTCGAAAAGTGCTCTTGCTCCTCCGAGCACCACTCCCTCCGTTCCCTCCCCCCTTGTGGGGGAGGGTCAGGGAGGGGGGTGCCACACAGGCGGTTTCCCTGAAGCGCACACACCCGGATCGCACGCCGCAGGCCACAACAACCCGCCACCGCCGACGCTGACCGAGGTCGTCACCACCTTGCGCACGCTCGGCAAGACGGAGATGCCGCGGCAGCTCGCGCAATGGCTGGATGAACTCGACGAGACCGGGCGCTGGGCACTGCTGAAGCTCGTCACCGGCGCGTTGCGCATCGGCATCTCCGCGCGCCTCGCCAAGACCGCGGCCGCCGCCCTCGGCGACAAGGACCCGCACGAGGTCGAGCTGATCTGGCCGGGCCTCGCGCCGCCCTATCTCGACCTGTTCGCCTGGCTGGAAGGCCGCGGCGACAAGCCGGTCAATCGCGATCCCGCGCCGTTCCGGCCGGTGATGCTGGCGCATGCCGTCGACGACGACGACTTCGCCAACATGAAGGCAGCCGACTACATCGCGGAATGGAAATGGGACGGCATCCGCGTGCAGGCAGTGAGCGGCCGCGAGGCCGATGGCCGCGTCGTCACGCGGCTGTATTCGCGCAGCGGCGAGGACATCACGGCAAGCTTCCCGGACCTGCTGCCGTCGCTGCATCTGCCCGGCGCGCTCGACGGGGAGCTGCTGGTGGTGCGCGACCGTCGCGTGCAGAGCTTCAACGTGCTGCAGCAGCGGCTGAACCGCAAGACGGTGTCGCCGAAGCTGATGAAGGAGTATCCGATCCACCTGCGCGCCTACGACCTGCTCGGCGATGAGGAGCACGATCTGCGCGAGCTGCCGTTCGAACAGCGGCGCGAGCGGCTCGAAGCGTTCATCCGGCGTCTGGATGACCCGCGCGTCGACCTGTCGCCGACGATTGCGTTCGCGACCTGGGACGAGCTGAAGGCTGCGCGTGCCAATCCCGCCTCGGCCGGTGCCGGCGACGATGCCGAGGCGGTCGAAGGCGTGATGCTGAAGCGGCGGGACGCGCTGTATCTGCCCGGCCGTCCCAAGGGGCAATGGTGGAAGTGGAAGCACGATCCGCACATCATCGATGCCGTGCTGATGTATGCGCAGCGCGGCCATGGCAAGCGCTCGTCCTATTACTCCGACTACACGTTCGGCGTCTGGACGGCAGGAGACGGCGGCGATCAGCTCGTCCCCGTCGGCAAGGCCTATTTCGGCTTCACCGACGAGGAGCTCCTGCAGATCGACCGCTTCGTCCGCCGCAACACCACCGAGAAGTTCGGTCCCGTGCGGCATGTCGTGCACGAGCCCGAGCAGGGCCTTGTGCTCGAAGTGGCGTTCGAGGGCCTGCAGCGCTCGCCGCGGCACAAATCCGGCATCGCGATGCGCTTTCCGCGCATCAGCCGGCTGCGCTGGGACAAGCCGCCGCGCGACGCCGACCGGCTGGAGACGCTGGAGCGCCTGCTGAAGAGCGAGGCGCTGGCGTGACAGCGTCTCGCGTGTCTAGACCCCAAAATGGCCTGACAATAGGGGACTCGTCATGCCCGGGCTTGACCCGCCTGCGCGGCCGTAGCCGCTTCGGCACGGCGAAGGCCCGGGCATCCATCCTCACTCGAAAGATGGATGGCCGGGTCAAGCCCGGCCATGACAGCATTGAAATGCGCGGCGATCCGCGAATGTCCGGCAGCGCGGAGGAACATTAAATGCCGGCAACCGGCTTGCGGTGCTGAGCCGGGTTCCCCACCTGCCCTGCCGTGCCTTATAATCGGGCTCGCGAATCCGACGAACCCGCCTGGAGACGATGCCATGTCGAACGACGTCAGGGACTATCCGGCCCGCGCCCGCAGCTCGGATGGCCTGTACCGTTTTCTCGGCGGCTCGCCGCTGTCGGTGGCGTTCCGGCTTGTGCTGCTGTCGATCCTGGTCGGCGTGGTGCTGTCGGCCATCGGCTTCGATCCGCTGAACATCCTGCATAGCATCCGGCTGCTGTTCATCCGGCTGTACGAGCTCGGCTTCGACGCCTTCAACTGGCTGTGGCGCTACTTCCTGCTCGGCGCCGTCATCGTGATCCCGATCTGGTTCCTGTCGCGGCTGTTCGCTCCGCGCGGCCGCTGAGAGACGCAGCCGATGCAGCTCCGCTTCGTCGGCTGCGGTGACGCGTTCGGATCGGGCGGCAGGTCCAATACCTGCTTCCATCTGACGGGGGCGCGCACCAATCTTCTGATCGACTGCGGCGCCTCGTCGCTGCCGGCGCTGAAGCGGCTCGGCATCGCCTGCAACGCGATCGAACTGATCCTGATCACGCATTTCCACGGTGATCATTTCGCCGGCCTGCCGTTCCTGCTGCTCGATGCGCAGTTCTTACGGCGAACGACGCCGCTGGTGATCGCCGGCCCCGCCGGCATCGCGGCGCGGCTGACGCAGGTGATGGAAGCGCTGTTCGAGCATTCGTCGACGACGCCGCGCAAGTTCGAGCTGTCGGTGATCGAGCTGGTGCCCGAGGAGACGACGCGCTTCGGTGACATCAGCGTGACGCCGTTTGCGGTGGTGCACGGCAACTCCGGAGGGCCGTTTCTCGGCTACCGCATCGAGGCGGAAGGCAAGGTCGTCGCCTATACGGCCGACACCGAATGGACCGACAGCCTGATCCGGCTCGGCCGCGACGCCGACCTGCTGATCGCCGAGGCCTACACCTACGACAAGGCGGTGAAGAACCATCTCAGCCTCGCGACGCTGGAGGCGCATCTCGATGCTATCAGGCCGAAGCGGCTGGTGCTCACCCATATGAGCGACGACATGCTGGGCCGGCTGGACCGCATCGGCCACGTGGCCGCGCATGACGGCATGAGCATCGACCTCTAGCCGGGAGACGCGAAAGGCCGCTAAGAACGGCAGAGACGCGCGTGTCGCGCGTTTCGCCAATCAAAGAGCCGTTCTTGACCGCTTCAGCCAAAGTCACGACTGCGCAGGTGTTCGACATCGCGGGCCCCGCGATGATCGCCAATCTGACCACGCCGCTGATCGGCATCGTCTCGACCACGGCGATCGGCAGGCTCGGTGAAGCGGCCATGCTCGGCGGCGTCGCCATGGCCTCGGTGATCTTCGACTGCCTGTTCTGGCTGTTCGGGTTCCTCCGCGCCAGCACGCTCGCCTTCACTGCGCAATCGCTCGGCGCCGGCGAGACCGACGAGATCCTGATGGTCCTGGTCCGCGGCCTCGTGCTGGCCGCGCTGATCGGCGTCAGCCTGATCGCGCTGCAACTGCCGCTGGGCGCGATCATCTTCGACATCATGGGCGGCAGCGACGCCGTGCTGAGCGCGGCCCGCAGCTATTTCATCGTCCGGATCTGGTCGGCGCCGCTGGCGCTCGCCAACTACGTGCTGCTCGGCTGGCTGGTCGGACTGGCGCGTGCGCGGCTCGCCTTGGGCGTTCAGGTCGCGATCAACCTGATCAACATGGCCGCGACCATCCTGTTCGTCCAAGTGCTGCAGGCCGGCATCGCCGGCGCGGCGATCGCCGCCGTCATCGCGGAAACGGTCGGTGTCGCGATCGGCCTCGTGCTGGCGCGCCGATTGGTCAAGGCCGACGCCCGGATGTCGCGTGCGGCGCTGCTCGACCGCGCCAAGCTGATGCACATGATGGCCGTCAACCGCGACATCATGATCCGCACCGCGGCGATGATCGTGGCCTTCCTGTTCTTCACCTCGCAAGGCGCGCGCGCCGGCGACACGACGCTCGCCGCAAACGCGGTGCTGAACAATTTCCTGCTGGTGGCCGCCTTCTTCCTCGACGGGCTCGCCAATGCCGCCGAGCAGCTCTGCGGCTACGCGTTCGGCGCGCGCAACAAGGACGCCTTCGCCGGCGCCACGAGGCTGGTGCTGACCTGGGGCTTCGGCTTCGCGCTCGCGGTGGCCGCGATCTTCGCGCTGTTCGGGCCGGTGCTGATCGACGTGATGACGGCAAGCGATGCCGTGCGCCGTGCGGCGCGCGACTACCTGCCGTTCGTGGTGGCGTCGCCGCTGCTGTCGGTGTTCGCCTTTGCATTCGACGGCGTCTATATCGGCGCCACCTGGGCGCGCGACATGCGCAACCTCATGGTGGCGGCGCTGGTCGTCTTCCTCGGCACCTGGCTGGCGCTGCGCGGCTTCGGCAATACGGGCCTGTGGATCGCGATGCTGAGCTTCTACGCGGCCCGCGGCGGCTTCCAGGCCGCGCGCTATCCGGCGCTGTTGCGGGCGTCGTTCGGGAAATCATGAGGGTCGTAGGGCGGCGAAGCGCAGCGTGCCCGCCGCCTTCCTTGACGTGCAAATGGTGGGCACGCTGCGCTTTGCCCACCCTACATTCTTTGTCGACGATAGACCGCGCGCTAGACCGGCCAATCCTCGGCGGTGATCGTGGCGGCATCGGCGCCCACGATCTCCGACAGCGAATCGCGTCCCGTGCGCAGCAGGGTCGAGGTCAGGTCGGCCTTGATGCTCTCGACCAGGCCGAGGCCCTTGTAGACCAGCGAGGAATACAGCTGGATCAGGCTGGCGCCGGCGCGGATCTTGGTCAGCGCGGCGCCGCCGGTGTCGATGCCACCGACGCCGATCAGCGGGAACGCGCCTTCGACGCGCACGAAGGTCTCGGCCACCATGCGGGTCGACAGCCGGAACAGCGGCCGCCCGGACAGGCCGCCCTGCTCCCTGGCGCGCAACTGCTCGCGCAGCGAGCTCGGCCGGGCGAGCGTCGTGTTCGACACGATCATGCCGTCGACGCCGCGCGAGCGGGCGACGTGGACGACGTCGTCGAGCTCGGCGAGGCTGAGATCGGGGGCGATCTTGAGCAGAACCGGGGTGTCACCGGATTTCCGCCTGATACGGTCGCGCGCCTCGAGCACCTTGGACAAGAGCTCGTCGAGCTGCGAGGCCTGCTGCAGATTGCGCAGGCCCGGCGTGTTGGGCGAGGAGATGTTGACGGTGAAATAGCTCGCCACTGGCGCGAAGGTCTCGATCAGCCGGACATAGTCGGCGATGCGGTCGGCCGAATCCTTGTTGGCCCCGACATTGACGCCGACGATGCCGCCCTGATGAGCGCGGCCGGCCAGCCGGCGCAGCACGATCTCGGCGCCGTCATTGTTGAAGCCCATGCGGTTGATGACCGCCTCGTCGCGCTCCAGCCGGAACAGCCGCGGGCGCGGATTGCCGCTCTGCGGCCGCGGGGTCACCGAACCGATCTCGACGAAGCCGAAGCCGAGCCGCAGCAGCGCGTCCGGCACCTCGGCGTTCTTGTCGAAGCCGGCGGCCATGCCGACCGGGTTAGGGAAGTTCAGCCCGAAGGCGCGCACCGCGAGCTTGGCATCATCCGGTCGCGGCTTGATCGCCGGCAGCAGCTTCAGGCCCTGGATGGCGAGCCGGTGCGCATCCTCGGCGTCGAGCCATCGGAGCAGCGGCAGCGAGAGCTGGTCGAAAGCGCGGATCACGGCTTCAATTCCGGAAGGTCGTGGCCGCCATCGGCACGGCTGTGCATCTGGTGAACGGCGGTCACGGCGCCGAGATCGAGCTCGCCATACAAATGCGGGAACAGCTCGTCGTTGCGCGAGCGCTCCCAGCGTAAGCCTGCCCCCAGCGCATCCGCCTCGACCTCGACCAGGAACAGCGCGCTCTGCCCCGAGAAGTGCTTCCGCGCCGTCTCCGGCACCTGGGAGGCGGTCGAAAAATGGATGAACCCGTCGCGCAGATCGTCCGCGCTGCCGCGGTACACGCCCAGCCGCTCCGCCTCGCGCCAGGCCGAAGCTGAGCAGATTTTGTAGATTTTAGGCACCTTCGCGCGGTCCTGGCTTGAGCTTGAGTTTGCTGATGTTTTCGGGAGCGGCCGACCGTATCGGCAGGGGGCGGCGAACTCAAGCATCGTTTGCCCGGGACAGTTCAGCGGCTGACCCGCTCAGGTTGTATCCGAGCGACGGCGAATTCGCGAGGGTGCAACCGGTTCCTCAGCAAGAGTTAACCTGATTCGGCTTTCCTGTTGCGCGCGATTCGCAGCCGATCATGCCCACGCTTGAACCTTTGGAGATTGTCATGGACCGCCGCCACCTCTTGAAGGCCCTGGCGGGGCTCGCCCTGTGCCCCGTCTGCGCCACCCCGGGCTTCGCCGCCGAGGGCGCCCCGCACTGGAGCTATGAGGGCGCGACCGGACCGGCCAAATGGGGTGATCTCGACGCGGCCAACAAGGTCTGCGGCGTCGGCACCCAGCAATCGCCCATCGACATCGAGCACTCGACCCGGGCCCAGCTGCCCGACTTCAGGCTGAACTGGGCTAGGACCGCCGACACCATCGTCAACAACGGCCACACCATCCAGCTCAACTTCGCCGATGGCAGCAGCACCATGAAGCTCGAGGGCACCACCTACAAGCTGCTGCAGGTGCATTTCCATCGTCCGAGCGAGCACCAGATCGGCGGCAAGAACTATCCGATGGAGGCGCATTTCGTGCATCGCGCCGCCTCCGGCGGCCTCGCCGTCCTCGGCGTGCTCATGACCACCGGCCGCCCCAACGCCGCCTTCGCGCAGATCGTCGCGACGATGCCGGACAAGGAGGGTCCCGCGGTGAAGGCTGATCCGCGCATCAATCCCCACATGATGCTGCCAGCGCGCCGCTCCTATTTTCGCTATGCCGGCTCGCTGACGACGCCGCCCTGCTCGGAGGTGGTCGAATGGCTGCTGCTGAGCGAGCCGGTCTCGGTCGCGGAAGCCGACGTGGCGAAATTCGCAAAACTGTATCCGATGAACGCCCGTCCGGTGCAGAAGCTCGACCGCCGCTTCGTGCTGCAAGGGGTGTAGTTCGCTCGCCGCGCGGCGGTGGAAAGCGCCGCCGCGCATTCCGCCGTCGTCCCCGCGAAAGCGGAACCCATACCGCGGAATCCTGATTGGTTGAGAAGGTGGCGGAGACCCTCCGCCACATGTTGGCCGATGGCTATAGGTCCCGGCTCAAGGCCGGGACGACACCTTTTGTGTCATGACCAGCGTTGGCCTCACGCGCTGCGTGCCAATGCCCCGTCGATCATCGCCACCGCATTGTTCAGGCCGTAGACGGCGACGAAGGAGCCGAAGCGCGGGCCCTTCTCCTGGCCGAGCAGCACCTGGTAGAGCATGTTGAACCAGTCGAGCGACACGCCCGGGCGGCCGTCCTTGCCCTTCTTGGCGTGGTCGAGGAACGGCTCGCGGCGGCCGATCTCGTAGACCACGTTCTGGATGTCCTCGGCCGTGGCGTCAGCCGGCAGGTTCGACAGCGCGTCGCGCAGATCCTGCAGCGCCACGCGCTCGGCCTCGGTGGGCTCGCGGAACGTCTTGGTCGGCGCGACGAAGTCGCGATAGTAGTTGATGGCGTAGCCGACCATCGCGTCGAGCTTGGGATGCGTCTGCGGCGTCACGCCCGGCCGGTAGCGGCCGATGAAGCCCCACAAGGTCTCGTCATTCTCCGCGTTCGACGACGACACCAAGGTCAGCAGCAGCTGGAAGGTGACGGGCATGTCGGCCTTCGGCGGCTTGCCGGAATGAATGTGCCAGACCGGATTGCCGAGCTGCTGCTTGGCGTCCTGCCTGGAGAAGCCCTCGAGGAACTGCTGGTAATCATCGACGTTGCGCGGGATGACGTCGAAATACAGCCGCTTCGCTGCCTTGGGCTCGCGATACATGAACAGCGACAGCGATTCCGGCGAGGCATAGCGCAGCCACTCATCGATGGTCAGGCCGTTGCCCTTCGACTTCGAGATCTTCTGGCCCTTCTCGTCGAGGAACAGCTCGTAGTTGAAGCCCTCCGGCGGGGTGCCGCCGAGCGCCGCGCAGATCTTGCCCGACAGCTTCACCGAATCGATCAGGTCCTTGCCGGCCATTTCATAGTCGACGCCGAGCGCGTGCCAGCGCATCGCCCAGTCCGGCTTCCATTGCAGCTTGCAATGGCCGCCGGTGACCGGAACGGTCATCCGCTCCTTGGTCTCGGGATCGTCATAGGAGATCGTACCAGCCTTGGCGTCGTGCTCGACGATCGGCACGTACAGCACCAGCCCGGTGCGCGGGCAAATGGGGAGGAACGGCGAGTAGCTCGCCGCGCGCTCCTCGCGCAGGGACGGCAGCATGATCGCCATCACCTTCTCCAGCCGCTCCAGCATGCGCAACAGCGCCGCATCGAACTTGCCGGAGGTGTAGTACTCGGTCGAGGAGGCGAATTCGTAGTCGAAGCCGAACCGGTCGAGGAAGGCGCGCAGCCGGGCATTGTTGTGCGCGGCGAACGAGGGATACTCGTTGGAGAACGGATCGGGGATGCGCGACAGCGGCTTGCCGAGATGCATGGCCAGCATCTCCTTGTTCGGCACGTTGTCCGGCACCTTGCGCAGGCCGTCCATGTCGTCGGAGAACGCGATCAGGCGGGTCTTGATCTTGTCCTCGGTCAGCACGCGGAAGGCGTGGCGCACCATGGTGGTGCGCGCGACCTCGCCGAAGGTGCCGATGTGCGGCAGGCCGGACGGGCCGTAGCCGGTCTCGAACAGCACCTCGTCCTTCGGCGTCTTCTTCAGCCGGTTGACGATCGCCTTCGCCTGCTCGAACGGCCAGGCGTTGGAGTTTTCGGCAAGCGCGCGCAGGTCGCTCGGGCTGGTCGGGACGAGATCGATCGTGGACATCTGAAGTACCGGTTTCGAAGGAGCAAAAAACTAACACAGGGCGTCATCGCGAGCGAAGCGAAGCGATCCAGCCGTCACAAGGCTTCTGGATTGCTTCGTCGCTCCGCTCCTCGCAATGACGGTGGATGCGCAGCGACGGCGGGCCGGGCGCATGACGCCTTCGCCCACCCGGCAGGTGAAACTCTAGAACGGGCTGATCGAGAAGTAGCGCAGCCACAGATCGGTGTAGCGGCCTTTTTCCCAGACCCGGAACAGCGCCCAGTTCAGCGCCTGGCGCAGGAGGTCGTTGCCCTTGCGCACGGCGATGCCGACGCCCTCGCCGAAATAACGGCTTTCGACGAAAGGTCCACCGGAAAAGGCGCAGCAATCGCCGGAATCGGTGCCATTGACCCAGAACGCCAGCGAGATGCCGTCACCGAAGATCAGGTCGACCTCGGAGCGGCGCAGCGCCTGCCGCAGCGCTTCGTCGTTCGGATAGGTCTTGATCTCGGCGTCGGTGAACATCGCCTTGAGGTAGGCCTCGTGCGCGGTGCCGGCGACGGCACCGATTTTCTTGCCCTCGAGAAATTCGGGGCGGATCTCGGTCATGACGGCGTCGCGGCGGGACACGAAACGCGCGGGCGCGCGGTAATACGGATCGGAGAAGTCGGCCCGCGCCCGCATCTGCGGCGTCACCGCGATCGAGGCGATGATCGCATCGCCCCGGTTGGACGACAGCGCGTCGAGCAGGGTTTCGAACCGGCGCATCTGGACGGTGCAGGTGACCTTGATCTCGTCGCAGATCGCCCTGGCAAGATCGACGTTGAAGCCGGCCGGATTGCCGTCCGGGCCGGTGAAGTTGAACGGCGGATAGTCGGTCTCGGTCAGGAACCGAATCACGGTGAGGCGCGACAAATCAGGCCGCTCCGGCCGGCGTCGCGGATCCCAGAAACCAGGGACGGCCTGCGGCGCCGCCTCGACGACCGGCCGCACCGGCGCTTGGGCGCGCACCTCGGTGCCGGCTGCTGCGAGGGCGAAGCACAGCAACGCGCCGGCGACGGCGAGACGGGTGGATTGCACAGGCTTTGACAAGACGGTCGGCATCAGCGGTCCCGATGGTCACCGCCTTATAAAGCATCCCAGCGCAAATTCGAGGCTGGATTCGGCCGGGAGGCAGCCGCCCGGCTGGAGCGTTAACGCGCTCAGAGGTATTTCTTGAGATCTGCCGCCGCTTCCTCGGGGGTTCGCTTCAGGTTGAACGGCGCGACGAACCGGCCATTGCGGTCCATCAGATACACCAAAGCAGTGTGGTCCATGGTGTAGTCGCCGTCCTTCAGCGGAACCTTCTTGGCATAGACGCGGTATTCGGTGAGAACCTTCGCCAGCACCTCGGGATCGCCCGTCAGGCCCTTGAGATGCGGGTCGAAGCTCGAGAGGTAATCCTTCATCGCGGCCGGATTGTCGCGCTCCGGGTCGACCGAGATGAAATAGGCGTTGACGCTGTCGGCATCCTTGCCCATCGCGCGCAGCACCTCGGAGATCTCGAACAGCGAGGTCGGGCAGACGTCAGGGCAATGGGTGAAGCCGAAGAAGATCAGAGTCGGCCGCCCCTCCAGGCTCTTCTCGGTGACGACCGCACCGCTCTGGTCGGTCAACTGGAACGGGCCGCCGATCGCCGCTGGCGCCGCGATGTTGCGTCCGCCGCCCATGACGAGGAACATCAGCGACAGCCCGATCACCAGGCTGGCGGCGAAGGCTCCGACGATCACCAGCGGACGGGTGATATTGGACGGCATTGCGCGCTCCTTCACTGTCTTTCAGAAGCAGGCCTGCAAGCCGGCCGCGAGGGTCTCGAAGAACACCGCGGTCCCGTACTGCGCCCACATCGTCACGGCCCCGAGGACGAGTCCGATCGCCGCGAGCCCCGCCGCGATGGCCGGCACAGCGGCGGGACGCCGGGCTTGCGACACGGACGGTATCTCTTGCGGCGCTGAAAGAGGCTGCATGATGGCGTACTCATCGGCCGGAGCCGACCACGCGGCCCGCCCCTCAGACTCCAGATAAGCCCCGCAACCGGTCCAGGCAAGCGCCGCAGTCGGGCGGCCGATCAGCCCAAATGCCAGCCGTTATCAATGGGAGGCGGAGGCCTTGGCCGCGGCCGGAGAGATGGCCGGCGCATTGGGCGCGACATGCGAGGACGAGGGCGAGGATGCCTGGGCATCCATGTAGCAGGGCTTGTACATCGCCTGCAGCTCCTTGCCCTTCAGGAAGATCATCCGGGGCGTCAGGCCGCCGCGCTGGGTGATCCAGCGGCGGATCGGCGACGGGTACATCGAGTACAGCATCTGGGTCGCCTCGGGATTGGTGACGGCCCGGCCGTTGGCGCCGAAATCCCAGGCGGCGTGGAAACCGAGATTGGCATGCGAGGTGACGCAGATCTTCTCGTGCGGGATGGCGCCGAGCACGATGGTGCAGGCCGATGCGCAGAGCCCGTCGATGATCACGTACTCCCCGGAAGATCGCAGGCCCTGGTACTTGTCGACATAGGTTCCGATCCGGCCGCCGCGGTCATCGGCGATCCGGACCACGGCCTGGCTGGCGCCGACCCCCGACAGCAACAGAACGACCGCAAGCAATCCCGTCCAGAATTTCATGTCGAGCCCCAGTGCAACCCGGCGAAACCGATCTGACCGACTTTGGCACGCTTCGTGTGATGCGCTTCTTGTGATGCTTGGACTGCGGTGGACCTTGCAATCACGACCCCATCCGCAGAACCGGAACGCGAAGGCCAAATCCAAATCGCACATGCAGCGTGTTTCGAGATCGTGTTTTTGTCCAGGAGAGCGCAGCGACCAAAGCCAAATTCACCGCGAGTGTTGCAAGCCCGCTGCACCAATGAGTCGCTACCACCGAAAATGGCCGAACGCTGGTTCCGGACATGGCGGTCGCGCCACGAGCAAGGCGGAGGCCCGGCATGATTCGCCCATCGGCGCGGCAGCGGCGTCACGGCGGCACGACCGGCACTCCGGAGAAACCCGGGGGCCGCGCTTTCGCACGACACACCCCAATCAGGGCGGGAGGCGAGTCCCGCGGATCGCCGGCCCAGCGGCGCTGGTGCGGTCCCGATGGCGGGTGGGCTCGCGCGGGCATGGCGTCATGCGACGACGTCAAGAGAGGCCGTCGATGCAATCACAAGTTTGTGCCGTCCGCTCCTGGCCCTGCGCCGCAATGACTGCGGTGGGGTCAGGCGGCACCGCGCCGTCTGATCGGGAGAGGGAGATGAAGCGAGGTCGCGCCGACATCGCGCCAGCAGCCGGGAGACGATCGGCCTCCCGACGCTCACGGCCCCGGCGGATCGAACTAATTATCGGGCAGCCGAATCCGCGCACCGAAGGTGACGAGCGGCGCATCGGCGGCGCCGAGCTCGATCTGCCGCTCCGGCACCTCCTGATAGCTGCCGTCTTCAATCTTTTTTAATTCATATTGCCAGACCGTTAACGTCTCGCCACGCGCCAGCGCATCGCGGATGCGGCTGGCGCCGCGTCCCGGCAGCTTGACGAGGTCGTCGCGCATCATGCCGATCATCGTCGGGCTTTCGCCGCGATGCAGCTCGAAGAACACCATGCGATTGGGCTTGTCCTGCGGCTTGAGCACGGTATCCGCCGTGAACAGCACCAGGCAGATCGCGACGGCAATCCACTTCCAAGTGTCGGACATCATGAGACGCATTCCCCGCACCGCCGCCGCGCGAGACGTAGGCCTCGCGCAAACAGGCGGCAACTTACAGTTCTGTCATTCCGGATGAGATGACGTTCGACGTAATCGATTCGCTGCGCGCCGGGCGCGATGATGGGCTCCTCATCGTTCACAACATGGAGAGCACCGATGACCAACCCGACCGAGATCGCCGAGAGCTACATCGCGCTGTGGAACGAACGCGACGCCGCGCAGCGCGGCACCTTGCTCGCGCGCAACTGGACCAAGGATGCGCTCTACGTCGACCCGATGATGCGCGGCGAAGGACGCGACGCGGTGGATGGCCTGGTCGCGGGCGTGCAGCAGCGCTTTCCCGACTTCCGCTTTCGCCTGGTCGGTGCTGCGGACGGCCACGGTCCTCATCTGCGGTTTTCCTGGGAGCTCGGCCCCGAGAATGCGGAAGCCCCGATCCAGGGCACGGATTTCGTCGAGCTGGCCGACGGCCGCATCCAGCGCGTCACCGGATTTCTCGACAAGGTCCCGCAGGGCGCCTGATGGACGCTCCGACCGGTCCGGCGTCCGCTGCGGTGCCGGCCTGCCGCGATGGCCGGGCTCCCATGCGCGGATGCGCGACCTGCCTTGCGATGATTGCGCTACGTCAACGTCGGACGCGATCCGCCGCTGCAGAGCTTCTGCTCGCAACGGAGTCCAGGATCGCCGGAGACGGGCGTGCAGCAATCAAATCCCATCGATGATCACGCCATGGCGGCCGGCACGCTGGCCGCCATCACCACCCTGCCCGAGCTTTGGCGCTGGCGCGTCGCACAGAGCCCGGACAAGCCGGCCTACCGCCATTTCGACGCGCGAGGCGGCCGATGGGCGAGCTTCAGCTGGCGCGAGATCGATCTCGTCGTCGCCCGCTGGCGGCGGGCGCTTGTGGCCGAGGGCTTCGACCGGGGCGAGCGTATCGCCATCCTGATGCCGAACGGGATCGCGCATCTCGCGATGGACCAGGCGGCGCTGTCGCTCGGCCTGGTGCCGGTGCCGATGCACGCCGTCGATAACGCCGACAGCATCGCCTACATCCTCGCCGATTCCGGCGCCCGGCTGCTGCTGGTCGATTCGGACGCCCGCTGGGAGGAGATCGCGGCGGTCCGCGAGGCCCTGCCCGAGCTGCGGCGCATCGTCTGCGCCGACCGACAACCGGCTGGCCCGACCGGCGATCCGCGCCTCGTCGATCTGGACGCGTGGTTGAACGCAGCCGGCAACGCCGCGCCTTCCGGCGCCCAGGCCGCCATCGCGCCGCACGACCTCGCCGCCATCGTCTACACCTCCGGCACGACGGGCCGGCCCAAGGGCGTGATGCTGTCGCACGACAACGTCGTCTCCAACCTCAAGGCGATTCATCAACGGCTCGCGGCCGACACCGACGACGTGTTCCTGTCGTTCCTGCCGCTGTCGCACACGTTCGAGCGCACCGCGGGCTATTATTACCCGATCGCCATCGGCGCCTGCGTCGCCTATGCGCGGTCGGTGAAACAATTGTCCGAAGATCTGGTGGAGGTCCGTCCGACCATCCTGATCTCGGTGCCGCGCATCTATGAGCGCATCTACTCGCTGGTCATGCATCATCGCGGGACCGCAAACCCGCTCGAACGGGCGCTGCTCGACCTGACGATCGCGATCGGCGGCCGTCGCTTCGATGCGCAGCATGGGCGCGAAACGAGCCTGTCAGCGTTCGACCGTATCGCGTGGCCGCTGCTGCAGCGCCTGGTCGCCGCCAAGGTGCTGGCCCGGTTCGGCGGACGGCTGCGGGTCGCCGTCAGCGGCGGCGCGCCGATCGCCGAGCCGGTGGTGCGGCTGTTCCTGGCGCTCGGGCTCGAGGTGCTGCAGGGCTACGGCATGACCGAGACCTCGCCCGTCGTCAGCGTCAACACGCCCGACGACAACGACCCGCGCACCGTCGGTCGCGCCCTGCCCGGCATCGAGGTGCGCATCGGCGACAATGACGAACTGATGGTGCGCGGCCCGAACGTGATGCTCGGCTACTGGCGCCGGCCGGAGGAAACCGCGCGGATCAAGGAAGCGGACGGCTGGCTGCACACCGGCGACCAGGCCCGCATCGATGCGGGACGCATCACCATCACCGGTCGGATCAAGGACATCCTCGTCACCTCGACCGGCGAGAAGATCGCGCCTGCCGATCTCGAGACCGCGATCCTGACCGATCCGCTGTTCGAGCAGGCAATCGTGATCGGCGAGAACCGGCCGTTCCTGGCCGCGATCGTCGTGCTCAATGCCAAGGGCTGGGCCGAGCAGCAGGCGCGGCTCGCGGCGCACGGCCAGCGCGGCACCGAGGCCGAGGCGGCATCGCTGCTGCGGCACATCGCCCGCGCCGTGAAGGCCTATCCCTCCTACGCGACGCCGAAAGCTGTGCATTGGACCTTGGAGCCGTGGACCATACAGGAAGGCCTGATCACGCCGACCTTGAAGAACAAGCGCCCGGCGATCGAGCGTGCTTTCGCGACGGAGATCGAGGCGATCTATGCGAAGCGGGTGGCGCCACAGACTGCCGTTTCAGGCTCAGCCCGCGGCTGACCCGCTCGCATCCCTGGTCTCGCGCCGAGGGCATGCTGGCGAGGGCACGCCGGCGAGGTCCGTGCGCCGGCCTCGGCGAACCTTACCTGGCCGAAACCGCCAGCGATCCGATTAACCGGAAGGCGCTGCAACGGCGATGCGGAACGGGTTGCTCGGATCGATGGTCAGGGCTCCCTTCGGATCTGATTTGATCGCCCACGACACCGCCCCCTCCGCACTGGTCGAAACAATGATCTCGGCGGTGTAGTACGGCTGGACCGTCGCTTGGGGGAAGTAGCTGGCCGAACTGGTCCAGACGCCTACGAAGAGCTCGACGCTCGTGTTCGCCGGCGGCGCGTAGAACGCGGTGGGCGTGCCGACCGAGCTGGTTGCGGCGTAGTATTGTCTCGCACGCGCCACGGTCGTGCCCGCCGGCACTCCTGTCCCGGTGACCGCCTGGCCCGCAACGACGCACGAGGGGTCAGCGAGGGTGACGGCCGCCTCGTCTTGGATCAGCGTCGCGGTCGTCGTGCTGACGAAGGTCACCGCGACCGCCGTGCCGGAAGACGTTGGAGGCCAATTGATGGTGACGGCCGATGCATTGACGTCGGTTACCACGGTGCCGGTCGCGATTCCCTGTCCGGATACGGACTGGCCGATCTGTACGAGCGACGGGTCTGCGACGTTGAAGATCGCCGTGATCCCTTCGAACAGATCGCCTGTGGTCGTGCTGGTGAAGGTCAGCAACGCGTCGCCGTTTTGGGTCGCGTTGGCGCTCAAAGTGATCCCGGTCGACTGAACCACGGCGCGCACGAGAGGATTGCCGGGGCCCAACACGCCCGGACTTTCCTGGCTCGGGAGCAGGACGAAGAAATTGCGTGCCGGATCGGCCACCGACGATGCACAGGCGAGTTGCATGGCGCCAGTGCCCTTGGGACCCTCCACCCACGATACGGCGAGAGGGCTTTTCGAATCGCGCAGCGGAGCCGAGCCGGCGCCGCCCGCGCTGGTGAAGTCCTGCGCGTAGAGGATGCCGAAATATTTCGAGAAGTCGGTCGCGAAATCGGTTGCAGTCCACGTTCCGTCGGAGAAATCGAGCCACAGGGCATCGTCGCTCTGCAGGTCGAAATCCGACGTATCCTTGCCGGACTTGAAAGGGATGAGCGGGTACCAGCCGATCGTCTGCACGAAGGCCGCCACGTTGGTGAAGTCAGAACCGGGAGGGGGACCCGACCACCCGACGCCGGACTGCATCGTGGCAAACGTCAGCGCGACGCCCGTCCCGCTCGCGGCGGCGGCCTGGGTCAGCGTGACCATGGTGTCGTTGACGCTGACCACGCTCGTCCCATTCTGTATCCCTTGACCGGAGACGGACTGGCCCGGGAGGGCAATCGAGGGATTGGCGACATTGGTGATGATCGTCGAACCTTGGGTCAGATCGCCGGTCGTCGTCGCGTCGAACAATGTGGTGAAGGTCAGCGGCGCTCCCGAACTGCTCGCGCTGGCGTTGGCGCTCATGATCACATCGGGCGGCGCGACGCCCGTCACCGTCGTCCCCTCCGGGACTCCTGCCCCCGAGACCTGCTGGCCGACGAAGATTCCCTGCGCCGCAGCGATGTTGGAGATCGTCGGCGATCCGGTCGCGAGGTCGCCTGTCGTCGTGACCGTGGCGGTCGGCACGAATTGCAGCGGGACCCCCGTGCCGCTCGTCGTGGCGGCGAGGCTCATCGTTACGGTACTTCCATTGACGCCCGTCACCGTCGCTCCCGCCGGCACTCCCGCCCCGGAGACGACTTGGCTGGCGAAAATCCCCGATGGATCGGAAACGGTGACGGCCGTCGAATTTGCGGTGAGGCTGCCTGTCGTCTCGACCGGAGGGTTTGGTCCCGCACCGGCAGCCATGAAGGCGACGTAGTTGGCGAGATTTATCGTGACGTTCCCCACCGGCATGTTCATTTCGCTGCTGATCCACGGGATCTCCGCGCCCGGCGCCTGTGGTCCGGACTTGGCGACAGACGGGAAATCAGTGCGGTCGAACACCGCGACCGGGGTGGCTTTGGAGATGTCGCGGCCGCCGTTCGGCGCGTCGATGTACTGCGCCACACGCGTCGGCGTCCACGCGATGGTGTACGTATGAAACTCGCTGTAAGGCGCGAAGTTTCCAGACGTGTCGAACAGATACGCCTCGTTGTTGAGCACCGCCGAGGTGAAGGAGTTCGGATCGCTCGTGCCGGGTATGGGGCTCACCCGGAGTATTCCGGTGTGCGTGACGTCGGGCCATCCGGTGAAATCGACGGTATTCGAGGCTTGGCCGGCAGGGCTCCGCCAGTAGTTGAGCGCCACGGCATTGGTCATGTCGAGGTCGGATGGAGCCGCGAGCGACGTCAGCGGATATTTCCAGGTCGTCGCGTCAGGCCAGATCAAATTGGGCCCGGTCTGGTCGACGAGCAACTCCCACCAGGTCGACCCGCGCGCCGGCGCGTGCAGGGGTTGGAAGACGGAGACATTGAATGCGGTCTCCTCGTTGCCACCGGGACCGCTGAGGCCGGCGATCACGCTTCCGAGCGTGCCCTCCGGCGTGAGATCACTTGTATCGATGATCAGCACGTCTTTGACTGGCTGGCTACCGGCGAGGCCAACCGACCAAACGTTCACGGGGGTGAACTGGAAGGTCTGGCCTGATACGGGCGCGCTGGCGGCCTGGCTCAGCGTGACGATCGACGTCGATTGGTCGACCTCGGTGATGAAGGTCCCTTCGGGAAGGAGACCGGGGTTACCCACGGCGGAGACCGCCTCGCCGCCCGAAAGCTGTCCGATCAGGCCAACCGTGGTGATATCGATCTGATTGAGCTGGCCGCTGTTGATGTTTCCCGAACCGCCCGACGCCGCGACGGTGACCGTGACCGGCCCTGCGCCGAACAAGCCGGTGCCGCTGTTGAGTTTGTTGAGCGCTGTCTGCAGGTCGCCGGAACTGATATTGTAAGCAAGATCACCGGTCTTGGCGCCAGTCGTGCCGTCCTCCAGGACGAACGTTCCGCCGCTGGGCGGAGCGCCCGGCGCGCCCATCCACGTATTGTAGTAGGCCCACATCTGCTGCGCGATGGCCTCATCGGTCCGCGTGAAGCCGAGTGTCCAAGAGGTCGCGGCCGGATCGAGTGTCTGCGAACGCGGATCTCCCAGAGCGACGGTTGCGCCGAAGGTTTGCAGGTCATTCGGTTTTGGCAGCCCGCCCGCGAAGGTGGCGTAGGCCGCCTGGGTCGCCTGGGTGAAGGGGACGAACTCGAAATCGACCTCGTTCCAATTCCAGTTCTGCGCTACGTCGGGCGATTGCGCCGCCGAGGGCGCGTTGGAGTAGAGCCAGAATGCCGAGCAGACGGGACCTGGTGCCGCCTGCATCCTGCAAATGAACAGACCGTAACCGAAGCTGCGGTTGGACTGCATCTGCGCGGAAAGATAGTCGCCGTATCGGGAATAGTTATCGACTCCCGTCGATGAGACAGGCTGCTCTGCCACTGGACGTTCCCCCTTGCCGAAACGAATGTCGGGGCCGATCCGGCCCCTTAACAATCCATGATTGGGCTTGATCTATGATTGTAATGAAAATATATACTCGCGAAACTTGCGCCCTCAGGAATTTCCAGTCAATTGAAATACACCTTAAAGGTGTATTCGATGGCAGTTTTTCGAGGATGAGAGGCGTGATCATGTCCCAGCTGCATCTTGGCAACCGGACGATCTTCAGAACCGCTCCTCCGGCCGGCCGCCGTGTCGTCAGCCGCGCAGGTTGAGGAAGCCAGGGCCGCAACGACGGTCCGGCGCGCGCACGGTCCCTGCCCGTCAGTCGATCGCGACAGCCAAAAGGTCTGCACCTGCCGCGACGCCCATCTTCACGATCTCCCGCGAACGTCGGGTTGGTGTCAGGTTCGAAACCGCGCGGTCCTGATCGATTTGCAGCGAAAGTGCGGAGCGGCAGGGGAGGTCCGCCCTCCACCGGGCGCGCGCAACGCATACCGTCCTGACGCCGCAGCTGCACCTCATCGCGCAGCATAGACCGCGTACTCGTCTTATCCGGCGCTATCGGAAGCGGTGGACAATTCACCTTCGCATTGTCGGCATCCAATGCGGAGCTTGGAGCGGGCGAAGGGAATCGAACCCTCGTATGCAGCTTGGGAAGCTGCCGTTCTACCATTGAACTACGCCCGCGCTCGCCAATGCTTAGCCGACACGATGCGTTTCGCCAAGCGGCTTGTTGCCGCGCGATCTGCGGGCCCAGACGGCGAACGCGAAAGGTCTGCGATGGCCGGATCGCCCGATCGTGATCGGTCGCAACCGCAAGTCTCGGGAACAGATTGGGCGATCTCGCCTTGCCATTGGAGCCGGCGCTCGCGTCGCCGCGCCGTGTGCTGGGAGTTCACATCATGCAGAGCCATGGCCACAAGTCTCCGACCGCCCCCTCGAAAACCCTCGCCTTCATGTCGGGCCCGTCGGCGCTCGACCTCTACACGCTCGGTTGCGGCCTGTTCCTGGCCTTCGCGCCCGCGCTGTTCGGCTTCGCGCGCAGCGCCGGCCGGATCGATGCTGAGCTGGCGGGAGCTGCCGTCGTCGCGCTCTCGTTCGGCGGCCTCGTGGCGTTCGCCGATTGGGAGGAGTGGCTGAAGGTTGCGCTTGGCGTATGGCTGATTGCAGCGCCGTGGCTGCTCGGGTTCGCGCATACATCGGCGATGCATGTCAGCATCACGGTCGGGATCGCCGTGACCTTCCTAAGCCTCCTCGAGCTGTGGCTCGCGCATGATCCTGATTTTGCTGGCGATCGCACCGGAATGGTGAGCCGCTCGTCTGAGCTCTGATCGATCGCGTCTCGCCTGCGACAACAGAGATCGCAACGCAACGCTTGACAACCATCACCCAAATCAGGGCAAACCCGCCCCCGTCACGCCGCGCTGTTAACACTTTGTAAACAAAGTTGATGCGGGCGATCGTGACGATGATATGATGTGCGTGGGGTTGGGGTGGCGTCATGGGGCGTGGGTATACGATCTTTGATACGGCCCTCGGCCGTTGCGGCATTGCATGGAGCGATGCCGGAATCACCGGCGTACAATTGCCGGAAGCGCGGGAAATCGAGACGCGGCGGCGCCTGTTTCGCCAGTTTCCCGACGCACGGGAGCAGCGCCCGTGTTCGAATACTGAACTCGCCATCGAAGGCATCGCGGCCATGCTGCGCGGGCAGGAGGTCGACTTCTCCGACGTTGCGCTCGACCTCGACGGCGTCACGCCCTTCAACCAGCGCGTCTACGATTGCATTCGCGCGATTCCGCGCGGCGAGACGCGCACCGCCGACGCGATCGCAGACGAACTGCACGTGCCCAAGGCGCTGAACTCGATCGCGCAGGCACTGACCAAGAATACGTTCGTCCTGATCGTCCCTTGCCATCGCGTCCGCGACATCGGCAACGGCCTCGACAAGCCGTCGCCCAACAGCGGCATCGTCTCCAAGCGTCGGCTGCTGTCGCTCGAAGGCGCACGGCCTCATGCGGGCCTGACGCTGTTCGACGCGTTTCTCGCCGTCGACCGGCCGCGCGCGTCGTAAGCGGACGCCTCGCGTCGCGCGATATTATCTCGCGCATCGCCCTCCACTTTCCTCCGCAATGCGCTAGATTTGCAGGATGACCGCCACCATCCTGTTCGAAAGCCGTGACGTCACCGTGTCCGAGTTCCGCTGTGCAGCGATGCCGGGCGAGCGTCCCTATGTCGAGCAGTATGCCGGCTACTCGCTGTCCTATGTGCGCAAGGGCAGCTTCGGCTGTCGGCACCGCGGCCGCGTCTTCGAGCTGGTCACCGGCGCGCTGCTGGTCGGGCATCCCGGCGATGAGTTCATGTGTACGCACGACCACGTCTGCGGCGACGAATGCCTGTCGTTCTTCTTCGACGATGCGCTGATCGACGAGATCGGCGGCGACAGGCAGGCCTGGCGGGCCGGCGCGATGCCGCCGCTGCCGGAGCTCATGGTCCTCGCTGAGCTCGCAGAGGCCGTCGCCGCGCGCGAGCAGACCCTGGGCCTCGACGAGATTGGCCATATCATCGCCAGCCGCTTCGTCGCGACCGCCACGGGCCAGCAGGTGCGCGCCGCGACACCAGGCCCTCGCGACCGACGGCGCGCGGTCGCGAGCGCGTTGTGGATCGACGACAATGCGCATGATGACATCGACCTGGCGGCTGCGGCAGGCGAGGCCGGCGTCAGCCCGTTTCATTTCCTCCGGATGTTCGCCGCTACGATCGGCGTGACGCCGCATCAATATCTGATCCGCTCCCGCCTGCGGCACGCCGCGCGGCGCCTCAGCGAGGAGGATACGCCGGTCACCGCCATCGCCTACGATTCGGGCTTTGCCGATCTGTCGAATTTCACCCGCACCTTCTCGCGCGCTGCCGGCGTGTCGCCGGCGAAGTTTCGCAAGGCCTCGCGCGGCGAGCGCAAGATTCTCCAAGACCGTCTGAGCCGCCATTGATTGGATGATCCCGGCGCGTGCGGCAGCCGCATGCGAAGCATGGAGATCATCGATGTACGATCATATCGGCCTCAGGGTCGGCAATCTCGACGCCAGCGTCCGCTTCTACACCGCCGCGCTGGCGCCGCTCGGCCACATCCTCTGCTCCAAGGACGAGGCGTCGGCGGGCATCGGCCCGAAGGGGCAGCCGGCGCTGTGGCTGTATCTCGACAAGGGCGCCAGCAAAGGCACCGCGCATATCGCGTTCCGCGCCCAGGACCACGCGGCGGTCGCCAGATTCCACAGCGAGGGTTTGAAGGCAGGAGGCGGCGACAATGGCGGCGCCGGGCCGCGCACGGACTACAGCCCGACCTATTACGCCGCCTTCCTGATCGATCCCGACGGCAACAACGTCGAAGCCGTATGTCCGTGAGGTCAGCGTCATGGCATCCATCCAGAAGGACATTCCGATCGCGGCCCCGGCCGGTGCAGTGTGGGACGCAGTGCGCGATTTCGGCGCCGTTCATACCAGGGTGGCGCGCGGCTTCGTGACCGGCACCAGGCTCGACGGAGACGTCCGCATTGTCAGCTTCGCCAACGGCAGCGTGGTGCGCGAGCAGCTGGTCGACTGCAACGATCAGCGCCGGCGCCTCGTCTACGCCATCAGGAACGAACGCATCAGCCAGCACAGTGCGTCGTTTCAGATCATCGCGGAAGGCGAGGAGCGCTGCCGGGTGATCTGGACCACCGACGTGCTGCCGCACGAGATCGCGCCCTATATCGAGCAGCAGATGGAGCTCGGCGCGCGCGCGATGCAGGACACGTTGGGCAGGCTGCGCGGATAGCGGCTCAGCCGACACGCGGCGGCGCGTGCGCGTCAGGACCGCGTCCGGCCGCCAGCACGGCCGGGCGCAGCTCCAGCGCCGCGGCCGGCTTCGGCCCCCACCGCGTGAGCATGACGCTCGCGAGCGTCAGCACGCCGAGCAGCACCATCGAGGACGCCGCCAGCATGAAGAAGTCGCCCTCGGTCGCGGCATGGCTCAACAGATAAGAGCCACCTGCGGCGATGAACACGAGCCGCACCGTTTGCGCCAGCACCGGACCGATCACCCTGGCTGCGCCCTGCGAAGAGAAGTACATCGAGATCGCCAGGCCGATGAAGGCATACATCGGCGCGGCGACCTGCAGATAGTGCCGGCCGGCGCCGCGCGCGCTCTCGTCCTGGGTGAAGATGTCGACCCACAATTGTGGGACGATCGCGATCAGCGTCGACAGCGCGCCAACCGACGCGAACGACACCAGCCCCGCCGTCCAGGCGATGCGGCGGGCGCGCGCGATTCGCTGCGCGCCGATCGCCATGCCGACCATCGGCACCGAGGCCATGCCGACGGAGAAGGCGACCGTGGTCATCATAAATTCGAGCCGCGCGCCGATGCCGTAGCCGGCGAGCACCGCGGTGCCGAACGACGCCAGCATATGCGTGAAGATCGCGATCGACAGCACGGATTGCAGCGGCGAGAAGCAGGCGACGGCGCCGACCTTGAGAATGTCGGCGAACATCGCGCCGCTGATCCTGAGGCCGCGCAGCTTCGGCCGGACGCGCGCGCGCCCCGAAAATAGGTACCAGCCCATCACCGAGATGCTGACGCAGAACGCCAGCAGCGCGCCGGCGGCGACGCCGCGCATACCGAGCCCGAGGACCAGGCTGAGCGTGCCGCCCAGCACGATCTGCAGCATCGCCGAGCTCAGGATCATGAACGACGGCAGCTTCATGTTGCCGGTGCCGCGCAGGATGCCGGCCATCGAGTTCATCAGCCAGGGCAGGATCGCGCCGCCGAAGAAGATCTGCAGATAGGCCGTGGCATGGCTCAGCACCGCGCCGCGGCCGCCGAGCAACTCCAGCAAGGCCGGGCCGAACACCAGCATGCCGATCATGAAGGTCGCGCCGAACAGCAGCGCGATCAGCAGCGCATGCGAGGCGAGCGTCGAGGCGCGATCGGTGTCGCCGGCGCCCAGCGCCCGTGCGATCGCCGAGGCCACACCGCCGCCCATCGCGCCGCCGGACATCGTCATGGTCAGGATCACCAGCGGAAACACCAGCGCCATCGCCGCCAGCGCCTCGATGCCGAGCCGGCCGATATAGGAGGTCTCGGCAATGACGACGCAGGTGCCGGCCGTGTTGGCGATGATGTTCGGCCAGGCCAGCGACAGCAGGGTGCGCAGGATGGGTCCGTCGACGAGCATATTCCGCATCGGCTTCTCGGGGGGCGGCAATGCACGCCCCTCGCCGACCGGATTGTCGGCCAGGCCGATCTCGGACATCTCAGCTCCCCGCTCGGCCGCGCAGGTCGCGGCCGTCTTATCGTTCGATTGCTTTCGCTTTCCTAGCACGGCGCTGGCGCGCGCCCTGTGCGGCAGGCGCATTGGGGGTGCGCGGCAGACGCAGCCGGCTAGAAGCGGAAGTGCTTGGAAAGCTTCAGGCCCTGGGCCTGGTAGTTGGAGCCGATGCGGCTGCCATACATCGCGTTGGGACGCGCCAGCATCTTCTCGTAGACCAGGCGGCCGACGATCTGGCCGTGCTCGAGGATGAACGGCACCTCGCGCGAGCGCACCTCGAGCACCGCGCGCGAGCCCTGCCCGCCGGCGCCGGCATAGCCGAAGCCGGGATCGAAGAAGCCGGCATAGTGGACGCGGAATTCGCCGACCAGCGGATCGAACGGCACCATCTCCGCGGCGTAGTCCGGCGGCACCTGCACGGCTTCCTTCGAGGCCAGGATGTAGAACTCGCCGGGATCGAGGATGAGGCTGCCATCGGGCCGTGCCTTGATCGGCTCCCAGAACTCCTCGACCGGATAGCCGGCACGGCGGTCGACGTCGACGACGCCGGTATGGCGCTTGGCGCGGTAGCCGACATAGCCGTTCGCATTGCTGCCTGAGAGGTCGACGGACAGAGCGACACCGCCGGCGAGATCCGCATCATCGCGATCCACCAGCCGCTCGGCCTGGTGCAGCGCGATCAATTCGTCCTCCGACAGGACCGCGTCGCGATAGCGGAAGCGAACTTGGGACAGGCGCGAGCCTTCGCGCAACAGGACCGGAAACGTCTTCGGGCTGATCTCGGCGTAGAGCGGACCGTGATAGCCGGCGCCGATCATGTCGAAGCGTCGCGTGCCGTCGGCAATCACGCGGGTGAACACGTCGAGCCGCCCGGTCGAGCTCTTCGGATTGGCGGCCGCGACGATGTCTTTCGGCAGCGCCAGGCTCTCCAGCAGCGGCACGATGTAGACGCAGTTGGTCTCCAGAACCGCGCCGTCGGCGAGCGCGAACTCGTGCAGCTTCAATTCGTCGATGCGCTCGGCGACGGTGGATCCCGGCCCCGGCAGAAAGCTCGCGCGCACCCTGTAGGCGACGTCGCCGAGCCGCAGGTCCAAGCTCGCCGGCTGGATCTGGCTCTCGACGAAATCATATTCGGGAATGATCAAGCCGGCCTCCGCCATCGCCACGATCATGCGATCGGGGAGGATGCCGTGGGCGTCGGCGGGAAGCGAAAACGGCAAGGCCTGATCCTTTGCAGGCGCCGGAACGGCGGCTTGTGGAGCCAATATAGGGTCTTTTGACCGGTTATCCGATGGCCGGCTTGACGGAAAGGCCGGTTGCGACTATGAGCACCACTTATCCCGTGGTGATTTGAGCCGGCCGGCTTGCAGCCACGTTAAATAAGTCGCTAAACAGGCCGGGGACGAATGTGATCCCGGCCTTGAGGAGTTTTCCCAGGCCGGTTTTTTTGTGCCCATCGCGCCGAGCGCGGTGGTCACGATGGAGGTCACATGTCGAAGTCCCCCGCGAAGGCGCCGGTGTCGTTCGCCCAGTATCGTCCCGAAACCCGGCTGGTGCATTCCGGCACCTTGCGCTCCGAATTCGGCGAGACCGCCGAAGCGCTCTATCTGACGCAAGGTTTCGTCTACGCCACGGCCGAGGAGTGCGAGGCGCGCTTCAAGGGCGAGGATCCCGGCTTCATCTATTCGCGCTTCTCCAATCCGACCACGGCGATGTTCGAGCGCCGCATGATCGAGCTCGAGGGCGCCGAGGCCTGCCGCTCGGCCGCAACCGGCATGGCTGCGGTCACCACGGCGATCCTGGCCCCCCTGCGGGCCGGCGATCACGTCGTCGCGGCCAAGGCGCTGTTCGGCTCGTGCCGCTACGTGGTCGAGGATCTGCTGCCGCGCTACGGTATCGAGTCGACGCTGGTCGATGGGCTCGATCTCGACCAGTGGCAGAAGGCGGTCAGGCCGAATACCAAGAGCTTCTTCCTCGAGAGCCCGACCAATCCGACGCTCGACGTGATGGACATTCCCGCGATCGCCGAGATCGCGCACGCCCATGGCGCGCGGCTGATCGTCGACAACGTGTTCGCCACGCCGATCTGGCAGAGCCCGCTCGCGCTCGGCGCGGACGTCGTCGTCTACTCCGCGACCAAGCACATCGACGGCCAGGGCCGCTGCCTCGGCGGCGTGATCCTGTCGTCGGAAGCCTTCATCGCCGAGCACATCCACAACTTCATGCGCCAGACCGGCCCGTCGATCTCGCCGTTCAACGCCTGGGTCCTGCTCAAGGGCCTGGAGACGCTCGCGGTGCGCGTGCGCGCGCAGACTGAGACCGCCGGCAAGGTCGCCGATTTTCTCGCCGCGCATCCGAAGATCTCGCGGCTGATCTATCCCGGACGCGAGGACCATCCGCAGGCGGCGACGGTCAAGAAGCAGATGCGCGCCGGCTCGACCCTGGTCGGCTTCGAGGTGAAGGGCGGCAAGGCGGCGGCGTTCCGTATGCTCAACGGATTGAGGCTCGCGCGCATCTCCAACAATCTCGGCGACGCCAAGACGCTGGTCACGCATCCCGCAACGACCACGCATCAGCGGCTGACGCCGGACGCGCGCGCCGAGCTCGGCATCAGCGAGGGCTTCATCCGCTTCTCCGCCGGGCTCGAGCATGCCGACGATCTGATCGAGGATCTCGACGCCGCCCTCAGCGCGGCGTAGCGAATGGCGAAGTGAGCGTCGCGAGTAGACCGATCTCATCGCTGCGCGCTACTCGTCATTCCTCATCCGCACATCACCTCCGGATCCCGGGGTTCGCTCGCGCGGCGAGCGCCCCGGGATAACGCCCGCGGCGTCACATCGGCCGATAGGTCGGCACCTCGGCCGGCGCGTTGATGCCGAGCTTGACCTGGCCAACCGAGCGGATGATGTCGTCGCCGAGCAGTTGCGCGAAGCAGGCATAACCCCAATCGCTCATATGCAAGCCGTCCGAGATCACGAACTCGTTCATCGGGATCGCCTGCCGCTCGTGCCAGTCGCGCATCACCTCGAAGCGCGGGAAGATGCCGGCGTGATGCAGCTCGGCGATGCGGCCGAGCAGCTTGTTCATGCGACCCGCGCTCTCCTGCCGCTCGTTCACGCGCGGCGAATATTGCAGATCGACCAGCACGACATCGGAGGCTGCGGCCTGGATCTTGGCGACGCCGTCCTCGACCAGCCTGGCGGTCTCGGCCGGATCGAGATCGCGCAGCACGGCATTGGTGCCGACCTGCCAGATCACGAGATCCGGGTGACGGTCGATCACCGACGTCTCGATCCGCTTCATCATCTCCGGCGCATCCTCGCCGCCGACGCCGGCATTGATGACGCTGATGTCGACCATCGGATATTGCCGGCGCAGCTGCGCGGCGAGCCGATTCGGATAGGTGTAGTCCGGCGCGCTCGCGCCATAGCCCTGCGTCGACGACGAGCCGAAGGCGACGATCACGATCGGCAGGCCGGAGGCGAGCTTGTTGGCGACGTGCGGCAGCGAAATGAAATTCTTCTTCGCGACGCCCTTCGGCGCCAGGCATGGCACGCGGTTGAAGATGTCGGTGGCCGATTTGGCGACCTGCTTGACCTTGTCGATCGCCCGCTCGGTGATGCTGCGCGATTGCGGCGGCGTGGCCGCGACGGCCTGCCCGGCTGCGGCCGGCGGCTGTGCGTCGGTCATGGCCGGCGCGGTCGTCGCCGCAGGCGGCGCGGTCGTGGCCGCCGGGCGCACCGCGGCGATCGGCCCGCGCACCTGATCGTTCGCCTGCGCCAATGTGACGTGTCCGATGCTAGGTCGCAGCTCGCTGATCAGCGGAGTCTTCGGACCGGAGCTCTCCACATCGGACAGCGCGGCGGGTGCAGCCGGCGCTGCGCTCTGCGCCCGTACCGTCTGCGGGCTCAGCGCGAGGGCGATGGCAATGACCGCAACGGCCGAAAGCTTCTCCCATGTCCCGGATACGCGGTGACACTCATTCGACGTCATGAACGACATAATCCTAGTTCTGCTGCGCCGGCCCGATATGCGCCGCGTCGATGATGAACTTCGACAGCGCCCGGCCGATGCAGTCATGAACCTGCCTGGCCAGCTCGACCCCGTGCGTCGGATTGAACAGGTCGAAATCGCCCTGCTCGTTCCACTGCCGCATGATGGCAAACCGATCGAACAGCGGAATGTCGCGGTGCTGCGCCACCACACGCATGTTGTCGACATAGGGCGGCACGGAGATCAATGTTTCCGTCCGCGGACTGTATTGCAGATTCATCAAGACGACGTCAGCTCCTGCTTTCTGCAGCGTCGCCACACCGTCGTCGACCGCCTGCCGGAACTCATCAGGATCGATCGACCGCATGGCGTCGACCGTGCCGGTCTGCCAGATGACCAAATTAGGCCTTTTTCCTTCCACCAGTTTAACGAGATTGCCCGCGACTTCCTCGGCCGTCTTCTTGGGCTGCAGCTCGATGCTGAGATTGACGGCGACCGCCGGCAGCTTGTCCTTCAGCGCAGCCTGCAGACGGGCGGGGTACGCATTGGCGTCGGAGGTGTTGACGATCGAGGACGAGCGGCTTCCGACGACGAGAATATCGAGTGTGCGGCCGTTCTTGACGGCGTCTGCAACCTTCGGGAGCGGGCTCTCGGTGGTCAGCAGGTAGGCCGGCACCTCGCAGTTCTGCGGCGCGTCTTCCGCGCGCGCGGAGGCCGCCAGCGAAACAGCCAGCGCCGCGATACCAAACCTTAACCACGAGACGGACTTCATCAGCCCCCTCCCGCCAGATCGGCGTTGCTGCGCGCACCTTTTCGCGCGGCGCCCTTATCGGCCTCACGCTTGTACCACGAAATCAACGACGCCACCCCCCACATGATGAGGATGCCGCAAAGGCTGATCACCGCGTGCATCATGGCGCCGCCGGACACTTCGGCAAGGACGAAGTGGCCCGCAAACGCCAGAAATACGCCAAGACAGAAGATCTCGAGCGAGTGTTGCCCACAAACAATCAGCGGGCGCAGCCACGGCGACTTCAACAGCGGCCAATCCTTGCGCAGATAGTGCACGGTGAGTGCTGCGAGTGCGAGGAAATGCGCGAAGCGCAACACGTCAAGGTCGGTCTTGTCGATCGGATACATCCACTGCTCGATTCGGCGCGGCATCAGATGGCCGAGCTGCGGGATGTACCAGGTCAAGGTCACGCAGAACGCCGCGACCAGATAGGCGACGCAGAGCCCGAGCGTGATCGGCGAGTTGATGATGCGCGACATGCGATGAGCACCGCCGAGCGCGCACCACGCACCGAACACGAACAGGAGCTGCCAGGCGAACGGGTTGAACGCCCAGAAGCCGTTCGGATAGGCCGTCAGATAGAGATCGAGCTCCCAGGTGAGTGCGTAGAGAACGACCGAGAGCCCGAGCGTGACATCCGGACGCCAGCGCATCAGCCACAGGATCAGCGGCAGGAACAGCATCAGCACGATGTAGAGCGGCAGCACGTCCATGTTGACGGGGCGGAAGCGCAGGATCAGCGCCTGCACGATGGTCACGTCCGGCTGCTTGAGAAAATCCATGATCCCCATCTCTTCGGTGTAGAGCGGGTTCTCGAAGCTGGTCGCGACGTAGGAGATCTCGGCGAGGAAGATCGTGAACAGGAAGACATGGGCGACGTAGATCTGCCAGACGCGGCGCAGGATGCGCGCGGTGGCGACGATGAAGCCGGCATCCTGCATCGCCCGGCCATAGACGAATGCCGCCGTGTAGCCGGAGATGAAGATGAAGATCTCGGTGGCGTCGGAGAAGCCGTAGTTGCGGATCGTGAACCAGGTCAGCAGGTTCGGCGGCAGGTGGTCGATGAAGATCAGCCATAGCGCCAGCCCGCGAAACAGGTCGAGCCGCAGCTCGCGCTCGCCGACCGCCGGGAAGGTGATCGCCGGAGCAGCGGTGGTGGCGGGTGCAGCAGTGGCGGCCGGCGCGGCCGCGACGGCGGATGCTGATGCCGATGCAACCACAGGTGCAGCCGCGCTCGCCGCGGCGGCGGTCTCCGCAGCCGGCGCGGGCGCGGCGCTGGCTGCGGGGGCGGACGGTCCGGCAAGGCGATCGGCAATCGACGTCATCAGGCACCGCGTCAAGGCTGCCAGCCTTCGAGGCCCGGCAGGGGAAATGTAGGGCCGCGCAGTTTTTGCGCAAGCGATGAAGGACTTATCAGCTGAGCCGTGCCCAGTTTTTCGACCTTGGCGGCCAGCTGGTGGGCGATCGCACGACGCAGGACAGGTCGATCGCCGCCAGGGTCTGCCGGCCGCGCCCGATCCGAGTCCAAGGAACGGACCGCGCGTACGGCCGACAGAGTCCGCGATTCTGGTGCCATAATGCGGAACTGTGTTGAAAGCACGATGGCGTCGCGATTGGTTCCGGCGCGGGTTTCCGCTACAATGCCACCATGTATCGCGCCGTGACTCGCCACATCGAAGTGACCGTCGAACCGAACTTCCTGCCTGAGAAGTCTTCGGTGGCCGATGGCCGCTGGTTCTGGTCCTATACCGTCGTCATCACCAACAGCGGGGAGGAGACGGTGCGGCTGCGCAGCCGCCACTGGATCATCACCGACGGGATCGGCCGGCAGCAGGAGGTGCGCGGCGAGGGCGTGGTCGGCGAGCAGCCGGTGCTCGCGCCAGGAGAGCGCTTCGAATACACCTCCGGCGTGCCGCTCACCACCGCGTCCGGCTTCATGGCCGGCTCCTACCAGATGGAGAGCGAGAGCGGCGAGCACTTCGACATCGCTGTGCCGGCGTTTTCGCTCGACAGCCCGGACGGCGGCAAGCGGGTGTTGAATTAGCCGAGCGTGCACTTGGTTCGGCTGATGACCGATCGTGCACCCGCATTTTTGTACTTGGCTTTCAACGTTCATCGCGTATCGGCCCGGCACACCCGCTGACTTCTGCTCAGCTGTCGTCCCGGGCAAGCGTCCGACAACGCGCCAGCGTTGGCGGATGCGCCGACCCGGGACCCATAACCACAGTGTGCAGTTTGGCGACGGCTGGAGCGACGATGCCGTTTCACCACAAGACCCTGTGGTTATGGTTCCCCGCGCGACGTGCGCAATTGCGCACTAGGCGGGGACGAAACCATTTCTGTCGAAGCGAGATTGCGTCACACCGCCCCTCTCTGACTGACGTCACAGCACTTCGCGTTCTCGCGACGCATCCCGCGCCCGAGCTTTGTCGATTCGTTCGCCCTCTCAAAGCAGAGGGCGCAGGGAAGGCCGGGCCTCGGCTGAGGCCCGTGGCCCGCCTGCGAAAAGAATGCAGGCGGCAGGTACCACAGGTTCAGCCGGAACGACCCGGCCCTCCCTGCGCGATCGGTTTTAACGGCTGCTTCGCGTTCTCCCTGGTGCGCCGTGCTTTCTGGCCACCATCCCCACGCGAAGCGAAAGCTCCGGCGTGAGTTGATATCAGCGTCGGGATATCAGGACCGCGCGACTTGACCGTGCGTGCATCGCCGTTCGTCCGCGCGGACTGATCCACGCTCCGGCAATACACGCCCATCGCATCCCACTGCCAACGGTTCGTGACGGTCGCGAAACGCCCCTCATGCGGCAGCAGAGACGCGCGGAAATGTGCCAGTGATTTGCCCGACGACACAAGTTGTTTGTTGCTGCGACAAAGGAGCGCGACGGGCAGTGCGGTCGGCACGATCCAGGATGAACTAATAGCGACGAAGCACCGGACCATAGGGCGGGCAAAAGGCACTTGGAGGCCCGACGATAGAGGCACAAGTGCACGGCGCCGTGCCCACCGCCCGCGACCACCGCTCGCGATCGTGGGAACGCGATCACGCTCGGAGGCGCCGTCGGGGCCACCGTGCCGCCAGCGCGACGCCCTTCGATCATCCCCGCATGCGCGCGATGCCTTCGGCCCAGGTCACGACCGGGGTGTAGCCGAGGTCGCTTCGCACCTTGCTGATGTCGAGCGTGAAATCCTGGCCGATCATGCGCAGTGTCTGGCGCGTGATCGGCGGCTTGGAGCGCAGATGAAACATGCGCCAGACGGTCTCCATGACGGCCGCCATGCGCCAGGCGATGCCGAACGGTGCGGATCGTTGGATGGGGGGAACGTCCCGGGTGCCGAGCAGATCGGTGATCACCTGCTTGAGCGTGCCGGCCTGCCCGTCGGTGACATGGTAGGCCTGCCCGCCCCGGCCTTTTTCGGCCGCCAATAGCAGGCATGCGACGACATTGTCGACGTGGCTCGTGGACATGAGCTGTCCACCGCCGTCGGGCAGCGCGAAATGACCTGCCCTCGCGGTTTCGACCATGGCATCGAGCATCGGCATCCCCTCGCCCCAGATCAGCGGCGGCCGGACCACGATCGTGCGAAACGCAGCCGTGTTGGCCTGCCGCACCATCTGGTCGGCGTCCGCCTTGGTCGCGATGTAGGGCGCCCAGGACGGCCTTTGCAGCGTCGCATCCTCGCTGACGTCCCTCATCGGCTTCGGACGTCCCATCACCACCGCGGCGGCTCCGGCGGCGACAAATGTCGATGCGCCAGCCGCCTTGGCGGCGGCCAGCATCTTGCGCGTGCCGTCAACATTGGCCTCGCGAAACAGCGTATGAGGGTCCCACTCGCTCAAGTGCCCGGCCACGTGAAAGACCGTGTCGCACCCTTGCATACCTTCGGTCAGCGCCATCTCATCCTGAAGGTCGCCCCGACGGGTCACGACACCCGGGCCCTCGACGGCCGCCGCCGCCTCGTCGCTGCGAACCAGCGCGACCACTCGCACATTCATCTCCCGCAACCGCGCGATGAGGCGCTTGCCGACGAAGCCGGAGCCGCCTGTGACAAAGACGTTTTTCATGCTACCCCTATAGCGTTGCTATAGCACTCATATAGCACCGCTATAGGCCAATGCAAGATCCGTCAGGGACAGTCGATGTCGACCGAAGATCAGATTCTATCCGCCGCCGCTGAAATCCTGGAACGGCAGGGCCCCGAAGCCGTGACGACGCGGGCGGTGTGCCAAGCGGCGGGCGTCACCGCGCCAACGCTCTATCACCACTTCGGTGACAAGAGCGGATTGCTGCGTGCCCTGGTCTTGCGGGGGGTCGAGACGTTCATGACACAGAAGCGGACCAACCGTCACACCGCTGACGCCCTCGCCGATCTGAAGCGCGGCTGGAACGGCTGGATCGCTTTCGCACTCGAACGACCAAAATTGTTCCGCATGATGATCGATCAAACCCGGTCGGACCCAGGCGCGTCCAGAGAGGCTTTCGGACTCATGCGGGCGGTGGTCGAGCGGCTTGAAGCCCAAGGGCGTTTGACGACCGACGTGGACACCGCGTCACGAACGATCTGGGCGGCTTCGAACGGCGTTCTGACCCTGTTCTTGCAGGACGTGCCGGCCGCCGAGATCAAGCGGTCGAGCGACATATTGCTGGAGGCGCTTGTCGCGAGGTTTGTGCGAACTGATCAGTAATGCGACTCCATCCCATCGCGTCACGATCCGGCGCCCTGTTGCGCATCACGCCTTGCGGCATCGCTCGCTGGGGCATCGCCGGCCGTCCAATCACTCCTGCCGGGCCGTCGCGTCGTGAATCGACGGCCTAGTTCTCCGTCACGCCCGCCTCGTGCGGGGTGAACTGATAGACCGAGGAGCAGAACTCGCAGGTGACGACGACCTTGTCGTCCTTGACCATGTCGGCGCGGTCCTGGGACGAGAAGCTCTTCAGCATGTTGGCGACCGCGTCGCGCGAGCAGGAGCAGCGCGCCTGCAGCGGCACGGTGTCGAACACGCGCACGCCGCGCTCGTGGAACAGGCGATACAGCAGCCGCTCGCCGGACAGCGCCGGGTCGATCAGCTCGATATCCTCGACGGTCGCGACCAGCGATTGACCCTCGATCCAGGCCTCGTCTTCCTCGACCGCGTGCAGCTCGGTACCCTCCGGCGCATCGCCGGGATGCAGATCGGCCTGGCGCAGGCGCTCGGGCGCCTGCGGCAGGAATTGCGTCAGCAGGCCGCCGGCGCGCCAGCGGTGCTTGCCGCCGCTCCACTCCTCGCCGACGGCGAGGCGCACCCGCGTGGGGATCTGCTCGGAGCGGAGGAAGTATTCGTGCGCGGCCTCCTCCAGGCTGCCGCCGGAGAGCGCGACGAGGCCCTGGTAGCGGCTCATGTCGGCGCCCTGGTCGATGGTCATCGCCAGATGGCCCTTGCCGAGCAGGCCGCCGGAGTCCTTCGCTTCCGAGAGCCGCGCCTCGTCATAGCGTGCGTAAGCGCGCAACCGGTCGGGCGCCTGGAAGTCGACAACCAGAAACGAGACCGGACCATCGGTCTGGGTCTGCAGGATGAAGCGACCGTCGAACTTCAGCGAGGAGCCGAGTAGGGTCGTCAGCACGATGGCTTCGCCGAGCAGCTTGCCCACGGGCGCGGGATAAGCGTGCTTGGTGAGGATGTCGTCGAGCGCCGGGCCCATGCGGGTCAGCCGCCCGCGCAGATCGAGCGCCGCGACTTCGAACGGCAGCACGGCGTCGTCGACCGGCACCGCCGAGGGCGCGCGGCTGGTGTCGAGGTTGATGTTGGTAGCGGGGGGATTGGCTGTCATGGGGCGTATTTGGGGTTTTTTGGCACGAATGGAAGGGCACCCCCCGGCTGTCGTCCCGGCTTGAGCCGGGACCCATACCGCGGATGCTATCGAGGGACGTCGGTAGTAGTCACTCGTCTTGTAGCCCACACCAGGCCTTGACGAACGAACCACGATCCCGACAACTAAGCAGAGCAACGGCCACCGCTGCAAACCAGTTCGATCACGCGGTATGGGTCCCGGCTCAAGGCCGGGACGACAATTGTGGTGTAGCGCCGTCGAACCCTACGCCCGCTCGCCGAAGCACCACGCCAGGATGCCCTTCTGGGCGTGCAGGCGGTTTTCGGCTTCGTCGAAGACGACGGACTGCGGGCCGTCGATCACCTCGTCGGTAACCTCCTCGCCGCGGTGGGCGGGCAGGCAGTGCATGAACAGCGCCTCGGGCTTGGCCAAGGACATCAACTTCGAATTGACCTGATACGGCTTGAGCAGGTTGTGGCGATGCTCGCCGTCCTTGTCGCCCATCGACACCCAGGTGTCGGTGACGACGCAGTCGGCATTCGCCACGGCCACTTCCGGGTCGTGGCCGAGATGGATGTCGGCGCGGGTGGCGCGGATGAAATCCTTCATCGGCTTGCCCGGCGACAGCTGCGGCGGGGTGGCGACGTTGAGCCGGAACTTGAAGCGCTCGGCGGCATGCGCCCAGGACGCCAGCACGTTGTTGTCGTCGCCAGTCCAGGCCACGGTGCGGCCCTCGATCGAACCGCGATGCTCCTCGAAGGTCATCACGTCGGCCATCACCTGGCAGGGATGCGAGCGCCGGGTCAGGCCGTTGATCACCGGCACGGTGGCGTGCGCGGCGAGCTCGAGCAGCGCCTCGTGGCTGAGGATGCGGATCATGATGGCGTCGACATAGCGCGACAGCACGCGCGCGGTGTCGGCGATGGTCTCGCCGCGGCCGAGCTGCATCTCGGTGCCGGTCAGCATGATCGCCTCGCCGCCGAGCTGGCGCATGCCGACGTCGAACGACACGCGGGTGCGGGTCGACGGCTTGTCGAAGATCATCGCCAGCACCTTGCCCTCGAGCGGCTTCTTCGCCGGCTCGCGCGCCTTCAAGGTCTTCTTCATCGCGCTGGACAGCGCCAGCACGTTGCGCAGCTCCTCGACCGGCATCTCGGTGAGATCGAGGAAATGACGCGGCGTATTGCCCATGGTCTTGCTCATGATGCGGCCGCCTGCCTGGCAGGCTTGCCCGACAGCGCCGCACAGGCGCGATCGAGCATCTCGACCGATTGTTCGATTTCGGATTCGTTGACGATCAGCGGCGGCAGAAAGCGCACGACGTTGTCGCCGGCGCCCACCGTGAGCAGCTTCTGATCGCGCAGCGCCGCGACCAGATCGCCCGACGGCACCACCGCCTTGACGCCGATCAGAAGGCCCTCGCCGCGGATCTCGGAGATGATGTCGGGATGACGATCGAGGACGGCACCAAGCTTCTGCTTCAACAGCAGCGACATCCTGCGGACGTGATCGAAGAAGCCGGGCGCCAGCATCACGTCGAGCACGGCGTTGGCCGCGGCGACCGCCAGCGGATTGCCGCCGAAGGTCGAGCCGTGCGAGCCCGGCGTCATGCCCGACGCGGCCTCGGCCGTGGCGAGCACGGCGCCGATGGGAAAGCCGCCGCCGAGCGCCTTGGCCAGCGACATCACGTCCGGCGTGACGCCGAGCCAGCGATGCGCAAACAGATCGCCGGTGCGGCCCATGCCGGTCTGGACCTCGTCGATGACGAGCAACAGACCGTTGTCGTCGCAGAGCTGGCGCAGCGCCTTGTAGAACGGCAGCGGCGCGGTGCGCACGCCGCCCTCGCCCTGCACCGGCTCGACCAGGATGCCGGCGGTGTGCGGACCGATTGCCTTCTTCACCGCTTCGATGTCGCCGAACGGAACCTGATCGAAGCCGTCCATCGGCGGACCGAAGCCGTCGAGATATTTCGCGGAACCTGTCGCGGCGAGCGTCGCCAGCGTGCGGCCGTGGAACGCGCCTTCGAAGGTGATGATACGGTAGCGTTCGGGATGGCCCTTGGCGGCGTGATATTTGCGCGTGATCTTGATCGCGCCTTCCATCGCCTCGGCGCCGGAATTGGCGAAGAACACGTAGTCGGCAAAGCTCTGCTCGCACAGCCGCGCGGCGAGGCGCTCGCCATCCGGGCTCTTGAACAGGTTCGACATGTGCCAGAGCTTGGCCGCCTGTTCCTGCAGCGCCTTGACCAGATGCGGGTGCGCATGGCCGAGCGAATTGACGGCGACGCCCGAGGTGAAATCGAGATAGCGATCGCCATTGGTCGCGATCAGCCACGCGCCTTCGCCGCGCTCGAACGAAAGATCGACCCGGGCGAATACGGGGAGGAGATGCGTAGCGGCAACACTGGTCATGGCGGATCACATGAGCTGACGGGCCGGCCGAGACACGCGCCACGCGGCGCCATCGCGCATCAGGGACCCCACCCTGGAAAACAAAATGTGCCGCCTTTTCAAGGCGGCACGTACATCTATTGTATGCGGGCAGCGGTGGGAGTCAACTACGCGTCAGCCGATGCATGGCGGGGCCGGCCCGTGAGATTGCGGACGCACGACACGGCTCGAGACGTGCCACAGGGAACCACGGAATGTGTGGACTGCGGCCACCGACTCTTGCGCGAGAGTCACGCCATATTGTAGCGTTTTCGACGTCGAGTACGACATCTCGTGCGGCAGTTCTGATCCCTCTCGAAGTTCTCTGAGTTTGCGTAACGTCCGGGTGCCTCGTGCGCGCCCGGCGAGGGATAAGGGATTCTGCCGCCAGGGATTTTCTTGAGACAGCATCGCAGCGCCGTCCCGGAATTGGCCGGCGCAACGCGAAGGGAAAGGTTCGATGACCGTATTGACCTGGTCCGACGATCGCGTCGAGCAACTGAAAAAACTCTGGGAAGCCGGACTATCGGCCAGCCAGATCGCCGCGGAACTCGGAAACGTGACGCGCAACGCCGTGATCGGCAAGGTGCACCGGCTGGGCCTGTCCGGCCGCGCCAAGAGCCCGGCCACCGCGGCACCGCGCCAGCGCAAGGCGGCCCGCCCGGCCCAGCCGATGATGCGGGTGGCACGCCCGGTTGCGCGCGGCAACACGGCGCTCGCACAGGTTTTCGAGGTCGAGGCGGAGCCCGATCCGGTTGCATTCGACAACGTCGTGCCGATGAACCAGCGGCTGTCGCTGCTGGAGCTCAACGAGGCGACCTGCCACTGGCCGGTCGGCGATCCCTCGAGCGCGGATTTCTTCTTCTGCGGCGGCAAGGCGCTGTCCGGCCTGCCCTATTGCGCGCAGCATTCGCGCGTCGCCTATCAGCCTGCGGCCGACCGCCGCCGCCAGCCGGCGAAGTCGACCACGCGCTGAGCGGTTGGCCGCGACGGGCGATGAGGATGCTCCACATCGCCCCGTGATCTCCGGCTGCTTACTCAGAACGATCGATGACGTGTGCCCGGCCTGCGCCGGGCCGCAGGATGCGCCCGCCGATCAGGCGCCCCGCGCGGGCTTCGACTGCGGAAAGCAGGCCGTGAAGGCGGCGCCATTGCGCGGCACGCTCTCGATCAGCAGCCGGCCGCGATGGCGGTTGAGGATGTGCTTCACCAGGGAGAGGCCGAGCCCGGTGCCGCCCTGCGCGCGGCTGTCGCCGACATCGACGCGATAGAAGCGCTCGGTCAGGCGCGGCAGATGCTCGGGCGCGATGCCCGGGCCGAAATCGCGCACCTTGACCCGGATCTCCGGCGCGTTCTCGGCGGAGACGGCCTGCTCCAGCGAGACGATCACGCGCCCGCCCGAGGCGCCGTATTTCAGCGCATTCTCGATCAGGTTCTCGAACACGCGCAGCAGCTCCTCGCGGTCGCCGGCGATCGTCACCGGCGCCTCCGGCAGGCTGGTCTCGATCACCACCTGGCGCTCCCTGGCCAGCGACTCCAGCCCGTCGGTGACCTGGCGGATGATGGGGACGACGTCGACCATGGCGTGGGGCTGGACATGCGCCGACAGCTCCACCCGCGACAGCGACAGGAGATCGTCGATCAGCCGCGCCATGCGCGTCGCCTGGATGTGCATGATGCCGAGGAAGCGCTCGCGCGCCTTCGGATCGTCCTTCGCCGGCCCCTGCAGCGTGTCGATGAAGCCCGAGAGCGCCGCCAGCGGCGTGCGCAGCTCGTGGCTCGCATTGGCGACGAAGTCGGCGCGCATTTCCTCGACCCGGCGCAGCGGGGTTAGATCGTGGAACGTCATCAGCATGCATTTGTCGGTGCCGCCGAACGCCGTCGGCACCGGCACCGGCGTGATGATCAGCTCCATCCAGCGATCGACCGGAACGTGATCGTGATAGGTGGCGCGACGGATCTCGGTGGTGGCGATCGCCTCGCGCAGCGCGGTGATGATCTCCGGCGTGCGCAGCGCGAACTGGGCGAGCTCGCCCTTGCGCAGGGCCGGCGCGAGCTGCGCGGCGGCGCCATTGAGGTGGATGACGCGGCCGGCGCGGTCGAGCAGCACGGCGGGATCGGGGATGCCCTCGACCACCGCGCTCACGGCCGGCGCCTCGACCGGGTTGGCGTGGCGCTCCTCCTCGCGCTTGGCGACCGCGCCATGCAGCCGCCACGGCACCAGGGCGGCGGCGGCAATGCACAGGAATACCGCCAGGGCCCGCAGCGGCAGCAGCTCGTCCAGCAGCACGAGCCCGACAAGCGCGAGCGCCGCAGCGAGCAGGATGATCGCGGAATGGCGCAGCCGGTCCGGCCAGGGGGTGAAGATCGAGAGCGAGGTGTCGGAGGGAGCGTCGAGGGCCATCTGGTCCGATTGTTCCCTTGAACTGGCGTCAGGCACCGGAATCGCTGCGTTTCCTCACAAAAGCGGCTTCGGGCGGGGGGCCCGGATCGAGGCTGAGCGCGGCCTGCCGCAGCCGCTTCGACCGCGTGCTGATGATAACCTCGCGAAACGTCAGCAAGATTACAGAAATGAGGAACGGCGCCAAATAATACAGCATCCGGAACAGCAGCATTCCGGCCAGCAGCTCCTCGCGGTCCATCTGCCACAGCCCGACCAGCATCGCGGCGTCGAACACGCCGAGGCCGCCGGGGGAATGGCTGGCGAAGCCGAGCAGGGTTGCCGAGACGAAGATCACGGCCACCACGACGAAGCCGAGATTGGGCTCGTCCGGCACCAGTACGTACATCGCCAGCGCGCAGAAACCGAGGTCGATGATGCCGATCGCGATCTGCAACAGGGTCAGCGGGCCGCTCGGCAGCACCACGGTCCACGGCCCGCGGCCGACCACGCGCGGCTTGGTCCATACCCAGGCGACATACCCCAACAGGCCGACCAGGATCGCGATCGCCACCATGCGGTTGACCCAGGGCGGCAGCTGGTCGATCGAGGCCGCCGCCTCCGGATGATAGCTGATGCCGAGCCCGAGCACGGCGGCATTGCCGAGCCAGAACGTCAGGCCGGCGAGGAAGCAGATCTTGGCGACGTCGATGGCGTTCAGCCCATGGGCCGAATAGACGCGGTAGCGCACGGCACCGCCGGTGAAGACGCTGGCGCCGACATTGTGGCCGATCGAATAGCTGGTGAAGGCGGCCAGCGCGTTGACGCGGTAGGGCACGTGGTCGTGGCCAATGGCGCGCACCGCGAACAGATCGTAGAAGGTCAGCGTGAAATAGCCGGCGGCGACGAACAGCGCGGCGAGCGCGATCTGATGAGGCTCCGTGCTCTTGATCGCCTCGAGCACCTCGTAGGTGTCGATGCCGCGCAGCATGTGGTAGAGGACGTAGCAGGCGACCGCGATCACCGCGATGCTGATCAGCACGCCGAGCTTGTGCAGGACTTGCTTCTCGCGCAGGAACGTGGCCGCTCTGCGTATGGCTTCAAGCATCTACACCTCTCACCGTGATCCGATCACGACGGCCGGGGATGCCGCGCCCCGGAGGCCGCAGCATCATGTGCGCATACAACGCCCTCGTAGCGCGTTTCGACGCATTGGGGAACACGGAGCGTGCGAACAAAAGCGTACACATGGATATACTTAGCAGGCTTTACGGAAATGCGATGCACCGTTTTGCCGCACATGAGGCAAGACATCAGGCAAAGACGTCAGGCAAGGCATCATGCAGGACGGCGGGTCAGCGCACGCTCCCGCCAGCCTGCAAACCCCAGGTTAAACTTTGGTGAGGAACGCGGATCTCCGGGCTTTCCGGGGCGCCCCATGGCTCGGCGGGTCGGCATGGCTCAACGATAAGCGCGAGCTGCGCGTTTGACAGGTTCGCGCCTCGTCAAACCTTCGTGTCTCGCAGTTGCGATGACCTGGGCACGCGGACGGTGGGCGCGCCCGCCGCAGTCTCGGCAGGTGGCGTCGGGTGCAGTCCGGTGTGGGCGGTTTCAGGCCGCCGATTTCGTCCGCATGCTGCGGATCACCACCAGCGCCCGCAGCCAGGTGCCGATGGCGCAGCCGACGAGGTAGGGCACGAACATGATCAGCAACAGCTCGAGCCAGTAGCCGGCCCGGCCGGGGATCAGGGAGACCACGGCCGCCGCGACCAGGCCGGCGGCCAGCGCCGCCAGCAGCCAGGTCAGCCAGCCCGACACGCGCGGGGCGCGATGCACCACGGCGACCCAGCCCATCGCCAGCCCGATGGCGAATGCGCCGGCCAGCCAGCCCCAGTGAAAGGCAACGAGATAGGCCATGACGTTACCTCACCACGAATTCGATGCGCCGGTTCTGCGCCCGGCCGTCGGCGGTGTCGTTGGCCGCGATCGGCTGGGTGCTGCCATAGCCGATCGCGCTGAAACGATCGGCCGGCAGCCCGGCCTTGACCAGATAATCGACGACCGCCTGGGCGCGCTTCTGCGACAGCACCTGATTGGCCGCAGAGTCGCCTTCAGCATCGGTGTGCCCGATGATCTCGACATTGGCGGAGGGGCAGCGGAACGCGATCTCGACGAGGCGGTCGAGCAGACCGGTGGAATCGCGGTCGAGGTCGCTGCGGCCGGTCTCGAAGCGGATCTTGGCCTTGCCGAGCAGGTCGGAGAACAGCTGCTGGCACACCGTGGGATCGACCGGGGCGGCTGCCGGCTTAACCGTGATCTCGGCCTTCACCTGCCAGCCCTGCGGCACGTCCTTGGCGAGCCCGGTCCGGATCTGGGCGGCGGCGGCGTCGTAAAGCGCATCACCCGAAATCTTGATGTCGCGGTCGGACACCACCAGCGTGCCGGTCGACAGCCGCGACAAGGCGCCCAGCGCCGGCACCACCGCATTCACGAAATTGGCCGGCGCGCCGAGGCTGTTCTTGAGATTGTCCACGACCTTCTCGCTGAAGAATTTGCGCGATGAGGAGCCGATGACGACGGCGTGGATGTTCTCGTCTGGAACGTTGCCGGCGAGCGTCACGGTCACCGCGACCGGGTCCTTGTAGGCCTGGAAGACATAGGGCGGCGCCTTGACCTCGTTGCTGGCGACCTTGAAGCCGTCAGGCAGCTTTCCGAGCGCTGCCGCGATCGCCTCGCGGCCGCCGAGTTCGCGCGCCATGCCGGACAATGTGACGTCGCCGTCGGAGATCGTGAACTTGCCGTCCTTCAGCTTGGCGATCTGGCCGATCAGCAGCAGCGCCGCATCCTCGAAGCGCGCCGGCGCGCCGCGCGCCAGGCCCATCTGGTCAGCGACCTCCACGCCCGGCAGCGCCGCCCGGGTCGCGTCCATCAGCTTGCCCTTCAAGGCGGGCAACGGCGCGCTGCCACCCAGCGTCACCCGGACGACGTCACGCTCGGCCGACCAGACGAACGGCTTGGCCTCGGGGACCAGCCGAGTCTCGTCGTTGACGAGCCGCACGCCGGCCACGGCGTCGACCGCGGCGACGGCATCGCGGCGCCCGGCCTCGGAAAACGCATTGGCGCGCAGCGAGACATCGCGGCCATCCACCGTGATGCTCGTCCTGTCGAGCACCGCCCCCTTCAGGGCGGCCGCACTGCGACCGGCGAGATCATTCTCCAGGGGAACGGTGCTGGTCCAGGCCGCGAAGCCCCAAAGCACGATCAGCGGGATGACACCAGGCCACCATTTCCCGCTCCACCTGAAAAGTCCGCGCATTCGTCATCCGTCGCATCGAGGAAGCAGAGAGAAAACAAACCCTTGCATGCCTGTCAAACCGGAAATGAGGAGCGCCGCACGGTACGTTGCGACCGCAGGCTAAGGTTTTCTTCAATCATTCGTCGGTAACCTTGTCCCGACACTCACCGGGCCGCATGTTTCAGATGAGGCGATTTCGCAAAACCTTTATCCGTGCCGGCCTGGAAGCGCTGTATCTGAGCGGCGCGCATGTCTGGCTGCGCCCGATCTTCTCGGGCGTGGGTGCGATCTATACGCTGCATCATGTGCGGCCGCACCGCGACGCCGATTTCCAGCCCAATTGTCACCTCGAGGTCACGCCGGATTTCCTGCGCGAGATGTTGTCGCACCTGCGCGACCACGACATCGAGATCATCACTCTCGACGAGTTGCACAGCCGGCTGATGGCGAAGGACTTCTCGCGCCGCTTTGCCTGCTTCACCTTCGACGACGGCTATCGCGACAATCGCGACTTCGCGCTGCCTGTCATGCGCGAGTTCGATGCGCCGTTCACGATCTATGTGACCACCGATTTCGCGTCCGGAAACGGCCGGCTCTGGTGGGTGACGCTGGAGCGGCTGGTCGCGAAGACCAACGCGATCGACATCAAGATCGGCGGGCTGTCGTTGCAGCTCGATGCATCGACGCCGGCAGCCAAATGCGTGACGTTCCAGCGCCTGCACGACTGGCTGCGCGCACTGCCGGGCGAACACGACGTCCGGCGCGAGATCAGCGCGCTGTGCGCGCGCTACGACGTCGACGAGGCGTCGATCTGCCGTGAGCTCTGCCTGTCCTGGGACGAGCTTCGGGCGCTGTCGGTGGAGCCATTGATCTCGATCGGCGCGCATTCGATCAGTCACTGCAATCTCGCCAAGCAGACCGAGGAGACGGCGCGCATCGAGATCGCCGACAGCCGTGCCCGGATCGAGAACGAGTTGCAGCGGCCTGTGCTGCACATGGCCTACCCCTACGGCGACCGCGCCGCCGCCTCGCAGCGCGAATTCGTGCTGGCGGCCGCGAGCGGCTACAAGACCGCCGTCACCACCCGGCCCGGCATGATCTTCGCCGAAAGCGCCGATCATCTCACGGCTCTGTCGCGCGTCTCGCTGAACGGCCATTACCAGGACGCCCGCGTGCTGCCGGTGCTGACCTCGGGCGCCGCGACCGCGATGTGGAACGGATTCCGCCGCATCGACGCGGCATAGGCCGCGTCTTCACACCCCCGATGAATTGCGGCAAATCCTTGCGACTGCGTCTCACTTGACAGTGCCAGCGCGTCCCGCACACAAGCGCGCACGACATAAGCAAAAGGGAGGCACCATGCTCAAGAACCTGTTCTCGCTCGAAGGCCGCACCGCGCTCGTCACCGGCGGCTCGCGCGGCATCGGCAAGATGATCGCATCCGGGCTGCTCGCGCAGGGCGCAGCGCGGGTCTACATCACGGCGCGAAAGGCCGGTCCGTGCGAGGAGACTGCCAAGGCACTGACGGCGGAATATGGCGGCGAGTGCATCGCGCTGCCGATCGACATCTCGACGATGGCGGGTATCGACATGCTCGCGGCCGAGATCAAGACGCGCGAGCCCAGGCTCGACATCCTCGTCAACAATGCCGGCGCCGCCTGGGGCGCCGACTTCGATGAGTTTCCCGAGAGCGGCTGGGACAAGGTGATGAACCTCAACCTCAAGACGCCGTTCTTCCTGACCAAGGCGCTGGCGGCGCCGTTGCGCGCGGCGGCCAGCGCCGATCGGCCGGCGAAGGTCATCAACATCGCCTCGATCGACGGCATCTTCGTCAACCCGCTCGAGACCTATTCCTATGCGGCGAGCAAATCCGGCCTGATCCATCTGACGCGGCGCATGGCCGCCAAGCTGATCAAGGACCACATCGTGGTCACCGCGATCGCGCCGGGCCCGTTCAAGTCCGACATGAACAAGGCCGCGCGCGACAACGCCGACGAGGTCGCCGCGCGCGTGCCCGCGGGCCGCATCGGCACCGACGAGGACATGGCGGGGACGGCGATCTTCCTGGCGTCGCGGGCGGGCGACTATGTGGTGGGAAACACGATCGCCGTCGATGGCGGCATCGTCTACGCGAATCCCGGCATTCCAGGCGCGGGCTGGGATAGTTGAGGCCGAATTAGTAACCCAAGGAAAGGTCGGCTCCCTCCCCCCTTGTGGGGGAGGGGTGGAGAGGGGGGTAAGCCACGAACGACCGTCTCCGCGGCTTCCCTCCCTAGCCCTCCCCCACAAGGGGGGAGGGAACAGACCGGGTCCAGGTCTCAGGTCTCGATCTTCACGTACTCGAAATCACCCGGCTTGTTGTCGATGCCGACTTTCGGGGGCGCGATCCACGACGCGTATTCGCCGATCTCGGTGACGGGCTTCATCAGCGAGGCGATGTAGGCGCCGTCGTCGGCCGAGGGCAGCCAGTCGCCCTTGCGCTTCGCCCACGTGCCCTCGTCGATCAGGATGCCCTCGGGCGTCGCATGGACGTCCTTGAACTCGCCGATGGCGCGGTGGAAGGCGGTATGCGGCAGCTTGAGCTGGAAGTCGTAGCCGGCGGTGGTGATGATCTTGTTCCAGCGCAACAGGCCCTTGATGCAGTCCTGCGAGTAGTCGTCGCGCAGGCGCATGTTGAGCGCGGTCAGCGCCGGCTCGTCGACCCGCTTGATCTCGCCGTCGACCAGCTTGAGCACCGGATAGGTCGAGTTCTTGAGCTGGTGATCGTCCTGGATCTGGGTCTCGTGATAGCGGCCCTTGATGCCGGCGTTGAAAGCGTTCGCCGCGTTGGTCGAGACCTCCGAGCCGAACAGGTCGAGCGACAGCGTGTAGTGCAGGTTCAGCTTCTTCTGGATGGTCGGCAGGTCGATGACGCCGAGCGCGCGGACCTTGGCGATATCGGTGGGATCGTCGATGCCGGCGGCCCGCATCGCCTCGACGGTGCGCTGGATGACGCGGCCGACGCCGGTCTCGCCGACGAACATGTGATGCGCCTCTTCAGTCAACATGAAGCGGCAGGTGCGCGACAGCGGATCGAAGCCGGACTGCGCGAGGCTGTGCAGCTGCATCTTGCCGTCGCGGTCGGTGAAGTAGGTGAACATGAAGAACGACAGCCAGTCCGGCGTCTTCTCGTTGAAGGCGCCGAGCATGCGCGGGCTGTCCGCATCGCCCGAGCGGCGGCGCAGCAGCTCGTCGGCCTCCTCGCGGCCATCGCGGCCAAAATATTTCTGCAGCAGGTAGACCATCGCCCAGAGGTGACGGCCCTCCTCGACGTTGACCTGGAACAGGTTGCGCATGTCGTAGAGCGACGGCGCCGTCTTGCCGAGATGGCGCTGCTGCTCGACCGAGGCCGGCTCGGTGTCGCCCTGGATCACGATCAGGCGGCGCATCAGCGCGCGATATTCGCCGGGGACCTCCTGCCACGCCGGCTCGCCATAATGCTCGCCGAACGGAATCTTCCGATCCTCTTCCTGCGGGGCCAGCAGGATACCCCAGCGATAGTCCGGCATCTTGACGTAGTCGAACTTCGCCCAGCCGCGCGGATCGACCGAATAGGCCGTGCGCAGATACACGAGCGACTGCTGGAAGCCTTCCGGGCCCATGTCGTTCCACCAGTCGACATAGCCGGGATGCCAGCCTTCCAGCGCCTTGAGGACCTGGCGGTCCTCGGCGAGATTCACGTTGTTCGGAATCTTGGTCGAGTAGTCGACGTTCATGATGTTCATGTTCATGGCGTGCCTCCCTGAAATCTTCCCGGTGGTCATGCCGGGCCTTGTGCCGGGCATCCACGTCGTTCGTGTCGATGAGCCCGTCATGGCCGGGCCAAGCCCGGCCATGACGGATGATAACTACACGCGCGTCATGTCGTATTGCGGCCGCTCGCCGGTGCCGTAGCGCCGGAGCGCGCCCTCCTCGCCGACCGCGTTGGGGCGCTGGAAGATCCAGTTCTGCCAGGCGGTCAGGCGAGCGAAGATCTTCGATTCCATCGTCTCGGGACCGGCGAAGCGCAGATTAGCCTCGAGGCCGGTGAGACTGTCGGGGGAGAAGCTGGCGCGCTCCTCGAGGAAGACCCGGATCTCGTCCTCCCAGTCGATATCGTCGAGCGCGAAGGTGACGAGGCCGAGCTCCTCGGCCTCATCTGCCTCCAGCGGCTTGCCGACCTGCTCGTGCACGCGCTCGAGCCCGTTGGGATCGTCGAGGAAGCGCGACTGCAGCCGGGTCAGACCGTGGCTCATCGGATAGGGACCGAAATTCATCGCCGACAATTCGATGGAAGGCGCCGGGCGGTTGTCGCCCTGGATGGTGCCGATCAGCATGTAGGAGCGGTCGGAGGCGAACACGAGCTCGGCCAAGGTGCCGGCGAAGCACGAGCCGGGCTCGACCAGCGTCACCAGCGTGCGCGACGTGACGTCGATGCGCTTGAGCACGCGCTTCCAATAGTGCCTGATCTCGTTGACCAGCCAATGCGCCTTGTTGGCTTCGAGGAAGGCGTCGTAGGCCAGGACCTGGGAGTTCTCGCCCTGCGACTTGAACACCAGCATTGCGATGCCGAGTTCGTTGATGCGCAGATGCAGGATGGCGTCATCGAGCTCGCGCGCGACCTGCAGCGGCCAGAACGAGGCGCCCTGCCCGATCATGCCGTCGATGTCGGCCGGCGGCGCGGCCTCGGGAGCTGAGACCGTGATGGTGGCGATGCGGGCGGCGCGGTCGATGTCGACATTGACGAAGCCGTAGCGCACGCTGCTCGCGTCAATGATGCGCTTGAGCGGCGTGAGCGCGACGCCCTTGCCGCTGCCGTTGCGCTTGGATGCGGCCGCGAACTCCCTGGCGCGCTCGGCGACCTTGGCGTCGACCTTGGAGTTCGGCGCGATCTCGTCGACGAGACGCCATTGCACGGCGCGCTTGCCCTTGACGCCCTCCTCCGTCGTGCAGAACGCGTCCGCACGGTCGCGGCGCACCTTGCGCTTGTCGACGACGCGCGTCAGGCCGCCGGTGCCGGGCAGCACCGCGAGCAGCGGCACCTCCGGCAGCGACACTGAAGACGAGCCGTCATCGGCGAGGATGATGTGATCGGTGGCGAGCGCGAGCTCATAGCCGCCGCCGGCCGCGGTGCCGTTCACCACGGTGATGAAGCGCTGGCCGGAATTCTCGGATGAATCCTCGAAGCCATTGCGGGTCTCGTTGGTGAACTTGCAAAAGTTCACCTTGTGGGCGTGGGTCGCGCCCGCGAGCATGCGGATGTTGGCGCCGGCGCAGAACACGCGCGGCTTGGCCGAGCGCAGCACCACGACCTTCACTTGCGGGTGCTCGAAGCGCAGCCGCTGCACGGCATCTGCAAGCTCGATGTCGACGCCGAGATCATAGGAATTGAGCTTGAGCTGGTAGCCCTCGAACAGGCCGCCATTCTCGTCGACATCCATGGCGAGCGTCGCCACCTCGCCGTCGATCGAGAGCTTCCAATGTTTGTAGCGGGAGGGATCGGTCTGAAAATCGATGAACGTCTTGCCTCCCGCGAGCACGCGGTCTTCCCCGGCCATGAGTCACCCTTCGTTGGAGTGCTTATCGTTGAGATGCACAATAATTCATGTTATGGCTGGCGTCTACCGTTAAATGCCAGAACATGCACTTTGTTTCATGTTTGTGATGCCGGTGACGGCAAGGTGGCTGCGGCGAACTGGGCGATAACGCGCAGGGTCGCCTCGGGCGCCTCGCGATGCGGGGAATGGCCGGTCTTGGGCAGCATCGTCACCTCGACCGGGCAGTAGCACTCCTCCTGGAGGATCTCGACCTGGCGGACGGTGCCGTACTGGTCATCGACGCCCTGGATCACGGCCACGGGGACGCGGATGTAGGCGAGGTCAGCCGTGATGTCCCAGGTCCGGAACGCCGGATCGAGCCAGGCGCCGTTCCAGCCATGGAACGCATTGTCGACGTCCTTGTGCCAGCGGCCGAGCTTGGTGCGCAGCTCCGTGGTTTCGTAAGTTGTCTTGATCGCGGCGATCGACGACACCGAAACGTCCTCGACGATGACATGCGGCGCGATCAGCACGATACCCTGGAGGCGATGGTCGGCGTGGCTGCCGGCATAGATCGCCGCGATCGAGGCGCCGTCGGAATGGCCGACGAGAAGACCGCGCCGGAAGCCGATCGCGTCGAGCAGCTTCGGCAGGACATCGCGCGCCTCGCGCTGCATGTAGTCGAGCGGGCGCGGCAGAGTGACCGGGCTCGAGGCGCCGTAGCCGGCGCGGGAATAGGCGAGCACGGAGGCGCCGGTGGCCTGTTGGAGCTTGTCGGGGAAGTCGCCCCACAGGCCGACCGAGCCCAGCCCTTCATGCAGCAGCACGATGCAAGGGGCGTCGGACGGCTGCGGGCCGATGAGACGATATTCGAGCTGGGCGGAGTCGATGGTGAGGAAGCCGTTCGGTGAAAGCTGCACGGTCACTCTCTCCTTCGTCATGCCCGGGCTTGACCCGCCTGCGCGGCCGAAGCCGCTTCGACGCGGCGAAGGCCCGGGCATCCACGCCTTTCTTCGTCGCGGCGGGATGGTTGGCCGGGTCAAGCCCGGCCATGACGACAACTAAAAGCAGGGCCAACTTACGGGCAGGAAGACCAATTACTGGCTCGCCCCCTCGCGCAGCTTGAAGCGCTGGATCTTGCCGGTCGCGGTCTTCGGCAAGGATTCCACCACCTCGATCCAGCGCGGATATTTCCACGGGCCGATCTTCTGCTTGACGTGTTCCTTCAGTGCCTCGTGCAGGGTCGAGCGATCGACGCTCGGGCGCAGCACGACATAGGCCTTCGGCTTCAGCAGGCCCTCCGGATCGGCTTCCGGCACCACGGCGGCCTCCAGCACGGAGGGATGCGTGATCAGCGCGCTCTCGACCTCGAACGGCGACACCCAGATGCCGGAGACCTTGAACATGTCGTCGGAGCGGCCGCAGAAGGTGTAGCGGCCATCGGCATCGCGAACATATTTGTCGCCGGTGCGCGTCCAATAGCCCTCGAAGGTCGAGCGGGTCTTGTGGCGCTGATTCCAGTAGCCTTCGCCAGCCGAGGGCGCGTGCACCAGCATCTCACCGACCTCGCCGTCCGGCACGCCCTCACCGGCCTCGTTGACAAGACGAACCTGATAGCCCGGCACGGGGCGCCCCGATGAGCCGTATTTGATGTCCCCGGGCACGTTGGACAGGAAGATGTGCAGCAGCTCGGTCGAGCCGACGCCATCGAGAATGTCGACGCCGAACCGCGCCTTCCAGGCATTGCCGACCGATTCCGGCAGCGCCTCGCCGGCCGAAGTGCAGATGCGCAGAGCGCTGCCGGCCTTCTCATGGCGCAGCGACTCATCGTGCAGCATCGCGGCGAACAAGGTCGGCACGCCGTAGAAGATGGTCGGATTGTAGCGGTTGAGGAGCTTGAACATCAGCGCCGGCGTCGGACGCTCGGAATTGAGGATCGTGGTTGCACCGACAGAGAGCGGGAAAGTCAGCGCATTGCCGAGGCCATAGGCGAAGAACAGCTTTGCGGCTGACAGACAGACATCGCTCTCGCGGATGCCGAGCACCTGGCTGGCGTAGGTCTCCGCCGTCGCGGCGAGATTGCCGTGCAGATGGCGCACGCCCTTGGGCATGCCGGTCGAGCCCGACGAATACAGCCAGAACGCCGGCTCGTCCTCGTGGGTGGCGACCGTGTCGAACTGATCGCTCTCGCGCGCGAGCTCCTCGGTGAGCAGCTTGTGGCCGAAGGCATTGGCGCCGGAGACCACGACGCAATCGAGATCGGGCATCCGGCCGACAATGTCCTTCACCACCGGATACAGCGCCTCGGACACGAACAGCACGCGGGCGCGGCAGTCGGCCAGCACATAGGCGTATTGCTCCGAGGTCAGCAGCGTGTTGAGCGGCACCGGGACGATGCCCGCGCGCATGGCGCCAAGAAACACCGCGGGGAAATCCACCGTATCGAGCATGATCATCGCCACGCGCTCCTCGCGGCGGACGCCAAGGCGACGCAGCATGTTGGCGACGCGGCAGGTCTGCTGCTGCAAACCGCGATAGGTCAGCTCGGAGACCGTGTCCGTGTAGGCGAGCTTGTCGCCGCGCCCCGCCTCGACATTGCGGTCAAGCAACCACGATACCGCATTGTACGACTTCACGGCATTCTCCCCGGATTTTTGAATTATAATTCATACAAGGCCACCAACATCGCTTGCTGTCAATCCTCCCCGGCATTATGTTTCCTGCTCAAAAGAGTACCTCAGGGATATGACGCCACACAGCGATGCCCCGCGCGACGACGGCCAGTCCGCGGCCGAGACCGATTTCCTCGACCAGCTGGGCCAGCGGGTGCGGCGGATGCGCGGCCTCGCCGGCATGTCTCGCAAGGTGCTGGCCGAGGTCTCCGGGATTTCCGAGCGCTACATCGCCCAGCTCGAGAGCGGCAAGGGCAATGTCTCGATCGTGCTGCTGCGCCGCATCGCCAACGCGATCAACGCGCCGCTCGACGACATCATCCCCGGCGGCGAGCCATCGCCGGACTGGCCAGTCATTCGCGATCTCCTGAAGAAGGCGAGCCCGAGCCAGATCGCCGAGGTCAAGGAGCTGCTTGCCGGCGGCGCATCGGCGCCGCTGCGGCGTTCGTTCTCGGGCATTGCGCTGATCGGCCTGCGCGGTGCCGGCAAGTCGACGCTCGGCAAGATGCTGGCGGCGCGGATCGGCTGGAGCTTCGTCGAGCTGAACAAGGAGATCGAGCGGCAGAACGGGCTGTCGGTTGCCGAGATCATCGCGCTCTACGGCCAGGAAGGCTTTCGCCGCATGGAGCAGGCCGCCCTGGTGCAGCTGCTGGCGCGCAAGGAGCCGATGGTGCTGGCGACCGGCGGCGGCATCGTCTCTGAACCGGTGACCTTCGACCTGATCCTGACCTCGTTCTACACGATCTGGCTGAAGGCCGAGCCGGAGGAGCACATGGGGCGCGTGCGCAAGCAGGGCGACCTCCGCCCGATGGCCGACGACCGCTCGGCGATGGCCGAGCTGCGCAACATCCTCGCCAGCCGCGAGCCGCTGTACGCAAGGGCCAACGCCGTCGTGGATACAGCGGGCCTGTCGGTCGACGCGGCCGCCGCGCGGCTGGGTGAAGCTGTGAAGCCGGTCATCGCCAAAGAGGCCAGGATGTTTGCGCGAGGGTGAACGCGCGCAACGTCAATGCCGGCACATCCCGGCATGCGTTAACCACCGCCGTCATTTTCATACCGCCGATGGTGGCCACACACCCTCCGATTGCTTAATAGATCGTTAAGTGACTGGAGGACGTGTCATGGACAACCGTCGCAACGAGGCCCGCCAACGCGTCTACTATGGCGGCGTTCTGACATTCAACGCCGGCTGCTCGACGCTCGCCTGCGTCGTGCGCAACTTCAACAACCGAGGCATCAAGATCGAGTTGGAAGGGAGCGTGCTGCTGCCCGACCGCGTCGACGTCACGATCGAACGGCGCGGATGGTCGCGGCCGGCCCGCATGGTGTGGCGCGACGGTGCCGGCGCCGGCCTCGCCTTCGACAAGGAGAGCGAGGTCGTCTCGCTGGAATGGGCTCGCACGCTGCGCGACCGCGAACGCACCAACAAGCGGCTCAAATCCCGCCTCGAACAGATTCTGTCGGGGTACTGAGCTGATGTCCGAGGTCTCGCGAGACCGAGACGACCTGCTGCTTGCAGGTCCCGATGCGCCGCAGAGCCCCGCTCGCGCTGCCGAGCGCCGGCCGCGGCTGGCGTGGCTGCGGCGCGTCGCCCTCCTGCTCGCCGCTCAATATGTCATCGTGCTGCTGATCGGCGTCGCAGCGGCGTCCACCGTGCGATCCTATGTGCTGCCGGAGGTCGTCGACCGCTTCGAGGCCCTCGCAGCGGCGCTCAAGCGAACGCCGCTGCGGTAAGCTCATTCCATTTCCCGCAGCTCCGCGTAGGTGAGCGGCTTGAGGCTGGCGCCATCGAAATAGACGAAGCGCAACCGGCGGCGGCGGGAGACGAAGTTCGACGGCAGCGGATCGTAGCGGAAGGTGCCGCCGCCGAGATGCGGCGTCAGGCTGCCGACATCGGTCAGCGCGTCGATCTCGACGCGCAGCAGCTTGAGGCTCGTGCCGTCGCGCAGGATCTCGAACGGAACCCGCGCCAGCCGCAGGAAGCTGGTCGGATCCGGCGCGGCGATGAAGCCGTCGACAAAGGCAGCCTCGACCTTGTCGAGATCCGGTTCGGCCGCCGCGGCGGGCTTGGCGCCGTCCGGTTGATGCGGCGTCTGCCACTGTACCGGCGAGCGGCCGCCGTGGGGATGGTTGTGACCGGGACCGTGCGGGGGGTGATCGTGGTCATGGTGGTGATCATGATCATGCGCATGGCCATGATCGTGATGATGATGGCCGTGATGGTGGTGATGATGACGCATCGCGAGCCTCAGAAGCTGACCGGCTTGTTGATGATGGACTTGTGGCTGCCGAGCTTGCCGTGGGCGACCATCGAGCCGAGCGCCTCGACGACGACGCGCACGCCGATCAGCGCGGTGATGTCCGAGGTGTCGTAGGGCGGCGAGACCTCGACCACTTCGAGCCCGCACAGGCCCTCGGCGGCGACGAGGCCGAGCAGCTTCAGCGCCTCGCGCGGCAGGAAGCCGCCGGGCTCGGGCCAGCCGGTACCGGGCACGAAGCCGCAATCGATGGAGTCGACGTCGAACGAGATGTAGACGGCGTCGGCGTCCTTCCACGCCAGCTCGAGTGCGATTTCGGCGGTCTTCTCCAGGCCGATCTTCTCGATGTCGGCGATGGTCAGGACGTTGGTATTGCGCTTGCGCGCGACCTCGACGCCCTCGCGCGGCACCTGCCAGCCGCCGATGCCGAGCTGCACCAGATTGGTCGGCGACACGTTCGGCAGATTGGTCGCCCAGTACCAGGGCGTGGTGTGCATGCGCTCGTCGAGATCCTTCTCCTGGATGTCGATGTGGCGGTCGAAATGGATGATGCCGATGCGCTTGTCGGTACATTCAGCGATGCCGCGCACGCAGGGAAAGCCGATCGAATGGTCGCCGCCGAGCATGATCGGCAGCGCCCCGGACGAGAACACATGCGCGACGCCGCGGCTGATCTGGTCAAAACTCTTTTCCAGATTGGCGGGGATGGTGAAGACGTCGCCGGCATCGCACAGGGTCATCTGCTCGCGCAGGTCGACGCCGAGCTCGTAGTTGTAGGGCGTGTACAGCGCGGAGATGCGGCGGATGCCCTGCGGCCCGAAGCGGGTGCCGGGCCGATAGGTGGTGCCGGAATCGAAGGGGATGCCGATCACCGCGGCGTCGTATTTGCCGACGTCGCGGACGTTCTCGACATACGGCGCCTTCATGAAGGTGTTGATCCCGGCGAAATGCGGCAGCTCGCCGCGCGCAAAGGTCGGGATCTCGCGATCCGTCAGCGTGTCGGCGCCGGGCAAACCCATGTCGAGCGCCCATTGCTTCTCCCTGCGCCAGCCGTTGCTCGGCAGCCTGCCCTCGGCCTCCAGCGCCTGCCAGCCTTGCGTCGCCATCTTGTCGAAGTCCGGATGGTGACGCCGCATGAGCCGGCGCTGCGCGTGCAATCCGGCGCGGTGCGACCGGCGCATGAGTGGGAATGACATGGAGACTCTCCTTCGTTTCTTTCGACGTTTCTTGAACTGACTATTGCGCCGCCTGCAGGCTGGCGCGGATGAATCCGAGCACCGGCACGGCGCTGTCGCGGGTGAGATCGAGGTCGTAGGTGATGCGCGCGCCGAAGCGCTCGGGCGCCTGCGGATCCTTGCGCGGGCGGTCGAGCGCGATCAACCGGGTGGCGAGGCCGAACGCCTCCTTGATATCGTGGGTGACCATCACGATGGTCATGTTGTGCTCGCGCCACAACGGCTTGATCAGCCCATGCATCTGCGCACGCGTGCCGGGATCGAGCGCGCCAAAGGGCTCGTCGAGCAGCAACACGCGCGGCTGCTTCGCCAGTGCCTGCGCGATCGCCAGCCGCTGCTGCATGCCGCCGGACAGCGCGCTCGGATATTTGTCGCGATGCTCGGCCAGGCCGACGGCCTCGATCAGCGCGCGGCTCTTCTCCATCGCCTCCTTGCGCGCCGACCCGAACAGCCGCGCCGTGAACGGGCTGCCGGCAAGCTCGTAGCCGAGCAGCACGTTGCCGAGCACGGTCAGATGCGGGAACACCGAGTAGCGCTGGAACACGATGCCGCGGTCCGGCCCCGGCTCGGCCGGAAACGGCTGTCCATCGAGCAGCACCGCGCCCTGGGTCGGCCTCTCCTGGCCGAGGATCAGGCGCAGGAAGGTGCTCTTGCCTGCACCTGAAGGGCCGACGATCGACAGGAAGGTGCCGGAGGCGATTTCGAGATTGATGCGCTCGAGCACGACCTGGTTGCCATATTCGACCCAGACGTTGCGGAAGGACAGCGTGCTCATCAGCGGCTCCCTCGCGCATAGGCCCAGGGAAAGGCGCGCCGTCCGAACCAGACCAGCGCATAGTCGAAGATGTAGGCGAGCAGCGTGATCCAGACGACGTAAGGCAGGATCACGTCCATCGACAGATAGCGCCGGACCAGGAAGATGCGGTAGCCGAGCCCGACATCGGAGGCGATCGCCTCGGCCGAGATCAGGAACAGGAAAGCGGGCCCGATCATGAGCCGCAGCCCCTGGATCAGGCGTGGCATGATCTGCGGCAGCACGACGCGGATCGCGACCTGCCAGGTCGAGGCGCCCAGGGTCTGCGCCTTGATCAGCTGCTCGCGCGGCATGTTCTGCACCTCGAGCGAGAGGTCGCGCACCAGGGTCGGCGTAACGCCGATGATGATCAGCACCACCTTGGACAGCTCGCCGAGGCCGAACACGATGAACAGAACCGGCAGCACCGCCATCGGCGGGATCATCGACAGTACCGCAATCAGCGTGCCGAAGCCGGCGCCGGCGATCGGAAGCAAGCCGATGGCGAGTCCGAGCACGAGGCCGATGACGGCGGCAATGCCGAGCCCGAGCGCGAGCCGCTGCAGGCTCGCGGCCGTGTCCGACCACAGCACGTAGTCGCCGGAGCGACGATCCGGCTCGGTCGCGAGCCGCTTCGAGGTCGCGACCATCTCGGAGACCGGCGGCAGCAGCTTGTCGTCCGGATTGTCCGCACGCCGCTGCGCCGACCCCACCACGTAGATCAGCGCGATCAGCAGGAACGGCAGCAGCGCCAGCAACAGCCGGCTGCCCCGGTTCGGGACGACGTTCATCGCACGCGTCATGGATGGCTCCCTAACTCCTCATGGTGAGGAGGCGCGCAGCGCCGTCTCGAACCATGAGGCCCACCTCGGCCTCACCCTTCGAGACGCTTGCTGACGCAAGCTCCTCAGGGTGAGGGGTGACACGAGTTGCGCAGCGGACAGACGGCTCAGAGCTTCCCGTCGGTGGCCATCTTCATGAAGGTCGGATCGAAGCGCAGCTTGACATTGCCGGCCGCGCCCAGCGTCTTCGTTGGCGTGGAGATGCCGACCGCGTCCTTCGACTTCACGTTCTCGCCAAGCAGGTTGTGATCGAAGCAGAAGGTGCGCACGAGATCCATGATCTTCGGCAATTCCGGTCCGGTCACGAAGGCGAGCGCGTCCTTCGGCTCATAATACATGAACGTGGTCTTGAGCTGGGTCTCGAAACCGGCGAGATCGGTGCCCGACAGCTTGGCCATGGCCTCGCGCGCGGCCTTGCCCTTCTCGCTCTGGTCCTTCATCAGCGCGATGGTCTCGTACCAGATGCCGACCAGCGCCTTGCCGAGCTCGGGATTGTCCTTGAGCGTCGCACTGTTGACGACCATGAGATCCTCGATCTCGCCGGGGATCTTGCTGGAGTCGAACACCAGCGTCGCGCCAGGCTCGGCCTTCACCTCCAGCAGCTGCGGATTCCAGGTGACCACGGCCGTCGTGTCCGGCGACTTCGCGGCGGCGACGATGTCGGCGTCCGAGGTGTTGACCGTCTTGATGTTCTTCTCGGACAGCTTCGCGGTCTCGAGACCGCGCGCCAGCAGATAATGCGACACCGAGAGCTCGACGAGGTTGACCTTCTGGCCCTTGATGTCGGCCATGGTCTTGCCCTTCTTGAGCACGACGCCGTCATTGCCGTTGGAGTAGTCGCCCATGATGATGGCCGACGTGTCGACGCCGCCGGCAGCGGGGATGGTCAGCGCATCCATGTTGGTGACGGTGACGCCGTCGAACTTGCCGGCGGTATATTGGTTGATCGATTCGACGTAGTCGTTGATCTGCGTGACCTTGATCGTGATGCCGTATTTGTCGGCCCACTTCTTGACGATCCCGGACTCGGCCGCATAGGGCCACGGCATCCAGCCGACATAGATCGTCCAGGCGATGTTGAATTCCTTCTTCTTCTCGGCTGACGCTGATGACAGCGACGCGGTCGCCAGCGTCGATGCCGCGAGCAGGGCAACAAACAGATTTCGCGCTTTGAACATGTCCAGTCCCTCATCGGTTTTCTGACCGCGGACTGGCATGAAGAACCTCGTGCCTGCCAAGCGCGGCCACTGAGGTCTCCCGGGTTTTTATCCCGCCGTGCACCAGGGCTCTCCCCTGGCGGCTGCTCTCGGACCAGCGTTCTCGACCGAGAACCGGAACCCTAGCTGCCAACTCTGAGCAACTGGAAGAGCAATCCGCGTGCCACGGAAAATGCTTGCGATTCAACGGAACAAATCACAGCATATGCTCAAAAAGACGGCATCACGAATTCATCTTAGGCGATGAGGATCGTCGGCGCTCGGCGGCCATTCATCAGTGGCATGAACCGGTGGCCGAGCGCGAACGACCTCATCAGGTCGGCACGTCCGGTGCTGTGTTGGGAGTCTCGTTGTCATGATCAAGTTGTCAGGGATCGCAATGGCAAGCATGCTGGTCGTGAGTCTTGCGTCCGGAGCGGCCATGGCGCAGAGCGCACCGGCAGCGGATGCGCCGGCCCAGCCTGCTCCCGCCGCAACTCCCTCTCCGACGCCAAGTCCCTCCCCTGCCGCGGCGGCACCTGCTCCGGCGCCGGCAGCCACGACCGAAAAGCCGGCCGAGACAAAGCCGGCCGCCGATGCGGCCGCCACGAAAAAGAAGAAGCGTACCAAGACCACCCGGCAGGAAGTCGAAGACTCCCTGCGCAGCGGCAAGGTGCCCTCGCGCTATCGCAGCCGGGTGCCGAAGGAATACCAGAAGTACATCCCGTTCGACCGCTGAGCGCGGAGGCGGCGATGCGCAGATCGGCGGCGCCTAGGTTGGCGGCGTCATCTTGACGATGATTCCGACGATCAGCATGAAGGCGAGACAAAGCGCCGTCTCGAGGTCGGAATGAGCAGACCAGAAGCTGCGCAGACTGGCCGCGGCCTTTTTCGGTGCTTCGATTCGGAGATGAGGCGCACGCATTTGCTCAACCTTTGGTAAAGGGTGAAACAAAGTACTACCCTGAAGAATGATCCCGTCCACGCCGCGCCTCAATGCGAAAAATCGGCGCACGCCAGCACGACTATGAAATCTACGCCCCTCGCGCGACGCGATCTTGATTTGAGTCAATCCGCTTCCACGTCGTCATAGCCGGCAGCGCTCCGCCCTCAGATACCGAGATAACGGTGCTGCAGCTCCGGCTCGGCCATCAGTTGGTCCGATGTGCCGTGCCACACCGTGCGGCCACGCTCGATGATATAGTGGCGGTCGCAGATGCGGGTCAGATGCTCGACATTCTTGTCGATCACCAGGATCGACTGCCCGCGCGATTTCAGCAGCGACAGGCAGTTCCAGATCTCCTCGCGGATCAACGGCGCCAGCCCCTCGGTCGCCTCGTCGAGAATGAGGAGTTTTGGGTTGGTCATCAGCGCCCGGCCGATCGCCAGCATCTGCTGCTCGCCGCCGGAGAGCTGGTTGCCCATGTTGCTGCCGCGTTCGGCGAGCCGCGGAAACAGCGCGTGGATCTTGTCGAGCGTCCAAGGATCGGACGCGCCGAGCCGGTTGGCCGAAGCCGCTACGAGATTCTCGGTGACGGTCAGATTCGGAAAGATCTGCCGTCCCTCCGGCACCAGGCCGACGCCGAGCTGGGCGATCCTGTAGGACGGCAGCTTTCGCGTCTCCTGGCCGCTGAAGCGGATCAGGCCGGCGCGCGCCTGGGTCAGGCCCATGATCGAGCGGATCGTGGTGGTCTTGCCCATGCCGTTGCGGCCCATCAGCGAGACCATCTCGCCGGGACGGATCGCCAGCGACAGGCCGAACAAGACCTGACTCAGGCCGTAACAGGTCTCGATGCCGTCGACCTCGAGCAGCATGGCGCTTGTCCCCAGATCAACCATGGCCGACCACCACATGCTGATCGCCGAGATAGGCACGCTTGACCTCCTCGTTCTGCCGGATCTCGTCCGGCTTGCCCGAGGCGATGATGCGGCCATAGACCAGCACCGAGATGCGGTCGGCGAGCGCGAACACCGCCTCCATATCGTGCTCGACCAGCACGATCGAGACCTCGTCGCGCAGCTCATTGAGCAGCTTCACCATGCGCTGCGACTCGGTCACCCCCAAGCCGGCCATCGGCTCATCGAGCAGCAGGAGCTGCGGCTTGGTCGCGAGCGCGACCGCGAGCTCCAGCTCGCGCTGCTCGCCATGGCTGAGCTTCGAGACCAGCACGTCGGCGCGATGGCCGAGACCGACGCGCTCCAGCGCGGCGTGCGCGGCGGCGCGCAGCGGCTTGTCCTTGCGCGCGGCTGCGAAGAAACGGAACGAGTGCTTGCCGTCATGGGCTTGCGCCGCCAGCGCGACATTGTCGGCCGCGGTGAAGTCGGTCAGCAGCGAGGTGATCTGGAACGAACGCGCCAGCCCCAGTGCGCTGCGCTTATAGGCGGGGAAATGCGAGATGTCGCGGCCGCCTAAGAAAATGCGCCCCGCATGCGGCGCCAGGTGGCCGGTGAGCTGGCTGATCAGCGTGGTCTTGCCGGCGCCGTTCGGCCCGATGATGGCGTGGATCTCGCCCTTGGCAACGTCCAGGCAGACATGATCGGTGGCGACGATGCCGCCGAACCGGCGCACGAGATTGTCGACGCGAAGCAGCGACTCAGCCACGGTTCAACCTCCCGAGCATGCCCATGATGCCGCCGCGGCCGAACAGCACGATCAGGAGCAGCAGCGGCCCCATGATCAACGCCCAATATTCGGTGATCTGCGACAGCACCTCTTCCAGCACCAGGAACACCACCGCGCCGACGACCGGCCCCATCAGGGTGCCCATGCCGCCGAGGATGACCATCACCATGAGATCGCCGGAGCGGGTCCAGTACATCACGGCAGGGCTGACGAAATCGGTATTGTTGGCAAGCAGCGCACCGGACAGGCCGCACAGCATGCCGGCGATGACGAAGCACGCCAGCTTGTACCGCTTCGACGGGAAGCCGATCGCCTGCATGCGCTGCTCGTTGGAGCGCAGGCCCTGCAGCACGAGGCCGAAGCGCGAATTGACGATGCGCCAGATCAGCACCACGACGGCAAGCAGGCAGCACAGGCAGAGATAATAGAACTGCACGCGGTTGCCGAGGTTGATCAGGCCACCGAAATCGCTGCGCTTGTAGACGGTGAGCCCATCATCCCCGCCGTAACGGGCGAGGCCGGACGCGACGTAGTAGGCCATCTGCGCAAAAGCCAGCGTGATCATGATGAAATAGACGCCGCGGGTGCGCAGGGAAAGCGCACCGATCACCAGCGCATAGAGCGCCGACACCGCGATCGCCACCGCGAACTGCGCCCAGCCGGAGCCGATGCCTTCCTGCGCCAGGATGCCGACGGCGTAGCCGCCGATGCCGAGATAGGCGGCATGGCCGAAGCTCATCATGCCGCCATAGCCCATGATGAGGTTGAGGCTGACGGCCGCCAGCGCCAGGATCACGATGCGGGTGAACAGCGTGAGGATGAAAATGTTGCCGGAGAGGTTGGAATAGACCGGCAGCAGCACCAGGCCGGCCACGACGAGTGCGGCCACGAGGCTTGAGACGTTGAGCTGTGATTTCATCTGCGGTTGGCCGGAAACAGACCTTCAGGCCGCGCCACCAGCACGATCGCCATCAGGAGATAGATCAGCATCGACGACATCGCCGGCGCCGCCGTGGACGCCGCCGCCGAGTTCAGCACCTGGCGCAACAGGTTTGGCAGGAAGGCGCGGCCCATCGTGTCGATCAGGCCGATCATGATCGCGGCGATGAAGGCGCCGCGGATCGAGCCGATGCCGCCGATCACGATCACGACGAAGGCAAGGATCAGGATGTTCTCGCCCATGCCGATCTGCACGGTCAGGATCGGCGCCTGCATCAGCCCGGCGAGGCCCGCGAGCGCGGCGCCGAGGCCGAACACCAGCGTATAGAGCAGCTTGATGTTGATGCCGAGCGCACCGATCATCTCGCGGTTGGAGGCGCCGGCGCGGATCAGCATGCCGATCCGCGTCCGCATCACCCCGAGATAGAGCAGCAGCGCCACCAGGAGCGCCACGACGATGATGGCGAGCCGATAGGCGGGATATTGGATGCCGGGCAGGATCGTGACCGGGAAGGCGAGCCAGGATGGCAGCGGCAGCGCCAGTCCCGCCGGGCCCCAAATCAGCCGGACGGCCTCGTTGAAGAAGAGGATCAGGCCGAACGTCGCGAGCACATGGTCAAGGTGATCGCGCCCATAGAGATGGCGCAGTGCCGTGAATTCGAGCACGATGCCGAGCAGAAGCGTGGCTCCGAGCGCCATGACGGCGCCGAGCACGAAGCTGCCGGTCCAGGCCACGAAGGTCGCCGCGAAATAGGCGCCCATCATGTAGAGCGAGCCGTGGGCCAGGTTCACGAAGTCCATGATGCCGAACACCAGCGTCAGGCCGGCGGCCAGCAGGAACAGCAGCAGTCCGAACTGCAGCCCGTTCAGGAATTGTTCGACGACGAGAAGCATGCCCCTCACTTCACGCTCAAAAAGACGGCGGCAGAACCCGTTCCAGGCGCTGCCGCCATGTCCGTCCCGATCTTAGGCCGGAGATGTTTTAAGCTTCAAGCAAATTCCAGGCCTGTTTCGTCCCTGGCTCGGAATTCTTTTCGCTCACTTCATCGGGCACTTGTCGTGGAAGCGGTCCTGATCGTTCTCGACGATGGTGGCGACCGTCTTCAGCGAGAGCTGGCCGTCGGTGTCCTTGACCACGTCCTGCAGGTAGAAGTTCTGGATCGGGATGTGGTTGTTGCCGAATTTGAAGGAGCCGCGCAGCGACTTGAAGTTGGCCTTCTCCATCTCGGCCTTCATCGCGTCCTTCTTGGACGTGTCGCCCTTGACCGCAACCACGGCGCTGTTGATCAGCTGGGCCGCGTCATAGGCCTGGGCGCCGTAATAGGTCGGACGCAGGCCGGTGTATTTCTTGCGGTAGTCGGCGACGAACTTCTTGTTCTGCTCGTTCGGCAGGTCGTTGACCCATTCCTGGGCGCCGGGCACGCCGATCGCATTGTCCTTCTGCAGCGGCAGCGACAATTCGTCGACGGTGAAGGCGGTGTAGAGCGGCATCTTCTCCTTGAGCCCGGCCTGCGCGTATTGATTGAGGAACTGCACGCCGGCCGCACCTGGATAGAACACGAAGATCGACTCGGCGCCGGAGGCGCGCGCCTTGGAGAGCTCGGCGGAGAAGTCGAGCTGGCTCGGCCACACCGTGTATTCCTCGCCGACGACCTGGCCCTTGAAGGTGCTCTTCACGCCGGCCAGCATGTCCTTGCCGGCGGCATAGTTCGGGCCGATCAGGAACACCGACTTGACGCCCTTCTGGTTCATGTAGAGGCCCATCGCGGCGGGCGTCTGGTCGTTCTGCCAGGAGGTCGAGAACACGTAAGGCGAGCACAATTCGCCGGCGAGCTGCGACGGGCCGGCATTGGCCGAGATCAGGAAGGTCTGGGAATCCACCGCGGTCTTGAGCGAGGCCAGGAGCACGTTCGACCAGATGTAGCCGACGATGAAGTCGACCTTGTCGGACTGCACCAGCTTCTCGGTCTTCTGCTTGCCGACGTCAGGCTTCTGCTGGTCGTCCTCGTAGATCACCTCGACCGGCTTGCCGTCGATCTTACGGCCGAGATGGTCGAGCGCGAGCTCGAATGAATTGCGCATGTCGTTGCCGATCACGGCCGTCGGACCGCTGAACGTCGAGACGAATCCGATCTTGATGGTGTCGCCGGCAAAGGCCGTGCTCGAAAACAGCAGCGCCGTGGCGCTCGCCAGCCAGAAGCTCTTCATGGTCTTCCTCCCCTCAAACAAATCGTTCTTATCGTTGTTTCGTCGCCGCGACGCAGCAGCACGACAAGCGGCGGCGTTTCGCCGCAGCATCCGTCGCGCGGTGCTCATCCAGCGCGCGATCGGCCCATGCACCATAATTCCCGTAAACGGGCAAAGGCAAGAACTATAGTGCTTGTTAAGGATACTGCTGCACGGCAGAAGCCGGCCGCGTCAGCACGACACGGCCGGCTGGGATGCTTGTCGTGGCACCCGCAAAGAGCGTCACTTCACCAGCGCGCAACCACCTTCGGCGATCGGACGAAACGCCTGCTCGGCCGGGATCGTCGAGACCAGACGATAGTAGTCGTACGGGTATTTCGACTCCTCCGGCTTTTTCACCTCGAACAGATACATCGGATGCACCACGCGGCCGTCGGCGCGGATCATGGTGTCGCCAAACAGCTTGTCCTTGCCTTTCACCGTCTTCATCTGCGGAACGACGTCCTTGGCATCGTCACTGCCGGTGGCCGCGACGGCGTTGAGATAGGCAAGCGTCGAGGCATAGACGCCGGCCTGGTTGCCGCTCGGCATCTTGCCGTTCATGCCGGGGCGCGCCGCGAAGCGCTTGGCGAAGGCGCGGGTGTCGTCGTTCATGTCCCAGTAGAACGCTTCGAGCAGTTGCAGGCCCTGCGCCGCCTTCAAGCCCATGCCGTGGATGTCGTTGATGAACAGCAGGAACGCAACCAGCGACTGGCCGCCCTGCTGGATGCCGAACTCGGACGCCTGCTTGACGGCGTTGATGGTGTCGCCGCCAGCGTTCGCCAGCCCGATGACCTTGGCCTTGGAGCCCTGCGCTTGCAGCAGGAACGAGGGGAAGTCCGTGGTGCCGAGCGGATGCTTGGCCGAGCCCAGCACCTTGCCGCCGTGCTTCTCGACGTAGTTGGTCGCCTCCGCCTCGATGCCCTGGCCGAGCGCGTAGTTGACCGTGATGAAGTACCAGTCCTTGCCGCCACGGCCCATCATCGCGGCCGCCGTGGTGTTGCCGGTCGCCCAGGCGTCGTTGACCCACTGGATGGTGTTCGGCGAGCACGCCTTGCCGGTGAGATCGGAGCTCGCGGTCGACGACGCCAGGAAAGTCATGCGGCTGTTGCGCAAGAGCTCGTTGACCGTGAGGCCGACGGCCGAGTTGGGCACGTCGACGACGGCATCGACCTTGTCGACATCGAGCCATTTGCGCGTGATCGCCGAGCCGACATCGGCCTTGTTCTGGTGATCGGCATAGACGATCTCGACCTTGATGCCTTTGCCGCCGCCGCTGAAATCCTCCGCCGCCATGCGCGCGGCCTCGACCGAACCCATGCCGTTGGTGTCCTGGAAGATGCCGGAGATGTCGTTGAGCACGCCCACGCGCACGACGTTGTCCGAGATCTCGCCGGCGGACGCTCCGGCCGGGACGCCCAATGACGCGGCCAGCGCGAGCGCACAGGTCCTGAGTTGCTTCATGTGTTCCTTCCCCATGTGTTGCTTGTTCTGATTGTTGTCGAAGCCGTCAGCTCTGCTTGTCCGGGATACGCACGACCAGACCGGCCAGCGCCGGCTGCACCTTGATCTGGCAGGACAGCCGGCTGTTCGGCAGCCGCTCCGCCGCCGTGCCATCGAGCAGCGCATCCTCGTCGTTGGAGACCGGATCGAGCCTCGCTGTCCAGGCGTCGTCGACATAGACGTGGCAGGTGGCGCAGACGGCATTGCCGCCGCATTCGGCGACGATGCCATCGATGCCGTGGGTCAGCGCCGCGAGCATCACGCTGGCGCCGTCCTCGGCCTCCACGCTTTCGCTGCGGTTGTCGGGATGAATGAAAGTGATCGTCGTCATGGCATGACTCAGGCTGGAGTGCAGGCTGGGGTGAAGGTCACCGGCAGGCTCTCCAGCCCGCGCAGCGTGTTGTTGTAGCGGCGCTTCGGCTGGCCGCTCATCGTGATGCTCCCGACCTTGCGCGCAAGCGCCGTCAGCACCGCCTCGCCTTCGAGGCGCGCAACCAACTGACCGACGCACATGTGGATGCCCGAGCCGAAGCCCACGTGACCTGAGACTTTTCGAGTGACGTCGTAGCTGTCCGGCTGCTCCCAGCGGCGGGGATCACGATTGGCGGCACCTAAGAACATCAGCACCTTCTCGCCTTCGGGAATGACGACACCGCCAAGCTCGACGTCCCGCGTGGTGGTGCGGAAGAAGGTCTGCACCGGGCTTTCGAAGCGCACGGCCTCCTCGAACGCGTTGCGCGCCAGCGACGGATCGGCGCGCAGCCGCGCCCATTGGTCTGGAAAGCGGGCAAGACAATAGACCGCGGCGCCGATGCCATAGACCGTGGTGTCGAGGCCGGCCGACAGCAGCGAGCGCACGAGCAATGGCGCCTCGGCCGGCGTGATCTCACCGGTGTCACTGAAGGCATGGATGCAGGCGCCGAAGCCGCCGGGCGTGAGATTGTCGCGCTGGCACTGCTCCGTGACATAGGCCTGGTGCGGCGCCGAGCGCTCGATCGCCTGCTGGCGCAGCTCATTCGGCGGACCGAAGGCGTTGAACACCAGGCTCGCATAGGGAATGAGATGCTCGCGCCCCTCCGGCTTCAGCCCGAGCGCATCGGGGAACACCGACAGCGGATAGCCCTCCGCGAGATCCGGAATCGCGTCGAACGAGCTCCGGCCTACGAGCTCGTCGATCTTGGCCTCGGCCGCCGCCATGAAGCCGTCGCGCAGCCGCTTCATGACGGCCGGCGACAGCACCTTGCTCAGCACGGCGCGGGTGCGCGTATGCGCAGGCGGATCCGCCTCGAGGATCAGGCTCGGCGGCCGCCACGGCTTTTCCTTGGCGAAGTCGCTCAAGCCCACGCCGCGGCTGGAGCAGAATGCCTGGGGATCGTTGAGGACGGCATAGACCTCGGCATAGCGGGCGACGCCGTAGACGTTCCACGCGTCCAGATGGACGACGGGGCCGGCCTCGCGCATCTCCTGATGCGCCGGATAGGGATCGTCGAAGAATTCATATGAGAACGGATCGATGGCGAGGTGCGGGATGGCCGGCGCCACGCCGGCAGCGGGGGAAAGACCTGTTGGGTTCATGCGGAGCTCCCGAAGTTTGGCCTTGTCATGCGGCTTTTCGTATCCGTATGAGTGGCGATGCATGGACGCTGGGGATCATGAGCGAGAAATCCGGGACGCCGCGCAAAGCGCCGCCGCGCGAGCCTGAGGGGCACGGCCTCACGCTCGATCTCGACCGCTATGTGCCGGCCTTCATCACCTTCATCGCCAACAAGCTGTCGAACAGCGCCACCGCGTTCTATCAGGGCAATTTCGGCGTCAACGTCACCGAATGGCGGATCATGTCGCTGCTGGCGATCGAGCCGGGCATCCCGGCCTCGCGGATCTGCAGCGTGATCGGCTTCGACAAGGGGCCGGTCAGCCGCACCCTGGCGCTGATGAAGGGCCGCGGCCTGATCGCGATCCGCAACGATCCGGCGGATGGCCGTAGCCATTCGATTTCGTTGACGGCCAAGGGCCGCGCGACGCACGACAAGGTCATCGTCGCCGCGCTGGAACGCGAGCGGCGTCTGCTCGCCTGTCTCGACAAGGATGAGCGGGAAGTCCTGATCACCCTGCTGCGCCGGATCCACGACAATCTCGACGCCGTCACGGGCGCGAGCTGAGCCACTTCGGCGGCCACCGCCGAGCGGCCGCCCTGTCCGCTGCGGCAATCTGTTGGCGCGCGCGCAAGCGGCCGCGCCTGCGTCGAGCAGGCTGCGCATCACGTTCCCGTCCCTTCTTCGAGACGCGGATCATTCCGCGCCTCATTGCTGATCGGGTCGATCGTTCCACAGATTAGTTGCTTTAGCAACGATATATTTTCGGCCGCGCGGGATGTCGCAGCGCGAAAGCGCCGTCGCACGCGATCGATGCAATTCTAATTATCGGCGAAGGCGGGCGGCAATTTCAGCCTGATATGCCATGTCGGCCGCGCCCTCGATTGCGGCTCGGCCTGCGGGGAGTGGCGGATGTTGGGGTTCATTTTCGGTTTCAATGCGCGTCTCGGCCGTCTGCAATATTTTCTCGCCTCGCTCGGTCTTGCGCTGGTTTCGGTGGTCATGATCGTGGTTGTGGCCGTCGGCCTTGCCGCGCTCGCCCCGCAGACGTCGGCGCTGACGGTGAGCTTGCCGATCATGGTGCTGATTGGCCTTTGCCTGGTCGCGAACCTGATGCTGCAGGCGATGCGCTTCCGCGACATCGGCTGGGACCCGGTCTGCGTGATCCCGGCCTGGATTGCCGTCATGGTGCTGGACTACGTGATCGCCGGCCGGTTTCCCGAATACGCGGCGACATCATCGCACCACGGCACGTGGGTTGGCGCGCTGGTCAATCTCGGCCTGAGCGTGGCGCTGCTGTTCTTCCCCAGTGGGGCTGACGACGCACCGTCGTCGGGAGCCACCGTGAGCCGCCCGCCGTCTGCATCGCTCCGGACAGCCCGTGGCACGGGCTCGGCCACCGAGGCACGGCTCGCGCGCATCACCGGCGGGGAGGCCGAGCGGCGCGGGTACTAGGTGGCGCCGGCGCCCAACCTGCCCATCAATTAGGCAAATCGCCTTCGGCAACCGTGTCCGATCGCGCCCAACGGCTTGTCGGACGGCATACCAACTCACTGACTTTCAAGATTTTTCCCTTGTCGGGCCCGCATCCCAGCCGTGTACACAATGGCACATGGCTTGCTACGTTCGCAGCAGGATTGGCGAAGCGGAGCGCAATAGAATGGCAGGCCAGAGTTGGGGCTCGGACGAGACGCGGAGCGCCGCGTGACCGAGACCATTGCCGAGATCGTCGCCGCCCATCGCGCCGGCCTGACAAAGCCAAGCGACACGATCGCGCGCTGTTACGCCCGGATTCGCGCGCACAACGACCCCGCCATCTTCATCAGCCTGCGCGGCGAGAAGGACGCGCTCGCGGAGGCCGAAGCCCTCGCCGACAAGGACAGATCGCTGCCGCTCTACGGCGTGCCCGTCGCGGTGAAGGACAACATCGACGTGGCGGGGCTGCCGACCACCGCCGCCTGCCCGGCCTTCGCGTACACGCCATCTCGCGATTCCACCGCGGTGGGGCGGCTGCGCGCGGCCGGCGCGATCATCGTCGGCAAGACCAATCTCGACCAGTTCGCCACCGGCCTCGTCGGCGTGCGCTCGCCCTATGGCATTCCGAAGAACCCGGTGCGCGCCGATCTCGTGCCGGGCGGATCGAGCTCCGGCTCTGCCGTGGCCGTCTCGGCCGGTCTCGTGCCGCTGTCGCTCGGAACGGATACGGCGGGCTCCGGCCGCGTGCCGGCGATGCTCAACAACATCGTCGGGCTGAAGCCGAGTCTGGGCATGATCTCGACCACGGGCCTCGTGCCGGCGTGCCGCACGCTCGACTGCATCTCGGTGTTCTCGCTCACGGTCGACGACGCGGTCGCGGTGCTGTCGGTGATGGCAGCGCCCGATCCGCTCGATCCGTTTTCGCGCGACCGCCCCGTGGCCGCTGTGACGGCCTTTCCGAAGGGCGTGAAGCTCGGCATTCCCCGTTCGGGCCAGTTGATCTTCTTCGGCGACAAGGCCGCCGAAGCAGCCTATGCCTCCGCGGCCGCACGCTTCGCCAAGCTCGGCGCCGAGCTCGTCGAATTCGACCTCGAGCCGTTCTATGAGACCGCGCGGCTGCTTTACGAAGGCCCGTGGGTGGCCGAGCGCTATCTCGTGATCCGCGATCTTCTCGCCTCCGATCCCGACGCGATCCATCCGGTGACGCGCGAGATCACCATCGGCGGCGCGCGCGGCAGCGCGGCCGACACGTTTGCCGCGCTGTATCGTCTGCAGGGGCTGCGGAAGGTGGCGGAGCGCACGTTCGCAGACGTCGACGCGCTGGTGCTGCCGACGGCGCCGACCGCCTACACCACCGCGGACGTGCTCGCCAACCCGATCGAGCTCAACAGCCGGCTCGGCACCTACACCAATTTCGTCAACCTGCTCGATCTTTGCGGGCTCGCCGTGCCTGCCGCCATGCGCAGCGACGGCATTCCGTTCGGCATCACGCTGCTCGCGCCGGCCGCGCGCGATGCGGCGCTCGCCAGCCTCGGCCGCGCCTTTCATGCCGACACGGCGCTGCCGGTCGGCGCCAAGTCGATCCCGCTGCCGCCGCTCGCGCCTGTGTCACCGTCACTGCATGGCGACGAGATCGCCATCGTCGTCGTCGGCGCGCATCTCTCGGGCATGGCATTGAACCACGAACTGACCAGCCTCGGCGGGCGTCTGCTCGAGGCGACGACCACCGCGCCGGACTACAAGCTCTATGCGCTGTCGACCACGCCGCCCAAGCCCGGCATGCTGCGCATCGACGATGGCAAGGGCAGCGCCATGGCGGTCGAGATCTGGGCGCTGTCGGCCGCCGGCTTCGGCCAATTCGTCAACCTGATCCCGCCGCCACTGTCGATCGGCACCATCCGGCTGGCGGATGGCCGCACCGCCAAAGGATTCCTCGTCGAGCCCGCCGCGCTCGACGGTGCGCGCGACATCTCCGAGTTCGGCGGCTGGCGCGCGTATATGGCGCAGAAGGACTGACGGCTCCACGCGCAAAATCGTAGGGTGGGCAAAGGCGCGTTCACACGCTCTCGCCGAGCGAGATAGCAGCGGCGCCGTGCCCACCATGCCGCTGGTGATCAGCTCGCCGTGGGACGGTGGGCACGCTGCCGCCGAACGGCGGCTGCTTTGCCCACCCTACCGCTCGAACGAAAACCTACACCGACACCGCATAGATCTCGTACTCGCCGCGCACCAGCTCGATATGGGCACGCATCGCGTTCGCCGCGCCGGCCTTGTCGCCGCGCAGGATGGCGACGACAACGCGGTCGTGCTCGGCATGCGACTTGGCAAGGCGGCCGAGATTGCGGAACTGGGCGCGGCGGAACGGCTGCACCCGCACCCGCGTCGCCAGGGTGATCTCGGCGATGTAGGCATTGTGCGCGCCGGCATAGATCGCGTTGTGGAAGCGCTCGTTCACCTCGTGGAAGCGCTCGGGATTGCCGGCGTGGCTGAGATTGCGCAGCTCCTCGTGGATGGCTTCCAGCCGCTGCCGCTCGACTGGCGTCATGCGCTGCGCCGCGAGACCGGCGCACAGGCCCTCGAGCTCGGCCATCGCCTCGAACATGCCGGTCAGGCGGTCGGCCGAGGGCCGCGCCACGACGGCGCCGCGATGCGCACGCGCCTCGATCAGCCCGGACGTCGCCAATTGACGCAGCGCCTCGCGCACCGGCGTGCGCGAGACGTTGAAGCGCTTGGCGATCTCGGTCTCGTCCAGCGGCGCCCCCGGCGCCAGCGCGCCGCGCACGATATCGTCGGCGAGTTGCAGGCGCAGCTCCTCCGCGCGCGTGATCTTCGCAACCGCAGGCGGCGCGCGGTCGATGCGCTTGATCTCGGACTCGCGGGCGGGCCGCTGGCGCGTTCGCGGCGGTAGATCGTCCAGGCTCATCTTCAGCCGCCCTTTGCTTCGTCGATGATGCTGACATGGGCGGCGACGATCTTCCAGCCTTCCGGAAACCGGACCCAGGTCTGCATCTGGCGTCCGACCTTACCGCGCGCGGTGTCACGATAGAACAGCGTCGAGGCAACCGCAGCGTCACGGCCGTAGGTGGTGATCACGGTGCGCGCGGTCCGCCGCATCAGTCCAGCCGGCGAGCGCGCGGCGCGAAACGCCGCGATCTCGCTGTAGCCGTAGAGGTTCTCGCCGATGCCGTAGCGCAGCGTGCGGGAGTCCTGCTTGAACAGCTCGTCGAGCACGGCGACGTCGTTGCGGACCAGCGCCTGTTCATAGCGCTGGAACTGCGCGGTGACTTCCGCGACGACGTCAGGCAGATCGACTTCCATTCTCCAGAACTCCTCTCGGGGCCGGCGCAGCGGCGACGCCAAGCTGTTGCAAGGCGTGGGCCACACGCAATGCGACATGTTCGCACCAGGGCGCCGCGATGATCTGCACGCCGATGGGCATCGGCTCGAGCGGAATCGGAACGGCGACGACGGGGAGCCCGATGAACGAGATCGGCTGCGTGTGAATGCCGATATTGGCGCGCACCGGCAGCTCGACGCCGTCGAGTACGAAGGTCGCCTGCCCGAGCCTGGGCGCAACGCAGGGCGTTGCGGGCGCGATCAGCACGTCGACAGACTTGAAGAGTTCGAGCACCTTGCCGCGATACCAGCGGCGGAATTTCTGCGCGCGGTCCACCATCGGCGCCGGAATCATCGCACCCGCAATCAGGCGGTCGCGCACCGCCGGATCGAAATCACCCGCGCGCGTGCGCAGCCGGTCGAGATGCAGCGAGGCGCCCTCGGTGGTGCTGATGACATAAGCCGCGGCGCGGGCGCGCGCCGCTTCGGGCACCTCGACCACCTCGGTGACCTCTAGCGCAGCCGCGACACGAGCGACCGCTTCGGCGGCTTCAGGAAACAGATTCGTCTGGAAGTGCCCTCCGGCAAGGGCGATGCGCAGACTGCCGATGCCTTGCGAGAGCTGGCCGGAGACCGGCTCCGGCGCACGCGCGGTGCACGCGGCGTCGTCCGCATCTGGCCCCTGCATCACGTCATAGGCGAGCGCGAGATCCTCGACCGAGCGTGCGAACGGACCGAGATGATCCAGGCTCATGACGAACGGAAACGAGCGCGCCCGCGACAGCCGGCCGTAGGTCGGCTTGAGGCCGAAGATGCCGCAGAACGACGACGGCACGCGGATCGAGCCGTTGGTATCGGAGCCGAGCGCAATCGGCACCAGGCCGCCGCCGACAGCGCTGCCCGAGCCGCCGGACGAACCGCCGCTCATCCGCGTCGGATCGTGCGGATTGCGCGACGGACCGTCATGGACGTTCTCGCCGGTGAAGTCGTAGGCGTATTCGCCCATGTTCAGCGCACCGACCAGGACGGCGCCGGCGGCTTCCATGCGCGCGATCAGCGTCGCATCGCGTGTCGCCGGGGTGCGATCGCGGTTGATCCTGGAGCCGGCGCGGGTCGGCAGCCCCTCGACATCGAACAGGTTCTTCACCGCGAACGGCACGCCGGCGAGCGGACCAACCGGCTTCCCGGCCGCAATGTCGGCATCCACGGCGCGGGCCTTCGCGAGCGCCCGCTCGGCGGTGACGTCGGTAAACGAATTGAGCACACCATCGCGGGCCATGATCCGCGCCAGCGCGGCGTCGGTCGCCTCGACGGCGGTGAGCTTGCCGGCGGCGACCGCGGCGGCGACGGCGCTCGCGGTCATCTCGGGAGAACTAAGCGGTGAAGACACTGGCAGGCTCGGCTTCGTCGGGCAGGGAGAATTCGTCGACCAGCTTCGCCATCCTCAGCGAGACCTCGAGATTGGCCCGGATCGCCGGGCGCCACGCGTCCTCGATCGGCAGGGCCAATGCACGCCCGACTGCGTCGATGTAGTCGTCCAATGGCTCCGCCATCAGCTTTTCCCTTCAAGCTTTCACGCTCAATGCGCCGGCAATGGCGGGTGCGGAATCGCCGTCAACAACTCCCGCGTATAGGCATCCTGCGGATCACCTAGCACACGTTCGGAGGTGCCTTCCTCGACGATTCGACCCGACCGCATCACGATCACACGATCGCACAACAGCCGCACGACATTCAAATCATGGGAGACGAACAGATAGCTCATACCTAACTGCTGCTTGAGGTCCTGCAGCAGATTGAGCACGACCGCCTGCACGGAGACGTCGAGCGCCGCCGTGGGCTCGTCGAGGATGACGAGCTTCGGGTGCAGTGCGATGGCGCGCGCGATGCCGACGCGGGCCTTTTGGCCGCCGGACAATTGATGCGGGAAGCGGTCGAGCAGGTTGAGCGGCAGACCGACCATGGTCGCGAGCTCCTCGCAGCGCGCACGAAGCGCGTCGCGGCCCCTGATATCGCCGAGCTGCAGGACTGGATCGGCGATGGCGCGCGCTGCGGTGAAGCGCGGGTTGAGGCTATCGGTCGGATCCTGGAACACCATCTGGATCCGGCTGCGCAGCGGCAGCCGGGCAAACGCCTGCGGCAGGATGTTGCCGATCTCCTCACCATCGAAGCTGATGCGGCCCGACGTCTGGTCGAGCAGCCGCATCACCATCATCGACGTGGTCGATTTGCCGCAGCCGGATTCGCCGACCAGGCCAACGCTCTCGCCATGACCGACCGTGAAGCTGATGCCGTCGACCGCGCGGAACACCTCCGGCTCGACCGCCGGCCTCCGTCCGAACAGCTTTGACAGTGTCGCGGTAGCGCCCTGGCGCGGATACTCCTTGACCAGCTTGTCGACGAGCAGGAGCGGCCGAACGCTACCCGCACTCCGCTCGCCCTCCCCACTCCGCTCGTCACCCCCGGGCTTGCCCCGGGGGTCCATCGCCTGGAGCGAGTCCTGCGAAGTGGGATGGATGGCCGGGTCAAGCCCGGCCATGACGGAGAGAGTATTAGGCGCCGCCAGCGCCTCCTCCTCCGGCAGCAGATCCCGCAGCGACACGCCGAGGCGCGGCGTCGCGCGCATCAGCTTGCGCGTGTAGGGATGCTGCGGGTTGGCGAAGATGTCGGCGGCCTTGGCGGTCTCGACCACCCGGCCCTTCTCCATCACCACCACGCGATCGCAATAGGCCGCGGCGAGACCGAGATCATGCGTGATCAGGATCGTCGACATGCCCCGGCTCTTGGTGAGCTCGACGACCAGGTCCATCACCGCCTTCTGCGTGGTGACGTCGAGGCCGGTGGTCGGCTCGTCGGCGATCAGGAGCTGCGGGTTGCAGGCCAGCGCCAGCGCGATGACGACGCGCTGGCACATGCCGCCGGACAATTCGAACGGATAGGCGTGGTAGCGCTCGCGCGGGCGGGCGATCTTGACCTGCTCGAGCGCCGCGATCGCCTTCTCGGCGCGGTCGGTCGCGGCCGCCTGGGCGTGCTGTCTCAGCACATCCTCGATCTGCTGGCCCACCTTGCGGATCGGGTTGAGGGCCGCGCGCGGGTTCTGAAAGATCATCGAGATCTCGCGCCCGCGCAGATCGCGCATCGCGCTTTCCTCGGCCGCCCTGACGTCGACGCCGGAGAACATCACCGATCCCTCGGCAATGCGCCCGGCGCGATCGAGGATGCGCATCACCGCATACGACGTCACCGACTTGCCCGAGCCGGACTCGCCGACGATCGCGAGCGTCTCGCCCTTGGCGACGGAGATATCGACATGCTGCACCGCCTTGACGACGCCGCGCCGGGTGGAGAATTCGACCGTGAGATCGCGAACGTCGAGCAGCGGCTGGGCGGTCATGTGTGGCTCCGCGTATTCCCATCGTCATGCGCGGGCTTGACCCGCGCATCCATCAGACCGACGAAGTCTCGCTTGAGGGGATGGATTGCCGGGTCAAGCCCGGCAGTGACGGAGTTTTGTTGGGACACCCTCATCCCATTACGTCCTGCGCTGCGGATCGACGATGTCGCGCAGGCCATCGCCGAGCAGATTGAAGCAGAACACCGCGATCATCAGCGCGAGACCCGGAAACAGCGCGATCCACCATTCGCCCGACACCATGAACGAGGCACCCTCTGCGACCATGATGCCCCATTCCGCCGTCGGCGGCCGCACACCAAGGCCGATGAAGGACAGGCCGGCGGCATTGAGGATGGCGTAGCCCATGGTCAGCGACATCTGCACGATCATGATCGGCATGATGTTCGGCAGGATGTGGCCGAGCAGGATGCGCATCTCGCTGTTGCCCGACAGCCGCGCCGCCTGCACGAAGCCGGCGTTGCGGCGGACATTGGCCTCGGCCCGAGCGACGCGCGCATAGAGCGGGAAGTTCACGATCGCGGTGGCGATGATGATGTTCTGCACGGTGTTGCCGAGCGCCGCGACGATGCCCATGGCCAGCACGAACAGCGGGAACGCCATGATCGTATCGGCAACGCGGCCGACGATGCGGTCGGTCCAACCGCCGAAGAAGCCGGCGGCGACGCCGGCAAGTCCGCCCATGAAGAACACCAGCGCCACTGATGCGACCGCGATGAAGGTGTCGAGCCGGGTCGCGACCACAACGCGGCTGAAGATGTCGCGGCCGAGCTGATCGGTGCCGAACCAATGCGCCGCCGACGGCGGCTTCAGCGCGGACGCCGTGTCGCTGGCCAGCGGATCATACGGCACGATCCAGGGGCCGAAGATCGCAGCGAACAGGATCACGACCAGAAGCCCGAAGGCGAAGCCCGTGACCTTGTTCTCGGCCAGCACATAGCGCGTGTGCCCGATCAGGGCCATGAGACCGGAGGTGCGGGCGGAGACAGCGGGCTCGAGGGTCGGCGCGACGGTGCTCATCCTTCCAGCCTCACACGGGGATCGATGACGCCATAGAGAATGTCGATGACGAGGTTCAGGACGACGTACATCACGGCCATCGTCAATACGAAACCCTGCACCGGCGCGAAGTCGGAGGCGATCAGCGCCTCGACCGCGTAGGAGCCGATGCCGGGCCAGGCGAACACCTTCTCCACGAGTACGTTGGCGCCGAGCAGGAAGGAGAACACCATCGACAGCGTGGTGATGACCGGAAGCATGGCGTTGCGGAACGCGTAGGTCACGGTGACGGTCGAGGGCGACAGCCCCGAGGCGCGCGCCGTGCGCACGAATTCCGACGACAGAACCGAGAGCATCGAGGCGCGCGTCATGCGCGCGATCGGCGCCAGCGAGAAGATCGCCAGCGTCGCGGCGGGCAGGATCAACTGGCTCAGCGCCGAGCGGAACGCCTCACCGTCACGCGCGATCAGCGTATCGATGAGGTAGAAGCCGGTCACGGGATCCGGCGCGCTATAAAACACGTCGAGCCGGCCGAGCGGCGCCGGCGACCAGCCGAGCCGGAAGTAGAACACATACACCAGCACCAGCCCGGTGAAGAACACCGGCAGCGAGACGCCCGCGGTCGTGACGATACGGCAGGTATGGTCGATCCACGACCCCGGCCGCGTCGCCGCGAGCACACCGAGCGGCAGCGCGATCGCGACCGAAACCAACAGACCGAGCAAGGTGAGCTCGGCCGAGGCCGGCAGGCGGTTTCGGATCTCGCTGGCGACCGGCTGCCCTGTCGTCAGCGAATTGCCGAGATCGCCATGGGCGAGATCGACGGTGTAGCGGAAGAACTGCTCGATCAGCGGCTTGTCGAAGCCGAGCTTCTTGCGGATCTGCTCCACCGCCTCCTTGGTGGCGGCAGGTCCGGCAAAGTACGCGGCGGGATCGCCGGGCAAGGCGCGGGTGAGCAGGAAGGTAACGATCACGACGCCGATCAGCGAGGGGATCGCGAACGCGAGGCGCTTGGCGATGAGCATCAGCATGGCCAAGGCCTCGCCGGATTTTCCACCGCTCCCACGACAATACGCAGTCTGCTCCCTCCCCCCTTGTGGGGGAGGGCTGGGGTGGGGGGTGAGCCGCGGCGACGGTGGGTGGGGTTACCCCCCTCCCCGCCCCTCCCCCACAAGGGGGGAGGGAGTGAGAGAGCTCGGCTCACATAACCAAGGCAGCTCACGCAGCTCATCCCTTCACCAGCGCGCGATAATCCAGCCGACGGTGGAACCAGTACTGATAGCCTGAGATGTTCTTCTGCATCGCGACGTTGACGAACGGCTGATACAGCGGGATGCGCGGCACCTCGGCGAAGGCGAGGTCGACAAAGCCCTTCACATCGGCATCATAGGTCGCCTTGTCGCCGGTCGCGGCCGCATCACGCGCGCCGTTGATGAGCTTGTCCATCTCCGGCGACTTGTAGCTCATCGTGTTGAACACGGAATTGTTGCCATGATAGCACCAGTAGAAGAAATACTCGGGGTAATCGAGCCAGCCCGAGAAGATGTTGGTGAAGAGCGGCATCTCCTTCTTGTTCAGCTCGGTGCGCCAGTTGGCGCCCGGCACCTTGTTGATGGTGGTCTTGATGCCGAGCTGGGCGAGGCTCTCCTGCACCAACACGCACAAGGGCTCGTTGACCTGTGCGAAATTGAGGTCGAAGGAGATCGTGGTCTCGAAGCCGTTGGGGTAGCCTGCTTCCGCCAGCAGCGCTTTTGCCTTCTCCATGTCGGTGAAGTACTTGGTCGGCTGCGGCCACGCCACCTCGGTCGCCTTGTCGGCTGGCGCACCGAACATCGGATTGGCCAGGCCGAACATCACGGCATCGATGATCTTCTGATAGGGCATTGCATAGGCGAGCGCCTGCCGAACCTTGGGATTATCGAACGGCGGCTTGGTCACGTTCATGCCGATATATTGGATACCGTTGGAGATCGGCAATGAGATCACGGTGTGCTTGCCGTTCGACTTCATTTCCTGGAAGTCCTTGTTCGGCAGCTCATAGGAGATGTCGGCATCCCCGCGCTCGAGCAGCGCGCGCCGGTTGCCGGCCTGCGGCACCATGCGCCAGATCACGCGCTTGATCTTGGGCAGCGGACCGCACACCCAGTCGTCGTTGCGCTCCATGATCACTTCGGTACCGGCGGTCCACTTCGTCACCTTGTAGGCGCCGGAGCCCGCGGTCTGCTGCTTGGCGTATTCGAGTCCCCACGGATCCTTGTCGGTGGCGTTCTTCTTCACCAGTTCGGAGTTCACGACGCAGGGTACGATGACGGCGAGATCTGGGATCGTCAGCCGATCCTTCTTCAGGAAATCGACCCGCACCGTGTGGTCGTCGACGATGACGAACTGCTCCGGCTTGGTCAGCGAGCCCGCGCTCATCTGGAAAGTCGGAAAGCCGCCGACGCTGACGGCGCGATCGAGCGACCACTTCACGTCCTTGGCGGTGACCGGCGTGCCGTCGTGGAATTTGGCGTTCTTGCGGAGCTTGAAGGTGGCGGACATGTCGCCGATGGTCATGTCCTCGGCCAGCTCGGGCTTGAACTTGTCGCGGTCGTAATACGGCACGCCGCCCGGGCCGCTCTTCATCTCGTGGCTGATCAGGCGGTCGTAGCAGTTCCAGGAGACCTCATAACCCGGCACGTTGGTGCCGACGCCGTGGATGTCGAGGTTGTTGGGACCGCCTTCGGACACGATCAGCAGCGTCTCGGACCGCGCATCGGCCTTGGCGGACGACATGATCGCCGGCGCCATTGGCAGCGCGGCTCCCGCAGCCAGACCGGACACGGATTTCAGAAAATCGCGACGCTTCATCAAATGCTCCCACCAGAATACGACCGGCGGGAACAAGGATCGCAAGCTTCGTGCCAAGCCTCACGATCGGCTAAACCATTGAAACTGCAAGTACGGCGGCTTCAGCGCCGGGTCTCCGAGATTATGAATTGCATACAGAAGGTCGAATTTGCACAAATTATAGACTGACACAGGCGCATGCGACCGATTTACGCAGACGGGACACCGGGGACATCAGTCCGGCCAGATCAGCGCCTGAAGCTGATCGAAGTTGCGGACCCTGCTGGGCCAATCGGGAATGCAGATATGCCGGACAGGATCGCTGGCCTGATGCAGCAGCATCAAGGCCAGCAGCCGCCGCTTGAGCTGCCAGGTGACGTCGGCCGGCGCGAATCCGTAGCCGTCGAACAACGCGCGCACGCGGCCGGGATGGCCCGCGGCCATGAAGGCGCTCGGCCCGAGCAGGTCGTATTCACCGAAGCCGGCCATGACGTCGCCGAAATCGAACAGACCGCTGATGCGCCAGCCGTCACCATGGCGAGAGACGAGAAAGTTCTCCGGAATGTATTCGCCGGTCAGGATGACGGGCCGTGGGTCCGGAGGCAGCAGCGCGGCGGCGTCGCGCAGGAGATCATCCAGGCCGGCAAGCAGCGCCTCCGGCAGACCGAGCCGCTGATGGCGGGCGCGGCAGCCTGCGAACTGCCCTCGCAGGAAGTCGGACCAGCGCGGGCCGATCGCGAGCAGTTCGCCAGGGGGCACAAGCTGCACCTCCGCAATCAGCTCTCCGACGTCTCTCAGCAAGGATTGCTTCCCGCGCTCGTCGAGCCCGGGCCAGACCTCCGCGGCCGGAATGCCGTCGAGCCGCGTCATGATCAGATAGGTCCAGCCGTCGCGGTCGCCTTCGTGCAGCAACTCGGGCGTGGCGACCTGCTTCAAGCGTCCGGCGAGCACGCGCAGCGTACTCCGCTCGGACAGAAACTGGCGCAGATGGAACGGAGGAAACAGTTTCAGGATCAGCTCGCCGCCGATTCCCGCGACGAGGTTGGTGCCGGCTGCAAAGGGAGTGAGGCCGGGATGCTCGCAACCGTGACGGCGGACGATATCGCGCGCCACCGGCAGCCATGCTGTGACGTCAGCGCGAAGACCGCGCAGCTCGGCGCCCGCAGTGATGTCTGGCAATCGGCCCATCAGTCGCTCACACCTGCAACGCCGCCATCAGCGATCCGGGCTCGCGCGCTCGAACTGGCGCAGCAGACGGTTGCCGCGCTCGACGGCGGCATCGAGCGCCGTCTGCGCCGGTTTGCGGCCGCTGAAGGCCTGCTCCATCTCGTCCTCGATGGCATCACGGATCAGCACGAATGAGCCGAGCCGCAGGCCGCGCGAATTTTCCGTGGGCGGATTGAGCGTCACCTGCTCGATCGAGATCGCCGCGCCTGGATTGCGGTCGTAGAAGCCCTGCGCGCGTGTCAGATCGAAGGCCGCCTGCGTGATCGGCAGATAGCCCGTATTCTGGTGCCAGGCGGCCTGAACATCGGGCCGCGACAGATAGGCGAAGAACTTGGCCACGCCCTTATACTCGGCCGCCGGACGGTCGCGGAGCACCCACAGCGTCGCGCCGCCGATGATCGAATTCTGCGGCGCGCCCGCAATATCGGGCCAGTACGGCATCATGCCGTAGCCGACCTCGAACTTCGAATTCGCCTTGATGTCGGCGCGCGTCGCCGAGGAGCCGATGAAGATGCCGCACTCGCCCTTCTGGAAACGCGGCTCGGCTGCCTGGCCGCGGCCGCCATAGTCGAAGACCTTGCTCTTCTGCCATTCCGCGAGCTGGGCGATGTGCCGAATCACCTGTGGATTGTTGAATGTCAGCACGGCGTCCAGTCCGGCAAAGCCGTTGGCCCGCGTGGCGATCGGCAGATTGTGGAAGGCGGAGAAATTCTCCACGTTGATCCAGGCCGGCCACGACGTCGTGAAGCCGCAGGCAACGCCATTGTCGCGCAGCCGCCGGGCGGCCTTGCCGAGCTCGGGCCAGGTCTTCGGCGCCGCGCCCGGATCGAGCCCGGCCGCGCGAAACTGATCCTTGTTGTAGTAGAGGATGGGCGTGGAGGCGTTGAACGGAAACGACAGCATGTTGCCGTCAGCGTCGGCATAGGTGCCGGCGATGGCGGGCAGATAGGCCGACGGCGAAAAGCTCTCCTGCTCGTCGCGCATCAGCTCGTAGACCGGGTAGATCGCGCCCTTGGCCGCCGTCATCGTCGCGGTCGCGATCTCGTTGACCTGCACGATCGCCGGCTGGCTGCGCGAGCGGAATGCGAAGATGGCCGCCGTCACGGTCTCCGTATAGCTGCCCTTGTAGCTCGGCACGATGCGGTAGTCGGACTGCGACGCATTGAAGTCGGCGGCCAGCCTGTCGACCTGCCTGCCGAGCTCGCCCGACATCGCATGCCACCACACGATCTCGGTCGCGGCCTGGGCCGTGCTTGCACAAACAACCGTCCAGAGCAGGATTGCAGACGGAACAGAACGCCAGAGGACCGTCACCGGGAGCCAACTCCAATTCCATGGATGAATCTGCCTGGGCTGAGATCGCAATCGGACCGAAAATGGGGCCCAGCAACCCAGAGCTGCAACAAACTATCAACAAACCATTGACGCGTATCGCTTTGACGTCAGAATGGACTTATAGCACCTGTTCGGGAGAGCATTGAACCTTTTCACATCCGGGCCGACCTCATCATCAAGGGGAAAGTGTTGCCTGTGTACCGCGCCCATCTTTCGTCGATCTCGAGAGTGGACGTCACGCCGGTGCTGATGCGCGCTGAGGCGGGCGCGCGGTACCGCTCGTCCCTTTTACGCCTCCCGTACTCCGCGGCGCGGTTAAATGCGCCGCAGCATACAAATCCGGGTGCCCGCGGCGGATCGCGCGCAGGCCGGTTCCGTAAGCCCGGTCCGAGGTAGCGATCGTGGCGCGATCCGAGCAGCGGAAATCCGTCGCGCGGCCGCTCAGCCTGGCGGTCCTGGGGCGGGCACGAATCGTGCGCGCGCTGCGGGCGGTTCCGATCCGCTGGCGCATCCTCTCGATCGCCGCGCTGAACTCGGCGGTCGTCATCGTTCTGGCGGCGCTGATCTGGAATGGCGCGACGGTGCTCGGCACGGCCTGGGACGACGTCCGCCAGGTCCGCGAATCCGACAAGGTCCTGGCCCTGCTCGAAAGCGAGACCAGCCGGCTGCATAACCTCATCCATCGCTACATCAATCAGCCGAGCCCGGAGCTGTTCGCCGAGATCCTGCTGCTGCGCGAGGCCGTGCTCGGGACGCTGACGACGCGCGCCTCGACCGACCCGATGCTGTCGGGATCGGTCGAGGAGCTGGAGCGCGTCACCGTGCGCTTTCTGGACGGCTTCGGCGAGCTGCGCAGCCTGCAGGCGACGATCTCCAAGACCTACGAGGAAGAGGTTCTCGGCCCCGCGCGCGACATCGCCGGGCTGTATTCGGTGATCGAAGGCGCGACCGGCCATCGCGACGCGCAGATCTGGCCCTCGCTCGGCAAATCGCGCGAGGCGTTCACCGCCATGCTGGTCGCGGCCAATTCCTACTATCTGTCGCTCGCGCCCGCCTCCGCCGACGACGCGCGCCGCAACACGGAGACGATCGAGAAGACCATTCCGGTGATGTCGAGCCTCGCGGACAATGACCTGCAACGGCTGGCGCTGCAGCGGCTGTCGGCCCGGACCGCGGCACTGCGCGCGGGATTCTCCAAGCTCACCGATCAGCTCACCAACCGCACCGAGCTGCTGCGCAACACCATCGATGCGAGCCAGGCCGAGACCATCGGCGCCATCGACGGCCTGTCGGTGAAGATGCGCCAGCACGAGCAGAAGGCGCAGGCGACGTTCGATCGGACGTTGAAGGACATCTCCCGCCGCGTCCTCTCGATCGCGGTGATCTTCCTGGGAGTGATCCTCTCCGCCGGCGTGCTGATCGCCTTGTCGATCCGGCTGCCGCTGCAGCAGATCATGGCCTCGATGCGCGCGATCATGCTGGGCGACTACGACCGCGAGGTCCAAGGCACCGAGGCGCGCGACGAGGTCGGCGCGATGGCCCGCGCCGTCGAGACCTTCCGCGAGAACGCGATCGCCAAGCGCAAGACCGAGGACGAGCTCCGCGCCGCGAAGGAAGAGGCCGAGAGCGCGCTGCTCGAACTGAGCGCCGCACAGCGCAACCTGATCGATGCCGAGCGGCTGGCGGCGCTGGGCGGGCTCGTCGCCGGCGTCGCCCACGAGGTGAACAATCCGATCGGCATCAGCCTGACGGTGGCCTCCAGCTTCGCGCGCCGGGTCGAGATGTTCGAGGCGGCGCTGCGGTCGCCCGAAGGCGGCCTGCGCCGGTCGCAGCTGGAGGAGTTCGTGCGCACCTCGCGCGATGCATCGGAGCAGCTGGTGGCCAATCTGCAGCGCGCCGGCGAGTTGATCCAGTCGTTCAAGCAGGTCGCGGTCGACCGCTCCCATGCGGAGCGACGGACCTTCGTCCTGAGCGAGGCGACCGATCAGATCATCACCAGCCTCAAGCCGGTGCTCAAGCGCGCGCCGATCACGCTGGCGGTCGACGTCCCCGAAGGGCTCTTCATCGACGGCTATCCCGGGTTCTACGGTCAGATTCTCACCAACCTGTTCCTCAACGCCGTCAACCATGCCTTTGCCGACGGCCGCGCGGGCACCATCTCGATCACGGCGCGGCCGCGCGGCGCGGATGACATCGAGATCATTTTCGCCGATAACGGGGCCGGCATGACCCCCGACGTGCAGCGCCAGGCCTTCGATCCGTTCTTCACGACACGCCGCAACGAAGGGGGAACGGGGCTCGGGCTGCATATCGTCTACAATCTGGTGACGCAGCAGCTTGGCGGCCGCATGATGCTGGAATCCCGCGAGGGACAAGGCACCACCTTTCGGATTATCATGCCGCGGGTCGCCAAGGGCGGCGCCGAGACAGCAATGGGTGACGGAACGACGCAATGGCCGAACAGGACGATGTCCTCCAACTGATCGAGGATACCGGTTTCGACGAGGACGACCGTTCGGCCCGGAAATGGAAGATCGCCGTCATCGACGACGACCATGCCGTGCACGAAGGCACCCGCTTTGCGCTGTCGGACTACAGCCTGAACGGCCAGGGGCTGGAAATCCTCTCCGCCTATTCGGCGGCCGAGGGCCGCGCCCTGATGCGGGAGCACACCGACGTCGCAGCGGTGCTGCTCGACGTCATCATGGAGACCGACGTCGCCGGGCTCGAGCTCGTCGAATACATCCGCAACGAGATCAAGAACGAGACCGTCCGCATCATCCTGCGGACCGGACAGCCCGGCCAGGCGCCGGAGCGGCGCGTCATCGTCCAGTACGACATCAACGACTACAAGGCCAAGACCGAGCTCACCGCCGACAAGCTGTTCACCTCGCTGACGGCAGCGCTGCGCAGCTACCAGCAGCTCGAGCGCATGGTGCAGACAAGGCGCGGCCTGGAGATCATCATCGACGCCGCCTCGACGCTGTATGATTTCAAGTCGATGCAGCGGCTGGCCGAGGGCGTGCTGACCCAGATCGCGTCGCTGCTCAACGTCGATTGCGCCGGGATCCTGGTGCTGCGCGACGACGGCAGCCAGACCGAGGATTTCTCGGTGCTGGCCGGCTCCGGCTGCTACAGCCGCTTCTCCGGCGCCGTCACCTCGCGCTCGCTCGATCCCGACCTGCGCGACATGGTCGAGGCCGCCTTCAGGCAGCGCAGCAACGAATTCGCCGACCATCGCACCGTGCTCTATGTCCGCACCGGCTCGGGGCGCGAGGTCGTGGTGCTGCTGCAGGCGGAGCGGCCGCTGTCCGAGACCGACCGCTCGCTGGTCGAGATCTTCTCCAGCCGGCTGTCGATCGCCTTCGACAACGTGATCCTCTATCAGCAGCTGCATGAGGCCAACACCCAGCTCGAGGACCGCGTCGCCCAGCGCACCCGCGCGCTGATGCAGGCCAACCGGCGGCTGTCGGCGCAATGGCTGCGGCTGCAGCGCGCCAACGGCTTCAAGAACGAGATTCTCGGCACCGTCGCCCATGACCTGAAGAATCCGCTGGGCGTCATTCTCGGCCGCACGGAAATGCTGACCGAGTTGATCGCAACCGGTGCATCCGCCGAGGGCATCACCAGCCAGGTCGGACATATCCGTGATGCCGCCAAGCGGCTGACCTCGATGGTCGACCATCTGATCTCGGATGCGATGGCCGACGCCTTCGACATCACCATCCGCCGCGAGCCGGTCGACATCACAGCCCTGATCCACGAGGTGGTCGAGGCCAACCAGCCGCTCGCCCTCAACAAGCAACAGGTCATCGAGGTCTCGGCGCCGACGCTGCTGTCGACGATGTGCGACATCGACCGGATCCGCGAAGCGATCGACAATCTCTTGAGCAACGCCATCAAGTACAGCCCGATCGGCGGCAGGATCATCGTGAATGCCTCGGACGATGGCGACAACACCATCATCGGCATCACCGACCAGGGCGCTGGCCTCTCGCCGGAGGATCTCGGCCGGCTGTTCGGCCGGTTCCAGCGGCTGTCGGCCAAACCGACCGCGGGCGAGAGCTCGACCGGGCTCGGCCTGTCGATTGTCAAACGCATCGTCGACATGCATGGTGGCGAGGTGACGGCCAGGAGCGAAGGGCCGGGATCCGGATCGACCTTCACCATCACACTGCCGGCGGCCGAATTGTCATGAGTCAGAGCCAGCACATCATCATCGTCGACGACGAGGCGCCCGCCCGCGAAATGGTGGGTGATTACCTCAAGATGCACGGCTTCACCGTGACCTTGTGCGATGGCGGCAAGAGCCTGCGCAGCGCCATCGAAACCGGCCCGGCCGATCTCGTCGTGCTCGACCTCAACATGCCCGAAGAGGACGGACTGTCGATCATCCGCGATCTCAAGGGCCGCACCAACATCCCCGTGATCATGCTGACGGCCACCGCCAGCCCGATCGACCGCGTGGTCGGGCTCGAGCTCGGGGCCGACGATTACGTCGCCAAGCCGTGCGAATTGCGTGAATTGATGGCCCGGATCCGCTCCGTGCTGCGCCGCAGCGGTCCAGCCAAGGCTGCGGCGGCCGTCACGGAGACCGCTCCGGCCCAGGCCAAAAACCCGCAATTGGTGCGGTTCGGCACCAAATGGCTGGATCTCGATGCCCAGGCGCTGCGCGACGACGAAGGCAACGAGCATCCGCTGACGGCTTCCGAGTACGGCCTGCTCAAAGTGTTCGCCGCCAACCCGAAGCGGGTGCTGTCGCGCGAGCGGCTGCTGGAGCTCGCCAATGCCCGCGATGCCGAGGCCTTCGACCGCGCCGTGGACCTGCGAATCATGCGGATCCGCCGCAAGATCGAGCCGGATCCGACCAAACCGGCCGTGATCCGGACCATTCGCGGCGGCGGCTACCTGTTTTCCCCGGCCGGCGACAAGGCCTGAAGCGGGCCAGCCGGCGGCAGCCGGAGCGACCTGTTCGCCCGCATTTCGTTCCGCAAATTGGAATAAGGCACAATTCCGCCACGACTGTTTCGCGATGTGCGGCGCGACGAAACATTTCCGCAGGCGCACGAAACCATTTTCCTGTTTTCGTGCAGACGTCCCGAAACGGGCGCTCCTTAACAATCCATCCCGTCGAAACGCCGCAAGGGGGCGGCGGAACGGGAGAGTGCCATGCAGAACGTCGTTGCCATCAATTCCGCAGCCAGCCAGGGCATCATCGCAGCCCAGGCGACCACGGACGACATGCTCCTGGAGAGCATTGCCGATGGCGATCGCACCGCGATGCACACGCTTTATGCGCGCCACAATGTGCGGGTCTATCGCTTCATCCTGCGCATCGTGCGCGACACCACGATCGCCGAGGACCTCGTCAGCCAGGTGTTCCTGGACGTCTGGCGCACCGCCAAGCAGTTCGAGGGCCGCTCGCAGGTCTCGACCTGGCTGCTCTCGATCGCCCGCTTCAAGGCGCTGACCGCACTGCGCCAGCGCCGCTTCGAGGACATCGACCAGGACGAGGTGCGCGAGATCGCCGACGACTCCGACACCCCGGAAACGTCGCTCGAGCGTTCGACGACCAGCGCCATCCTGCGCGCCTGCGTCGCCAAGCTGTCGCCGGCGCATCGCGAGATCATCACCCTGATCTACTACCACGAGAAGTCCGTGGAGGAGGTCGGCCAGATCATCGGCATCCCCCAGAGCACGGTGAAGACCCGCATGTTCTACGCCCGCAAGCACCTCGCCGAACTGCTGCGCGGCGCCGGCGTGCACAGCCTCGCCGCCTGATTCACCTTCATTCTCGTCGGGACCAAGGTCCCGGCGGGTTCCCGTGACGACGACATCGAGAAAATCGCCGAACGAAACAATTGAAACAATCGGCGAAATCACCTGGAAAATTTCGGCCGCTAGAACGTTTTCCATCAGCCGAGCCTCAGTCCCCCAGCTGATCTCGGTTTGGAGCGAGCAAATTCAAGGTTACCTCCACCTTCCAAGGTTGCTCCGAAGACCCGGCGGATGCCCCTGCCGGGTCTTCGTCGTTTGGGATCGCTCACGCCGCCAATAGGGCGATTTGACCATTTGATATCGTGCGTTGCCGGTGCAATCTTCCGTCATGGGGCGATGCTACAAGCCCCGTGGCAATGACGGACGGTGCTGATGTTCGGTTTGGATGCGGTTGAGCTGGCGCGCGCGCAGTTCGCCTTCACGGTCACCTTCCACATCATCTTCCCCGCCTTCTCGATCGGGCTCGCGTCCTACCTCGCCGTGCTCGAGGCGCTGTGGCTGTGGACCGGACGCGACGTCTATCTCAACGTCTTCAATTACTGGCTCAAGATCTTCGCCATCGCGTTTGCCATGGGTGTCGTCTCCGGCATCGTGATGTCCTACCAGTTCGGCACCAACTGGTCGGTGTATTCCGACAAGGTCGGCCCGGTGATCGGCCCGCTGATGGCCTATGAGGTGCTGACCGCCTTCTTCCTCGAGGCCGGCTTCCTCGGCGTCATGCTGTTCGGCCTGAAGCGCGTCGGCCCGAAGCTGCATTTCCTCGCCACCCTGATGGTCGCAGTGGGCACGCTGATCTCGGCATTCTGGATCCTCTCGGCCAACTCCTGGATGCAGACGCCGGCCGGCTATGCCGTCAACGCCGACGGCCAGTTCGTCTCGGTCGACTGGCTCGCAGTCATCTTCAACCCGTCCTTCCCCTATCGCCTCGTGCACATGGTGCTCGCGGCCTATCTGACCACCTCGCTCGTGGTCGGCGCCGTCGGCGCCTGGCATCTGCTGCGCAATCCGCACCTGCCGGGCCCGCGCGTGATGTTCTCGATGGCGATGTGGATGGCCGCCCTGGTGGCGCCGCTGCAGATCCTGGTCGGCGATCAGCATGGGCTCAACACGCTCGAGCACCAGCCGGTGAAGATCATGGCCATGGAAGGCCATTTCGAGAGCCACAAGGACGGCGCGCCGCTGTACCTGTTCGGCTGGCCCGACCAGGCCAAGGGCGAGCTGAAATGGGCGCTCGGCATCCCCAAGTTCGGCTCGCTGATCCTCAAGCACCAGATCGACGCTCCGATGGCCGGGCTCGACACCGTGCCGCGGCAGGACTGGCCGCCGGTGCCGATCACGTTCTGGTCGTTCCGCATCATGGTCGGCCTGGGCCTGCTGATGTTGGCGCTCGGCGGGTTCAGCCTGTGGGAGCGCTGGCGCGGCCGGCTGTACATCAACCGCGGCCTGCACCGCTTCGCGATTGCGATGGGACCGGCGGGGTTCATCGCCGTCATGGCCGGCTGGATCACCACCGAGACCGGCCGCCAGCCGTTCACGGTGTACGGGCTGCTGCGCACCGCGGATTCCGTGTCGCCGCTCGCCGCCCCGGCCGTCGGCACGTCGCTGCTCGCCTTCATCGTCGTGTATTTCATCATCTTTGCCGCCGGCGTGATGTACATCCTGCGCCTGATGGCTGAGCCGCCGCATCCCGGCGAGCCGGGCCCGAGCAGCGAGCAGCCGGTCCGCACCGCCGGCATCACGCCGGCCGCCGGTGTCGTGCAGGGAGCCGTCGGATCATGAGCGTCACCGTCGATCTCGCCACCCTCTGGGCGTTCATCATCGCGCTCGCCGTGTTCATCTACGTCGTGATGGACGGCTTCGATCTCGGCTTGGGCATCCTGTTCCCGCTGTTTCCCGGCAGGCAGGACCGCGACGTCATCACCAACACCGTGGCGCCGGTGTGGGACGGCAACGAGACCTGGCTGGTGCTCGGCGGCGGTGGCCTGATGGCCGCGTTCCCGCTCGCTTATGCGATCCTGATGCCCGCGCTGTATGCGCCGCTGATCGCGATGCTGGTCGGCCTGATCTTCCGCGGCGTCGCCTTCGAATTCCGCTGGCGCACCCGCGCCCAGCGCAATCTGTGGGACATCGCCTTTGCCGGCGGCTCCTGGGTCGCGACGCTGGCGCAGGGCATCGCGCTCGGCGCCATCCTGCAGGGCGTGCATGTCGAGGGGCGTAACTATGCCGGCGGCTGGTGGGACTGGCTGACGCCGTTCAGCCTGCTCACCGGCGTCTCGCTCGTGATCGGCTATGCGCTGCTCGGCGCCACCTGGCTGATCCTCAAGACCGAGGGCGACCTGCGCGACAAGGCCTACCGCATCAGCTGGGTCCTGCTGTTCGCGATGCTGCTCGCCATTGCCGCCGTCAGCCTGTGGACGCCGCTGCTCACCATTCAATATTCGGACCGCTGGTTCAGGTGGCCGGCGATCATTCTCACCGCGCCGGTGCCGCTCGCCGTCATTGGCGTCACCGTGCTGATGATGAAGAACCTCGCCCAGAAGCGCGATGGCTGGCCGTTCTTTCTCGCGCTCGCGCTGTTCTTGCTGTCCTACGCCGGCCTCGGCATCAGCATGTATCCCTACGTCGTGCCGCAGAGCATCACGATCTGGCAGGCGGCAGCACCCGAACGCAGCCAATTGATCATGCTGCCGGGCGTGCTGGTGCTGGTGCCGCTGATCCTCGCCTACACCGGCTGGGCCTATTGGGTGTTTCGCGGCAAGGTCGGGCACGACAGCGGCTATCATTGATGCCCTCCGAGCAGCCTGCCCCACTCGCGAAGCGCCTCGCCTGGTTCGTTGCGCTGTGGCTCGCCGGCGTGGCGACCGTCGGCGCGGTGGCCTTCCTGCTGCGGCTCTGGATGAAGCTCGGATGACAGCGGGTGCGCCCTGCGCTCACCTTGACTTTGCTGCGAATATGCTCCTGAAATTTGGCGGGTGGATTTGATCGGGCAAGCTTCGCAGGGGTCCGTCGAGGAGAGCTTTGAATGCCGAGTTTCCGTCGCCTGCTGTGTGCGGCCAGCGCCATCATTGCGCTGGCACTGTCCACATCGCATAGTTTTGCCCAGTCCGAGGACCCCGGCGATCAGCCCGGCCTCGTCGCCGATGACGGCTACGAGCTCGATCCCGAATGGCGCAAGCAGGTGGTCTATTTCCGCACCACCGAGCCGCCGGGCACCATCATCGTGTCCACCGCCGAACGCCACCTCTATCTCGTGCAGCCGGGCGGACGTGCCATCCGCTACGGCATCGGCGTCGGCCGTGACGGCTTCCAGTGGCAGGGGCTGCTGTCGATCACCAAGAAGGCCGAGTGGCCGGATTGGACGCCGCCGCCGGAGATGATCCAGCGCCAGCCCTATCTGCCGCGCTTCATGGCCGGCGGCCCCGGCAACCCCTTGGGCGCGCGCGCGATGTATCTGGGCACCACCGTATACCGCATCCACGGCACCAACCAGCCCTGGACGATCGGCAGCAAGATTTCCTCGGGCTGCTTCCGCCTGGTGAATGCCGATGTCGCCGACCTGTTCGACCGCGTGCCGGTCGGCACCAAGGTCGTGGTGCGGCAGAAGCCGGAACTGTGACGGCGGCGCCCGCCGCCCGACATTCAGCCATCGCTTCGTCCTGACATTTTTTGAAAGAGATTGACCATGCGCACTTTCCGAGGCGGCCTGCTGATCGGGCTCGCCGTCGCCGTCCTCGTCGCGGCGCTCGCCGTCACCTATGAGATGTACGACACCCGCACGCTGAAGCGGACCATCCGCCGCGGCGAGGTGCTGTGCGGCGTCAATGCCGGCCTGCCCGGCTTCTCGATTCCCGATGACAAGGGCAATTGGAGCGGCTTCGACGTCGACTTCTGCCGCGCCGTGGCCGCCGCGATCTTCGACGATCCGAAGAAGGCGAAGTTCGTGCCGCTCGACGCCAGTGAGCGCTTCAAGGAGCTGCAGAGCCGCAAGGTCGACATCCTCTCGCGCAACACCACCTGGTCGATGGCGCGCGAGCAGAACTACGACCTGTATTTCCCCGCAGTCGCCTATTACGACGGCCAGGGCTTCATGGTGCCGCGGTCGCGCAAGCTGGAGACGGCGCTCGACCTCAACGGCAGCAAGGTCTGCGTGCAGGATTCCACCACCAACGCGCTCAACCTCGGCGACTATTTCCGCACCAACAACATGAAGTATGAGGAGGTGAAGTTTTCGAAGCTCGACGACGTCATCAAGGCGTATGACAGCGGCAAATGCGACACCTTCACCGCCGACGTCTCGCAGCTCTACGCGCTGCGACTGACGCTGTCGAAGCCCGCCGATCACGACATCCTGCCCGACCTGATCTCCAAGGAGCCGCTCGCGCCCGTGGTGCGCCAGCGCGACGACGACTGGATGATGATCGTCAAGTGGACGCTGTACGCGATGATCAATGCCGAGGAGCTCGGCGTCACCTCCAAGAACATCGACGAGGCGCTGAAGTCGAAGAAGCCGGACGTGATGCGGCTGGTCGGCAACGAGGGCAGCTACGGCGAGGACCTCGGGCTGACGAAGGATTGGGCGGCGCGCGTGATCCGTCACGTCGGCAATTACGGCGAGGTCTATGAGCGCAATGTCGGCAGCGAGTCCAAGCTGAAGATCCCGCGCGGCATGAACCAGCTCTGGAACGCCGGCGGCGTGCAATACGCACCGCCGATCAGGTAGGGGTTTCCGCTCCCCCTCGCCGTCATCGCGAGGAGCAACGCGACGAAGCGATCCAGGATTGTCAGAGAGACTCTGGATTGCTTCGCTTCGCTCGCAATGACGGAGCATGACGTAACCTTCTCGCGACGCCTCTCGCGCCCGAGCTTTGCCAAATCTCCACCCTCCGTAAATCGAGGGCGCAGGGAAGGCCAGGTGCCGACTGGCACCTGCGGTCCGCCTGCGAAAAAAATGCAGGCGGCAGAACCACAGGCTCAGCCGGGACAACCCGGCCTTCCCTGCGCGATGGTGTTAACGCTTATGGCGCGCTCTCCCCGGTGTCCGGCCTGTTAGCCACCGTCGTCGTTCGGGATCACTCCCATCGACTTGACGCCAGCATCGGGGCGCCAGGACCACGCGCTTTTACGTCCGCATCGTCATCGTTCGTCGGCGCGATCTCGCGCGCTGCGATCCGATGCGTCCATCGCGTCGCCGGCCCACGTTTCGTAACGATCGCGAAGCGTCCCTCTTGCGGGCCGTGACGGCGGTAAATGTGCGGCTGATTTGCCCGACGACACAACGCCCGTCGGGTTGCGACAAAATGGCACGACGGGCAATGCGGATGCTCCTACAAAGCAATTAGTCCCGCGGATTCATGGCTCTCGGACACACTGCCCTGCAGGCCTCAGAGGCGGCTCACGAGTTCGTGAACTCATCCTCAAATCCATCCGAACGCAGCGATCGTAACGAGCCTGACCAATCCGGTCGGGGTGATGCGACCTGGAGGACAGGGCGAACAGGGGCTGCAAATCCCTTTTGCGCATCAACCAACTCATTAGTTCAGTTCACAGGGAAAAATTCGAATGACGCTGGGAATCCGTTCGTTCGTGGCCGGCGCGTTGATGCTGGGCGCGCTCTCCATGTCCGCCACCGCCGCTCGTGCGGCCGATATCGTCGACACTGCCGTCGGTGCAGGCCAGTTCAAGACTCTGGTGGCGGCCGCCAAGGCCGCAGGCGTCGTGCCGGTGCTGAAGAGCAAGGGCCCGTTCACCGTGTTCGCCCCGACGGACGCGGCGTTCGCCGCGCTGCCGCCGGGCACCGTCGAGGATCTGCTCAAGCCGAAGAACAAGGCCAAGCTCGCCGCGATCCTCAAGTACCACGTGATTCCCGGCGCGGTGAAGGCCGGCGACGTCGCCGGCAAGAAGCTTAGCGTGAAGACCGCGCAGGGCCAGAAGGTCGACGTCGACGGCACCTTCTTCGGCGTGCAGGTCAACGACGCGCATGTGGTGCAGGCCGACGTCATGGCCTCGAACGGCGTCATCCACGTCATCGACAAGGTGCTGCTGCCGCCGGCGAAGTCGGCGATGCATCATTGATGCGACGAGGGCGCGCCATCGGTGATGGCGCGCTCTTCGTCAGTGATCTCTGAGATTGCGACGTTGAAGATCGCGGGGACGCAAATGGCCGATGAGGGCCGATATCGTCCCAACAACATCGGTGTCGTCCCGGCCTTGAGCCGGGACCCATAGCCACCGTCCGGGATTTGGCGAAGGCTGAAGCTGCCAGCGCGGGTCACCACGTCATCCTGTGGTTATGAGTCCCGGCGTTCGCCGGGACGACGGCGCTGGGTGTGGCACGAGTTGGGCCGTACCTGTGGAGAGAGTGATGTCTCGCGAGCGCAGCCTTATTCAATACCCCCTCAGCTGCGCCAATTGCGCCGCGTGGTAGTTGGCGTCGCCTAACATCTCCTCGCAGACGCGGGCGCGCTTCATGAAGAAGCCGATGTCGAACTGGTCGGTCATGCCCATGCCGCCATGCATCTGCACGCCCTCCTGGACGGCGCGGGTCGCGGTCGTGCCGGCGCGCGCCTTGGCGACCGCCACGGCCGCCGGCGCGCCGGCAGGATCGGCATCGAGCGCCTGCAGCGCCTTCAGCACGGCGGCGCGCGTGATCTCGATCTCAATGTAGAGCTGCGCGGCACGATGCTGCAGCGCCTGAAATTCGCCGATCGCCTTGCCGAACTGCTTGCGCTCCTTGAGATAGGCAACGGTGCGGCCGAACACTTCCTCGCTCAGTCCCACCATCTCGGAGGCAACCGCGCCGCGGCCGAGATCGAGCACGGCGCTGAGCGTGGCAGCGCCCCCATCGACCTCGCCGAGCACGTGATCGGCGGTCACCTCGACGTTGTCGAGCGTGACCCGCGCGGCGTTGTGCGCGTCGACCATGATGGTGCGTTCGATCACCACGCCCTTGGCCTTGGGATCGACCAGGAACAGCGTGAGGCCATCGCGCTCGCCGGGCGCGCCGGCGCTGCGGCCGACGACCAACAGGAGATCGGCGACGTGGCCGTCGACCACCATCGCCTTGGCACCGCTGAGCTTGAAGCCGTTGCCGGAGCGCGCGGCCTGCAGCGTTGTGTGCAGCGGACGATGTTTCGCACCCTCGTCCAACGCCAGCGCGGCGAGCAGCGCGCCGTTGGCGATCTTCGGCAGATACTCCGACTTCTGGGCGGCCGAGCCGGCGCGGGTGAGCGCCGAGGCTGACAGCACGGCAGTGGCGAAAAACGGCGACGGCATCAAGGTGCGGCCGATCTCCTCCATCACGACGCCGGCTTCGACCGCGCCGAGGCCGGAGCCGCCGTGCTCTTCCGGCACGAGCAGGCCGGCAAAGCCCATCTCGGCGAAGGTGGCCCAGAGCTCCCTGGAGAAGCCGGTCTCGTCTCTGACGTCGCGCAGCTTGCGCAGGTGCGACACCGGCGCCTTGTCGTTGATCAGCCCGCGCGCGCTGTCGCGCAGCATGGATTGTTCTTCGGTGAGGAGGAGAGGCATGGGGTGTTTCCAAGAATTTTGTTTGTTGGATGCGGGCTCTCTCCACTCGTCATGCCCGGGCTTGACCCGGGCATCCATGTCTCACGTCACGAGGAAAGACGTGGATGGCCGGGTCAAGCCCGGCCATGACGGAGAGAGTGATGAACTACGCCCCCGGCAGATCGAGGATACGCTTGGCGACGATGCCGAGCATGACCTCGGAGGTACCGCCTTCGATCGAGTTGGCCTTGGTGCGGAGCCAGGCACGGGGACGCGCGCCTTCATGGGAACGCTCGCTCTCCCATTCGAGCGCGTCGATGCCGCCGGCCGACATCAACAGCTCATACCGGCGCTTGTTGAGCTCCGTACCGTAATACTTCATCGCCGAGGAGAACGCCGGATGGCCCTGCCCCGCCTTGGCGAGATCGACCATGCGCTCGGCGGCCGCCGCGAGCGCCGCCTCGTCGACATCGAAGGTGGCTATGTCGGCCCGCAGCAGCGCGTCGTCGAGACGGCCCTGCCCGTCGCTGCCGACGGAGTCGGCCGCGACCTGGCCGAGCGGCCGGCTGCCGCCGCGCTCGCCCATGCCCGAGATCATCGCGCGCTCGTGTTGCAGCAGGTACTTCGCAACGTCCCAACCACGGTTGACGGTGCCGAGCACGTTGGCCTTGGGCACGCGGACATTGTCGAAGAAGGTCTCGCAGAACGGCGAGCGGCCGGAGATCAGGAGAATCGGCTTGGTCGACACGCCCTTCGACGTCATGTCGAACAGGATGAAGCTGATGCCGTCATGCTTCTTCGCCGCGGGGTCGGTGCGCACCAGGCAGAAGATCCAGTCGGCGTAGTTGGCGTAGGAGGTCCAGATCTTCTGGCCGTTGATGATGTAGTCATCACCATCGCTCTCGGCGCGGGTCTGCAACGAGGCGAGATCGGAGCCGGCGTTCGGCTCGGAATAGCCCTGGCACCAGCGGATCAGGCCGGCGGTGATCTTGGGCAGGTGCTCGCGCTTCTGGTCGTCGGTGCCGTATTTCAGCAGCGCCGGCCCGAGCATCGAGATGCCGAACGAGGTGATCGGCGCGCGCGCCCCGATCGCCGCCATCTCCTGGCGCACGATCTTGGCCTCCTCGCCGTCGAGGCCGCCGCCGCCATATTCTTTCGGCCAATGCGGCACGGTCCAGCCCTTGTCGCGCATGCGCTCGAACCAGATGCGCTGCGGCTCGGAGGAGAATTTCGCATTGCGGCCGCCCCAGAACGTATCCTCCTCGGAGGTCATCGGCCGGCGCATCTCCGGCGGACAATTGGCCTCCAGCCAGGCTCTGGTTTCGTGGCGGAATGTGTCGAGATCGGCCATGCCAGGTCCTCACGCGTTTCCATGATTGCTGTCGTTGGCAACGACCTAACCTCAGCGCTTGGCGGAATTCAACATCGATGTCGCCGCGGGCACCCTCGCCTTGCCGGGCGTTCTATGGTCATGATGCCGCCGCGTGAAATACGAGGAAACGAACATGCGCCTGAAACTTCTTTCGCCTGGCGAAATGAGCGCCGACCAGCGCCAGACCTACGACGAGTCGATCGCCAGCAAGCGCGGCTCGCCGCCGCCGCCGATGATGGCCTGGCTCAACAGTCCCGAGATGGCGCGGCATGCAACACGGCTCGGCGCCTTCCTGCGCTACGACACGGTATTTCCCGCAGCATTGTCGGAGATCGCGATCCTGGTGACGGCCCGGCACTGGACCGCGCACTACGAATGGTACGCGCACAAGCGCCTCGCGTTGGCCGGCGGATTGGACATCAGGATCATCGACGCCATCCGCGACCGCCGCACGCCGGAGTTCTCCGATCCCAAGGCGAAAGTGATCTACGACGTCGCCAAGTCGCTGCATGAGGGCCATGGGCTGACGGATGCGCTCTACAAGGACGCGATCGCAACGCTCGGCGAGCGCGGCGTCGTCGAGATCATCGGCCTCTGCGGCTACTACACGATGGTCTCGATGACGCTGAACACGTTCGAGTTCGATCTGCCGGAGGGCGAGGTTTCGGAGTTGAAGTGACCCAAATCGCTCGAGTGCGCATAGTATCGCGCTGCCCATGACTGCGCCCTCTCCCCTTGTGGGAGAGGGCTACACAGACGTCAGCGACGAACTCACTCGGGTGAGGGGTTCGTGCCATTGGCGCTAACTTACCAAATTAACGCTTGGTATTCTCGTTTTCTTGGCGGCTCTCGGAGATGGCGTTGAATGT
>NZ_JAUEYW010000005.1:0-349886 GCF_032489875.1 Bradyrhizobium sp. SZCCHNR1015
GAAGGCGGTGGCGCGCCTTCGCGCCAGCCTTGAGGCCGGCCGATCACCGGTCTACAAAAAAGACAGTTGCTCCCCGGTGCTCCGGCTTGTTGGCCACCGTCGCCGTCGGGCTCATCATCACCCGCCGGCTTGGCATCAGCGTCGGGATGCCAGGACCACGCGACTTCACGTCCGCGCCATGCCGTCCGTCCACATGCCGAAGCACGCTGCGACACGTCGCGGCCACCGCATCCCGCGCTCCACGTCCGTGACGATCGCGAAGCGCCCCTCCTGTCGAGCACGGGACCAAATCAGCATAGCAGACTTTTCCGAAAAAGCGAATCCTAAATTCGGCCGCCGGCAACGGCGCCGTCCGGCCCGCCTCCCGGCGCGTCCGCTGGCCGCGGTCGCAATGGACCGGCGTGACCTTCGATCGATCGGGTGAGATCGAGATCCCCTGTGCTCTCGTGCCTGTGCTCGCGTCGGTCGCGCACGACCATGCCGCCTATGTCGAGCCGAATGTCTGGATTCGACATCCGCTCTAACAGACCGCACGAAAGCCGTCCGCCCGTTGCAGATCGTCCGCGCCATGATCAACGCGCCGGCACGACGCGTTCGTTGAGAAATCCGATCACTGCATCGAACGCCTGCCGTCGATTCCGCTCCATCAGGACCATGTGCGTGCCCTGCCCGATCTCGACCAGGCGCTTGTACGGCGCGCTCGCGAGTCGAACGAACAGGTCGTGCGCCATCTCGAAGCTGACATCCACATCCCATTCCGCCGAGAGCAGGAGAACCGGGCAGTTGATGCTGCCGGGATCATAGGTCGGCCTGGCCGCGGTCCAATGCGCGCGGACGTCCTGTACCGCGCCCGAGGGCGCGCGGATCGCGTCGGGGTACGGCGAGTCCGGATCGGTCGCGAGCGTCGCCTGCGCCCAGGTCTCGAACCAGCCGTCCGGAATCAGCTTGTCCCGCGCGTGCTCCGGAGCGGCGCCGCGCCATGCCGCCTCGAACGCGCGCGGGCTGACGATCCGATAGGCGCCGAGCGGTCCGCCGGTGTCGATGCGCAGCGGCTCGCTCGACAGCCAGAGCGGCGTCACCAGGATCAGCTTCTCGAGCTTCGCGTTCGCCGCGCTCGCGAACATGCCGGCGATCGTGGCGCCCCAGGACATGCCGAGCACATTGACGCGCGGGATATCGCGATGCCGGCGGATGAAATGCACTGCGGCAGAGAAATCGTCCACGGCGGTCCACGCATTGACCAATGGAGAACCTTCCTCTGGCGCGCGCGACATCTCCGGCGGCCGGCTGGAGCCGCCGTAGCCGCGCGCGTCGACGGCCCAGACGTCGTAGCCGGCCTGCGCCAGCACATCCATGAAGGAGGCGCCATCGACCGTGACGTCGAACAGGCTTGCGGACGAAAAGGTGGCGCCGTGCATCATCACCAGCGTGCGCTCGGCCGAGAAGCGTTGCAGGTCGTGCCGGCGCTTGTTGATGAGCTGAAGCTGGACATCGGACACCGGACCTTCGATCAGGCGGCGCTCGGAAACGATGCGCGAGGAGAACGTTGCATTATCGATCATGGCCATCTCGGATCAGGCGAAGTGCCAGGCAAACCGGTCGCCGTCGCGGCTGACGCGCCCGGCCGAGGACTCGGCGAAATGGGTGGTGAACACGAGGGAGCCGGTCTCCGCGGCATGGTTCATCGCCCATAGCCGTGAGGTCCGCGCCGCCTCCGGGAATTCGCAATAGACCGAATTCCAGTCCGGATGCGCGACCTGCATCGGATGATGCAGCACATCGCCCCAGAACAGCGCGCGCTCGCCACGCGAGCTGAAGCTGATGCAGGCGTGATCGATGCTGTGACCGGGGCTCGGCAGAAAACGGAAGCCGTCGACGACCTCGCTGCCATCGACCGTGATCTCGCGCGCGAGGCCGGCCTCGACGATCGGCAGCACGCTGTCTTCGTAGACCCCCGGCATCGGTGGATGCAGCATGGGTCCGAGCCCGGCCGCGTCCCTGATCGCGGCGTCCGAGCCGTCGCCAGCCGAGAGGGCGGCGACATAGGCGCGCTCTCGGCCCGAGAAAACGTGCCGGGCGTTCGGAAACACCGGCATCCAGCGGCCATCGGCAAGCTGCGTATTCCAGCCCACGTGATCCGCATGCAAATGCGTCATCAGGACGAGGTCGACATCGTCGGGGGCGACGCCGGCCGCCCGCAATCGGTCGAGGAACGGCTCGTTCAGGCGATGCAGAACGGCCGCGCCGGGCCGCTCCTTGTCGTTGCCGGTGGCCGTGTCGATCAGCACCACGCGCTCCGGCGTCCGCACCAGCCAGCTATGGATGCTCAGGCGCAGCGATCCCGTGCGCGGATCGACCGATCCCGGCCCGAAACGGCCGCGTTCGCGGGCAATGCTGGCGGCGTCCACGCCTGGAAACAGAAACTCGCCCTCGACCGCATCGAGACCGATCTCGAAAATCCTGCTGATGGTGGCGTCCCCGACGCGATAGGTCGTGATGTCCTGCATGTTTGGCGGCCTCGATCCGAACGGTGATCTTGTCTGGGCCGAGATCTACGATTAGGTCATGCATTCCTCAAATCGATCCAACTCATGCAGTCCATCGATCATTTCGATCTTCGCTCCTTCGACCTCAATCTGCTGGTCGCGTTCGACGCGCTGATGCAGGAGCGCAGCGTGACACGCGCGGCGGCGCGCCTGAAGGTGGGGCAGCCGGCGATGAGCCATTCGCTGTCGACGCTTCGCGTGCTGCTGCAGGATGAGCTGTTCGTCCGCGTCGGCACGATCATGCAGCCGACCCCCAAGGCTGCGGTGCTGGCCGGACCGGTTCGGGCGGCGCTGGCCCAGATGCAGGCTGCGTTGCACGCCGCACCGGAGTTCGACCCAGCGACCGAGCAGCGCACCATCCGCTTGGGATTCTCGAGCGAGGTCGAGCTGCTGCTGATCCCCGAACTCACGGCGGAGCTGCGTCGAACGGCGCCCGGCGTGCGGCTTCTCAGCCGTCCGACCGAACGCAACGAGGTGCATCGTCTGCTCGACGAGGGCGCCTTGGATGTCGGCGTCGGCTGCTTCGAGGCGGTGGCGCTGCGGCACCGATCCCAGTTCCTGTTCGAGCAGGCGCTGAGCTGCGTCTACAATCCAAAGCGCATCGCGATGAAAACACCGATCGGCCTGGATGCCTATCTGTCGCTTCCGCACGCACTGGTGACGCTGACCAACAGCCTGCAGGGCTGCCTGGAGGCGGCGCTGGACGAGATCGGGACCGAGCTCAACGTGGTCTCGGCCTCCTCGGATTTCCTCAGCGTGCTGGCGACGGTGGCCGCGTCACCGGTGATCACCACGATCCCGACCCGGATGGCAAGGCTCTACGGACCCCGGTTTGGGCTGGCGCTCTGTCCGGCGCCGTTGAAGTTGCGGCTGCCGGCGGTCTCGATGGTCTGGCCGCTGCAGCTCGATCGTGACGCGGCATCGGTCTGGCTGCGGAACATGGTGGCGGACATCCTGCACACCACCGAGCGCGCCGCCTGTCGCGCGGCTGCCGGATAGCTCCGTCGGGACTCCGTGTGCACGTGAGCAGATCGCGACTGCCCCCCCGGCATGATTGCAGAGTTTCTCGCGCGATCGTGAGGCGGCGGGCCACGCGACGCACCTTCAGACGATCGGAAAGCCGGGAGCGGCTTAGGCTCTTGGCCACCCCGTGCGCGTTCGGTTAGAAGGCGATTCAGTCGATCTGCCCGTCTTCGTCCGAAGGTAATCCCATGGCCCTGATGCCGGTCTCCGATGCGTTGTCCGCGGTGCTCGCCGGCACCGAGCCGCTGGCTGAGGAAATGGTCGGGCTGGACGAGGCCTATCACCGCATCCTGGCCCGCGACCTCGCGGCGCTGCGGACGCAGCCGCCCGAGGCGATGTCGGCGATGGATGGCTATGCGGTGCGCGCGGCCGACGCAGCCAAGGCCAAGGCGCGGCTGAAGGTGATCGGCGAGGTCGCGGCGGGACGGCCGTTCGATCGCGTGGTCGGGCCCGGCGAGGCGGCGCGGATCTTCACCGGCGGCGTTGTCCCCGCAGGCGCCGACGCGGTGGTGATCCAGGAGGACACGATCGCCGAGGACGGCCATGTCGTGATCACCGAGGCCGCGATCACAGGCCGGCACATCCGGCCGGCCGGCGTCGACTTCCACCAGGGCATGGTGCTGCTGAAGGCCGGGCGCCGGCTCAGCGACCGCGACCTATCCCTGGCGGCCAGCATGAATCATCCGGCGCTGCCGGTGCGGCGGCGGCCGAAGGTGGCGCTGCTCGCCACCGGCGACGAGCTGGTGATGCCGGGCTCGACGCCCGGCCCGGGGCAGATCGTCTATTCCAACGGCTACGCGCTGCGGGCGCTGGTGCGCAGCGAGGGCGCGACGCCGATCGATCTCGGCATCGCCGCGGATACGATGGCGGCGACGGTCGCTGGAATCCGGCGCGCCCGCGCGGCAGAGGCCGACGTCCTGATCACGACCGGCGGCGCCTCGGTCGGCGATCACGACCTAGTCAAGCAGGCGCTGGAGGCCGAGGGCGTCGAAATGGCGTTCTGGAAGATCGCGATGCGGCCGGGCAAGCCGATGATGCACGGACGGCTCGGCGACATCAGGGTGATCGGACTGCCCGGCAATCCGGTGTCGTCCTATGTCTGCGCCATCCTGTTCATGGTGCCGCTGATTCGGCGCCTGCTCGGCCGCGACGAGGCCGTGATGCCGCGCGAGACCGCCCTGCTCGGCCGCGAGTTGGGGGCGAACGATTCGCGCGAGGACTATCTGCGGGCGCAGCTCGAGGAGCGCGCCGACGGCACGCTGGTAGCCACCCCAGTGAGCCAGCAGGATTCGTCGCTGCTCGGGAACCTCGCGCTGTCGCAGGCGCTGGTGATCCGGCCGGCGTTTGCGCCGAAGGCGCCTGCCGGCAGCCCGTGCGAGATCCTGCGCCTGCCGAACTGAGCCGCTTCCCCGGTAAAGCCCGGTCCGTTCATCATATTTTTAGGATTGCGGAACACACATCGAACATATAGTGTCCGTTCATGATTTGTTTTTAGTATGTTGCGGGCGACGCGATGACGGTCCGACTCCAGGGCGCTCTCAGCCGGCTTGTGCTCAAGGCGCAGCTCCTGGACTCGGACAACAACAAACCGGGGACCAGGTCGAAATGCTGACGCGCAAACAGTACGAACTTCTGCGGTTCATCAACGAGCGGCTCAAGGAAGCCGGCGTGCCGCCGTCCTTCGACGAGATGAAGGATGCGCTCGATCTGCGTTCGAAGTCCGGCATTCATCGCCTGATCACGGCGCTCGAGGAGCGCGGCTTCATCCGCCGGCTGCCGAATCGCGCCCGCGCGATCGAGGTGATCAAGCTGCCCGAGCTGTCGCAGGCCGCGGGCAACCGTCGCGGCTTCACGCCGTCGGTGATCGAAGGCAATCTCGGCAAGGTGCGCACCAGTACTCCCGCGCTAGACGATGGCGAGCGCCCTGTCGCGGTGCCGGTGATGGGCCGCATCGCCGCCGGTACCCCGATCGAGGCGCTGCAGACGCGCAGCCACACCATCAGCGTGCCTGCGGACATGCTCGGCAACGGCGATCACTATGCGCTCGAGGTGCGCGGCGACTCGATGGTCGATGCCGGCATCCTCGACGGTGACATGGCGCTGATCCAGCGCAACGAGACCGCCGACACCGGCGACATCGTGGTGGCGCTGATCGACGATGAGGAAGCGACCTTGAAGCGCTTCCGCCGTCGCGGCGCATCGATCGCGCTCGAGCCGGCCAACACCGCCTACGAGGTGCGCATCCTGCCGCCGAACCGGGTGAAGATCCAAGGCAAGCTGGTCGGGCTGTACCGCAAGTACTGATCGCGAAGGGGATCGGTCGACCGGCGGCGGGCGCACGCGCTGTCGCCGCCGAGCGAGAAGCCAGCCAAGCTGGAAGCGGCCAGCAAATACGTCACACGCGAATGCACTTCATGATGTGCAGCGCGGCATGCTCAAACGCTTGTGATCAGCCGCGGGCACACGCGATGCAGATCAGCGCAGAATTGCCGCGAAGCGCGCGCTAACATCACCATCGATGTCCACTCTGATAGAGGCCTGCGCCTGTCCGGGGGGAGCGTGGGTCGGCTATCTCTCAACGAGGAGCGATCCGATGTGTGACTACAGCCTCCATGCGGTTGCGTCCCGTCCCGCCAAGGTCGGCGAGACGTTGATCTCGATGACCTTCCGTGGCACCGCCACCCGCGGCTTCGCGTTGGAGAGCGAGCCGACCGTCGCAGTCTGCATGCTGCCCGGCACCGAGTTGGCCTTCGCCGAGGACGTCCGCTACGACAGCCGCTGGCTCTGGACCCGGACGATCCGCGAGCGCGTCGCGAAGTTCAACAGCATCGAGACGCACATTCCCGATCGCCATCACGACGCGATCGAGTTCGCCGACGGCCGCCACGTGCTGGTGACCCAGCTCTGCGAGGGCCAGCGCGTCACCGTGCTGCAATTGCCGGTCAGCAAGCAGCCGGCAGAGCGCCGCCCGGACATCGCCGAGGACGTGCCGACGTCGCAGGCCACACCGATTCGCCGCATCAGCATCACCTGAGGGTCTGCGCGTCGGCATTTCTGTCGGTCGTGAGCGCGCTTTCGAAGGTGGGAGACTTGGTAGACTTGGGTTCTGCAAGCGCAAAGTCCTCTCGGGCGAACGTCCGGCATCGCATCGGATAGGAACGACATCCCTCGGCCGGCATTGTTTGCCGGGGGAGCTTGCCGCCGTGGTCAACAAGATCGATTGGAACAAGGCCGGACGGATCACCGAGCCCGGCCGCTACATGCTTGCGTTCGGATGGCTGACGGTCACGGCTGATGACGTCGCCATCTGGCAACGCTATCCGGGCGCTGCGTTCACGCTGGTCGAAGGGCCCTCGCTGTTCGATGGACCAGACGACACCGAGTATCATCTCGGCACCTTCGAGCTGCCCGGCGCTCAATCCTGCTCGCCCTGCTCCGTCTCCGGCGGCGTCGCGTCCTGAAGCCGCGCGGCCGGCGCACGCGGCGTCAGCGTCGTGTCGAACTCGCCGGCCTCGGCGGGCGCCGGCCACCATGGGCGGTCGGTGCCGCCGGCACGCGTCGGCGTCACGGCCAAGCCTTTGCCCTGCTGCACCAGCAACAAGGCGCCCTGCTGCCGCAGCCGCTCGCGATCGATCACGGCCGCCGCGCAGGATGACGGCGCGGCGCGCGCGGTGACGATCAGCGCGACACGGGCGCAATCGTCGGCGAGCGCCTCAGCGCGCAAGGTCATGGCGGCGAAGCGGCCGTCGGCCATCGCGACCACGCAGCCCGCCTCGTCGCAGGAGACGCCATCGGCGAGCGAGGCGTCCGCCGGCAGCCGGGCATCGGCGTCGGCCGCGAGCCACTCCTTGGTGGCGAACACATCCTTGCCGGCGCGCATCACATGCAGGCGTCCGTCACGGCCGCGCACCGCCACCGCGCGCCCATCGCCGGCGACCAGGACGTCGGGCAGCGGCGTCGCGGCCGCCCAGGCGGTGGCGGCCAAAAGCCCCATGGCGCCCAACCAGCGCAGCGGTGTGCGCAGCAGGCCGATCAGGATGACGCCCAGGCTGGCCAGGATCAGCGGGCCGATGCCGAAGGCCGGGATGCGCCCGACCGCGCCCGGCAGCGCCGCCACCCAGCGCGTCACCGCGATCATCCAGTCGATGCCGAGGCCCATCAGCGACCACCAGACGCCATCCAGGCCGAACGGCGCCGCCAGCAAGCCCATCAGGCCGGCCGGCATCACCAGCGCCGAGACCACCGGCATCGCCGCGAGATTGGCGAGCACGCCATAGGGCGTCACGCGATGAAAATGGAAGGCGGCATAGGGCGTGGTCGCGAGCCCGGCGATCAGCGAGGCCAGCAGCAGCATCGCGAGCTCGCGCCCGCCCCACAGCGCGACGCGCTGCGTCGTGGAGCTGTCCGGCGTCGCGAACAGCCTGGGCAGGCCGAACTGCACCAGCGCGACCAGGCCGAGCGTTGCCGCGAACGACATCTGGAAGCTCGGATGCGCCAGCGCCTCGGGGGCTGCGATCAGCACGATCATCGCCGCGACCGCGAGCGTGCGGAAAGTGACGGCGCGGCGGTCGACCATGACCGCGATCAGCACCACGGCCGTCATGAAGAACGATCTCTGGGTCGCGACCTCCGCGCCTGAGAGCAACAGATAGAACGCCGCCGCGACCAGCGCCGCGGCCGCCGCCCATTTCTTGATCGGGTGGCTGACGGTAAGGCCGGGGATCAGCGCCAGCAGCGCGCGCACGGCGAAGAACACGACGCCGGCCACGACCGCCATGTGATAGCCTGAGATCGACAGCACATGGCCGAGGCCGGAAATGAACATCGCGTCGTTGACATCGGGCGTGATGGCGTCGCGCCGGCCTGTCAGCAGCGCGGTGGCAATCGCCCGCTCGTCGCCCGACAGCCGGCCGCGGATGCGCGCATCGATCGCATCGCGCAGGCCCTGCATGGCCGCCGCATAGCCCAGGCCGAAGCCGGCGGCCTGCGGCGGCGGCGCCGTCGTGATCGCGCCCATCACGAAGCCGGAGGCGCCGATGCCCTGGAAGAACATGTCGCGCGCGAAATCGTAGGAGCCCGGCCGCACCGGGGCCATGGGCGGCAGCAGCCGCGCCTTGAGCTGCACGAAGCTGCCGACCTCGGGCGCCGCGCCCTTGCGCACCGCGAGCCGCACCCGCGCCAGCGTGATCGCGTTGCGCGGGCTCTCCATCGCGGTGACGCGCAGCACGATGCGGTCGCTGCGCTCGCGGATGTCGCGCGCCTCGACGAAGCCGGACAGCGCCACCGAATACAGCGGCCGCGCCAGCACCGGATGCGCCACCCGCGCGGTCTTGATGGTCGCGGCGGCAAAGCCGCACGCCGCCGCCGCGATCATCACGGCAGCCGGAAACAGCCGATGCCGCCGCATCATGATGGCGACGAGGCAGAGGAGCGCCGCCGTGATGGCGGCGATCCAGAGCACAGGCTCGTGATCGGCGGTGAAATACAGCGCGATGCCGGCCCCGAATGCCACCGGCACCCAGGGCAGCAGCCGCCCCGCGCCGGCCTCCTCGGCCGCCCAGATCTTGAGGCGCGCGGCGAACGCCGATGACGCGCCGGGCCGGATCGCGGGCCAGCCGCCGGCCAGCGCGCCCCGCGGCGGCCAGACGTCGGCCATCACGCCCGCGATCCCGCGCCGCCCTCCTGGACGTCCTGCTGGCGGCCTGACCGGCTCCGCCATTGCCAACACCACCCGTGACCCGACCGGACGGGAAGGCTATCGGAAGCTGCGCGAGGCCGCCTAGCAGAACGGAACGGGAATCCTGGCTTTCTGCACGCGCACCTGGCTTGGAACTTTTCGCGTCGCACGCGCTTATCGGGGTATGGACGCTAAAGGTATTGACGACCCCTTCGCCGATCTCGCGCTCGAGAGGGCGATCCACCTCCGCTGGACTCTCCGGGACATCAAGGCCCACCGGCTCACGCTGTCCCCAGTCGCCGAGGAAGACCTCTCGCTCCTCGCCGAGCGCGGGCTCGTCGAGCTCACCGACGGTGTGCCGACCCTGACGAACGCCGGCCAGGACGCGATCAGCTGAGCTGCAAGCGTCCCGCGGCTTCCGCTCGCCTCAGCCCTTGGCGACCTCCTTCGCAAACGTGTCGCGCAGGCCGATGGTACGATTGAACACGAGCTTGTCGGGCGTCGAGTCCGGATCGCGCACAAAGTAGCCCTGGCGCTCGAACTGCATCGGCGCGTCCGAATTGCTCGCGGCGATCGCCGGCTCGATGCGGGCGTCGGTCAGCACTTCCAACGAGTTGGGATTGAGGTCGGCCGTAAAGTCGGCGGCGTTCGGACTCGGATTGGCGAACAGCTGATTGTAGATGCGGATCTCGGCTTTCAGCGACTGCGCCGCCGGCAGCCAGTGCATCGTCGCCTTGACCTTGCGTCCGTCCGGCGCGTTGCCGCCCTTGGTCGCCGGATCATAGGTACAGCGCAGCTCGACGATCTCGCCGGCATCGTTCTTGATCACGTCGCGGCACTTGATGAAATAGGCGTAGCGCAGCCGCACCTCGTTGCCGGGCGACAGGCGGAAGAACTTCTTGGGCGGGTTCTCCATGAAGTCGTCCTGCTCGATATAAAGCTCGCGGCAGAAGGCGATCTTGCGCGTGCCGGCGGAAGCGTCGTCGGGGTGGTTGATCGCCTCGAGCTCCTCGACCTGGCCTTCCGGGTAGTTCTCGATCACCACCTTCAAGGGCCGCAGCACCGCCATCCGGCGCTGCGCCGTGCGATTGAGCTCCTCGCGAATGCAGAATTCGAGCATGCCGACATCGACGATGCTGTTGGCCTTGGCGATGCCGATGCGCTTGATGAACTCGCGCACCGCCGCCGGCGGCACGCCGCGGCGCTTCAGCCCGGCGATGGTCGGCATGCGCGGATCGTTCCAACCGGAGACGTGGCCGTCCTGCACCAGCCGCGTCAGCACGCGCTTGGACAAGAGGGTGTAGGTCAGATTGAGGCGCGCGAATTCGTACTGGTGCGGATGCGACGGCACCGGCAGCTTGTCCAGGAACCAGTCGTAGAGCGGCCGGTGATCCTCGAATTCCAGCGTGCAGATCGAGTGCGTCACGCCCTCGATCGCATCCGACTGACCGTGGGCGTAATCATAGCTCGGATAGATCTTCCAGGTATCGCCGGTGCGCGGGTGATGGGCGTGCAGGATCCGGTACAGCACGGGATCGCGCAGGTTGATGTTGCCGGCCGCCATGTCGATCTTGGCGCGCAGCACGCGCGCGCCGTTGGGAAATTCGCCGGCCTTCATGCGCCGGAACAGGTCGAGATTCTCCTCGACCGAGCGGTCGCGGAACGGGCTGTTCCTGCCGGGCTCGGTGAGCGTGCCGCGCGACAGCCGGATCTCCTCCTGCGTCTGGTCGTCGACATAAGCGAGCCCGGCCTTGATCAGGCCCTCGGCCCAGTCGTAGAGCCGCTCGAAATAGTCCGAGGCGAAGAACAGGTTGTCGCCCCAGTCATAGCCGAGCCAGCGCACGTCAGCCTGGATGGAATCGATATATTCCTGCTCTTCCTTGGTCGGATTGGTGTCGTCGAAGCGCAGATTGCAGCGGCCGCCGAACTCCTGGGCAATGCCGAAGTTGAGACCGATCGACTTGGCATGGCCGATATGCAGATAGCCGTTCGGCTCCGGGGGGAACCGGGTGACGACCGTCTTGTGCCTGCCGCTGTCGAGATCGGCCTGGACGATGTCGCGGATAAAGTCGCGCCCTGCCTCTGCCGTCGCCGCCGTGTCTGTCGTCGTGGTCATCAAGAATATCCTGCTCCGGAATTTGGCAGCCTATCTGCCAAATCCGCCTCCCCCAAGGAAGGCTTTAGTTATGCGATAGGCCTGCTATACACCCCCCGCCCTTCATAGCCCCTGCCTGGATTTCGTGCTGCCGCCCATGACCTCCCCGATCGTCACACGCTTTGCCCCCTCTCCGACCGGCTTTCTCCACATCGGAGGTGCCCGGACGGCCCTGTTCAACTGGCTGTATGCGCGGGGCCGCGGCGGCAAGATGCTGCTCAGAATCGAGGACACCGACCGCGAGCGCTCGACGACGGCGGCGATCGACGCCATCCTCGACGGGCTGAAATGGCTCGAACTCGGTTGGGACGGCGAGGTCATCTACCAATATAGCCGCGCCGCGCGCCATCGCGAGGTCGCCGAGCAACTGCTCGCCAGCGGCATGGCGTATCGCTGCTATGCCACCGCCGAGGAGCTGACGGCAATGCGCGAGAAGGCGCGCGCGGAAGGGCGCACCCGGCTCTATGACGGGCTGTGGCGCGACCGCGATCCGAAGGAGGCGCCCGAAGGCGTCAAGCCGACGATCCGGCTGCGGGCGCCCCTGACCGGCGAGACCGTGATCGAGGATCAGGTGCAGGGCCGCGTGGTCTGGCAGAACGAGAACCTCGACGACCTCGTGCTGCTGCGAGGCGATGGCAATCCGACCTACATGCTGGCGGTGGTCGTCGACGACCACGACATGGGCGTCACCCACATCATCCGCGGCGACGACCATCTGATCAACGCCGCGCGCCAGAAGCAGATCTACGATGCGCTCGGCTGGACGGTGCCGTCGATGTCGCACATCCCGCTGATTCACGGGCCCGACGGCTCGAAGCTGTCGAAGCGCCACGGCGCGCTCGGCGTCGATGCTTACCGCGCGATGGGATATCTGCCGTCGGCGCTGCGCAATTACCTGGTACGGCTCGGCTGGAGCCATGGCGACCAGGAGATCTTCTCCACCGAGGAGATGATCGAAGCTTTCGACCTGCCGGCGATCGGCCGCTCGGCAGCGCGCTTCGATTTCGCCAAGCTCGAGAACCTCAACGGCCACTACATCCGTCACAGCGACGATGCGGCGCTGGTGCGGCAGTTCGAGGACGTGCTGAATTACGTGCCGAACGGCGCGGCTCTCAAAGCCAAGCTCAACGACGCCACGCGCGCGCAGCTCACTTTGGCGATGCCGAGCCTGAAGGAACGCGCCAAGACACTCTTGGAGCTGATCGACGGCGCCGCCTTCATCTTTGCCGACCGGCCGCTTCCGATCGACGCCAAGGCCGCCGCCCTGCTGACGCCGGACAGCCGCGCCTTGATCGGCCGGCTGCATGACGCGCTGGCCGCTGTCGAGTCCTGGAGCGGACCGGCCACGGAAGCCGCGCTGCGTGCGTTTGCCGAGGCCAACAATCTCAAGCTGGGCGCGGTGGCGCAGCCGCTGCGCGCGGCGCTCACCGGCCGAACCACCTCACCCGGCATTTTCGACGTTCTGGCGATCCTGGGGCGTGATGAATCCTTGGGCCGCCTGGAGGACCAGACCACCTCATAAGGTCTCATGGACCCCCATCTTGCAGCGCACAGGGCAATACGATACGCATTTGCGCGGCACCCGCTGGTTTTCCCGGCTCGGACATTCTTCACACGTTGCGGCGGGCTCGTTGAGCGATGTTTGGGCCGAAGGACACTAGTAAGCATAAGATTCCAGTACGGTTTCGGATTTGACCTTCTTAAGCTGTTGGCAGCGACAGTGACGCGAATGTCAAAGCCACCGCACTAGATAAAGTCCACCCGCCCTGCCATCTCTCACAAAGAACAAGGGCCAAGCCTAACGATCTCATCGGGGACAAACGATGGACGCAAAATCCGCAAGCAAGACCGCGACGCTCACCGTCGGCAACAAGAATTTCGATCTTCCGATCCTGAGCGGCACCGTGGGTCCCGACGTCATCGACATCGGCAAGCTCTACGCCCAGACCGGGATGTTCACCTATGATCCCGGCTTCACCTCGACCGGCAGCTGCCAGTCCAAGATCACCTATATCGACGGCGACGCCGGCGTCCTCGAATACCGCGGATATCCGATCGAGCAGCTCGCCGAGAAGGGCGACTTCCTGGAGACCTGCTATCTGCTGCTGTACGGGGAGCTCCCCACCAAGGCCCAGAAGCAGGATTTCGACTATCGCGTGACCCACCACACGATGGTGCACGAGCAGATGTCGCGCTTCTTCCACGGCTTCCGCCGCGACGCGCATCCGATGGCGGTCATGGTCGCTTCGGTCGGCGCGCTCGCCGCGTTCTACCACGACTCCACCGACATCAACGATCCGAAGCAGCGCATGATCGCGTCGATGCGGATGATCGCGAAGATCCCGACGCTGGCGGCGATGGCCTACAAATACACCATCGGCCAGCCCTTCGTTTATCCGAAGAACTCGCTGTCCTTCGCCGAGAACTTCCTGAACATGTGCTTCGCCGTGCCGTGCGAGGAGTACAAGCCGAACCCGGTGCTCGCCGACGCGCTCGACAAGATCTTCATCCTGCACGCCGATCACGAGCAGAACGCCTCGACCTCCACGGTGCGCATCGCCGGCTCGTCGGGCGCCAACCCGTTCGCCTGCATCGCCGCCGGCATCGCCTGCCTGTGGGGCCCGGCGCACGGCGGCGCCAACGAGGCTGCGCTGAACATGCTGGCCGAGATCGGCACCGTCGACAAGATTCCGGAATTCATCGCCAAGGTGAAGGACAAGAACAGCGACGTGCGCCTGATGGGCTTCGGCCATCGCGTCTACAAGAACTACGATCCGCGCGCCAAGATCATGCAGAAGATGTGTCACGCGGTGCTCAAGGAGACGGGCCACGCCGACGATCAGATGCTCAAGGTCGCGCTGGAGCTGGAGAAGATCGCGCTCAGCGATCAGTACTTCATCGACCGCAAGCTCTACCCGAACGTCGATTTCTACTCGGGCATCACGCTGAAGGCGATGGGCTTCCCGGTCTCCATGTTCACCGTGCTGTTCGCGGTCGCCCGCACCGTCGGCTGGATCAGCCAGTGGAGCGAGATGATCGAGGATCCGCAGCAGAAGATCGGCCGTCCGCGCCAGCTCTACACCGGCGTGACCACGCGCAGCTACGTCGAGATGGACAAGCGCGGCTGATCGCGCCCGCCGCGAGACATCAAATCACCAAAGGCCCGTCCAGCACGCTGGATGGGCCTTTTTCGTTACGGCTGGATGCTCTTGCGCCGAAGCTTGGGATGCGTCGCAAAGATCGGCAACGCGGCAGTCCCAACCGTCGATCGGCGAACCGATCAGCAAGACGGGGGGACGGCGTAGCCTCTCGACGAGGACCGTCTCGAGCTGATGCTGGAGACATGATCATGTGGGACCGGGCATACGACGACGCCGCGGGCGGCAGGGTTAACCAAAAGCGCATGTTCTGCTTGCTGCCGATTGACGCAGTCTGCGAGGGATGGCTGTCCCGCAGTTATATTTAGGCTTGGCTAAGGAGATGACTGGCAATTTGGATCAGGACCTGTTGCTTGGAATAAACGCGCTCGCCGGAACGCATGCCGGTCTCTATGAGCTTGCGACCAATTCCCTGTTCAGAGGAATTCCGATATTCGGCTCGCTTGTCGCGCTGTGGTTCGTGGACGATTGTGCAAAGCGCCGGAGTCGTATGCTGGCAGGACTGTTCGGAGTCTGCTTGGCGACGATGCTGTCTGTCTGGCTCCAGTTTCACGTCTTTGTCCACACGCGTCCTCTCCTGGACCCGGCGCTTCATGTGAACTCCGTCGCCGTACCCTGGAGCTGGGACCGCCAGAGTTCGTTTCCCAGCGACACCGCGACGTTGTTCTTCGGCCTCGCGACGGTGGTGTTCATCGAGAACAGATGGGCTGGATGGCTTTGCTTTCTTTGGGCGACCGTCGTCGTTGCGCTATCCAGGGTCGCCTTTGCGTTTCACTATCCAAGCGACGTGATCGGCTCGCTGGTCCTTGGCGTAGCATTCGTCGTGCTTTTCACCAGGCCTTCATATCCGCGCGTCGTCATCGAACGTATGCTCGTTACTCTCGGCAACCGCATGTATCTGGTGCATGCATTCCTTTTCGTTTTTTTGGCCGAAGCCTCAAATTTGTTTCTGAGCTTGGAACAGCTCGGAAAAGACCTCGTGCGAATGGTGCACTCGTAGAGCTTCGAGCCGCGGAACAAAGGCCGACTGCCGATTGAGCCGCGACAGCCCGTTAAAAGTGTCCAAGGCAACGGACGCGCTCACACGAACGACCAGCTTTCTTGTGGAGCAGTTGAAGTGAGCGACTTGGCGAGCCGCCGTAGGTGGGCAAAGCGGTCGCCGCAAGGCGGCAGCAGGCCCACCGTCGCGCGGCGCGTTCTGTCGGCGAGTCCGCTGGACTCATCGCCTATCCTTCGGCGGCACGCCAATCGTCGGTCGCCAACCTTGTGGACGTCGGGCTGCGTCGCTCTGATCCCGCGGCGTAACGCGGCATACCTCGCACGGCTGCGTCGAAGGCCACACGGATGTCAGTTTGGCTGAAATTCCGGTCCCATAGCTCTGTCATCAAGGTGCCGATGATCTCGTTCAGCGGCCCAGGCAAACTGTGAGGGTTTCGCGCAGACCATTCCGCGCGTCGCAATGCGAACGTGTACGCGGCATCGGCGCATTGTCCCTCCCAGGGGAGATCGTCTTGGTCGACCATCGTTTTACACCTCTCGCGGCGCTTAGACTGTAGCTCGGACTCGACCTGATTAGTTCCCTGCCCGTCCCCCGCGCATCGTCTCCAGCACGATGTCGGCGGCGCGCATGCTCGGTGACGATGCGCCGGTCGACATGATGGCGTCGAGGCGATTGAACGCCTCGACCTGACGCGCGCGGATCGGGCCGTTGCTCAACAGATCCGCCAGCACGGGCGCGAGATTGTCGGCGGTGCAGGCTTCCTGCAGGAATTCCGGGATGACGTTGTCGCCGATCACGAGATTGGCGAGGATCACGGATTGCACCTTGATGAGCCGTCGCAGGATGAAGGCTTCGACCTCGCCGACCCGGTAGGCCGTGACCATCGGCACGCCGGAAATCGCGAGCTCCAGCGTCACGGTGCCCGACTTCGCAAGCGCTGCATGGGCGCTCCTGAAAGCGGCCCGCTTCTCGGCCTCGGCGGTGACGATCTGCGGCGCGACCTCCCAGTTCGCTACCCCTGCCCTCACCGCCGCTTCGAGATGCGGCGTGGTGGGCACCACGGCCTCGAACGCGACGTCCTGCGCACGCAACCGCGCCAGCGTCTCACCGAACACGGCGATGTGACGCGCGACCTCGCTGCGCCGGCTCCCCGGCAGCACGAGAAGAACCGGGGGCTTGGCGTCGCGACGCTGCTGCTCGGCCGCATTCGGCCGGAGCGTTGCAAGCTGCTCGATCAGGGGATGGCCGACATAGGTGCAGGGCGGGCCGCCGAGCCTGCGGAACGCCTCCGGCTCGAACGGCAGCAGCCCCAGCACATGATCGACATAGCCGCGCATCGCCCTGGCACGGCCTGGCCGCCACGCCCACACGGTGGGGGCGACGTAGTTCACGATCGGAATCGTGGCGTCGCGGGCACGAACCTTCTTCGCCACCCGCTGGGTGAAATCCGGGCTGTCGATGATCACGAGCACGTCGGGCTGAGCTGCAACGATCGCATCCGCCGTGCCGCGGATCAGGCGCAGGATCTTCGGCAGCTGCTTCAGCACCGCCGTAAAGCCGACGATCGAGAGCTCCTCGATCGGAAACATCGAGACCAGCCCCTCGCGTGTCATGCCGCGACCGCCGACGCCGGAGAACTCGACGCCGTCGCCGAGCTGCTGGCGCAGCACCTTCATCAGGCTGGCGCCGAGGCGATCACCGGACTCTTCGGTCGCGACCAGGCAGATCCTGCGCATCGCCGGGCCTGCCGGAGGCCGGAACGTCACGCCGTGACACCCGTGATGAACACGCCTGCCCGGTCGGCGGCAGCCACCGTCTCCTGGGGATCGGCGAGCAGGGTATAGGCGGCAGCCACGGCGACTCCGGCGAGACCCGCGGCTGAAAGCCCCTCGACGGTGCGCGGCCCGATGGTCGGCAGGTCGTAGCGGAGATCCTGGCCGGCCTTGGGCGCCTTCACCAGCACGCCGCGCCCGGCGGCAGCACGAATGCGGCGATCGGCGCGCAGACGTGCCACGCGGGCCAGCAGCCCGTCGGTGCCCTCGATATCCTCCAGCGCAACGACGTGGCCATCGATCACCACCACGGCCTGCCCGACATCGAACGGCGCCATGGCGCGCAGCACGGACATTCCTTTGGCGATGTCTCCGGTCACCAGATCGGTGGGCCCGCTCCGGGTCAGCCGCCCTTCGGGCACGAGCAGATTGGGGGCGACGTCCTTGACGCCGATCATGTGAAAGCCGTGGCGCTCGAAGATGCGGCCGACGCCGGACAGCAGATGATCGTCACCGCCGCGAAAGGCCGACCAGATGTAGGGCAGCTCGCGCAGCGTGCCCCAGTCGAAGCGGATCTCCGACACGGCCGGACGAACGAGATTGCCGATGAACATGAGATCGCGGACGCCCTCGGCCTTCAGCAGCTTCAGGGCATTGCCGAGCTGCCCGAGGCCGATCCAGTGATGCCGGAAGCGCGCCAGCGGCTTTGGATCGCAGATGCCCTTCAGGGCGAACAGCACCGGCGTCTGGCCGCGCGCGACGATGGCGTCGGCGACCGCGAAAGGCAGCACCCCGCCCGCGGCGATCATGCCGATCGGCGGAGAGGTGTCGGCGGCGGGCGCCATGGCGCTACGGCTCGATGGCCGGCCTGCCGATCTCGGGCAGGCACAAGGCGCGATGTCGGCCGCCATCGATGAAGGCGAGGATTTCGGCGATGGCGGGATCCTCGCCGGCCATTGGCCGCACGGCCGCCAGCCGCTCGGCGAACACGCCGGGGCCGTGGAACAGTTTCTGATAGAACGCCCGCACCGTGGCGAGGCGCTCACGGGTGAACTTGCGGCGCTTCATGCCAATGACGTTGAGACCTTCGAGCGCGGCATACTGGCCGTTGGCGAGGCCATACGGAATGATATCGCCGCGTACGCCGCAGACGCCGCCGACCATCACGCCGTGGCCGATGCGGGTGAACTGATGCACCGCGGACAGGCCGCCGATGTAGACGGCATCACCGACCTCGACATGGCCGCCAAGTGTGGCCGAGGTTGCGAAGATGACGTTGTCGCCGACCACGCAATCGTGGGCGACATGGGCGTTGTTCATGAAGAAGCCGGCATTGCCGACCTTGGTGAGACCGCCGCCCTTGGTGGTGCCGATGTTCATCGTCACGCCTTCGCGGAAGGTGCAGCCGGAGCCGATCTCGAGCCGATGCGGCTCGCCGCGATAGCTGAGATCCTGCGGCGCGCCGCCGAGCACGACGAAGGGCGAGATCACGTTGTCATCGCCGAGCGTGGTGTGGCCCATGATCTGGACGTGGCTGATCAGCTTGCAGTTGGCCCCGATCACGACGTTGGGGCCGACGATGCAGTAAGGACCGATCACGGTCCCCTCACCGATGACGGCGCCATCCTCGACGCGTGCGGTGGGATCAATCTTGCTCATTTCGACGCAATCAACTTTCTACCAGTCCGTCAGTCGGTCAGCATCGCGCCGACATCGGCCTCGGCGACGACGACGCCGTCGACCTTGGCATCGCCGTGGAACCACCACATCGTCTTGCGCCGGCCAATCGAGCGCATGTGGTACTCGATGGTCTGGCCGGGCAGCACGGGCTTCCGGAACTTGCACTTGTCGATGGTGAGGAAATACACCGCGCGCGGCTTTTCCGTGCCCTCGACCGACTTGATGCCGATCACGCCCGCCGTCTGCGCCATGCCCTCGATCATCAGCACGCCCGGATAGACCGGCCGCTCCGGGAAATGACCCTGGAAGCACGGCTCGTTGAACGAGACGTTCTTGACGCCGATGCCGCTGTAGTCGGCCCGGATGTTCTTCACGCGGTCGATCAGGAGAAACGGGTTACGGTGCGGCAGCGTCTTCAGAATCTCGTTGATGTCGATGTCCGCAAACCTGATGGGTGACTCGTCCATCACTCCCGCCCCTCGTCCCTGTTCGCCGCCGTCTGATCGCGCACCAGCCGTTCCACGGCGACGATCTCGCGGAACCACTGCTTGGTCGGCTTGGCGAAGAAGCCGCCCCACCGGCCGTTCGGCGGAATGTCGTCCTTGACGCCGCTCATCGCGGTCACTTGGGCACCATCGCCGATCGTCAGGTGATTGTTGATACCGACTTTCGCTCCAAGCGCGACGTTGTCGCCGATCGTGAGGCTGCCTGCCAGCCCGATCTGGGCCGCCAGCAGGCAATGCCGCCCGATTGTGACATTGTGGCCAATCTGCACCTGGTTGTCGATCTTGGTGCCCTCGCCGATGACCGTGTCGCGCAGGCTGCCACGATCGATCGTCGTGCCGGCGCCGACCTCGACGTGGTTCTGGATCAGCACCCGCCCGGTCTGCGGCACCTTGGTGTGCCCATCCGCGCCGAAGAAGATGAAGCCGTAGCCGTCCTGGCCGATGCTGCAGCCGGGATGGATCAGGACGTCATTGCCGATCAGCGCGCACTGAATGACGGTGCGGGCGCCGACATTGCAGTCGCGACCGATCTTGACGTGGGGGCCGATCACCGCACCCGCACCAACGATCGTCCCCGAGCCGATCTCGACATGGGCGCCGATCACCGCCAGCGGCTCGACGACGACGCCGTCCTCCAGCCGCGCGGTGGGATCGATGATGGCTTGGGGCGAAATTCCGTCGTCGCCGAACCAGGGTTGCGGCCGGAGTGCGTCGGCATGGAACTCACGCGCAAGCTGCACGAAGGCGCGGAACGGCTGATTGGCCCTGACCACCGCGACATGGGACGGCACGCGCGCCTCGAATCGCGGACTGACCAGGCAGGCGCCCGCCTTGGTCCCGGCGAGCTGGTCGGCGTATTTGAGGTTGTCGAAGAACGCCAGATGCATCGGGCCGGCCTCGTCGAGCGACGCCAGTCCCTTGATCACCTGCTCGCCGCGGGACGGGTCGACCAGGGTCGCCTTGGCGGCGGCTGCGATCGCCGCCAGCGTCGTGGGCGGCGGCGATTGGAAGAAGGTCGGCTGGGCCATTCCGTCGTACTCTCGGGACAAGTCGTACTCTCAGGACAAAAAGTCAGAGCCCGGCTCCGGTGTCCCGGAACCGAGCTCCCATCTCTTACACCGGCGGGGTTGGTCGACGCCAACCCGGATTCGATCGGCCCAGGCTCAGAACGACGTACCGCCGCCGAACCGGAATTCCTGCGTCCGGTCGAACTGACCCTTGGTGAGCGGGATCGCGTAGTCGAAGCGCAGCGGACCGAACGGCGATGCCCACACCAGACCCACACCGACCGACGTCCGGACCGTATTCTGGTCGCTGAACTGCAGGCCCAGGCAGGTGCCGGCGTTGTTCGGATTGCGCGACGGCGGGGTGCAAGGGGCTCGATTGACTTCGTTTGTCAAATCCCAACCCGTCGGACCCTGATAACCCGACAGACCGCCTGCATCAGCGTAGATCGCGCCCTTCAGACCCGTCTCCTTAGGCAGGAACCAGAACGGCATCTGCAATTCGAGCGAAGCGCCCCAGTACTTGGTGCCGCCCAGCGCATCCTGCGTGCCGAACGGATTGATGTCACGCGGACCAATGCCGTTCGGGGCGAAACCACGAACCAGGTTCGGACCCATCTGGAAGTGATCGAGCATGCGCAACTGCGTGTTGCCGATCTTGTTCAGGATGCCGCCCTGGAGGTGGACGATGCTGACGATGTCCGACACCAGCGGGGTGAAGTACTTCGCATCGAAGGCGGTCTTCAGGTACGACACGTCGCCGCCAACACCCGCAAAGTCCTGCTTGAAGTCGACCAAGAGGCCGTCGGTCGGGTTCTTGGTGTTGTCGAGCGTGTTGTAGTTCAGCGTATAGCCGAGCGCCGAGGTCAGCGTCGCGCCCTTCGCCAGCTCCTGGCGGACCGGCAGCGAGGCCTCGCCATCAGAGAAGCACCCGAGGCCACCGGTCGCCGCACCGATCGCCGCAGCCTGCGCGTTGCCGGGATTGGCGTTGATGAACGCCGGTGTCGGATTGAAGGGCAGCGGGCTGCCGCCACCGCCGTTGTTACAGTTCGAGAGCGTCGCCGGCAGCGAGATCTCCTGGCGGTAGATCGAGTAGCGCAGCTGCAGCGACAGGTCTTCACGCAGCTGGAAGCCGAGGCGCGGGCTGAAGCCGAGCGTCTTGGTGCCGTAGGAGATGAAGTTGTTGGCGAGCTGCTGGCGCTGATACAGGTCGAGGCCCAGCGCAACCCGGTAGTCGAGCAGATACGGCTCGACGAAGGACAGCGAGTAACCGCGGGCGAACTGGCCGTAGGTCACAGACGCCTTGGCGAACAGGCCGCGGCCGAGGAAGTTGCGCTCGGAGATCGAGACCTCGGCCAGCGCGCCGTCCGTGGTCGAATAGCCGCCGGAGATCGAGAAGTCGCCGGTGGATTTCTCTTCCAGGTTGACGTTCAGGACCACCCGGTCGCTCGACGAGCCTGGCTCGGTGACGATCTTCACGTCCTTGAAGAAGTCGAGGTTCTTCAGGCGGCGCTCGGCACGGTCCACCAGGGCGCGGTTGTAGGCGTCGCCCTCGGAGATGTCGAACTCGCGGCGAATGACGTAGTCGCGGGTGCGGGTGTTGCCGCGAATGTTGATGCGCTCGATATAGGTGCGCGGGCCCTCGTCGATGGCGAACACGACCGACACGGTGTGGGCCTCGAAGTTGCGATCACCGCGCGGGCGGACCACCGCGAACGCGTAGCCGCGCCGCGAGGCCTCGATCTGCATCTCCTCGACCGATTTCTCGATGTTCTCGACATTATAGAGCGAGCCGACGCTGACGCGCGAATAGCCGCGCAGCGTGTTGCCGTCGAGCGTCGCGATCGACGACTGGAAGTCGACCGAACCGACCCGGTACTGCTGGCCTTCTTCGATCTTGAAGGTCACGAGGAAGCCCTTGCGCTCCGGATCGTACTCGCTGAGCGCGGCCACGACCTGCACGTCGGCATAACCGTTCTTCAGGTAGAAGCGGCGAATCAGGTCGCGATCGGCCTCGACACGGTCCGGATCGTAGACGTCGCCCGAGCCCAGGAAGCTCAGGAGGTTGGTCTCGCGGGTCTTGATGACGTCCTTGAGGCGATAGGACGAGAAGGCGTTGTTGCCGACGAACTCGATCGACTTCACGCCGGTCTTGGCGCCTTCCTCGATCGTGAAGATCAGGTCGACGCGGTTGTTCGGCTGCTCGATCATCTCCGGCGTGACGCGCACGTCGTAACGGCCCGAACGGCGGTAGATCTCCGCAATGCGCTGGGCGTCGGACTGCACCATCGGGCGCGAGAGCGTGCCGCGCGGCTTCGACTGCACTTCCGCCTGGAGCTGCTCGTCCTTGACCTTCTTGTTGCCTTCGAAGGCGACGCGGCCGATCACCGGATTCTCGACGACGGTCACGATCAGCCGCCCACCCTGGCGGTTGATCTTCACGTCCGAGAACAGGCCGGTCTCGATCAGCGCCTTGAGGCCGTCATCGACCCGGCCGGCGTCGAGCGTCCCGCCGGGGCCCGGCTTGAAGTACGAGCGGATGGTCTCCAGCTCGACACGGCGGTTGCCGACCACTTCGATCGAGTTGACCGTCTGCGCCGCAGCTGGCGACGAAAGAACCACGCTCGCCAGCGGCAAAGCCACCGGTCCGGCGAACATGATAAAGGCGGCCGCCAAGCCCCCCCGCACCCGCAATCCGAACTTCATGCGCTACGCGCCCTTATATTCCGTTGCCGGTTCCGTACCCCTACGAACCCGACAGATTCCCATTTGTCGTTCGCTTGTAGCCAATTTGGACCCGACGGCAAACGCCGGATCTCTCTGAATTTTCAAATTCGTTTCAAAACGTTGCCTAACGGCCACGTCGTAAAAAAGCCGCGCTCAGGACCCGGCGAGGTGAAGGATATCGTTATAGGTTGCAAAGACCATGAGCATGAGGACCAGCCCGAGGCCGATTCGGAACCCCATCTCCTGCGCCCGCTCCGACAGCGGCCGGCCGCGGACGGCCTCGACCCCGTAGAACAACAGGTGTCCGCCATCGAGCAGCGGAACCGGGAACAGGTTCAGCAGCCCGATCGAGACCGACAGCGTCGCGCACAGCTGCACAACGAACTGGAAGCCGAGGCTGGCCGCCTGTCCCGAGAGTTGAGCGATTCGGATCGGACCGCCGACGTCGCCGGCACTCCCGGCGCCCGCGAACAGCGAGGCGATGAACTTGAAGGTCGTGGAGATGATGAACCAGACCTGCTCGAAGCCGATCTTGATCGATTCGAGGAACCCGACCGGGATCGACCGCGATTCGTCCGGCTTGGCGTTGTACTGGATGCCGAGCACGCCGATCCGGTGGCTGTTGCCGAACAGGTCCTTGACCTCCTTGAGCGCCGGCGTCGCCTTGAGGGTGAGTTCCGTGCCGTCCCGCTTGACCAGGAAGGACAATTCCGTGCCGGCGCTGACCGAGACGACGCGCTGCATGTCGGCGAAGGTCTCGATCGACCGGCCGTCGATGGCGGCAATGACGTCACCGTCCTTGAAGCCGGCGGCGGCCGCGACGCTGTCCGGCTGAACGGCGTCGACCCGCGGGGTCGTGTTCGGCTTGCCGAAATACAGCGCCATGCCGGCGAAGATGATGACCGCCAGGATGAAGTTGGCGATCGGGCCGGCCGCGACGATCGCGGCGCGCTGGCCGACGGTCTTGTGGTGAAAGCTGTCGGCGCGCTCCTCGGCCGTCATCTTGGCAAGCGCCTCGGCCGATGGCGTCGAGGCCTCGGATTCGTCGCCGAAGAACTTCACGTAACCGCCGAGCGGGATCGCCGAGATCTTCCAGCGCGTGTTGTGGCGGTCGTTGAAACCGATCAGTTCTGGGCCAAATCCGAGCGAAAACGTCAACACCTTCACGCCGGCCCAGCGTGCGATCAGGAAATGGCCGAGCTCGTGGAAAAACACCACGATCGTCAGCACGAACAGGAACGGGACGATGTAGCCGAGAAGGCCGTGGCTCAAGGTATTGAAGATATGGTGGAAAAATTCGGACATCGATGACCTTCCCGACGGGCCAGCGGCCCATCCAACCCGTTAAGATGCTTTTGCGGCGATTTGAGGCAAGAGGCCCGCGGCCCTTTTTCGCGCATCATGGTCAATGGCGATGGCGTCGTCCGCGGACGTCAGAGGTGCCAAATTACCTGAGCGCGTCCAGCTCTCGAGGGTCGCCTCGACCAGGCGGGCGATCGCACCAAAGCGGATGTGGCCGCCGATGAAGGCCGCGACGGCGACCTCGTTGGCGGCATTGAACACCGTCGTCGCGCCGCGCCCGGTGCGCAGCGAATCGTAGGCCAGCCGCAGACCGGGGAACCGCTCGAAGTCCGGGGCCTCGAAGGTCAGCGTGCCGATCTTGGCGAGATCGAGTCGGGCCGACGGACCCTTGATGCGCTCCGGCCAACCTAGGCAATGGGCGATCGGAATCCGCATGTCCGGCGCGCCGAGCTGCGCCACCACTGACCGGTCCGAGAACTCGACCATGCCGTGGACGATCGACTGTGGATGCACCAGCACGTCGATCTCGTCTGGCGCCAGCGCGAACAGGTAGGACGCCTCGATCACCTCGAGGCCCTTGTTCATCATCGAGGCCGAATCGATCGTGATCTTCTGGCCCATGCTCCAGTTCGGATGCTTCAGCGCCTGGGCCAGGGTCGCCTGCTCGATATCGGCCGGCGCCCAGGTGCGGAACGGGCCGCCAGAGGCGGTGATGATCACCCGCACCAGCTCCTCGCGATTGCCCGAGGACAGCGCCTGGAACAGCGCGTTGTGCTCCGAATCGGCCGGCAGGATGCAAGCGCCGGCCCGGGCGGCCCGCTCCATGAAGAAATCGCCGGCACAGACCAGGCATTCCTTGTTGGCGAGCGCCACGGTCGCGCCGCGGTCCACTGCGGCGAGCGCCGGCTTGAGGCCGGCGGCGCCGGAGACGGCGGCCATGACCCAGTCGGCGGGACGGGCTGCCGCCTCGATGATGGCGCTCTCCCCTGCCCCGCATTCGATCCCGGTGCCGGCCAGCGCATCGCGCAGCTCGTCGAGGCCGGCCGGATCGGCCACCGCCACGAAGCGCGGGTTGAACTCTCGGGCCAGCTTCACCAGGCCCTGGACGTTGCTGTTGCCGGTCAGCGCCTCGACGCGGTAGCGCTCCGGCGCGCCGCGCACGAGGTCCATGGTCGAATCGCCGATCGAGCCGGTGGCGCCGAGCACGGTGACGCTGCGCATCTCCGCGACACCGGCCTTGTTGTTCCGCAATGGCACTGCGCTCATGTTCTCACCAAACATTATCGACCGGTCGGCTGCGCCGACGGTCACCAAACCAGAAGACCGCGGCCGACCCCATCGAGGCCGCCGCGCAGCAAACCGAGCAATGCGGCGACGACGATGGCCGCGACATAGCCGTCCAGGCGATCCAACAGGCCGCCATGGCCGGGAATGATGTGACTGGAGTCCTTGACCCCGAAGTGCCGCTTCACCGCAGATTCGGCGAGGTCGCCGAGCTGCGAGACCACCGACAGCGTCGCGGCCAGCATGAGCGTCGTCACCAGTCCGCCGGCGCCGGCCATCGACCAGGCGGCCGCGGCGACGAGGCTGGCGACGAAGCCGCCGACTGCGCCGGCCCAGGTCTTGTTCGGGCTGATCCGCGGCGCGAGCTTCGGCCCGCCGATGCTGCGGCCGGCAACATAGCCGCCGATATCGCTGGCCCAGACGACGAGAAACACCAGCACCAGCGCGTGCCATCCCTCGGCGGCATCGAAGCGCACCAGCACCGAGCCGAGCTCGGCCGCCGACGCATAGGCGAAGCCGGCGGCCACCCAGGTGCGACGCCCCGCAGCAAGCGCCGTAGCGGCGGCCAGACCGAGCCCGAGCACGACGACGGCGAAGTCGATCAAGCCATAGGCGCAGCAGACGCCGGCAATGCCGATGGCCAGGGCCCCGGCCGTGCCGACGCTGGCGGTGCGGATCTCGCCTACCACCATCAACCATTCGAGATACAGGCCGACCGCGACCACCGTGACCAGTGCGGTCCAGAACATGCCGCCGACATAGGCGGCGCCGAGCGCCAGCGGCACCAGCACCAGCGCTGCCGCGACCCGCATCACTAGATTGCTGGCCGCAGCCTTTGTGGGTTGCGCACCCTCGTTGCGCTGCGCGGCGTTGGCGGCGTCTCCCACGGCTGCGGTATCCGGTTTGGTCACGAGGCGGTTTTCGCCGCGAGGCCGCCGAAGCGGCGTTCACGCCGGCCGAACTCGGCGATCGCACCCTCAAGCGCCGCCTTATCGAAGTCGGGCCAATGGATCGGCACGAACACCAGCTCGCTATAGGCGGCCTGCCACATCAGGAAGTTGGACAGCCGCTGCTCGCCGCTGGTGCGGATGATGAGGTCGGGATCGGGAATGTCGGGCGCATCGAGATGGGCGCCGATGGCATCGGCATCGATCGACGCCGGATCGCGCCGACCCTCGGCGACCTCGCGCGCCAGCCGCTGCGCCGCGCGCGCGATCTCCTGGCGCGAGCCGTAGTTGAAGGCAACCACCAGCGTCAGCTTGGTGTTGCCCCGGGTGAGATCCTCGGCTTCGCTGAGAAGCGCGCAGATGTCGGGCTCGAGCCCGTCGCGCTCGCCGATCACCCTGACACGCACGCCGTCGCGATGCAGGGTCGCGAGATCGTTGCGGATGAAGCGGCGCAACAGGCCGAACAGGTCGCCGATCTCGCTGGCCGGACGCGACCAGTTCTCGGACGAGAACGAGAAGATGGTGAGATAGCGGATGCCGAGCTCATGCGAGGCACGCACCACGCGGCGCAACGCCTCGACGCCGCGGCGATGCCCTTCCGCGCGCGGCAGCCCGCGGGCCGCAGCCCAGCGGCCATTGCCATCCATGATGATGGCAACATGGGCCGGTGCGTCGGACCGGTCCGGCGCCTCCGTCACCGGGGCCGCGGCTTTCGACATCAAGCGCATCCTTCAGACGGTGAGGATTTCCTTTTCCTTCGCCGCCAGCAACTGGTCGATCTCGGAGATCACGCTGTCGGTCGCCTTCTGCACGTCGCCGGCGAAGCGCTCCTGATCGTCCTCGGACATCTCGTGATTCTTCTCGAGCTTCTTCAGCGTATCGAGACCGTCGCGGCGCACGTGACGCACGGCGACACGGGCAGCTTCCGCATATTTGTGCGCGACCTTGACCAGCTCCTTGCGCCGCTCCTGGTTGAGCTCGGGAATGCGCAGCCGGATCACCTGGCCTTCGGTCGCGGGCGACAGGCCGAGGTTGGAATCGACGATCGCCTTCTCGACGGCCTTGACCATGGAGCGGTCCCAGACCTGCACCGAGAGCAGCCGCGGCTCGGGCACGGAGACGGTCGCGAGCTGGTTGAGCGGCATGTGCGAGCCGTAGGCCTCGACCTGGACCGGCTCCACCATCGATGCCGAGGCGCGGCCGGTGCGCAGGCCGCCGAGCTCGTGCTTCAGCGCCTGGGTCGCGCCCTGCATGCGGCGCTTCAGTTCGTTGAGGTCGAAATTGCCCGTGCTCATCACGCTTTCCTTTCTGCAATCCGGGGGGCCTGCGGCCGGCTCTGCCGGGCCTCGAAAGGCCTGCGGTCGGACTTGGGCGACTCCCGGACGAATGCCTGTCTCGCTTACGCTTCTACCGCAGGCTCGAAGCCGGTCCAACACCGGCCGCCAGCGGCGCCGCGGCTCACCCCGCGACGATGGTACCGCGCCCTTCGCCCCGCAACATCGCGCCGATCGAGCCCGGTTCGGCAATGGAGAACACAATGATAGGCAGCGATGTTTCCCGGGCAAGGGCGAATGCGGTCGCGTCCATGACCTTGTAGCCGCCTTCGATGGCCTGCGAATGCGTCAGCCGGTCGAAGCGCTTGGCGGCCGGATCCTTCTTGGGATCGGCGCTGTAGACGCCGTCGACGTTCGTAGCCTTCAGCACGGCCTGGGCGCCGATCTCGGCGGCCCGCAAGACCGCCGTGGTGTCAGTCGTGAAATAGGGATTGCCGGTGCCGCCCCCGAGCACGACGATACGTCCCTCGGCCAGCGACTTGTGCGCCGCAGCGCGCGTGAACAGCTCGCACACTTCCGGCATGACGAACGCCGAGAGCGCCTGCGCCGGGGTGCCCTTGCGCTGGATGGCGGCTTCCAGCGCCAGGCAGTTCATGACGGTGGCGAGCATGCCCATGGTGTCGCCGGTCGGACGCGACACGCCCTGCGACGAGACCTCGACGCCGCGCACCATGTTGCCGCCGCCGACCACGACGGCGATCTCGATGCCGAGCTTCTGCGCTGCGATGAGGTCGTCGGCGATCCGATCGACGGTCGGCTGGTCGATGCCGAAGGAATGAGGGCCCGCGAGATACTCGCCGGACAGCTTGACCACGACGCGACGATAGACCGGCTCAGCCATGTGCCAATGCTCTCCTATCCCGCGCGTTGATATCCGGCGCGAACGCCGCGCCGGATCGTGACTGTGCCCAGTCGTTACTTCTTGCCGCTCGCAGCGGCGACTTCGGCCGCGAAGTCGGTCTCTTCCTTCTCGATGCCCTCACCGAGGGCATAGCGGACGAAACCGGCGACCTTGATCGGACCGCCGACCTTGCCTTCGGCTTCCTTCAGCGCCTGCGCGACCGACTTGCCGCTGTCGTGGATGAAGGCCTGCTCGAGCAGGGTGACTTCCTTGTAGTAGGTCTTCAGGCCGGACTCGACGATCTTCTCGATCACGTTCTCCGGCTTGCCCTGCTGACGATACTTGTCGGCGAGCACGTCCTTCTCGCGCTTGACGAGCTCGGGATCGAGACCCGCCGCATCGATCGCCTGCGGGTTGGCCGCGGCGACATGCATCGCGAGCTGACGGCCGAGCACGGCGAGCTCGTCGGTCTTGCCGGGCGACTCCAGCGCGACGATGACGCCGAGCTTGCCGGCGCCTTCGATGACGGCGCCATGGACGTAGCTCGACACGACGCCTTCGCTCACTTCGAGCGAGGCCGCGCGGCGCAGCGTCTGGTTCTCACCGATGGTGGCGATCGAATCGGCAATCGCGGCCTCGACCGTGATGCTGCCGACCTTGGCGGCCTTGATCTTCTCCACGTCGGCGCCGACGTCGAGCGCGACCTGGGCGATCATCTTGACCAGGCCCTGGAAGTGCTCGTTGCGCGCGACGAAGTCGGTCTCGGAGTTGACCTCCACGACCACGCCCTTCTTGCCCGAGGTCAGCGCGCCGATCAGGCCTTCAGCCGCAACGCGGCCGGCCTTCTTGGCGGCCTTCGACAGGCCCTTCTTGCGCAGCCAATCCTGCGCGGCCTGCATGTCGCCGCCGTTCTCGGTGAGCGCGGCCTTGCAGTCCATCATGCCCGCGCCGGTCGACTCGCGCAGGTCCTTCACCATCGCTGCGGTGATATTCGCCATTGTTGAACGTCCTTTTGCCTGTCCAAAGCGCGACGCAGCGGATGGCTCGCCGCCGCCCGCTGCCAGGAAAACCTATCTCAGTCGCGATGGCCGGCGTGCGACGCCGGCCAGAATGGTGTTGTGTCGTCTTACGCGTCGGCGAGCGACTTGGCCTGCGCGACCCAGGCATCGGCCCGGCTCGGGAGACCGACCTCTTCGCCGATCTGGTGCGCGGTGTCGTGGTTGAGCTCGGCGAGCTGCCAGTAGTGGAAGATGCCGAGGTCGTTGAGCTTCTTCTCGATCGCACCGGACACGCCGGTGAGCTTCTTGAGGTCGTCGGCCGTGCCGCGCGGACCAGGCAACCCCTGGAACGTCGAAGCGGACGCAGCCGGAAGATCCTCCTCGAGCGGAGCCGCCGAGGCGCCGACATCGATCCCGAGCTCGCCCTGCGCGCGCGAGATGCCGTCAATGGCGGCGCGCGCGATCAGGTCGCAGTACAGCGAAATGGCGCGGCCGGCGTCGTCATTGCCGGGCACGACATAGGTGATGCCCTTCGGGTCGCAATTGGTGTCGACGATCGCGGCCACCGGGATCTTGAGGCGCTGGGCCTCCTGGATCGCGATGTCTTCCTTGTTGGTGTCGATCACGAAGATCATGTCGGGCAGACCGCCCATGTCCTTGATGCCGCCGAGCGAGCGGTCGAGCTTGTCGCGCTCGCGCTGCAGGGTCAGGCGCTCCTTCTTGGTGTAGGAGTTGGCTTCGCCCGAGGACAGCACCTCGTCGAGATGGCGCAGGCGCTTGATCGAGGCCGAGATCGTCTTCCAGTTGGTCAGCGTGCCGCCGAGCCAGCGCGAATTGACGAAGTACTGGGCGCAGCGCTTGGCTGCGTCGGCCACGTTGTCCTGTGCCTGACGCTTGGTGCCGACGAACAGGATGCGGCCGCCCTTGGCGACGGTGTCGCTGACGGCCTGCAGCGCCGTGTGCAGCATCGGCACGGTCTGGGCGAGGTCGATGATGTGGATGTTGTTGCGGGCTCCGAAAATGAAATCGGCCATTTTCGGATTCCAGCGGTGAGACTGGTGACCAAAGTGAACGCCAGCTTCGAGCAGCTGGCGCATCGTGAATTCAGGCAGCGCCATTGGATATTCTCCGGTTGATTCCTCCGGAAACGCGTGAGCAAAAACGGGCCATCAAGGCCCGGCTTGCCACCGGACGCCCTCTAGGAGAGCCAAGTTTCCGTGTGAGATGGCGCGCTATATAGCCGGATTTTGGCGCAACGCAAGGAAAATGGGCTCATTCCGCCTGCAGAAGCTCGGCCATCGCCGTCCGGGCCTGGCCCTCCTGGAGCGGAACGAAGTCGACCGGGCCCTTGTTGTCGGCGCCGGACGAGGCCGCGGCCATCACGCCCATGCCGAGCAGACCGAACGCCATGCCGCCGCCCTGCATCGCCCTGGACCGGTCGCTGGGCCTGATCGAGAAGAAATAGGTCCGCCCCGGTTCGGTGTTGAAATCGAGCACCGAGTCGCCCGGGAACAGGGTCTGGGTGGCGACGAGGTGGTGCGGACCGGCCGGCCGGTCGATGTAGACATAGGTCCCGGGGATCAGGCGGCTCAGCGCGACGCCGTCGACCTTGGCGTCGCACGTGGTCCTGTCCAGCCAGGCATCCTTCAAGCTCATGATGATGATGCGGGACTGCCCGGGACGCGGCGCCCCGATCTTCTGTGACACCACGGCGTATTCGGTGCCTTCCTTGCCTGTCAGGCATCCTGATACCAGAAATGCCGTTCCCAGTCCCAGCAGCGCTCGCCTGTTCATCGCCCCCTCCCCGTAGAAACCCGGGCTTCAAGGCTATGACGGGAACCAGGGAACTTTCAATCTCGGGGAGCAAAGACAATGGAACTGTGATCAGCGCTCCACACCGGCCGGCGCCAGCGCGGCGCGGTCCGCATCGAGCTTCGCCCTCAGCCGCGCGGCGTCTTCGAAGAAGGTCTGCTCGTCCTGCACCGGAACCAGGCGCAGGGACGGCGGCATCAGCACGTGGCTCACATTGGGACGGCCGGAATTCGCCAGCGCCTCCGACCGCTGCACGGTCTGGATCGCGATCGCGACCACCAGCAGAAGGCCGACCACCACGCCCTTGGCGAGCATATGGCTGCGTCCGACCTCACGCAGATGCAGCAAGCAGGTCGCGGCGAGAACGATCCACGAGACGAGGTAGCCGTAGGTGAAGACAGCGGTCCAGGTCAGGGCGAACGAGGCAATCTGGGCGAACTCGCTGTAGACCCAGAACGCGATCAGACCCGCCTGCGCGATCAGGAGGTGGCGCAGAAAATGCGAGCGGCCGGAAAACAACCGCGCCAGCAGCGCCCAGACGCCAACCCATGCGACGACCACCCCGATCATCGTGACGGTCGGCACGAGATAATCGGACAGATGCGCCTCGGAGGTCTGCGCAAACCAGGTCATCACCGCGTTGATTGCGAGCAGGACGACGCCGAGGGCGATCGCGGCGATGATCGGCAGCGCCCCGCGTTCGGAGCCCGCGAGCCGCTCCGGCTCGACGGCATGGCCGGCGTCGCGGATCCGAAGCAGCGTCTGGCCGATCCGGATCGGCTTGGTGCCGTCGAGAACGAGCTGCGGCTTCCGGCTCTTGCCGCGATCGAGAAAGAGGCCGTTGGCGCTGCCGAGATCCTCGGCGACCAGGCGCCCCTCGCCGTCGCGGAAAATTCGCACATGGCGCGCGGCGACATAGGGATCGTCGAGAATGACGTGATTGTCGTAGCCGCGGCCGATGCTGATCTCGGCGGCATCGACACGGAAGCGGCCGGCGACGTCGCGATGCTTGGAGAGGATCTCGATCCAGATCATCGTGCGACCTGCAGGCGTTCGAGGAAGCTCTTGCCGAGGCGCAAGGCGTCGTCATAAGCGATCGCCTGCAGGTTCAGCCGCGACACCAGCGCCTCGTCGGCATGATCCTGCGTCACCGCGACCAGCACGACATCATAGAGGCCGTCGAACTCGCGATAGCCCTGCGCGCACCACAGCACGCGCAGCGGCGGATGAGCGGCCGCCGGCGTCACGCCGACGAAATCGGCATGGCAATGCTGCGGCGTGTACCATTTGCGGAACGAGCCGCCCTGGGTGAGTCGTGGCTGCGCGAGCTGCGTCAGCACGGTCGCGAACTGGAATTGATTGAGGTCGATCGATTTCGCGTAGGAGTGGCTGACCTCGACCACGCCGGTGTTGAGGTCGGAGGCGACATAGACGCTGGCCTCGGCCTTGCAACTGGTCGAATTGATGCTGGCGCGCGGCTTCGGCGACGCGCTGGCATTGGTGCTCGCCCAGCATTCGAACCACCCCGCGCGCGTCTCCGGCGCCTGATAGGGCCCGAACACGCGGTCGCGGAAGCCCTCCTCGCCCAGCGACTTGTAGAGCGCTCCACGCCAGCTCGTAAGCTGCGCGATCACGTCCTTGCGCAGATCGGCCGCCGCCGGCCTGGCATCCTGGCCGCGCGCCAGCAGCGCGGCCGCAAAGCGCGCGGGCACCAGGAAGCTGATGAGCTGGCCGCCGCGGCGCGTGGCGACGTTGACGCCGACCACCTGGCCTTGCGCATTGACCGCCGGACCGCCGCTCATGCCGGGATTGAGCGCGCCGGTGAAATGGATGTGATCGTTGTAGCTGTGCTCGACGAGGCCGTTATAGGTGCCCTCGATGATGGTGAAGCCGAGGTCGAGCGGGTTGCCGAGCGAATACAGCCGCTCGCCTTTCGGCAGGCTGCCGTCGAGCGCGGCCTTGTCGAACGAGAAGAACGGCGCGTTCTGCTTGTCGACGCGAACGAGCGCGAGATCGTTGGGCAGGTCGACGGCAAGCAACGTGACGCCGCCCTGCGTGCCATCCGCTCCGGTATATTCGAGCCGGTACGTCTTCGGCTCGAGCGCTGCATCCGAGACGACGTGATAGTTCGTGACCGCGAGCCCGTCGGCCGAGACCAGAAAGCCGGATCCTGTCGAGGTCTGGCGGCCGGCATCGGCCACGAGCGTGCGGATCTGGAGCAGGCGCGGCGGCGCCGAGGCATAGACGGCTTCGGCGCCCGGCAGCCCCTGCGCATCGCTTGGCGAAGGCAGGCCGGCGATACCGACGCTGCAAAGGGCGGCCATGATTGAGCTTCGCCAAATTGAGCTTCGCCAAGACAGCGTGCGCAAGGTCCCGACAAACGCTGATTTCACTGAAGCCCCCGCAACACGTCGTCGGCCGTCGACGTCTTGCGCCCACGATCGATCAGTCCGGCGGTCCGCCCATATCGAAAACAGGCCGATGTTGCAACCGCGCCGGCGTCAGGCCAACGCGCGGCGGCTCAGCAATGCGGAACGTTCGGCGGACATCTCTTGCCCGGCGGCGGCGGGGCCGCCGGACGTGGCGGCGGCGCCGCGGGCCGTGCCATCGGCGGCGGTGGCGGCGCCGGCCGGGCCACGGCGGCCATCGGCGGCGGACTGGGACGCGCCATCTGCGGCGGAGGCGCAGGGCGCGCCATCGGTGGCGGAGCGGACGGACGCATGACTTGCGGCGGCGGTGGCGCCGGCCGAGGTGGCGGAGCCGCCCGAACCATCGGTGCAACCGGCGGTCGTGGCGGCGCCGGCGGCGGACTCAGACGCGCCGTCGCCGGTGGTGGCGGCGGGCGGCGCTGGATCTGCGGTGGCGTCGCCTGCTGAATGCGCGGGCTCACCTCAGGCCCGCGCGGAGCGGCTGACGGCATGACCGGACGGGACGGCATCGCCGATGGCCTTGCAGGCTGCGGCATGACGGCGCCCGGCGGCGTGCGGTTCGCGCGCAGATCCTGGCGCGCGGGCGGTGGCAGCGCGCCAGAGGGCGATGCCGGTGCCGGCTGGCGCAGACCAGGAGTCTGAACCGATGGTGGCACCGGCGGACCACCGCGACCGGGCACCGGCAGCGGATTGACGTTGGCATGCCCCTGCCCTGGTCCTGTCATGGCGGGCGAGGGTCCACCCGGCGGAGCGTTGGCCTGAATGGCCGGTGCCGCACCGGGCCGGAGTGCGGGATTGACGAGCGGTCCTCCCGGCGGCGGGACCTTGCCCTGCTGGATCAGCGTGGCGCGCTGCACGACAGCCGGCGGCAGGGCCGGTGCCACCGCCACGGCCGGCGTCGGCACCGCCGCGGGGCCTGCAGTGATCGGTCCGGCCGGCGGCGCCGGACGATTGATCACGGTGTTGATGACGGTCGTGTTGTGGATGTTCTGGTAGATGATGTTGTTCGGCGGCGGCGCAACGAAGGCCGGCGGCCGGACATAGACCGGGATCGGCACGAACACCGGCCGCGGCAGGATGAACAGGCCCACCGGGGCGAATGGCGGCGGCAGCTCCACGAAATCCGGCGGAGGCGGCGGCAGGATGTAGACCGGCGGCGGGGGCGGCGGCACGAAATCGAATTCGGGATCCGAGAACATCAGCACCGGGCGCTCGGCATAGATCACCTCGTCGAGCGGCGGCGGCGGCACGTCATAGTCGATCATCGCGAAGGTCGGCGGCGGCGCGGGCGGCGCGGACAACATCGCCAGCCGCCGCCGGGCGTCCTCGGCATGCGCGCCATAGGGATAGCGCTTCAGGTAGGACCAATAGGCTTCCGGACTGTCGGTGCGGAACGTCCGCCGCCAGGTCAGCGCCTCGCGGCGTGCGGCGACGAGGGCGCGCACGCGCCGCGCCAGCGGGTCGCTCGGATAGGCGGCGATGAAGTCCTCATAGCCCTGCAGCGTGTCGCGCTCGAGCGCGGCGGCATAGGCCTCCTGCACCGGCAGCTCGCGGATCGGGCGCGAGCGCAGCGCCGCGCTCTGCTCCGGCGAATCCGACGTGGCGGGGGCGTCGGGCGCCCGCTCGAAGAAGGTGAAGGCGGCCTGGATCTTCTGCGCGTCCCAGGGCACCTGCGCGCCCTTGGTCTCCTCATTGACGCGCAGCCGCAGCCGGTCGAACACCTCCGGCAGCGACAGCCCGCCGGTGCGGATCATCTCGGCGAGCGAGCGCGCGTAGACGCCGTAGGCGCCGGTCTCGTTCGGCGCGATCGTGCCCGGCGCGGCATTGAACGCGATCAGCATGTTGGCATCGGGCTCGACCAGCGCCAGGCCGCCGGCGATCGCCGGACCGCTGGCGATGAAGGGCTGCTGGCGGGCGGCATCGAGCACCACGACGCTGGCCTTCACCGGCGTCGCCGCAAGCTGGCGGATGTAGTCGCTGAGGCGCAGCCCCTCGGTCGGAATGTCGACGTCACTGCCGATGTTGGCGTCGACGGGAAGAAAGTAGTTCTCGCCGGCGAGCTGCATGCCGTAGCCGGCGAGATAGACCATCGCGACGGTGTTGTTGTCGGCTGACTGGGCCTTGTGAATGAAATCACGAAAGCTCTTGCGCAACGTGTCTGCATCGAGATCGCGCGCGCCGACCACGTCGAAGCCCGCGGCCTGCAGCGTCTGCGCGATCAGGCCGGCATCGTTGGCCGCCGACGCCAGCGGGCCCTTGGCATAGGCCCCGTTGCCGATCACCAAGGCGATACGCTTTTCGGCACCGGGCTGCTGCGCTGCGGCAGGCCGCGGCAGGGCCGCCCAGGCGAGCAGGCAGAGCGAAACACTCAGGACGATCTTCGCGGTGATCTTGGCCAAGCGCATGGTTCAAGCCCCTTCGAGGCACCCGCCGCGGATTCAGCGGGAGAATGGCTGAACCGCGGTTGAACGGAGGCATGTCCGTACAGCCCACGCGCAGCTTTTTTGTTCCTCGTCCCCGTTCGACCGGCAAGATCGCCGGACGCAGCCGCTCCAGCGGAACGATCGCCTTTAGAGCTGCTGCACGTCGACCACGCCGGTCACCGCCTTGATGGCACCTGCGATTTGTGGCGAAACCTTGAAGCGCCCCGGCAGCTTCATCTCGACCTCGGTTTCGAGGTCCAGCATCATCACCAGCGATACCTCGCCCTCGCCTGCTGCCGTGCGGGGCGCCAAGGGGGGCGCCGCACCCTTGGCGATCGCTCCATTGCCATTGGCCGCGGTGCCTTCCGGCCCCTGCAGGCGCTTGACGATGGAGTCGAGCGGCTTGGTGTCGCGCAGGAAGATGCGCAGGCCGCGCTGCGTCTTGGCGGCGGCATCGTCGAGCGGTTCGGCATGCAGCACGCGGGCGCGGACATCCTCGCCCTGCAGCTCGGCGCCGAGCTGCAGCAGCACGGCCGCGCCGGGCTCGAGCACGTCGCGATATTGTGCAAGCCCCTCCGAGAACAGCACGGCCTCGAAATGCCCGGTCGGATCCGACAGGCCCATGATGCCCATCTTGTTGCCGGTCTTGGTGCGCCGCTCCATGCGCGATACCACGGTGGCGGCGACCTTGCCCGCGGTCGCGCCGGTCTTCACCGCGCGCGAGAACTCGGCCCAGCTCTGCACCCGCAGCCGCTTCAGCGCCGCCGCGTAGTCGTCGAGCGGATGGCCCGACAGGAAGAAGCCGATCGCATCATATTCGCGCCGTAGACGCTCGGCCGGCAGCCAGTTCTCGATGTTCGGCAGGATGATCGCCGGCGCATCGGCGGCGTTGCCGAACATGTCGTTCTGGCCGGAGGTGGCAGCCTCGTTGGCGCGCTGGCAGGCGGCAACGATGGCATCAGCGCCGGCGAACACGCGCGCGCGGTTCTTGTCGAGCCCGTCGAAGGCGCCGGCGGCGGCCAGGGTCTCGATGATGCGCTTGTTGATCGCGCGCGGACTGACGCGGGAGGCGAAGTCGGCGAGCGAGGTGAACGGCCCCCCCTTGTTGCGGGCCTCGACGATCATCTCGATCGCCTGCGGGCCGACGCCCTTCAAGGCGGCGAGCGCGTAGAAGATGGTGTTGCCGCTGACCTCGAAGGTCGGACCGGAGCGGTTGATCGACGGTGGCTCGACCTTGATCCCCAGACGCTGCGCCTCGGTACGAAATTCCGAGAGCTTGTCGGTGTTGTTGAGATCGAGCGTCATCGACGCCGCGATGAACTCCACCGGATAATGCGCCTTCATGTAGGCGGTGTGGTAGGACACCAGCGCGTAGGCGGCCGCGTGCGACTTGTTGAAGCCGTAGTCGGCGAATTTGGCCAAGAGGTCGAAGATCGTGTCGGCCTGGTCCTTCGGCACGCCGTTCTTGACGGCACCTTCGACGAAGCGGACGCGCTGCTTGTCCATCTCGGCGCGGATCTTCTTGCCCATGGCGCGCCGCAGGAGATCGGCTTCGCCGAGCGAGTAGCCGGACATCTGCTGCGCGACCTGCATCACCTGCTCCTGGTAGATGATGACGCCGAAGGTCTCCTTCAGGATCGGCTCCAGAATCGGGTGTAGATATTCCGGCTCCTCCTCGCCGTGCTTGCGGGCGCAGTAGGTCGGGATATTGGCCATCGGGCCCGGGCGATACAGCGCGACCAGCGCGATGATGTCCTCGAACCGGTCGGGGCGCATGTCGATCAGCGCCCGCCGCATGCCCTGACTTTCAACCTGGAACACGCCGACCACGTCGCCGCGGGCGAGCATCTGGTAGCTCGGCGCATCGTCGATCGGCAAGGTCGCGAGATCGACGTGGATGTCGCGCTGCTTCAGCAGCTTCACGGCGACGTCGAGCACGGTCAGCGTCTTCAGGCCGAGGAAGTCGAACTTGACGAGGCCGGCCGGCTCCACCCATTTCATGTTGAACTGGGTTACCGGCATGTCCGATTTCGGATCGCGATACATCGGCACCAGCTCGCTCAGCGGCCGGTCGCCGATCACGATGCCCGCGGCGTGGGTCGAGGCGTGGCGCGTCAGGCCTTCGAGGCGCATCGCGATGTCGAAGGCGCGCGCCACCACCGGATCCTCGTCGCGGAACGCCTGCAGCTTCGGCTCGCCCTCGATCGCGGCGGCGAGCGTGACGGGAGCAGCCGGGTTCTGCGGCACCAGCTTGGTCAGCTTGTCGACCTGGCCATAGGGCATCTGCAGCACGCGGCCGACGTCGCGCAGCACGCCGCGCGCCTGCAAGGTACCGAAGGTGATGATCTGCGCCACCTGGTCGCGGCCGTAGCGCTGCTGCACATAGGAGATCACCTCGCCGCGGCGGTCCTGGCAGAAGTCGATGTCGAAGTCCGGCATCGACACGCGCTCGGGATTGAGGAAGCGCTCGAACAGCAGCGCGAAGCGCATCGGGTCGAGGTCGGTGATGGTCAGCACCCAGGCAACCAGCGAGCCGGCGCCGGAGCCGCGCCCCGGTCCGACCGGGATGCCGTGCGCCTTGGCCCATTTGATGAAGTCCGACACGATCAGGAAGTAGCCCGCGTACTTCATGCGCATGATGACGTCGAGCTCGAAGGCGAGCCGCTTCTGGTAGTCCTCCTCAGTCATGCCCGGCGCCATGCCGTGCACCTTGAGGCGCCGCTCCAGGCCCTCCTCCGCCTGCCGCTTCAGCTCGGCGGCCTCGGCGCTGGCGGCGTCCACGGCATCGCCGCTGCCGGCCCCGACCGTAAAGAACGGCAGGATCGGCTTGCGCGTGCGCGGCCGGTACGAGCAGCGCTCGGCGATCTCGACCGTCGAGGCCAGCGCCTCCGGCAGGTCGGCGAACAGCACCGCCATCTCGGCGCGGGTCTTGAAACGGTGGTCGGGCGTCAACTGCACGCGCTCGGTGTCGGCGATCAGGTGGCCGCCGGCGATGCACAGCAGCGCATCATGCGCCTCGTAGTCGTCGGCGGTCGCGAAATACGGCTCGTTGGTCGCCACCAGCGGCAGGCCCTTGCCATAGGCGATGTCGATCAGGCCGCCCTCGACGCGGCGCTCGCGGTCGACGCCGTGGCGCTGCAGCTCGATGTAGAGGCGGTCGCCGAACAGGCTCGCCAGCCGCTCGCAGCGCTGCGTCGCAAGTGCCGCCATGTCGTGCTGGATCGCGAGCGAGATCGGCCCATCGGGCCCGCCGGTGAGCGCAATCAGACCATCGACGCCCTCGTTCAGCCACTCGAACTTGATGTGCGGGGCCTGGTGCGTCGGCGTGTCCAGGAAGGCGCGCGAGTTCAGCCGCATCAGGTGGCGGTAGCCCTCCTCGCGTGCGGCGAGCAGGACGATTCGCGAGGGCTGCGCGGCCGCGCCGGCATTGCGGGCGTTAGGGTCCATGTCGCCGAAATCGATGGCGAGCTCGCAGCCGGCGATCGGCTGGATGCCGTAGCTCGCCATCTTGTCGGAGAATTCGAGCGCACCGAACATGTTGTCGGTGTCGGTCAGCGCCAGCGCCGGCTGGCGATCGGCCTTGGCGAGCTCGCCGAGCTTGGCGATCTTGATCGAGCCCTTCAGCAGCGAATAGGCGGAGTGAACGTGGAGATGGACGAATCCGGCGCTGGACATGCTCGCCTTGCTGATACCTGGGCTTTTCCGAGATCACGGGATCGGGCCGGCTTCGGGGCTCGCTCGGGATCCTGCCCCCCCCGCGCCATGCCCTATCCTCCGACCGACTCGCCCCCGCATCATATCGGAGGCCCATCGGTAAGTCCGGCGCCCTCGCCTGCCTTGTCCCCAGCCAACGCGCTCGGAAAACTAAAGCTGTGGAATGATTTGCGCCCAGAGCGCGATCATGCCGACGAACAGCGTGATCGACGCCAGCGCGGCGGCTTCTTGAACGAAAACCTTCAGCATCGGGACCTCCCTGAGTCAGAACATATGAAGAACAATGTTCCTTTTCTGTTCTCAGGTCAAGCGCGCTGATCGGCCCGTCGCGGCGCCGGCGCCGCAAATGGTTAATCCGGCCCTCAAACAAAAGCCCCGGCGCGAACGCCGGGGCTCTCCAATCCGCCGATCGGGCGGGATCGACTCAGTAGCGCGTCGCGACCGGGCCGCCGAAGCGGTAGTTCAGGCGGGCGGTGAACAGATCGACGTCCTGCTTGATGCTGTCGGAGCCGAGCGCGCCGAAGCTGACGGTCTGGCGGTCCATGAACAGATGATCGTACTCGACGCCCAGCGACCAGTTCGGCGCAAAGCCGTATTCGACGCCGGCACCGACCACGCCGCCCCAGCGCGTGTCGTCGTTTGAGGCGAGGAACGCGCCGGTCGCCGCATTGGTGATCGTGTACTTGTTGCTGGTCACGGCCGCACCGCCCTTGGCGTAGAGCAGCACGTTGTTGATGGCGTAGCCGACCTGGCCGGTGAACAGGCCGAACGCATCGGTCTTGGTGCGGTTACGCGTTCCGAACAGCGCGCTCTGATTGTCGCCGGTGAGGTCGGCCCAGTTGCCCTGCGCCTCGACGCCGAACACGATCTGGCCCATCTGCCAGCGATAGCCGACCTGGCCACCGACGGTGCCGCCGGATGCATCATGCGAGCCTTCGCGGCCGCCGCCGACCAGATCCCAGGTATTCTCGCTCCAGCCGCCGCCACCGTTCACGCCGATGTAGAAGCCGCTCCAGTCATAGATCGCAGCCATCACCGGCGGCGGTGCCTTCGTGTAGGGACGCGCGGCGAGATCCGCAGCAAGCGCCGGCGAGGCCAGCACCACGAGCGCCGTCGTCGTCAACAGAAGTTTCTTCATCACAGGTCCAGTCTCGTCTCATTTGGCCCCCAGGCCAGCCGCACCTCTTAACGATCTGCGCCACAATTGCTGTAGCCGCTCGGTCACAGCTCGCTGCTGAAAGGCCGTGAGACATGTCGGGAAATTAATCTGTAATCACAGTGTGTTGATGGAACTTTCCAGCTTGCAATCGAGAGCCGACCGACTACACACGTCAGGGCCGCGCCAGTGCTTCGCCATGATGCACCCGCGTTCTGGTCATCGAAGGGATGAAGGGAGATCGTTGATGCGTGAGGTGTTATTCGCGGCCCTGGCTGCAGCCGGCCTCGTGGTCGCAACCCATGCCCCGGCTCACGCCGTCGGTGTCAGACATGCGTTCTGCCTGCAGGGTGATGAGTTTCCGGGCTTGAGCCACTGCACCTTCGACACTTACGCGCAATGCCAGGCGACGGCGTCGGGACGCCTGCTGAACTGCATCGCGAATCCCTATTTCGCCGGCGTCAGCAATGACCCGCGCGCGACGCCCTATCCGTATCCGCACAGGCAGCGGATCAAGCCGCGTCCGCCGGCGCCCAATCCCTACGCGCCGTTCCCCAACCCGTTCGTGTTCGAAGAGGACTGACCCGTCCCCGCCTTCAACGCGACGCGTTGCCGTCTCAGGCCGTAGCATCAAGGTTCGTCGAAGCCGCGGCTTCGACGAACCGGAGCAATCGAGGGTGACGTTGCGTCAGCGCATCATCCCGAAACCCGGACCGAACTTGTAGTTCAGCTTCACGAGCCCGATGTCGATATCCTGCTTGATGCGATGAGTCATCGCGGGCGCGCCGGCCGCGGCGACGAAGTTCAGGTTCTTGTTGCCCAGGAAAATGTGATCGTATTCGACGCCGACCGACCAGTTCGGCGCAAAGCCATATTCGATGCCGGCACCGACCGTGCCGCCCCAACGCGTCGTGTTGGCCCGATCGAGCATCACGTTGGTGCCCGTGGTGAAGGTGTCGTAGCGATCGCCGACGACCGCGGCACCGCCCTTGATATAGCCGAGAATGTTGTCGAAGGCATAGCCGACCTGGCCGGTGAACAGGCCGAAGCCGTTGGTGCGTGACCGGTCGCTGACATTGGGAAGAATCAGGTTGCGATTGGTGCCCTTGAAGTTGGCCCAATCCCCCTGCGCCTCGACGCCGAACACCCAGTTGGCCATCTGGTAGCGGTAGCCGACCTGGCCGCCGACCGCCGCGCCGCCACCGCCGGAACAACCCTCGCGATTGGCGGCCGGGTTCACCGCCACGCCGGCGTTCGAAACCAGATTCCAGCAATCCCGGCTGGAACCGCCGCCGGCGTTGAAGCCGACATAGAAGCCGCTCCAGTCATACACCGTCGCCACGACGGCGGGCGGCGCCTTGGTGTACGGTCCCTTCTTCATTGGAAGATCAGCTGCGAATGCAGACGTCGCCGCCGCGATTGCGCCGAGCCCCACCGTTGCGCCGAAAAGCGTCTTCATCATCGAACTCCGTAGCTTCTGTCCCAAAGTCCCCAGGCCCTCTGGTTCCCTGCGAAAAACATGCAGCGCGACGAAGCGACTATGCCACCCGCATTCGCTCCGCCGACATCAAACCGATGTGCAGATCAGAACCATTCTTTCCGGCTTTTATGGGATTGGGTGCAAAGGCCTGTTTTCAAAGGCTTTGCCGGCAACATGAACAAACAACTAATAAGATGTATGGAGGAGTCGTGGCCGTTGTCCATCCATGGCCACAATACGAGCGACGGCAAAATCGTGATCGGGAAACTCCCGGTCACGTAGCGAACCTTCTGGCGTCCCAGTCGTGGATTCTTCGGGGCAGCACGATGGGTCCTGCGAATGCGTAGCATCATCATCCGCAAAGCAGTCGATTGTATGATGCCTGCCGCGCGATGCCGAACGCGCGCTCGTCATCATCACGTGTAGTAGATCGCCAGCTTCAGCGCGGGATCGTCGTTGGACTGGAACGTCGCGTATCGCAGCCTCACGCGGCCCTTCTTCGGATGCTCGAGCAGCTTCTCGCCCGCAGCAAGCGGGTTGATGTCGTGCGCCGCCCACAGACCGTCGAACTCGCGGCTGCCGTGCCGCAGCCGCGCGATCAGATCGACGAAGGCGGGATCGCCCGCCCACAGATCATAGGTCGCGCGAAACTGCGCGACCATGCGTTGCGCCAGCTCCTTCCATTGCACGCCGAACAGCCGGCGCACGCCGGGCTTGCAAAGCATCAGCACCAGCGTGTTGCGCTCGTCGTCGGCGAGTTGCGAGAAGCCGAAGATCTCGTCCGCCGCGGCATTCCAGGCCAGCACATCCCATCGTCGTCCGGAGATGTAGGCCGGCTGGTTCAGACTCTGCACGAGCTCGCGCAGCCGGACCGGCACCTGCTCGCGCACGAACGGCTTGCGCGTGGGATCGCGCACCAGCGCCTTGAGATGAGCATGCTCGGTTCGGCTCAGGCGCAGGGCGCGCGCCAGCGCATCGATGGTCGAGGAGGACGGCTTCACCGCCCGGCCCTGCTCGATTCGGATGTACCAGTCGACGCCGATGCCAGCGAGCTCGGCCACTTCCTCCCGCCGCAGCCCTGCGGTGCGTCGCCGCCGCCCGGTCGCGAGTCCGACCGCCTGCGGCGTCAGCTTCTCGCGCCGCGAGCGCAGGAAGTTGCCGAGCTCGGCATGGCGCTGATCACTCATGCGCTGGATCCCTCATGGTTTGCTTTCGAGGCGGCTTGCCAGCCTGGGCTTGCCCAATCCTAGGATAATACCAGGCCTTCCTGCGCGGAGCATAGACCGGCAGGCTGCAGCCTCGCCATCGCGAAATGGAGAAGCAGCATGAAGGCCGCCGTACTCAAACGATTTGGATCGCCGCTCGAGATCGAGCGTGTCGAAGACCCCGTGCTCGGCACCGGCGAGGTCATCGTCGACGTCGCCGCGGCCGGCGTGCTGTCCTATGCCAACGAGGTTTTCAGCGGCGAGCGGAAGTACCTGCTGGACCTGCCGGTCATCCCGGGGACCGGGGGCATCGGCCGGATCAGCGCCCTCGGCCCCGATGCGACGCATCTCGCGATCGGCGACTGGGTGTACTGCGATCCAACCGTGCGCTCGCGTGACACAGCCCTCGCCCCTGACATCACCCTGCAGGGCCTGAGCGCGCGCGGACCGGGCGGGCTGAAGCTGCAACAGCATTTCCGGCACGGCTCGTTTGCCGAGCGCATGCGCGTGCCGACGGAGAACGCCAAGCCGATCGGGGCCATCGACGCTAACGACGCGGCACGGTGGTGCGCGCTCGGCACCCTGCTCGTGCCCTATGGCGGCTTTCTTGCCGCCCATCTGCAGGCGGGCGAGACCGTCCTGGTCAGCGGCGCCACCGGCCGGTTCGGCAGCGCCGCGGTTGCGGTGGCGCTCGCCATGGGCGCCGCTGCGGTCGTCGCGCCCGGCCGCAACGAGGCCATGCTGGCGGAGCTGAAGCGCCGGTTCGGCCCCCGCGTCCACCCGGTCAGACTCTCCGGCGACGAGAGCGAGGACACCGAGCGCATGAAGCGCGCGTCGCCGCGTCCGATCGACTGCGTGCTCGACATCATGCCGCCGTCGGTCTCGGCCGGGGTCGTGCGATCAGCCGTGATGACCGTGCGTCCCTATGGGCGCGTGGTGCTGATGGGCGGCGTCGGGATGCTGGGCGGAGCGGGGCTCGAGCTGCCCTATCCATGGATCATGCGCGACTGCATCACGATCCACGGCGTCTGGATGTATCCGCCGGATGCTGCGGTCAGGATGGTCGCGCTGATCCGGGCCGGGCTGCTCGAGCTCGCGCAGTTCGAGCCCACCTGTTTCGACCTCGATCATGCCAACGACGCGGTCGCCCACGCCGCCGCTCATCGCGAGCCATTCCAGATGACGGTGATCAGGCCCTGACTGCGACCTGACTCAATCCAGCTCGACGACCTTGCCGCCGACGATGGAGACGCGCCGGTCCATGCGGCCGGCCAGCTCCATGTTGTGGGTCGCGATCAGCATCGCGACCCGCGTGGCCTTCACGAGTTGCATCAGCGCGTGAAAGACGTGATCGGCGGTGGCAGGATCGAGATTGCCGGTCGGCTCGTCCGCCAGCAGCGCACGCGGCGCATTGGCGACCGCACGCGCGATCGCGACGCGTTGCTGCTCGCCGCCGGAGAGTTCGGCCGGGCGGTGCTTGATCCGCTCGCCGAGGCCGAGATAGGCCAGGATCTCGGTCGCCCGCTTCACCGTCTCGGACCGTTTCAAGCCGCGGATCATCTGCGGCAGCATCACGTTCTCCAGCGCCGTAAACTCCGGCAGCAGCCGGTGCGACTGGTAGACGAAACCGATGTCGGTCCTGCGCATCTGGGTGCGCTCGATGTCGGTGAGCTGCGACGTCGGCACGCCCCCGACATAGACCTCGCCCTCGTCGGGGCTCTCCAGGAGGCCCGCGATGTGCAGCAATGTCGACTTGCCTGAGCCCGACGGCGCCACCAGCGCCACCGATTGCCCGGCCCACAGCGCCAGCTTGGCCCCGTCGAGAATGGTCAGCTGCTGCTCGCCCTGCATGTACCGCCGCTTGATCTCGTGGAGATAAACGACCGGCACATCCTCTGCCCCCTGCTCTTCCATCAGCGCCTCACTCGTAGCGAAGCGCTTCGACCGGGTCTAATCGGGCCGCGCGCCAGGATGGATACAGCGTAGCCAGGAAAGACAGGGTCAAGGCCATGATCAGAACGGCCGCAGTCTCGCCGGCATCGATCTCAGCCGGCAGCTTCGACAGGAAATAGAGCTCATTGGGAAACAGATCGGTGCTCGTCAGCCAGGACAGAAACTTCCTGATCGAATCGATGTTCATCGAGATCAGGAGGCCGACGACAAATCCGGTGAGCGTGCCGACCACCCCGATCGAAGCGCCGGTGATCAGGAATATCCGCATGATCGCCCCCTGCGAAGCCCCCATGGTGCGCAGCACGGCGATGTCCTGGCCCTTGTCCTTGACCAGCATGATCAGTCCCGAAACGATGTTGAGCGCGGCGACCAGCACGATCAAGGTCAGGATCAGGAACATCACGTTGCGCTCGACCTGCAGCGCATTGAAGAAGGTCGAGTTGCGCTGGCGCCAGTCGACGAGAAAAATCGGGCGGCCGGCCGCCTCCGTCACCGTCTTGCGAAACTCCTCCACCTTGTCGGGATTGCTGGTGAAGATCTCGATCGCGGTGACGTCGTTGTTGCGGTTGAAATAGGCCTGCGCTTCGGCCAGCGGCATGAAGACGAAGCTGGCGTCGTACTCGGACATCCCGATCTCGAACACCGCCGCGATCTTGTAGGGCTTGATGCGCGGCGTGGTGCCCATCGGCGTCACGGCGCCCTTCGGGGCGACCAGAGTGATGCTGTCGCCGGCATGCAGCGACAATTGGTCGGCAAGCCGGCGGCCGATCGCGACGCCCTGGCCTTCGTCGAAACCTTCCAGCGAGCCCTGCTTGATGTTCTTGGCAATCGACGTCAGGTTCGTGAGGTCCTGCGCGCGAATGCCGCGGATGAACACACCGGACGCATTGAAGGGCGACGAGCCGAGACCTTGTCCGTCGACCACCGGCGCGGCGAGGCGGATGCCCTGCACCTGCGCGATCCGGTCGGAGACGTCCTTCCAGTCGGTGAGCGGCGACTCCAGCGGCTGCACCAGCAGATGCCCGTTCAGGCCGAGGATCTTGTCGAGCAGCTCCTTGCGGAAGCCGTTCATCACCGCCATCACGATGATCAGGGTTGCGACGCCCAGCATGATGCCGAGGAAGGAGAACCCCGCGATCACGGAGATGAACCCCTCCCTGCGGCGCGCACGCAGATAGCGCCCCGACAGCATCCACTCGAAGGGAGCGAAGGGAGTGGTGGTCTGCACCGGTTCGGTCATGGCGTCATCCATTGTGCGATCATCCCATGATTCGGGCCGAATGTGGCCGGATTGGCCTGAAGGGGCGGGCAGCCCCGGTGGATAATCCGATGATCGAACGAGCGCCTCAGCCAGCCAATGTCCCGCCGCCGAGCCGTGCCACGACGTCCGCCGGGGACATCATCTGGCGGGCGCCGTCGCTGCGGGTCTTCACCTCGACCTTGCCTTCGGCAAGGCTCTTGGGTCCGACCATGATCTGCCAGGGGATGCCGATCAGGTCCGCCGTGGCGAACTTGCCGCCGGCGCGCTGCTCGGTGTCGTCGTAGAGCACGTCGACCCCCTTGGCGAGCAGATCGCGATAGAGCTGCTCGCAAGCGGCATCGGTGTCGGAGCCGCCCTGCTTCAGGTTGAGGATGACGGCGCGGAACGGGGCGACCTCCTCCGGCCATTTGATGCCGGCCTCGTCGTGACAGGCCTCGATGATCGCACCAGCCAGCCGTGACACGCCGACGCCATAGGAGCCACCGTGGACGGTGACCTCCGCGCCCTCTGGGCCGGCGACCAGGGCCTTCATCGGCTCGGAATATTTGGTGCCGAAATAGAAGATCTGGCCGACCTCGATGCCGCGGGTATGGACCCGCCGCTCGGCCGGCACCTCGGCCTCGAAGCGGGCCGCGTCATGGACGTCCTCGGTCGCCGCATAGAGCGAGGTCCATTGCTTGATGATCGGGGTCAGGTCGCCGTCATAGTCGACGGAGGCCGGCGGGATCGGCAGGTCGAGCACGTCACGGTCGCAGTAGACGCCGGATTCACCGGTCTCAGCGAGCACGATGAATTCATGGCTGAGATCGCCGCCGATTGGACCGGTCTCGGCGCGCATCGGGATGCCCTTCAGGCCCATCCGCGCGAAGGTGCGCAAGTAGGCGACGAACATCTTGTTGTAGGCACGCCGCGCGCCGGCCTCGTCGAGATCGAACGAATAGGCGTCCTTCATCAGGAACTCGCGGCCGCGCATCACGCCGAAGCGCGGACGCTGCTCGTCGCGGAATTTCCATTGGATATGATAGAGATTGAGCGGCAAATTGCGGTAGGACTTCACATAGGCACGGAAGATTTCCGTGATCATTTCCTCGTTGGTCGGCCCGTACAGCAACTCACGCTTGTGGCGGTCGCTGATGCGCAGCATCTCCGGCCCATAGGCGTCGTAGCGGCCGCTCTCGCGCCAGAGATCGGCGAGCTGCAGCGTCGGCATCAGCAGTTCCAGCGCACCGGCGCGGTTCTGCTCCTCGCGCACGATCTGCTCGATCTTCTTCAGCACCTTGAAGCCCAGCGGCAGCCAGGCATAGATGCCGGCCGCCTCCTGCCGCAGCATGCCCGCGCGCAGCATCAGACGATGCGAGACGATCTCGGCTTCCTTCGGATTTTCTTTCAGAATGGGTAGGAAAAACCGCGACAGACGCATGGGCGAGGCCTTCAAGATTCGGTTCGGGCTGGCGCAGTCAAACCGGATCAGGCGGCAAAACACAAGGCTGGGTTTGAAAAAAGGCGGCTAAGCCGCCGGATTCCCAATCAATTTACCGGTTCCGCTGAAGTGGAGGATGAACGGCGCACGCCGCCGTGACGAGGCTCGCACTGGGCGCCCGGGCAGGATCCCGCGCGCCCTAGACGCCTTAGTGCCCCCGCCCCTGCTCCGACGACCATTTGTCGAGATCGCTGATCTCGGCGCTGCCTTCGATGGTCGAGACCACGCCCTCGCGGGTCACGAGCATCGTGCGCGGGATGTCGCCCTGCCAGGACGGATCGATCTCGAACCGGAGGCGCTCGACGTAACCGTCGTTGAAGATGAAGTTCTCCGCGGTGGTGAGACCGGCCTTGTCCAGCATGGCCTGGGTCGCGGCATCCAGATTCGGCACCAGGTCGGCGCTGACGGTGACCACGTCGATCTCGGGATGATCGGACATGAACTTGCCGAGCTGCGGCAGCTCGATCTTGCAGGGGCCGCAGGTGACGCCCCAGAAATGGATCAGTGTCGGACGACCCGCATGGGCCCGCAGCACCTCGCGCCAGGTGCCGCGCTCGAACGGCTTCAGCGACGGTGGAGCTGCGGTGCTCGACGCCGTCAAGGCGACGAGGCCAAAGATCGCAAGGGCGGCGAATGCGCGTGTCATGATTCATCTCCGATCGGCTGCAACCGATAGCCGTCCGACTTGGTCATCCAGGACAGGAAGATCTGCCTGCCATGGGCGACCAGGAGCGGATGATCCGACGCATTGTCCGTGCTGGCAAGCGCGCGCGGCTTCGACCACGTCTCGCCATCGTCACGGGATTGCATCACCATCACCGTGGTGCGCTCGCCATCGAACTCCTTCCACACCAGCGTCGTGGTGTCCTGGGTCGCGAGCATATAGGGTCGCGTCGGATTGCGGTCGGCCTGGCCGATCGCCATCGGTTCCGAGAACGTCCGGCCGCCGTCGCGCGAATGCGCGTAGAACAGCCCCTTGCGAACCTTGCCGCTGGTGAACCAGGCGACATGATAGGTGCCGGTCGGCGCCACGGTCAGGCTCGGACCCTGATGCGGGCAGGCCTTGATCTGCCAATCATCGGTGCTGACCCGGTAGACCTCGCCGGGGGTGCCGAGGTCGCTGAACGTGATCACGGCGTGGTCGCGCACGCTGCCTTCGAAGATGTTGCGGAACATCACCACCGGACGTCCCGGCCCCGCGAAGGCAACGCCGAGCCGGCAACATTCGCAGGTGTTGTCCTGGACCAGCGTCGCTTCGGCATAGGTGGCGCCGCCATCGCGCGACGAGGAGAAGTACAATGCCGCCCCCTCGTACGAGCGCCCTGCGGCCTTGGCCGGCACCCGGTTGCGCTTGTCGAGCCACGCCACGAAGACGGTGCCATCCTGGTCCAGCGCCAGCGCCTCGAAGCGCTGGCTTTCGTTGTTCGACGTGATCGGACGGGGCGCCGCGAAGCTCTTGCCGCCATCCTCCGACCTGGAGTACAGCACCTGCCCGTTGAACGCCTGGTCGCGGAAGATCGAGAACGCCACCGCTATAACGCCTTTGCGATCGACCACCAGCTTCGGCCGGGCATCGGGCCCCCAGTCGAGATTGAGCTGCTGCTCGGTGACCGGCGCGGCGGCGGAATACGTTTTCCCGCCGTCGGTCGAGCTCGCCACCGACACCCGTCCTCCGGCCATCCAGACGAGCCAGAGCTTGCCGTCTTCAGCGAAGAATGGCGTCACCTTCGTGGCGCATCGGAGCTCGGTGCCCTCGCATGCCGCCTCCGACCCGTGCTGGTGCGCCATCTGGGCTCGGGCGGTGAGCGGACAAAGCATGGCGATCGCCAGCCCGACGAGCCCGCTCCGAAGCCGTGCGATCCTTGTCATTTCGGCCCTCATCTGAATGCCACCTTCATCCCGGCCAGGAACGCGCGCGGCGAGCCGGCGTAGATCGTTCCCGTGCCTGCCAGTCCCTGCACGCCGGCGCCCGTCACCGTATTCTGCAGGTTGTTCGCGGAGGCGATGTAAGTGCGGTCGAACACATTGCGGACTTCGAAGAAGACGTTCATCGACTTGAACGTGTCCGAGGCAAGCTCGGTCTTGTAGTGAACGTTCAGATTGACGAGCTCGTAGCCCGGCGCCTTCAGCAAATTCGCATTGTCCATATAGAACGAGTCCTTCCACTGGACCTCGACGAACGCACCAAGTCCCGCGAACCGCCCGCTGTCGTGATCGTATCCGAGCCGCGCGGTCAGCTCGTTCGGCGAGATGCCGGGAATCTTGTTGCCGGCGCGGTTGAAGCCGAACAGGTTGCTGCCGTTCACAAGGTTCTCAGAATACTCGGTGTAGACTTGGTCGAGGTAGGTGTAGGCAGCGGTGAACCGCCAGCCCGGCAGGACCCGCCAATCGGCCGCCAATTCGACGCCGCGATGCTCCGAACGCGGTGCGTTGAAGGTGTAGAACGTGTTCTGCGTCCCTGTGACGGCCTGGGTGACGATCTCGTTGCGGAAGAACTCGTAGAAGCCCGTTGCGCTGAGGGTCAGAGACCGGTTCGGCGTCCAGTCGAACCCCACGTCGTAGCCCAGATTGGTCTGCGACTTCAGCTGCGTGTTGTTGCCGAAATCGCCGGTCGGCAGCACGAACAGGTTGGAGACCTGCGGCGTGCCGTACCCGGTGGCGACGCGAGCTCGCAGCAGCCAGTCGCTATTCACCCTGTAGAGCAGTGCCAGCTCGGGGGCGAGATTGTCGAACTGCCGGTCCGCCGTCGTGATCGTGGTCGTCGTTGCCGTCGCGCCGTAGGTGTAGGCGGTGTTCACGCCGCGCAGATGGGTGCGCTCCCAGCCGAGACCGGCCACCCCCGTCAGTGCCGACGTCAACTTGAGCTCCTCGCGGGCTTGCAGGCCGTAGTTGGTGGTCTCGCTCCAGGTGTTGGCCGAGAGGCCGCCGAGCGCTGCGTTGCCGCCGGGCACGACGAAGCGCGTATCTCCGGACGCGGTCAGCGTGTTGTAGAACGCGCCGAAGAAGGCGGTCGATTCCAGCCCGAAGATCTCTCCCCTCTTGGTGATGTCGCTCATGTAGTTGTAGGACGGATAGTCGCCGATCGCGCTGGTCGATCCTGTCGGCTGGCTGATGTTGCGGTCGTCGAACACGAACTGGTTGCGCCAGGTCGTGTCGTTGTCGAAGTCGTGCTCCCAGCGGCCGCCGACGATCGTGCGTCGATCGTTGCGGCCGAGCCCCGCCTGCAACGCGGTCTCCTGATCAACCCCACCGAGCGTATTGATTCCGTTCTTGTTGAGCCCGACGGTCGCGCAGCCGGCCGCCATAGACGTTCTCGTGGTGCAGCCCTGCTGATATGGGTTCTGATAGTACTGGCTCAGCGTGTATCGAATCGGCAGCCGCGTAAACAGGTCGTTGTTGATGATCTTGACCGTGAAGCGGTCATCCGGCGTCGCCTTGTAGGTGCCGAGGAAGTTGACCGTCTGGGTGTTGAACCAGCCGTTGCCGAGATAGCCGTCGCCGCGGACGTCGCTGGTGAACAACGAGCCCTCGAAATTGCCGACCTTCTTGCCGAAGGTCATGTAGTTGCTGAGATAGCCGAAGCTGCCGCCCTCGCTGCCGATCTCCGCGCCGTCGATGCTGCCGCCCGGACGGGTGCGGAAGTTGATGGCGCCTCCGGTCGCATAGTTGCCGTAGAGCGCCGAGGACGGGCCGCGGATGACGTCGACCGCGCCATAGGCGTGGGGATCGATCAGGTCGCTGCGCGACAGCCCGTCCGGCTGCGTGACGGGAAAGCCATCCTCGAACAGCGCGATGTTGCGGATGCCGAAGCCGTTGCGGGCGTTGGAGCCTCGGATCGAGATGCCGAGATCGCGCGGTCCGTTGCCCTGCTTGAGCGAAACACCGGGGCTTTCGCGCAGGATGTCGCCGACGGAAAACGCAGGCCGGTCATCGTAGCGGCTGCGGTCGATGGTGGTTGCGGTCTGGCCGGACGGCGACTGGCTGAGCTGGTTGCGGGCGGCGCCGACAGCCGAGGCTGGGTCGGACACCGCTCCTCCCGGCCCGGAGCTGCCGGCCACGGATGCGCCGGCCGGCTTCGGCGCGCGGGGGCGGACGGAGGCGGCCTGCACAACCGGCTTGCGCACGGTCCGTTGTGGTGCTGCACGCGGCGCGTCGACGGTGACGGACGGCAATTCCTTCTCGGTCTCGGCGCGCGCGATCGTGGCCGGTTGCAGCAGCATGAGCTGCAAGGCGACCACGCTCACGCCACCCAGGGCATGACGACGGAACATGTTTGACTTCCCCGATGCCGGCTCTACACGGCCGGTCTTCCTGGTTCAAAACGGATCGGCGCGCTGCTGCGGCGCCGACGACGAGTTCTGTGCTCAGGAGGGGAACGGGGGTCCTCTTGGTTGCGCCTGCGCCCGGGCGAGGAGATGAACGAGGCGGAGCTCGCGCGCAGTCCAGACGATGGACGCCGTCAGACGCAGCGGAGCCGCATCGAATGGCGCCGGCGGCGCATCGAGCGCCGCAGCGGCGTGCAGCACGCAGCACATGACGCAGTCAAGGCCGCAGGCAGCGCGGTCGGTATCACCATTAGAGGGCGCCGCATCCGTCTCGGCATGGCAGATCGCCGTCCCGCCGAACGGATCGACCGTCACGATCGTCGCTGCCGTCAGGGCGGACGCCGCCACTGGCGCCAACACCTGCAACAGCATTGCTAGCAGCGCGACCGGCAGATATCGGACGAACTTCTGACGGACATTGGCAGGACGTCGGGTGCGGTCGGCCGCCAGCAGCCGGCTCGCGCGCGAGCCGGCTATCATGGCGGCGTTCAACACCCGTTGCGTCATCGAGGCCGGCCTCTCCGTCGGAGCCGCAGAGCGCCCGGCCTACATCTTCATGCCGGAATGATCATGCTGCTTCATCATGCCGCCGCCCTCGCCGCCTGGTGCCTTGGCGCCGACCGCCTGCACCTCGAGCGTCACGGCCACCTTGCCGGCCTTCTCGAACTCCAGCGTGACCGGCAGCTTGTCGCCCTGCTTCAGCGGGCTCTTCAGCTCCATCAGCATCAGGTGATAGCCGCCCGGCGCCAGCGCGACGGTCTTGCCCGGCTCGATCGTGAGTCCCTTGTCGAGGGGACGCATGGTCATGACGCCGTTGGTGACGGCCATCTCGTGAATCTCGACTCGCCCGGCGACGTCGCCGGTCACCGCGACGAGGCGGTCGGGCGCGCTGCCCTTGTTCTCGATGGTCAGATAGCCGGCGCCCGTCTTGGCGCCGCCCGGCGTGGCGCGGCTCCAAGGCTGGGTGATGACGAGGTCACCGGCCTTCACGTCGGCGGCCAAGGCGGCGGAAGATCCTCCCAACAGGAGAGCGAATGCGAGCAGAGAGCGTCCGAGGAAGGTCATGTCGATTATCCTTCTTGTCTTGGCGGCGATGCGCCAGCTTGGTTGATCGGCGCATGTCCGCACGGCGATCGCCGCGCAGACAACGCAGGTCATGGTGATGTGATTTGGGAGGTCAGGGCCGCACGACGGCCAGCGCGTCACGCTGCGGGCGGAGCCCGTGCCTGCGCGTTCGAAAAAGCCTTGGTGATCCCGTCAGCCCGGTCACCGGCGCGCCACACGACCTCGCCCGAATCGCGTTGCGGAACGGCGATGGTGGAGAGCTCTGGCCCATCCAGTGTGACCGGCTGCGCCAGGCAGCACAGCGAACAACCGTGGAGCGCAGGGCTCGCCGGCGACCCATCGTCAATCGGCTGGGAACCCAGCTGGCCGTGGCAGATCTCAAGTCCGTACAGGGGATCGGCCGCGGCTGATGCCGCCGCCCAGGCAACACCGATCGGCGCCAGGATCTGCACCATCAGTGCGATCAGCATGATCGGGAGAAACGCCTGCAGCCGCTGCCGCATCAAAGCCTGCCAAATGAACCGAATTCTTGTGCCCGAGTGGACGCCCGGAGTCGAGGTCGCGCAGGGCACAGTCGGCACATTTCGCCAGCGGTCGTTGATTAAGAACAATCCCGCCGCGCCTCAGGGGCCGCCGTCAAATACGGTAACTTGGCACCTATCACGAGAAAACACGAAAATAAAACTCGTCAATTGCAAGCACTTACCGATCATTTCAGGAAGTGCGCGAAATTTGAACAATCGTTGCCGAAAAGGATGACAAACGCAAAAAGATCGTCTACGAATTTGGGCCTCAGGCTAACGCTTGCGGAAGTCTGGTGGTCCAAGTCTCGGGAGGAGCCCTGGCGCGCAACAAGCAGCGTCACCCCGCTTAACAAGATCAAATCTGAACTTGCGGGATATCTAAAGGGTCGACACAATTTCCGAGCAGGGCCCGCTGCCCTGCTCTATTTTTTTTGCAGTCCTCGCAGGGCAGCCACCGTCTTCATGACGGTATTGCGGGCCGCATGAACGCCACCTGAACACGCCACCACCTCAAGCCACCGCAGCCGTCGCGAAGCGTGTCAATGGCGCACGCCACCGCGCCTTGGCCTTTGGCCAAGGCAACGTCACCGACAGCGGTTCGCGGCCCGTCACGCTCCAGCGCAACGAACCATCGCCGATATCGAGAAGGCCAGCCGCTTCGGCTGGATCGCCCGAGATGAACGTCTCGGTCAGCGACTGCAACGTCAGATGCGGTGTGCCATCGACCGTCGTCATCGTATTCCAATGGACATGCCCGGCGAGCGCGACGATCGGGCAAGGCGCATCCGCGATCGCCGCGCGGATCGCATCGGTCTCGGCATAGGCCGCGTGTTCCGGATTGGCTTCGAAGTAGTAGTTGCCGGTCTGAGCCTGTCCTGACAGCGGCACGTGGCTGACGAGCAGGGTCGGCCGGTCATCCTGGGCAAGCAGCTGGACCAACGCGCCGAGATCGCCCGCGGAGAGGCGAAAGCCACGGCTCCGCGTCAGACTCACGTCGGGTTGCCAGAACACACATCTGACATCGCCGATGATCAGAGCCCGCGACCCGCACGGACGATCCATGATCGCTTCATTGTCGGCGAGACTGAGCAATGCGAGATCATGATTGCCACTGACATGATGATGCGCCGGCGCAAGCTTTGCGAAACACGTCGCGACGTCGCTTTGCAGCAGACGATCGCGCTCGGGATCTTCGTCGGAAATCCGGTCGCCGAGATCGATGACCGCAGCGATGTTTTCGGCGTTCATCTGCGTGACGAAGCGCTCGAGCAATGGCAGCGCCACCGATCCACGCTTCGTCTGCGTATCCCGGCCGTGATGGATGTCGGCGATCACGGCGATGCGTGTCGTTGCCAAAGGCTCTCTCCCAAAGCTGCGCTGCCGCGTACCACGGGTGCATCACGGTTTTCTGACATTGCGCGTGCAGCGCGAAAGCCATCCAGTGCAACGCACAACATCCGGCTGTGGCGTGATGAATTGGGTTGTGAAACACTGCAGATCTTGGCGGCGCGATCAATGACGCCGCCGGACAACGATGGGACAGGGAGCACGGGATGCCCGGCACTGACAAAACGTCCGAGAAAACGACCAGGCGCGATCTTCTCCAGGCGGCGACGGCCGCGGGCTCTGCGGCCGCGCTGCTCGCCGGCTTCGGCATCAATCCGGCGATGGCCGCCGAGATGGGCCGTTCCGAAAAGCCGCTCAAGGCAGCGTTCTCCAATGCCGGACTGCAGGCGACCTGGTGCGCCCAGGGCAAGCAGGCCGCGGAATGGTGGGGCAAGCTGCTCAACGTCGAGGTCACCTGGTTCGACGGCCAGCTCGATGCGGTGAAACAGCGCGCCGCGATCGACAACATGGCGTCGCAGAAGTGGGATTTCGTCGCCATCCAGGCGTTCGGCATCGGCACCCTGACCCAGCCGGTGCAGAAGATGATCGACGCCGGCATTCCCGTCATCGACATGGACACGCTGATCGCCCCGCTCGATCAGATCAATGTCCACTCCTTCCTCGCACCCGACAACGAGTTCATGGGCGCATCCGTCACCCAGGCGTTGGCGAACGCGATGGGCGGCAAGGGCAAGATCATCATGACGCAGGGCGCGCTCGGCCATACCGGCGCACAGGGCCGCGCCAAGGGCTTCAATTCGGTGATCAAGCAGTTCCCGAACATCGAGGTGCTGGACACGCAGCCGGCCGACTGGGACGTGTCGAAGGCGGCGCGGCTGTGGGAGACCTATCTCACGAAATATCCGCAGATCGACGCGGCGTTCTTCCACAATGACGACATGGCGCTTGCCGCCTACAACATCATGAAGGCGCGCAACCGCACCAACATCCTGATCGGCGGCGTCGACGCCATGCCGCCTGCGATCCAGGCGGTCAGCGACGGCCGCATGTTCGCGACCGTGCGCAATCCGTCCTGCCGCATCCACGGCGGCGCGATCGTGGCCGGCGTCGCGGCGGTCACCGCCGGCGAGAAGAGCGGCAAGGGCATTCCGAAGCATGTCATCACCGACGGTCCGGTCGTGACCAAGGCGAATGCCGCGGGCATGCAATGGATGGAGGATCATTTCCTGATCTGAAGTCCCTCCCATGTCGAACAGCCGCCCGCCGCTTCTGGAACTGCAGGACATCACCAAGTCGTTCGGCGGCGTCACCGCGTTGCGCGGCGTCGACTTCACGCTTCGCCCCGGCGAGATCCATGGTCTCGTCGGGGAGAACGGCGCCGGCAAGAGCACGCTGATGAAGATCATCGCCGGCGTGCATACCGGATTCTCCGGCCGCTTCCTGCTCGACGGCCGCGAGGTTCACTTCAACTCTGCCCGGGATGCCCGTGCAGCCGGCATCGCCATGGTCCATCAGGAGCTGAGCGTCGCCCCGGATCTCACGGTGGCCGAGAACGTGTTTCTCGGCAACCAGCCGACCAATGCGCTGGGCATCGTGCAGTGGCGCCGGATGGCGCGCGAGGCCGCCGAGCAGCTCAAGCGCCTTGGCATCGACGCCGATCCGATGAGCCGGCTCGGCGATCTCCCGATCGGCGTGCAGCAGCTGATCGAGATCGCGCGCGTGCTGTTCTCCGGCGCGCGCATCATCATCCTGGACGAGCCGACCTCGGCGCTGTCGCCGCCCGAAGTCGAGCGGCTGTTCGCGGCGCTGCGCAAGCTACGCGAGCAAGGCACGGGGATCATCTTCATCTCGCACTTTATCGAGGACATCCTGCTGATCTCCGACGAGGTCACGGTGTTCCGCAACGGCCGCAAGATCATGGAGACGCGTGCCGCGGACACCAGCAAGGCCGCGCTGATCGAGGCCATGATCGGCAAGGGACGCGATGCGCTGGAGGACAGCTACACCCACGACATCACCCTGCCCGCGCCGACGGCCGGCAAGCCCGTGGTCGTCGAAGCCGACGGCCTGTCGCTGGCGCGCAATCTGAAGCGCGTCTCGTTCGCCGTGCGTGCCGGCGAGGTGCTCGGCATCTACGGCTTCATGGGCTGCGGTCAGCTCGAGCTGGCGCGGATCCTGTTCGGCAAGCTTGCACCTGACGCCGGCGAGTTACGAATCGCCGGCCAGCGTAACCGCTTCAAGAGCACGGCGGATGCGCGCCGCGCCGGCATCGCCTTCGTGCCGGAGAGCCGCCGCGACATGCTGTTCCTGCAGGAGCCCGTCTACAAGAACGTCTCGATCAGCATCCTCGACCGAATCAACGCGGTGCTGCTGAAGCCCGCACACGAGCGCGCGCTCGCGAAGCGCCAGGTCGAGCAGTTGCAGATCCGGCCTGCCGATGTCGAGATCGACCTCGGCCTGCTCTCCGGCGGAAACCAGCAGAAGGTGGCGCTCGCCAAATGGCTCAGCCATCCGCCGCGGCTCCTGGTGTTGTGCGAACCGACGCGAGGCATGGATGTCGGCGCCAAGAGCGACGTCATCCAGATCGTGCGGCAACTGCGCGACCAGGGCATCGCCGTGATCGTGCTCTCGACCGAGCCGGAGACCGTGCTGTCGCTGGCCGATCGCGTCATCGTGCTCAAGCGCGGCGAGGTCGTGCGCGAATTCGCCGGCGAGACCATCAGCAAAGACCGTCTGCTCGAGGCGGCGTAGGGAGATTGTCATGGCGCATGGCGAGACCGTTCCGATGCCGGAGGCGCAGCCGCGGCGCGCCGGCGGGGTCGCAGCGCTGCTGCGCACGCAGATGCGCAACATCGCGCCGTTCCTGACGCTGATCTTCCTCACCGCGTTCTTCGCGATCGCAAGCCCATCTTTCGCAACGCTCGACAATGTCGGCAACATCCTGACCCAGGTATCGGTCACCGGCATCATTGCGGTGGGCCTCACCTTCGTCATCCTGTGCGCGGAGATCGACCTGTCGATCGCCGCCATCGCCAACGTCACCGGCATCGCCGTGGCCTACTTCACCCTGCAGGAGTCCTACGTCAACATCGCCAACCTGCCGATGCCCGGCTTTGCCGCCATCCTGCTCGCGCTGGCGCTGTGCGCGCTGCTCGGCGTGGTCAACGCCTTCGGCCTGACCGTGATCGGCATTCCCTCGTTCATCATGACGCTCGCGATGATGCAGATCGCCGCAGGCATCTCGGCGATGCTGGTGCGCGGCCAGATCGCCTACAAGGTCCCGCCCATCATCACGACGCTCGGTTCAGGCTCGATCGCGGGCGTGCCCTGGATCGTGATCGTGGCGGCGCTGATGCTGCTGCTCGGGCACCTCGTGCTGACCTACACGCGGTTCGGCCGCTACGTCTACATGGTCGGCGGCAACCGCGAGGCGGCGGAATATTCCGGCCTGAACGTCAAGCTGATCCTCGGCAGCGTGATGGTGATCTCGGCCGTGTGCTCGGGAATCGGCGGCATGCTCGGCGTGGCGCATTTCGGCAGCGCGCAGCAGAACGAGTTCGACACCTACCTGCTGGACTCGATCGCCGCCGTCGTGGTCGGCGGCACCAGCCTGTTCGGCGGCCGCGGCGGGATCGGCAACACCATCGTCGGCCTGTTCGTGCTCGGCGTCCTCAACAACGGCCTCGACCACGTCAACATCGACAGCTTCCTGAAAATCCTGATCCGCGGCCTGATCCTGCTGGCGGCACTGGTGATCAACGTCTACGCACAACGGCTGCGGGCCAAGGCGGCGGACTAACTGGGATGCCGTAGGGTGGGCCGCCGCCCGCAGGGCGGCAGCGTGCCCACCGTCCATCAGCAAGCTTGGTGCGAAAATGGTGGGCGCGGCGCGGGAAAGAACGAGGCCGAGCTGATGCATCGCGGCGCGCCTTTGCCCAGCCTACGCACCTGCTTCCATCATTGCGAGCGAATTGACATGTCCGCCGAAGGCGTAGGCGGAAGCAATCCAGGGCGTCACGCGCGCCTCCGGATTGCTTCGTCGCTTCGCTTCTCGCGGTGACGGGAGCCTCTGTCGAGGTCTAGAACCCCGGCTGCCAATGACGCAGCTCGCGCGCGGCCTTCGTTACCGTGTCGATCGACGTAAACGATGCCGTCTCAAGCATCAGCGTCCGCGCGAGCCGCAGCGCCCTCGCCTCACACACCGCGCGCTGCTTGGCATCCTCGATCAGCTCGAAGTCGATGTTGTGCGCGAGACCCAGGATGCGGCGGATGATCTTCGCCGCCGTGAAGCCGACGGCATCCTGGAACAATCCGGCCATGTATGCCTGACGCTCCGTCTCCAGCCGTGTCGCTCCCGCCTCGCCCGGAAACAGCGACGGCGGATAGGCATCACCGGTCGCCTCACTCCGCCACAGTGCCAGGAACTTGTCGACAAACCCGGTCCAGACTTCATCGACAGTCGCAAGCACCCAGCTTTCGAAGGCGTCCCTACTACCGCGCTCCTGCTCATGTCCTTCGGAGGCGAAATACGCCATCAGCAAATTGGCCAGCACGGCACCGACGTCAAAACCCATCGGGCCGTAGAAGGCGAATTCCGGATCGATCACCCGGGTCTCGGTATTCGTCACCATGATCGATCCCGTGTGCAGATCGCCATGGATCAGCGCCTCGGCGCATGACAGGAATTTCAGCTTGAGCCGGGAGATCGCGACGTGCAGATCGAGATCGGCACGGATCTCGGCGGCCGTGGCGTCGAGCCACGGTGACGTCCAGCGATTCTGCTCGGCGATGCGATAGGGGTCGGTGAAGATCAGGTCCTCGGTGATCTTGCACAGCGCATGATTGCCGGCAAAGCTCGCAATCGCATCCTTCTTCGCGGCGGCAGACAGCGCGAGGTCGGACGAGAAGAACAGCGTCCGCGCCATGAAGGTCGTGATGTGATCGACGAAGGCCGGGTAGATCGTGCCCGCGACCAGTCCCCTGCGCATGATGATGTGCGGCTCGAGCAGCTCCATCGCCGTCAGCGCCAGCGCCGGATCATGGTGAATGATGGCCGGCACGAGGCCGGGGCCAAGGCGGTTCTGATACGTCAGCGCCAGATGCTCATAGTGGGCGCGTGACAGCGGCAGCGGCCAACTCTCGCCGACCAGCCGCACGTAAGGCAACGCCTGCTTCACTGCGAGTCCGCCGGACGATCCCTTGACGATGAAGACCAGGTTGAGGTTGCCATCGCCGACCTCGGTGATCGACCAGCGCTCAGCCGATCCGCCGAGTTGCCCTGCGACCGAAGGAATCCCCGCGAGATGGTTTCGAAGATCAATCTCGTTCAGAATGCGATAGCCCGATGGCGTCCCGTTCCGGGCCTCGGCCGATGTCATCACGCGCAACCTCCCTGTCGGTCTTGTTTTGACCTCCTATAGCAAAAAAGCCGACGCGCGTCCGCGCATCGGCTTCGAGAGGACGTTGTGCGATGCGAGCGCGGCTAGAACGGAATTCCCATCAGCCGTGACAGCCGCTCGATGCTGAGATAGCCGGCCTGATAGGCCAGGAGCGCCAGGCCGAACACGACCGCCGACAACAGCGTGGTCCAGATCAAGCGGCGCCCCATCAGGCTGATGGTCGGCGCGCCGGGATCGGTGCCGGGCGAACCGCCGCCCGTCTCGTGCTGGCTACGCACGCCGAACGGCAGGGTCACGAACAGCATGACCCACCACAGCACGAAGTAGATCGCAAGCCAGGTTGAGATGATGTAGGCCATGATTGCCCCCGCTGCTCAGGCCTGCTCGATCTCGACGAGCGCGCCGGAAAAATCCTTCGGATGCAGGAACAGCACCGGCTTGCCATGGGCGCCGATCTTCGGCTGGCCGTCGCCGAGCACGCGGGCGCCCTCCTTGATCAGCGTGTCGCGCGAGGCGATGATGTCGGCCACCTCGTAGCAGACGTGATGGATGCCGCCATCCGCATTGCGCTCGAGGAATTTGGCGATCGGTGACGCCTCGCCCAGCGGCTGGATGAACTCGATCTTGGTGTTGGGCAGGGTCACAAACACGGTGATCACGCCATGCTCCGGCAGCGGCACCGCGGGGGAGATCTCGGCACCGAACGCCGCGCCATAAATCCTGGCAGCCTTTTCGGCGTCCTTGACCGCGATGGCGACGTGGTTGAGCCGGCCCAGCATGACATCCTCCACTTTTTCTTTTGAACGGCCGTTCTGTTGGCCCGCGTCAGACTTCCAAGACATGGACGAGGCAGATCGGCTTCTTGCCCCACTGCTCGTTCACCGTCGAGCGCACCGCCCGCCGCACGGATTCCGCCGCGGCATCGGGATCACGACGCCGCGCGCGTGGCAGTCCTTCGAAGGTCGAGACGACCGCGTCGAACACGATGTCGTCCATCGCCTCGCCTGCCGCATTCTTCTCGGGGATGCCGACCATGTCGACTTCGGGATCGTCGGCCAGCTCGCCCTTCTCGGTGATGGCGAGCGCGACGAAGATGCAGCCGGCAAAGGCCATCTTGCGGCGCTCGACCACGGCGCGCGATTTCGAGTCCTCGACGATGCTGCCGTCCTTGTAGAGCCGTCCCGCCGGCAGTTCGTCGATGATCCCGGGATCACCGGGGCCGAGCTTGACCAGGTCGCCGTTGCGGCAGGTGATCACCTTCGGCACGCCGCAGGCGCGCGCCAGCCTCGCATGCTCATGCAGATGCAACGCTTCGCCATGCACGGGGATCAGGAGCTGCGGCCGCGTCCACGCGATCATGTCGCGCAGCTCGTCGCGGCGCGGATGGCCGGAGACATGAACCAGATGGTTGCGGTCGGTGATGATCTCGATGCCCTGCTGCACCAGCCCGTTGATGACGGCACCGACCGCCTTCTCGTTGCCGGGAATGGTGCGCGACGAGAAGATGACGGTGTCGCCCTTGTTCAGCGTCACCAACGGATGGTCGTCATTGGCGATGCGCGCCAGCGCGGCGCGCGGCTCGCCCTGGCTGCCGGTGCACAGCGCCAGCACCTTGTCCGCGGGGAAGTGGCCGTAGAGATCCATGCCGCGGAAGTTCTGCACGCCGTCGAGATAGCCGGTTTCGCGCGCGACCTGGACCACCCGCTCCATGGCGCGGCCGACGATGACGACCTCGCGCTCCGCCTCACGCGCTGCCTCGGCGACAGCGCGGATGCGCGCGACGTTGGAGGCAAAGGTGGTGACGGCGACGCGGCCCTTCGCTTCCTTCACCAAAGCCGCGATCGTCTTGGCGACTTCGGCCTCGGAAGGCGAGCGTCCCTCGCGCACCGCGTTGGTGGAGTCGCCGATCAGCGCCAGCAGCCCGGCGTCGCCGAGCTCGCGCAGCCGCTTCTCATCGGTCGGCGCACCCAGCACCGGCGTCGGATCGATCTTCCAGTCGCCGGTGTGCAGGACGGTACCGACCTCGGTATGGATCGCCAGCGCATGCGATTCCGGAATCGAATGCGCGACGGGGATGAACTCGACGTTGAACGGACCGATATCGACGCGGCCGCCGGAAGGAATCACCTTGACCGGAATCTTGGCCGGCAGGCGCTCGGCCTCGCACTTGGCCTCGAACAAAGCGGCGCTGAACTTGGTCGCGTAGATCGGGCATTTCAGCCGCGGCCACAGGTCGATGATCGCGCCGAAATGGTCCTCATGCGCATGGGTCAGCACGAGACCGACGAGGTTGTTGCGCTCTTTCTCCAGGAAAGCGACGTCGGGCATGATCAGGTCGATGCCCGGCAGATGCTCCTCGTCGCCGAAGGAGACGCCGAGATCGATCGCGAGCCAGGACCGCTGGTGGCGGTTGCCGAGGCCGTAGATCGACAGGTTCATGCCGATCTCGCCGACGCCGCCGAGCGGTGCAAAAGTCAGTTCGTCGGGACGTGCCATCTAGACCGCTCCTTGGGAGGCGACCGAGCCGAAATGAACATCGCCTGCCGTGATCGGCTCCAATCGTCCCTCCGCGGTCCGCACCAGCATACAACCCTGTTCGTCGATCGTGTCGAAAATCCCCTCGATGATAGCATGTCCGGACCTGATGGCGACGGGCTGCCCGAGGCCGGCCGCCCGCTCCAGCCAGAGCCGGCGAATATCACCGAAGCCCCGGCCCTCGTTCCAGATGCCGAAATATTCGACCCAGGCGTCAGACAAGGCCGCGAACAAATCCTCGGCAGCCACCTGGATGCCGAGGTCCGCCAACGAGACCGCCGGTGTCGGGGTATCCGGCGGCGCCGCCACCACGTTGGTTCCGATGCCGGCAACCACGGCGAGCCCGCCAGCCACCTGCTCCGCTTCGAGCAGCATGCCGACGATCTTGCGGCCGTCGGCCAACACGTCGTTGGGCCATTTCAACGCAAAGGCCACGCCGCCTCCGGACCGCAGCGCAGCCTCGAGGCTCACCTGGCGCAACGCGACCTCGATGGCCAGGCCCGCGGCGAAGCCGAGGGTGGCGGCCACGGCGGGAGCCACGTTCAGCACTTCGAGCACGCTCGAGGCCAGATTGCCGCGCGGCGCGATCCACGGACGCTGGCGACGGCCGCGCCCGGCCGTCTGCTCCGACGTGACGAACCAGCACCGCGCCTTGCCGCCCTCTCTGGCCGACTTCAGCGCCTCGACGTTGGTCGACCCCGCCTGATCGAACGTGACGAGCCCGTAACCTGCCGCAGCGGCACGGGACCCGAGAGCAAACGCCATCTAGAACAGCGACTTCGCCGCGGCCGCAGCCGCGCTGACCAGCGGGCCGGGATAGGCGAAGAACAGGATGTTGAAGATGCCGGAGATCGCGAGCACCGTGCGCAGCTCGATCCTGACCGGATCGAGCGTCGGCAGCGGCTCGTCGAAATACATCGTCTTGACGATGAGCAGATAATAATAGGCGCCGACCACGCTGGTCAGCACGCCGATCACCGACAGCGTGAACAGCCCGCCCTTGATGGCGGCGACGAACACGTACCATTTCGCGAAGAAGCCCGCGAGCGGCGGAACGCCGGCCAGCGAGAACAGCAGCATCGCGAAGAAGAAGGCGAGCAGCGGATTGGTGCGCGACAGCCCCGAGAAATCGCTGATCTTCTCGAACGACTGGCCGTTCCGCTTGATCGCCATGATCACCGCGAAGGAGCCGAGCGTCATCGCGACATAGATCGCGATGTAGGTCAGCACGCCCTGCGCGCCCTCGACCGTGCCTGCGGCGAGGCCGACCAGCGCGAAGCCCATATGGCCGATCGACGAGTAGGCCATCAGGCGCTTGATGTTGGTCTGTCCGATCGCGGCGAACGAGCCGAGCGCCATCGAGGCGATCGAGACGAACACGATGATCTGCTGCCATTGGAAGGTGATGCCCGGGAACGCCGTCAGCGCGACGCGCGCGAACACGGCGATCGCCGCGACCTTGGGCGCGGAGGCGAAGAACGCCGTCACCGGGGTGGGCGCGCCCTCATAGACGTCCGGCGTCCACATGTGGAACGGCACCGCCGAGACCTTGAAGCACATGCCGGCGAACAGGAAGACGAGGCCGAAAATGATGCCGACGCTGCCGGTCTTGGTGGCAGCCGCGATCCCGGCAAAGCTCACCGTGCCGGTGAAGCCGTAGATCAGCGAGGCACCATAGAGCAGCATGCCCGACGACAGCGCACCGAGCACGAAGTACTTCAGGCCGGCCTCGGTCGACTTGACGTTGTCACGATGGCTGGCCGCGACGACGTAGAGCGCGAGCGACATCAGCTCGAGACCCAGATACAGCGAGATCAGGTCGCCGGCCGAGATCAGGACAAGCATGCCCAAGGTCGACAGCAGCACCAGGATTGCATATTCGAAGATGCGGCGGTCCGGCTTGGACAAGAATTCCGCCGACATCACCAAAGTCGCGATCGAGCCGATGATCGCCAGGATCTTCAGGAAGCGCGCGTAGCTGTCAGCGATGAAGCTGCCGCCGAAGGCCTGGCCGCCCGGCTGCCTGAAGACGAGGATGCCGACCACGATCAGCAGAGCAACCGCCAGCCAGGTGACGAGCCCCGTCGTCCCCTGCCCGCGAAACGCGCCCAGCATCAACAGCGCCATGGCCCCCACGGCCAACAGCAGCTCCGGCAGCACCACCCAAAGCTGAGGCCCAAGATTCTCGATCATCGTCTCTGTCCCGACCCCAAGGGTCTCATCATTGGAGCAGCGCGGCGGCCTTCACGGCCGTCACGGCGGTATTGTAGTTGGTGACGAGCTGCTGCACCGACGCCGCCGACATGTCGAGGATCGGCTTCGGATAGACACCGAACAGGATGGTCAGCGCCACCAGCGGAAACAGGATCACGCCTTCACGCAGCGTGAGGTCCTTGATGCTGGCGAGCGACGGCTTGGTCAGCGCACCGAACACCACCTTGCGGTACAGCCACAGCGCATAGGCTGCCGACAGGATGACACCGAAGGTCGCGAAGAACGCGGTCGGGATCGACACCTTGAAGGTGCCGAGCAGAGTCATGAACTCACCGACGAAGCCGGAGGTGCCGGGCAGGCCGACATTGGCCATCGTGAACACCATGAACACCAGCGCGTAGACCGGCATCCGGTTGACGAGGCCACCATAGGCCGCGATCTCGCGGGTGTGCATCCGGTCGTAGACCACGCCGACGCAGAGGAACAGCGCGCCGGAGACAATGCCGTGCGAGATCATCTGGAACACGCCGCCCGCGACGCCCTGCATGGTGCCGGCGAAGATGCCCATCGTCACGAAGCCCATATGCGCCACCGACGAGTAGGCAATGAGCTTCTTGATGTCCTCCTGCATCAGCGCGACCAGCGAGGTGTAGATGATCGCGATGGCCGAGAGTGTCCACACCAGCGGCGCGAAGTCGTGCGAGGCCAGCGGGAACATCGGCAGCGAGAAGCGCAGGAAGCCGTAGCCGCCCATCTTCAGGAGGATCGCGGCCAGGATCACGGAGCCCGCCGTCGGCGCCTCGACATGCGCGTCCGGCAGCCAGGTATGAACCGGCCACATCGGCATCTTCACCGCAAAGGAGGCGAAGAAGGCCAGCCATGCCCAGGTCTGCAGGTTACGCGGCACCGCGGTGTGCATCAGCGTCGGGATGTCGGTGGTCCCTGCGTTCCAGTACAGCGCCATGATGGCGAGCAGCATCAGCACCGAGCCGAGCAGCGTGTACAGGAAGAACTTGAACGAGGCATAGACCCGACGCGGACCACCCCAGACGCCGATGATCAGGAACATCGGGATCAGGCCGCCCTCGAAGAACAGGTAGAACAGCACGAGGTCGAGGGCCGAGAACGTGCCGACCATCAGCGTTTCCAGGATCAGGAACGCCATCATGTATTCGCGCAGGCGGTTGGTGACCGACTTCCAGCTCGCCACGATGCAGAACGGCATCAAGGCGGTGGTTAGGATCACGAACGGCAGCGAGATGCCGTCGACACCCATGTGATAGCTGATGCCGGCCGCCAGCCAGTTCGACTTCTCCACGAACTGGAAGTCGGTCTGTCCGGGATCGAAGCGCAGCACCAGGATCACCGACACCGCAAAGGTGATCAGCGTGGTCCACAGCGCGATCCAGCGCGCATTGCGCCGGGCCGCCTCGTCGTCGCCGCGGACCAGATAGATCAGCAGCGCGCCGACGATCGGCAGGAAGGTGACGACGGAGAGAATTGGCCAGGTGGTCATTGCTGGCCCCCCATGAACATGAACCAGGTGATCAGGCCGGCGACGCCGATCAGCATGGCAAAGGCGTAATGATAGAGGTACCCGGTCTGGATCTTGACGACGTTGCGCGTGATGTCGAGCACCCGCGCCGAGACACCGTCCGGACCGAATCCGTCGATGACGAAGCCGTCGCCCTTCTTCCAGAGGAAGCGGCCGAGCCACTTCGCCGGACGGACGAAGATCACGTCATACAGCTCGTCGAAGTACCACTTGTTGAGCAGGAACCTGTAGAGCAACGGTTGCTGCGCGGCGAGCTCCTCCGGGATGTCCGGACGTCTGACGTAGAAGAAGTAGGAGACCACAAATCCCAGTACCATCATGACGAAGGGAAGCTGAGCGAGCCAGGCCGGCATGTGCTCCATGTCTTCGAGAATGTGCGGGTTCATCTTCAGCGACTCGCCGAAGAAGTGCTCGACGCCATGAGGATCGGTGAACACGCCCTTGAACGGGAGGCCGGCCAGGATCGAGCCTGCGGCGAGCACGCCGATCGGGATCAGCATCCAGATCGGGCTCTCATGCGCGGCATCATAATGATGCTGATCGTGCGGCGTGCCGAAGAAGGTCTTGAACACCAGCCGCCAGGAATAGAACGAGGTCAGGCCGGCGGCGACAATGGTGAGGAAATACGCGTAGGTCGCGAACGGATTATGCGCGGCGTATGCAGCCTCGATGATCGCATCCTTGGAGAAGAAGCCGGCGAAGCCGGGGAAGCCCGTCAGCGCGAGCGTACCGACCGTCATCACCGCGAAGGTGTACGGGATCTTGCGCCACAGGCCGCCCATGTTGCGGATGTCCTGCTCGTGGTGCATCGCGTAGATCACCGAGCCGGAGCCCAAGAACAGCAGCGCCTTGAAGAAGGCATGCGTGAACAGATGGAACATGCCGACCGAGTAGGCCCCTGCTCCCATCGCCACGAACATGTAGCCGAGCTGCGAGCAGGTCGAGTAGGCGACGATGCGCTTGATGTCGTTCTGCACGAGGCCGACGGTCGCTGCGAAGAACGCCGTGGTCGCGCCGAAGAACATCACGACGGCCTGCGCGTTCGGCGCGAGCTCGAACAGCGGCGACAGGCGCGCCACCATGAACACGCCGGCGGTGACCATGGTCGCGGCGTGGATCAGCGCAGAGACCGGGGTCGGACCTTCCATCGCGTCCGGCAGCCAGGTGTGCAGCAGGAACTGCGCCGACTTGCCCATGGCACCCATGAACAGCAGCAGGCAGGTCAAGGTCAGCGCGTCGGCGTGCCAGCCGAGGAAGTTGATCGTCGCCTTGCCAGCCAAGCTCGGCGCGGCGGCGAAGATCGTCTCGAAGTCGGTCGACTTCGTCAGCAGGAAGATCGCGAAGATGCCGAGCGCGAAGCCGAAGTCGCCGACGCGGTTGACGACGAAGGCCTTGATCGCGGCCGCGTTGGCCGACGGCTTCTGGAACCAGAAGCCGATCAGCAGGTAGCTGGCGAGACCGACGCCCTCCCAGCCGAAGAACAGCTGCACGAGGTTGTTCGCGGTCACCAGCATCAGCATCGCGAAGGTGAACAGCGACAGATAGGCGAAGAAGCGCGGACGGTTCGGATCCTCGTCCATGTAGCCGATCGAATACAGATGCACGAGCGAGGACACGCTGGTCACCACGACCAGCATGACGGCCGTCAGCGTATCGACGCGCAGCGCCCAGGAGACCTGCAGCTCGCCGGAATTGATCCAGGGCAAGAGCTCCTTCACCCCGGCCTCGTGATGCATGAAGCCAACGCTGATCAGCATCGCCCAGGACAGCCCGGCCGAGACGAACAGCAGCGCGGTGGTGATCGCCTGCGCCGCCCAGGTGCCGGCCGCGGGCGGCTCTGCGACATGATGGTCGTCGTGCCCATGACCGTGATCGTCATGTGCGTGCGCGTCGGCGGCGCCATGGTGATGGCCGTCGTCGTGATGATGCTCGACCACATCGCCGCTCGGATGGCGTCCATGCGCCCCCAGCAGCGCGATCAGGCCGGCCAGGATCGCGCCGAGCAGCGGCAGAAAGACAATGGCCTGGATCATTCGCCCATCCCCTTACGCATGACCTTGCCGGCAAGCCGGCCCCCATCTGTGCGGATCATGCGTCCTTAGCCCTTCATCAGATTGACGTCTTCAACCGCAATCGAGCCGCGGTTGCGGAAGTAGACCACCAGCACGGCAAGGCCGATCGCGGCTTCCGCCGCCGCAACGGTCAGGACCAGCAGCGCGAACACCTGGCCGACGATGTCGCCGAGGAAGGTCGAGAACGCCACCAGGTTGATGTTGACCGCGAGCAGGATCAGCTCGACCGACATCAGGATGACGATGATGTTCTTGCGGTTCAGGAAGATGCCGAGGATGCCGAGCGTGAACAGCATCGCCGCCACGGCGAGGTAGTGTCCCAGTCCGATGGTCATTTCACCCACTCCGCGGCATCCGTGTCCTGCAGCCCCTGCCCGACCGCGACCTTGCGCACCGCCATCGCCATCTCCGGCGTGCGCGCGTTCTGGACGTTGATGTCCTGGCGCTTCACGCTGGCCTTGTGGCGCAGGGTCAGCACGATCGCGCCGATCATCGCCACCAGCAGGATCATGCCCGACAGCTGGAAGTAATGGATGTACTTCGTATAGAGCACCAGGCCGAGCGCCTCGGTGTTGGTGACGTTGGTCGGGATCGCCGCCGTGATCGCCTTCGGCGTCGTCGGGTTGATGACCCAATAGGACACGGTCAGCAAGAGCTCGAACAGGAAGATGCCGCCGATCACGAGGCCGATCGGCATGTATTGCAGGAAGCCCTCGCGCAACTCGGTGAAGTCGACGTCGAGCATCATGATCACGAACAGGAACAGCACCGCGACCGCGCCGACATAGACGACGACCAGGATCATCGCCAGGAATTCAGCACCCATCAGCACGAACAGGCCGGAGGCGTTGACGAAGGCGAGGATCAGATAGAGCACCGAATGAACGGGGTTCTTCGAGACGATCACCATCACGGCCGAGGCCACGCAGACCGCCGCGAACAGATAGAAGAAGAGCGCAGGAAGGATCATCGGACGGCCTCAGCGGTACGGCGCGTCGAGCGCGATGGCTTTGGAGATCTCGCGCTCCCAGCGGTCGCCGTTCGCGAGCAGCTTGGCCTTGTCATAGTAGAGCTCCTCGCGGGTCTCGGTCGCGAACTCGAAGTTCGGCCCCTCGACGATGGCGTCCACCGGACAGGCTTCCTGGCACAGGCCGCAATAGATGCACTTCACCATGTCGATGTCGTAGCGCACCGTGCGGCGGGTGCCGTCATTGCGGCGCGGACCTGCCTCGATCGTGATCGCCTGCGCCGGGCAGACGGCCTCGCACAGCTTGCAGGCGATGCAGCGCTCCTCGCCATTGGGGTAGCGGCGCAACGCGTGCTCACCGCGGAAGCGCGGCGAGATCGGGCCCTTCTCGAACGGATAGTTGAGGGTCGGCTTGGGCTGGAAGAAATAGCGCATCGCCAGGAAGAAGGCGGAGACGAACTCCTGCAGCAGCAGCGACCGTGCGGTGGCGGAGATGTTCATGATAGCCTCATTTCGGCGCGATGCCGGCGAATTGCAGCACGCCCGCGACGATCACCACCATGGCCAGCGACAGCGGCAGGAACACTTTCCAGCCAAGGCGCATCAACTGGTCGTAGCGGTAGCGCGGCACGATCGCTTTCGCCATCGCGATCAGGAAGAACATGAAGAACAGCTTGAGCGAGAACCAGATGACGCCCGGCACCCAGTTGAACGGCGGCAGATCGATCGGCGGCAGCCAACCGCCCAAGAACAGGATCGTGGCCAGCGCGCACATCGTGGTGATCGCGACATACTCGCCGAGCATGAACAAGAGATACGGCGTCGAGCCGTATTCGACCATGAAGCCGGCGACGAGCTCGGATTCAGCTTCGACCAGGTCGAAGGGCGGGCGGTTGGTCTCGGCGAGCGCCGAGACGTAGAACACCACGAACATCGGGAACAGCGGCCAGACGTACCAGTTCAGGATCGTCAGCTGCGGCAGGCCGATCAGGCTCGCAAGCCCGCGGGCGTGCTGCGCCTCGACCACCGCCGACAGATTCAGGGTGCCGGCGCAGAGCAGCACGGTGATGATCACGAAGCCGATCGAGACCTCGTAGGACACCATCTGCGCCGCCGAGCGCAGCGCCGCCAGGAACGGATACTTCGAGTTCGACGACCAGCCGGCCATGATGATGCCGTAGATCGACAGCGACGAGATCGCGAAGATGAAGAGGATGCCGACATTGATGTCGGCGATCGCCCAGCCGAGATTGGTCGGGATCACCGCCCACGCCGCCAGCGCCAGCACGCAGGACACCAGCGGCGCCAGCAGGAACACGCCCTTGTTGGCGCCGGCCGGAATGATCGGCTCCTTGAGCACGAACTTCAAGAGGTCGGCGAACGACTGGAACAGGCCCCAGGGCCCGACCACGTTCGGACCCCTGCGGATCTGCACCGCCGCCCAGATCTTGCGGTCGGCCAGCAGAATGTAGGCGATCGCGACCAGGAGGACGACGAGCAGCAGCACGCTCTGCGCGATCATGATGATCAGCGGCCAGAGGAAACCGGTCCAGAATGAGCTCGCAAAGAAATCAGCCATCAGGTCACGCTCACTCCGCTGCCGTCAGCATCTGCCCGGAGGCCAGGCGGGAGCATTCCGCCATGACTGCCGAGGCACGCGCGATCGGGTTGGTGAGATAGAAGTCATCGATGACAGGCTTGAACGGCGCCTTCTCGAGGCTGCCGCCCTTGCCCGCCAGGGTCTTGATGTCGGCGATCTTGCCCGCCTCGATCTGGTCGATCCGGCCGAGATGCGGCACGGCCTTGATGATCGCAGCGCGCAAGCCGGCCAGCGAGTCGTAGCCGAGCTTCCTGCCGAGCACGTCGGACAGCGCCCGGACGATCGCCCAGTCCTCGCGTGCCTCGCCCGGCGGGAATGACGCCCGGCCCGTCATCTGCACCCGGCCCTCGGTGTTGACGAAGAGACCCGACTTCTCGGTGTATGCGGCGCCCGGCAGGATGACGTCGGCGCGATGCGCGCCACGGTCGCCATGGGTGCCGATGTAGACAGTGAACACGCCCTCGGGCACCTCGACCTCGTCGGCGCCCAGCAGGAACATCACGTCCATGGTGCCGAAGGTCGTCATCTGCGCAGCCGTCAGGCCGGTGCCGTTGAAGCCGATGTCGAGCGCGCCGACCCGCGACGCGGTGTCGTGCAGCACGGCAAAACCGTTCCAGTCGTCGCGCACGGCGTTGACGTCCATCGCGATCTTGGCCGCGAGCGACAGGATCGCCGCGCCATCGTGACGCGCGACCGCGCCGGCGCCGACCAGCACGATCGGATTCTTGGCGTTGCGGAACGTGGTCGCAAACGAGTGCTTGCCCGCGGCGACGTCGCTCAGGGAGTCTGTGCCCGCGCCAATGTGCTCATAGGCATAGGTGAGATCGGCCTTTGGGCCGACCACGCCGACCTTGAGCTGACCCGACCGCCAGCGCTTGCGGATGCGGGCGTTGAGCACGGCCGCTTCCTTGCGCGGATTGGCGCCGACGATCAGGATCGCGTCGGCCTGCTCGATGCCGGCGATGGTCGGATTGAACAGATAGGATGCGCGGCCGAGCTTGGCATCTAAGCTGTCACCGCCCTGCACGGCGACGTTGGTCGAGCCGAGCTTGGCAAGCAGATCCTTGAGCGCGAACATCTCTTCGACCGCGGCGAGATCGCCGGCGATCGCGCCGATGCGCTTGCCGTCGATGCGCGACAGCTTGGCGGCAATCGCCTTGAATGCCTCAGGCCAGGAGGCGGCGCGCAGCTTGCCATCCTCGCGAACGTAGGGACGATCGAGCCGCTGCGTGCGCAGGCCGTCGACGACATGGCGGGTCTTGTCGGAGATCCACTCCTCGTTCACGGCATCGTTGATGCGCGGCAGGATGCGCATCACCTCGCGGCCGCGGGTGTCGACCCGGATTGCTGAGCCCACGCCGTCCATGACGTCGATCGACTGCGTCTTGCCGAGCTCCCAGGGCCGCGCCGCGAAAGCATAGGGCTTGGAGGTCAGCGCGCCCACCGGGCAGATGTCGACCAGATTGCCCTGCAGCTCCGAGCTCAGCGCCTGCTCGAGATAGGTCGTGATCTCCATGTCCTCGCCGCGGCCGATCGCGCCCATTTCCGGCACGCCGCAGACTTCCGCCGAGAAGCGGACGCAGCGCGTGCACTGGATGCAGCGGTTCATCGAGGTCTTGACCAATGCGCCGAGATATTTGTCCTCGACGGCGCGCTTGTTCTCGGCGAAGCGGCTGGTGTCGACACCATAGCCCATCGCCTGGTCCTGCAGGTCGCACTCGCCGCCCTGGTCGCAGATCGGACAGTCCAGCGGATGGTTGATCAGAAGGAATTCCATCACGCCTTCGCGCGCCTTCTTGACCATCGGCGACCGCGTCGAGATCTCCGGCGGCTCGCCCTTCGGGCCCGGCCGGCAGTCGCGCACGCCCCAGGCGCAGCTCGCGACCGGCTTCGGTCCGCCCTTCACCTCGACGAGGCACATCCGGCAGTTACCGGCGATCGACAGCCGCTCATGATAGCAGAAGCGCGGGATCTCGGCGCCCGCCGCCTCGCACGCCTGCAACAGCGTGTACTCCGGCGGCACATCGATCTCTTTGCCATCGATGATGATCTTGGTCATAGCCTCACATCTCTCTCAAACCACGGACCGCCGCGCTGCGCACCGTGAGGGCGCGAGCGCGGGGGAAAACCTTGCTGGCGGACCGGACCGCCACCGCCTACTCCGCCGCCACCATGTGCGCGGGATCGCGCACGCCGACGTCGTCGACATCGGCCTTGTGCGAATACTGATCGATGCGCGCCTCGATCTCGTGACGGAAATGCGTGATCAGGCCCTGGATCGGCCAGGCCGCGGCGTCACCGAGCGCGCAGATCGTGTGTCCCTCGATCTGCTTGGTGACCTCCAGCAGCATGTCGATCTCGCGCTTGTGCGCCCGGCCCTCGGCCATGCGGGTCAGCACGCGCCACATCCAGCCGGTGCCTTCGCGGCACGGCGTGCACTGGCCACAGCTCTCATGCTTGTAGAAATAGGAGATGCGCGCGATCGCCCGGATCAGGTCGGTCGACTTGTCCATCACGATCACGGCCGCGGTGCCGAGGCCGGAGCGCAGCTTCGACAGGCTGTCGAAATCCATCGGCGTATCGATGATCTGCTCGGCCGGCACCATGCGCACGGACGAGCCGCCGGGGATGACCGCCTTCAGATTGTCCCAGCCGCCACGGATGCCGCCGCAATGCTTCTCGATCAGCTCGCGGAACGGGATGCCCATCGCCTCTTCGACGTTGCAAGGCCGCTCGACGTGACCGGAGATGCAGAACAGTTTTGTGCCGACATTGTTCGGACGGCCGATGCCGGCGAACCACGCGGCGCCGCGGCGCAGGATGGTCGGCGCCACCGCGATCGACTCGACATTGTTCACCGTGGTGGGGCAGCCGTAGAGGCCGACGTTGGCCGGGAATGGCGGCTTCAGCCGCGGCTGGCCCTTCTTGCCCTCCAGGCTCTCGAGCAGCGCCGTTTCTTCGCCGCAGATATAGGCGCCGGCGCCGTGGGCGACGTAGAGATCGAACGGCCACCCGTGGATGTTGTTCTTGCCGATCAGGTTGGCCTCATAGGCCTGGTCGATCGCCGCCTGCAGCCGTTCGCGCTCGCGGATGAACTCGCCGCGCACATAGATGTAGCAGGCATGCGCGTTCATCGCGAAGCTGGCGAGCAGGCAGCCCTCGACGAGATGATGCGGATCGTGCCGCATGATCTCGCGATCCTTGCAGGTACCGGGCTCGGACTCGTCGGCGTTGACCACGAGATAGCTCGGCCGGCCGTCGGTCGATTCCTTCGGCATGAACGACCATTTCAGGCCGGTCGGGAAGCCGGCGCCGCCGCGGCCGCGCAGGCCCGACGCCTTCATCTCGTTGATGATCCAATCGCGGCCGTTCTCGATCAGGCCCTTGGTGCCGTCCCAGCTGCCACGCCGGCGAGCGCCCTCGAGGCCCCAATCGTGCAGGCCGTAGAGGTTGGTGAAGATGCGGTCCTTGTCGTCGAGCATCAGACGGCTTCCTCGAAAATCAGCGGTTCGACTGCATGGTGGCGATGAAGGCGGCACAGCCGCCGAACACCAAGGCCCACAGCAGACTGGACTCCAGCGTCGCGTTGAGCGCGAACCGCTGCAGCACGAAAATGAAAGCGGCGGCAGCAAGCGTATGCAGCGCCACGTAGCGCCAGTTCTTCATCGCGGCGCCCTCTTCCGTCAGGGCCGCAACGCGGGTGCGATCGCGGCTCATGTCTTCTCCTTCAGCGTGGTCGGCCCACCTGCCGGCGCCGAGAACTGGCGGCCGTTCTGCGGGCCGGGCGTCGGCAGATTGCCGGTCGCGAAGCCGTCCAGCACCTTGCCGAAGCTCTCCGGCGTCAGGTCCTCATAGGTGTCCTTCCAGATCTGCACCATCGGCGCATTCACGCAGGCGCCCAGGCACTCGACCTCTTCCCAGCTGAAGTCGCCGTCCTTCGACAGGTGGAAGGGATCATGATGGATACGATGCTTGCAGACCTCGATCAGCTCTTCGGCGCCGCGCAGCCGACACGGCGTGGTGCCGCACACCTGCACATGCGCCTTCTTCCCGACCGGCTGGAGCTGGAACATGGTGTAGAAGGTCGCGACCTCGAGCACGCGGATATAGGGCATCCCGAGCATGTCGGCGACGACGCGGATCGCAGCCTCCGACACCCAGCCGTCGTGCTGCTCCTGGGCCCGCCACAAGATCGCAATCACCGCCGAGGCCTGGCGGCCTTCCGGATATTTCGCGATCTGCGCTTTGGCGAAGGCAAGGTTCTCGTCCGTGAACGCAAAGCTCGCGGGCTGAACTTCCTTCGGGGCAAGACGGCGGACGGACATGGCTCTTCAATCTTTCATTGCATGCGGCGCGCGGCGTCTGCATTGAGCGCTGCGACGCGATTCTGCCAGAAGGCACTTGCAGTTCCGAACACGTTATAGCCGACGTGGGCGGAAGCCTTGATGCGGTCGAGGATCGACAGCTCCGTCACGATCTCGAAGCGGCCGCTCGCGGGGTCGTAGACCATCAGCTGCATCGGCGTCTGATCGAGGATGTAGCGCGACACCGTATGGTTGCGGTCCTGGCCGTGCTCCTCGCACAGGATCATGCTGTCGGTCGCCAGCAACCGCGCGCCGCCCTTGATCGCCTCGATCTCGACGCCCTCGACGTCGAGCTTGATCAGGTACTTGCCGGACGCGGCGACCTTGCCGTCGTCGATCAGATCGTCGAGCGCCATCACCGGCACCCGCTCGCCGTCGGCGGCGCCGCCCGCAATGCTGAAGGCCTCGTGCTTGGTGCCAGTCAAATAGGCCGTGCCGCGGCTGGCGCCGATCGCGCACTTCATCACCTCGAAGCGGCCGGCATTGATCCGGGCGTTGTTGGCGAGCTTGGCGAAGTTGGCCGAGGACGGCTCGATCGCGATCGCCTTGTGCGCACCGTAGGGCGCGCTCGAGACCAGCACAGACCAGTAGCCGTAATTGGCCCCGCCATCGATGAAGGTGTAGTCGACATCGACAGTGCCGAGAAACAGGATCTCGAGCTCGTCCTCGTAGTGATAGTCGCGGTTGAGCAGCTTGCTCCAGTAGCCGTCGCCATAGGGAAACTCGAACACGGCGTCCGGGTTGAGCTTCACCGCGATATCGCGTTCGGGCAGCGCCAGGCGCAACAGGTTGGCGCAGCGGTTGTAGCCGCGATGCGAGAAATGCGACGAGATCTTCGAGCCGGTCGACAGCGCCAATGCAGCCGTGCGCTCCCAGAGGTTCGCTCCTTCGAGCGCTCCGGACGCACGATCGAACTGGATCGGCGCATGGCCCATCAGCGGTCCACCTCTCCGAACACGATGTCGAGCGAGCCCAGGATGGCCGAGACGTCGGCGAGCAGATGGCCGCGGCAGATGAAGTCCATCGCCTGCAGATGCGCGAAACCCGGAGCGCGGATCTTGCACTTGTACGGCTTGTTGGTGCCGTCGGCGACGAGGTAGACCCCGAACTCGCCCTTCGGCGCCTCGACCGCCGCATAGATCTCGCCAGCGGGGACGTGCACGCCCTCGGTATAGAGCTTGAAGTGGTGGATCAGCGCTTCCATCGAGCGCTTCATCTCGCCACGGCGCGGCGGCGCGATCTTGTTGTCGGTGATCATCACCGGGCCCTGCCCGTCCGGTGCACGCAGCTTCTGGATGCACTGCTTCATGATACGCACCGACTGGCGCATCTCTTCCATGCGGATCAGATAGCGGTCGTAGCAGTCGCCGTTCTTGCCGATCGGAACGTCGAACTCCATCTCGGCGTAGACGTCATAGGGCTGCGACTTGCGCAGGTCCCAGGCCGCGCCCGAGCCGCGCACCATCACGCCCGAGAAGCCCCACTCCCAGGCCTGCTTCAGGGTGACGACGCCGATGTCGACGTTGCGCTGCTTGAAGATGCGGTTTCCGGTGAGGAGCCGGTCGAGATCGTCGACCACCTTCAGGAACGGATCGCAGAATGCGTCGATGTCGTCGATCAGCTTCGGCGGCAGGTCCTGGTGGACGCCACCGATGCGGAAGTAGTTGGCGTGCATGCGCGAGCCGGAGGCGCGCTCATAGAACACCATCAGCTTCTCGCGCTCCTCGAAGCCCCACAGCGGCGGGGTCAGCGCGCCGACGTCCATCGCCTGGGTGGTGACGTTGAGCAGGTGCGACAGCAGCCGTCCGATCTCGGAGTAGAGCACGCGGATCAGCTGGCCGCGGCGCGGCACCTCGATTCCGAGCAGGCGCTCGGCCGCGAGGCAGAACGCATGCTCCTGATTCATCGGCGCGACGTAGTCGAGCCGATCGAAATAGGGCATCGCCTGCATGTAGGTCTTGGTCTCGATCAGCTTCTCGGTGCCGCGATGCAGCAGGCCGATATGCGGATCGACGCGCTCGACCACCTCGCCGTCCAGCTCCAGCACCAGGCGCAGCACACCGTGCGCCGCCGGATGCTGCGGGCCGAAATTGATCGTGAAGTTGCGGAGGGCCGGGCTCTGCTCGTTCATGCTCGCGCTCCCACTCACTTATTCGCTTTCTCGTCGCCCGGCAGCGGATAGTCCGCGCCTTCCCAGGGCGAGAGGAAATCGAACTTGCGGAATTCCTGGTTGAGCCTGACCGGCTCGTAGATTACCCGCTTCTCCTGGTCGTCGTAGCGCACCTCGACGAACCCCGTCGTCGGGAAGTCCTTGCGCAGCGGATGGCCATCGAAGCCGTAGTCCGTCAGCAGGCGGCGCATGTCGGGGTGGCCGACAAAGATCACGCCGTAGAGGTCGTAGGCCTCGCGCTCGAACCAATCGGCGCCCGGAAAGACATCGATCAGCGACGGCACCTGCGTGGTCTCGTCGGCTTCGGCCTTGAGCCGGATGCGCGCGTTCAGCGTCGGTGACAGGAAGTGGTAGACGACATCGAAACGCTTGGCGCGCTCGGGATAGTCGACCGCCGTGATGTCGGTGATGTTGACGAAGCGGAGAGCCGGATCGTCGCGCAGATGTGTCACGACCTCGACGATCCGGGCGGGCTCCACATTCACCGTGAGCTGATTGAAAGCGACCGTATGGCCGATCGCGGCGCCCGGGAGCGCGCTTACGATCGTCTGCCCAAGGGCGTCGAGCCTGCCGTCGTCCATAACGAAAAACCTTCAGCGTTCGATGGTGCCGGTGCGCCGGATCTTCTTCTGCAGCAGCAGCACACCGTACAGCAGCGCTTCGGCGGTCGGCGGACAGCCGGGCACATAGATGTCAATGGGAACGATGCGGTCGCAGCCGCGGACCACCGAATAGGAATAGTGATAGTAGCCGCCGCCATTGGCGCACGACCCCATCGAGATGACGTAGCGCGGCTCCGGCATCTGGTCGTAGACCTTGCGCAGCGCCGGCGCCATCTTGTTGGTCAGCGTGCCGGCGACGATCATCACGTCGGACTGGCGCGGCGACGCACGCGGCGCGAAGCCGAAGCGCTCGACATCGTAGCGCGGCATCGAGACCTGCATCATCTCGACGGCGCAGCAGGCCAGGCCGAACGTCATCCACATCAGGGAGCCGGTGCGGGCCCAGGTGATGAGATCGTCAGCGGTGGCAACGAAGAATCCCTTGTCCGACAGCTCGGACCTGACCTCGAGGAAATACGGGTCGTTGGCACCGATCGGCCTGCCGGTCGCGGGATCGAGAATGCCCTTCGGGGCCGGAGCGATCGCCGGCCCGGTCGAGGACGTGGTCGGGCTCAATCCCATTCAAGCGCGCCTTTCTTCCATTCGTAGGCAAACCCGACCGTCAGCACGGCCAGGAACACCAGCATCGACCAGAAGCCGGCCGCGCCGAGCTTGCCGAATGCGACTGCCCAGGGGAACAGGAAGGCGACTTCGAGGTCGAAGATGATGAAAAGGATGGCAACCAGATAGAAGCGGACGTCGAACTTCATACGGGCGTCGTCGAACGCATTGAAGCCGCACTCGTAGGCGGAGAGCTTCTCGGGATCGGGCTGCTGGTAGGCGACCAGGAACGGCGCGATCAGCAGCACCACCCCGATGATGGCTGCGACACCTATGAAAACGACGAGGGGGAGATAGTTCTGAAGGATGCCGGTCATCGGCGCCACTTTCCTCTGCGGTTTCGGTGCAAACCGCAGACTCGTTGCATTGGAATTGGTCGAAGCCTTAGCGCAGCGCACCAAGCCGCGCAAGACGAGCCGTCTCGCCGTCGTCATCCCTCCCCACATTGCGGAAACCGGGACACACCGAGCAACGGCGCCGCGGATGACGCGTGCAGGAGCCGCATTGCAGACCCGCAGCATTACGGTGCCGCACGGTCCACCGCGGGATGCTGAGGCGATCAGCAATCGCGAGGACGCACGGCGTTGTGCGCAGGCTGGGCTGGTCGGAGACGGATGCGGATCAGCGTTCGATCGGGCGATCCAAACGAGGCGACTGGACCATCGCCCGATAGGCTTCCGTTACCGCGGGAGATGGTCACGAAGGGCCGCCGGATCAAGATCATCCGCGGCCGCCGTCGATACCGGCACCGCCGCGCGCAGTCAGCCCCGGCCGCATACTCCCGATTGCCGCCGCGGCGGCTGCAACCGATGAAACCATTTTGAGGAAACGAAGAAACCGGATCGAAACAAAGCAGGGGTACATGTCCAGGCAACAAAGTGGCGCTCTGAGACGCCGGGAGGCTGACATGAACCACTCACTGCATTCCGCAGACCGATCGACCCATCTGAAGATCGTCGCCGTTGCCCTGATCGCCGGCATCGCCGTGACCGCTTTCGGCATCGCGACCCGCGCCAACGTCGACTACAGCCAGACGGCATCGCACGTCGTGAAGGCCGGCAAGCCGGTGACCATGACGAGTTCCAGCGACTCGATGGTCCGCTGAGGCCACTGTCCGCTGCCATCTGATAGCATTCGCAGGCCACCCGCCGGGTGGCCTTTTTCATGCCCGGTCGGAAAATTGGCGACGGAGCACTTGCAGTCGGCGGAGCATCAGGTCGTAGGCGGGAAGAGATCGCGCGGGAGTGCCGCTTGCGCCAGCGCACGGATCAGATCGAAAGCTAAGCCATTGAAAACATGGCGCGAGAGACGGGGCTCGAACCCGCGACCTCCGGCGTGACAGGCCGGCGCTCTAACCAACTGAGCTACTCCCGCGTGATCGCGAAATCCGCGGAGGAGTGCGACTTAAAGGGGCGATGTTTCGAAGTCAAGGACAATGAACCGAGAGCTGTGCGAAGTCATTGATGAGGGGTCCATGCAGCACGCCCGGTCTCCTTGTCTGGGCCGAGCAGCCGACGTCAATCGCTGCACGATGATGGGCCATCCCACGTCTCTCCCTCCGGATCTCGGCACCCCTGCCCCGCGGCCGTGGCGGTCGCTTCGCGAAGACGTCGCAGGCCGGATATGGCAAAATGGGCGCCAAGTCCGACCAGGCATACTTTCGACCGGGCATATTGAAATTTCCGGCCGCCGTCCCGGTCGAGGTGCACGGGCTGACCAGGAAGCGAGTGAGAGGAGATTCCTCGCGGACGCCGCCCACGAATCGCCCGGCACCTGTGCGAGCAAGCTGAGCTTCGAATCGCCGGAGGCGGTATCCTGCAGATGGAGCTCAATCCTGCCGTCGGCGAAGCGGTGCTGATCAACGCCGGCCGCGAAACGTCGTATTCCGCAGCACGGGAGCTGGCCGGACGTTCTTTGATCAGAGCTGAAACCATTGATAACCTGCCGCTCCTGGTATCTGGCATGCAATAACTGATATATTAGTATACTGATACCTCCGGCAACCTCTCTCTCTTTCTCTCTCTCTCGTGGTGCCCATGTCCGACCCGCTTCGCAGCTATACCCACTCCGTCACCGAGCGCCTGCTCCGCTACGCCGTGATCGACACCCAGTCGGACCCGACGTCGCCGACCTGTCCTTCGACGCTCAAGCAGAAAAATCTTGGCCGGATGCTCGCAGCCGAGCTGCAGGCGATGGGACTTTCGGACGCCCATCTGGACGACAACGGCTACGTCTACGCGACCATCCCCGCCACCACCGACAAGGCCGTGCCGGTGATCTGCTTCTGCTCGCACATGGACACGTCGCCCGACTGTTCCGGGGCCAACGTGAAGCCGCAGATCGTGCGCAACTACCAGGGCGGCGACATCGTGCTGCCGGGGGACGCGAGCCAGATCATCCGTGTGGCTGAGCATCCTGCATTGAAGGACCAGATCGGCAGCGACATCGTCACCACCGACGGCACGACCCTGCTGGGCGCCGACAACAAGGCCGGCATCGCCGAGATCATGGACGCGGCGCAATTCCTGATCAGCAATCCGCAGATCAAGCACGGCACCATCAAGATCCTGTTCACGCCGGACGAGGAGATCGGCCGCGGCGTCGACAGGGTCGACCTGAAGAAGCTGGGCGCCGATTTCGGCTATACGATGGATGGCGAGACCGCCGGCAACATCGAGGACGAGACCTTCTCCGCCGACGGCGCCACCATCCTCATCAACGGCGTCAGCGCCCATCCCGGCTTTGCCAAGGGCAAGATGGAGCATGCGATCAAGATCGCGTCCGCAATCGTCGATCGGCTCCCGAAGGATGGCTGCTCGCCGGAGACGACGGAGGGCAAGGAAGGCTTCCTGCATCCGGTCGGGATCTCCGGCGCGCTCGAACAGGCGCGGCTCGACTTCATCGTGCGCGATTTCAGCGAGCAGGGCCTGCGGCAGAAGGAAGCGCTGCTCGAGGACATCGTCAGGGATGTCCTGAAGGACTATCCGCGCTCGACCTATCGGATGGAGGTCCGGCAGCAATACCGCAACATGAAGGAGGTCATCGACCGGCATCCGGAGATCGTGACCTATGCCGAGGAGGCGATCCGCCGCGCCGGACTGACGCCGGTCCGGACATCGATCCGCGGCGGCACCGACGGTTCGCGGCTGTCGTTCATGGGCCTGCCCTGCCCCAACATCTTCGCCGGCGAGCATGCCTTCCACTCGCGTCTCGAATGGGTCAGCGTCAAGGACATGGAGAAGGCGGCGCAGACCATCGTCCATCTGGCGATGATCTGGGAAGAGCGCTCCTGAGCGCCGTCCGGCGCCGCGTCAGGCGCGCGCCGTCACCAGCCAGATCGAGCCCGACAGCGTGACGCTGCCGCCATCCTGATGCTGTGCGAGCAGCTCGCGTACCGAGAGACGCGCCGCATCGCGCGTCTCCGCCGGGTGCCCTTCCAGCGCGCGGCTGGCGGGGCCGATCTCGAAGGCCGATTGCACCGCCGCGTCGAGACCCTGTCCGCGGGCGATGTCGAGCGACAGCGGATGTGCCTGCAGCGCGACGTCGCTGAAGCCGGCCTCGCCGAGGATCCGCGTCACCCGCGCCTCGGATGCGAACGCGAACGGACCCGGATCCTCCGGCGCCATCTCCGGCAGCTTCGGAACGTGGCGATAGACCGCCTGCAGCGGCGCAATCATCCAGGGATTGGCCTTCGGCTCGCGCCAGCAGGCGAATACGACCCGGCCGCCCGGCTTCAGCGCGCGGCGGATGTTGGCGAACGACGCCACCGGATCGGCAAAGAACATCACCCCGAACCGCGACACCAGCAGATCAAAGCTCGCCGGCGCGAACGGATGCACGGTGGCGTCGGCCAGCACGAATTCGGTGGCAGGTCCTGCCGGCGCCACGGCGCGCGCCCGCGCCAGCATCGGCGCAGAGATGTCGACCCCGAGCACGTGTCCGCCCGGCGCCACCTGCCCGGCGAGCGCGATCGACAGGCCGCCGCAGCCACAGCCGATGTCGAGCACACGATCTCCCGGCTTGGCCGCGATGCGGTCGATCAGTATCCGCGACACCGGCGCGAGCAGGACGTCCTGCGCCTCCTGGCGATCGGACCAGCGCTGGCCGCCCGGGCCGTTCCAATAGGCGATCTGGTCGGCGTTGCGGTCGTCTCCTGAAGGCAATTGCATGACGCGCCTTGTCTGGTTGAGATCATCGAGAGAGTAGGCATCGCGCATGCGCGGGTCTTGCCTGTCAAGGCACGAGCGCGCGATGGCTCGCGCCAACATCATACCGGCGAGCTCGACAGACCAGAGGAGGACCTGGTCTTGCCGGCGCCCGCAGTTTCAAGATGCAATAGCGCGGGCAGAATATGGTCCCGCTCTTGCTTCGATCCTGCGCGTCAGGAGCCTCATGCGCTGTCTCATCGTTGCCGATCTTCACTACACGCTGCCGCAGTTCGACTGGCTGGTGGCGGCTGCCGATCATTTCGACGCAGTGGTTTTCGCCGGCGATGCGCTCGATCTCGCCTCGATCGTCGACATCCGCGCCCAGATCGTGGTCGTGAAGACCTATCTCGCGCTCCTGGCGGCCAAGACACGGGTCATGATCTGCTCCGGCAATCATGACCTGGAGGAGCGCAGCCCCGAGGGCGAGAAGATCGCGGCCTGGATCGGAACGGTCCGGGAGCTCGGCATCGCCTCCGATGGCGACGATCTCCTGGTCGGCGACATCATGTTCTCGGTCTGCCCGTGGTGGGATGGTCCGCGCGTGAAGGCCGCGATCACGCGCCAGCTCGAAGCCGCCGCCGCACGCAGACCCGAACGCTGGATCTGGGTGCATCATGCGCCGCCGGCCAACTCGCCGGTGAGCTGGGGCGGCAAGCGCTTCTTCGGCGACACCGAGCTCGAAGGCTTCATCGCGCGCCATCGGCCAACGATGGTGATCTCCGGCCACGTCCACCAGTCGCCCTTCATCACGAACGGATCCTGGTTCGATCGCGTCGGTGAGACCTGGGTCTTCAACACCGGACGGCAGCCCGGGCGCCCGCCGACCTACATGGTGCTCGACACCGAGACCCAGCGCGCGTTCTGGCTGTCGGCGGGGCAGGCCGAATGGATCGACCTCGCCGGACGGCTGGAGCGCCCGGCCCAGCCGGTGACAGCGGCGCCCGACTGGCTCAGAGCCGTGGATCGGATTCCAGATCCGTTCCTGGCGAGACCTGCTGCGGCGGCAGGTTGACCATGCTCTGCAGGACGTCGCCGACCATCGCGAGGTGCGTGCCATGGCCGGCATATTGCCGCTTGAGGTCGGCCAGATAGGTATTGGCGACATTGAGCCGCTGCGCCAGCATGCGCGCGATCGCCAGCGTCGCCTCGGGATTCTCGGTCAGGAAGCGCGGCGCATTGGGGATCTCATAGATCCGGCACTCGGCAAGCGCCCGCACGGTCGCCGTGTGCGGCTGCTCCAGCAGCAGCGACATCTCGCCGAACAGCGCACCCGGCTCGGAGACGACGGCCACCGTGGCCCCGGCCTTGACGACCTCCAGCCGCCCGTCCAGCAGGATGTAGAGATGCCCGGTGCTGTGGCCCTCCTCCAGCAGGTCGGAGCCAGCCGCGATGATGCGTTCGTGTCCGCCTGTGCAGTGACGCAGGAAGTCGGTCATCGTTTCGTCCGCGATGTTTCACCCCGCGCGAAGCTAGCCGAAGAAGAGCTGGTCACCACGCGAAATCGTTCTGACACTTCGTAGTGGCCGCCGAAAAGGATTCTAAACCCTGTCCCACGGCGACGTCCCGCAGCACCTACGCTTCACCACGAGGCTGCGGTATAGCCATCCTGCTACCTCTGACAGAGGTTCAAATGGGGGAATGGGTCGTCATGCAACAATGGGTCGTGGAGCTGATCGTCTCCTGGCTTCCCTTCATCTTCCTGATCGGGGTTTGGTTCTTGCTCAGCCGTCGCGGCGGATTGGGTCCCAGCGCGAAGGTGGTTCAGCTCTACGAGCAGCAGATCGATGAAACCAGACGTACGAACACGCTTCTGGAAAGGATCGCGGTCAGCCTGGAAAAACAGCGCCTGCCGCAATAGCCACCGCAATTCGAGCGCGCCTGCCGGCAGATCCGAGTGGTAGGCGGCGAGAGATTCGAACTCCCGACCCTCTCGGTGTAAACGAGATGCTCTAACCAGCTGAGCTAGCCGCCCTCACGTCGCGCTTCTTTACCCCCTGCCCGATCCGCAATCAACGCCGGAACCACGCGGCGGCAGCGAGAAACCGCCGCAGCGGGAACGGTGGGGCAGACCCCGCACGCTCGAAGTCAGTGGCTCGATCCCGCAAACGAAAACGGCGCCGTTCGGGCGCCGTTTCCTTGTTCTGTTCGGTCGTCAGTGGGCGGTCAGGCCGCCAGCGGCTTCGTCGCCATCGGCCTTCACGGGCACCTTGGTGTCCTCTTCCCAGACGATCGGCACCGGCTTGCGGACCAGGGCCCGGGCGACGACGTCGTCGAGACGGGCGACCGGGATGATCTCCATGCCGCCCTTGATCGCATCGGAAATCTCCGTGAGATCCTTGGCGTTGTCCTCGGGGATCAGCACCGTCTTGATGCCGCCGCGGGCCGCAGCCAACAGCTTCTCCTTCAGACCGCCGATCGGCAGCACACGACCACGCAGGGTGATCTCGCCGGTCATCGCGACGTCGTGACGGACCGGGATGCCGGTCATCACCGAGATGATGGTCGTCGCCATCGCGACGCCCGCCGACGGTCCGTCCTTCGGGGTTGCTCCCTCCGGCACGTGGACGTGGATGTCACGCCGGTCGAACAGCGGCGGCTCGATGCCGTAGTTGATCGCCCGCGAGCGGACGAACGAGGCCGCCGCCGAGATCGACTCCTTCATGACGTCGCGCAGATTGCCCGTCACCGTCATCTTGCCCTTGCCGGGCATCATGACGCCTTCGATCGTCAGCAGCTCGCCACCGACATCGGTCCAGGCCAAGCCCGTCACGATGCCGACCTGATCGTCGCTCTCGATCTCGCCGAAGCGGTACTTCGGAACACCCAAGAATTCCTCGACGGTCTTCTCGGTGATCTTCACCGACTTCTTCTTGGACATCATGAGCTCCTTCACGGCCTTGCGGGCCAGTGTGGAAATCTCACGCTCCAGATTACGCACGCCCGCTTCGCGGGTGTAGCGCCGGATCACGAGCAGCAACGCGTCGTCGTCGATCGACCACTCCTTCGAGTCCAGGCCGTGCTTCGAGATCGCGCTGGGGATCAGGTGCTTGCGGGCGATCTCGAGCTTTTCGGTCTCGGTGTAGCCCGCGATGCGGATGATCTCCATGCGGTCCATCAGCGGTCCGGGAATATTCAGCGTATTCGCGGTCGTGATGAACATCACGTTCGACAGGTCGTAGTCGACCTCCAGATAGTGATCGTTGAACGTCGTGTTCTGCTCGGGGTCCAAGACCTCCAGCAGCGCCGACGAGGGATCACCCCGGAAGTCCGAGCCCATCTTGTCGATCTCGTCCAGCAGGAAGAGCGGATTCGAGGTCTTGGCCTTGCGCATCGACTGGATGATCTTGCCGGGCATCGAGCCGATATAGGTCCGGCGATGACCGCGGATCTCCGCCTCGTCGCGCACGCCGCCCAGCGACACGCGAACGAACTCGCGCCCCGTGGCCTTCGCGATCGACTTGCCGAGCGAGGTCTTGCCGACGCCGGGAGGTCCGACCAGGCACAGGATCGGGCCGGTCAGCTTGTTGGCGCGCGACTGCACCGCCAGGTACTCGACGATGCGGTCCTTGACCTTCTCCAGCCCATAGTGATCCGCATCCAGAACCGCCTGAGCGGCCTCCAGATCCTTCTTCACCTTGGACTTCTTGTTCCACGGGATCGACAGCAGCCAATCCAGGTAGTTGCGCACGACGGTCGCTTCCGCGGACATCGGCGACATCTGGCGCAGCTTCTTCAGCTCGTGCTGGGCCTTCTCGCGCGCTTCCTTGGAGAGCTTGGTCTTGTTGATGCGCTCTTCCAGATCGGCGAGCTCGTCACGGCCGTCCTCGTCGCCCAGCTCCTTCTGAATGGCCTTCATCTGCTCATTCAGGTAGTACTCGCGCTGGGTCTTCTCCATCTGGCGCTTCACACGCGAGCGGATGCGCTTCTCGACCTGCAGCACCGAGATCTCGCTCTCCATCAGGCCCAGCACCTTCTCCAGGCGCGTGGTGACGGACAGCGTCTCCAGGATGCCCTGGCGATCGGCGATCTTGACGGCGAGATGCGAGGCGACGGTGTCGGCCAGCTTGCCGAAATCGGTGATCGACTGAACGACGCCGACGACCTCGGCGGAGATCTTCTTGTTCAGCTTCACATAGCTCTCGAAGTCCGACACGACGGAGCGGCCCAGCGCTTCGGCCTCGACCGACTTGGCGTCGGTGTCCTCGAGCGCAACGGCAGTGGCTTCGTAGTAGTCGGCGCGATCGGTGTACTTCTCGACGCGCGCGCGCTCCAGGCCTTCGACCAGCACCTTCACGGTGCCGTCGGGCAGCTTCAGGAGTTGCAGCACGCTGGCGAGCGTCCCGGTCTCGTAGATCGCATCCGGAGCGGGATCGTCGTCGGACGCGTTCTTCTGCGTCGCCAGCATCACCAGCGCGTCGTTCTTCATCACCTCTTCGAGGGCGCGGATGGATTTCTCGCGGCCGACGAACAGCGGAACGATGTTGTGCGGGAAGACGACGATGTCGCGGAGCGGCAGAACCGGATAGGCGTGGCTCTCGCCGTAAACGATGGTCGGCCGGGGTTTGGGGGTCGTCATGGCCTGTTCCTTTTGTTTAGCCCCCTTGCACGCAGTCCGCCATCGTGCGCAACCGCCACAAGGTGCGATCTGATCCGGACTTCACTGACGCGTCGATATCGCCCGCTTGTTTCGGATCGTTGTTGAGGCGAATCCCGGGATTGAGATTTGTATCGCCACGCGACATTAGGTGGCTATCGACCCGGGGGGTGTCAAGTATCGGTAAACACCCGCCAAAAATGGCTTTACGCGGCGGGACTCTGAAACGCTGCGATGCCGCGGACATGATGTCCGCGGCGATCGCCGATCTAATAAATCGAGGTCTTCTGTCTCTCGTACCAGCGCGCCTCACGCGCTGGCGCTGCTTTCCACCGCGCGATCGGACCGATCGGCGTAGATGTAGAGCGGACGGGCGGTGCCCTCGACCACTTCGCGCGAGATGACCACTTCCTCGACGCCCTCGAGACCCGGCAGGTCGAACATCGTCTCGAGCAGGATGCTCTCGAGGATCGACCGCAGACCGCGCGCGCCGGTCTTGCGCTCGATGGCCTTGCGCGCCACCGCGCCCAGCGCCTCGTCGGCGAAGGTGAGCTCGATGTTCTCCATCTCGAACAGCCTCTGATACTGCTTCACCAGCGCGTTCTTGGGCTCGGTCAGGATCTTCTTGAGCGAGTTCTCGTCGAGGTCCTCGAGCGTCGCAACGACCGGCAGACGGCCGACGAACTCGGGGATCAGGCCGTACTTCAGGAGATCCTCAGGCTCGACGTGACGGAAGATCTCGCCGGTGCGGCGGTCTTCCGGCGCCAGAACCTGGGCGGCGAAGCCGATCGAGGTCGACCGGCCGCGCGCCGAGATGATCTTCTCGAGACCGGAGAACGCACCACCGCAGATGAACAGGATGTTGGTGGTGTCGACCTGCAGGAACTCCTGCTGCGGATGCTTGCGGCCGCCCTGCGGCGGAACCGACGCAACCGTGCCCTCCATGATCTTCAGCAGCGCCTGCTGGACTCCCTCGCCCGACACGTCGCGGGTGATCGAGGGATTGTCCGACTTGCGACTGATCTTGTCGATCTCGTCGATGTAGACAATGCCACGCTGCGCGCGCTCGACATTGTAGTCGGCCGCCTGCAAGAGCTTCAGGATGATGTTCTCGACGTCCTCACCGACATAGCCGGCCTCGGTCAGGGTCGTCGCATCCGCCATCGTGAACGGCACGTCCAGGATGCGGGCGAGCGTCTGCGCGAGCAGCGTCTTGCCCGATCCGGTCGGACCGATCAGCAGGATGTTCGACTTCGCGAGCTCGACGTCGGAGTGCTTGGTCTGGTGATTCAGCCGCTTGTAGTGGTTGTGGACGGCGACCGAGAGCACCTTTTTCGCGTGGTTCTGGCCGATGACGTAATCGTCCAGGACCTTGCAGATCTCCTTCGGGGTCGGAATCCCGTCGCGCGACTTGACCAGCGAGGACTTGTTCTCCTCGCGGATGATGTCCATGCAGAGTTCGACGCACTCGTCGCAGATGAAGACGGTTGGACCTGCGATCAGTTTGCGGACTTCGTGCTGGCTCTTGCCGCAGAACGAGCAATATAGCGTGTTCTTCGAGTCGCTCGTGCCGACCTTACTCATTCCTGTCTCCGTCCGCGGTTCGCTCTTGTCCGCTCGTTCGTTCCGATCCGGCACGGGCCGGACCAGACTGGTGAAAGAGCAAATTTCGTACCAAAATTAACACCTTGTTCTTCACCTGTCGTGCGCCCACGACCTACGCGAATCCCCCACGATCCATAACTGGACACTCTAGCCAATCATGCTGTCATCCGACTATCAAGAATTCGCTAATCGGAGCACAGACCCTAGACCGTGACATTACCGTGATTTTGGGGCTTGACACGGTAAGAGCACGCGAAATCAGCGGAGCGTTGCGTGTTTGCCACGCCTATTTGCCGGCCGCACGGCAAGGTTGCGACCCTTTTGGGACCCCACCTCAGTACCTTTGCCGGCCCGGGCCGACAAAGGTGATGCTGTGCGCTCCGAGGCGGGTCAAACGAACCCCGCCTCGTTTACGGAGGGCTCACTTGCCCATCGCCGCCGGATCTTCCGGCCGCTTGTCGAGAACCTTGTCGATCAGGCCGAACTCCTGGGCGGCTTCCGCCGTGAGGAATTTGTCGCGCTCCAGGGCGTCCTCGATCGCCTTGTAAGGCTGGCCGGTGTGCTTGACGTAGATCTCGTTGAGCCGCTTCTTCAGGTTCAGGATCTCCTGGGCGTGCAGCATGATATCGGTCGCCTGGCCCTGGAACCCGCCGGACGGCTGATGCACCATGATGCGCGAGTTCGGCAGCGAGAAGCGCATGTCCTTGTGGCCGGCACAGAGCAGCAACGAGCCCATCGAGGCCGCCTGGCCGGTGCACAGCGTCGACACCGCCGGACGGATGAATTGCATCGTGTCGTAGATCGCGAGGCCCGACGTCACCACGCCACCGGGCGAGTTGATGTACATCGCGATTTCCTTCTTCGGGTTCTCGGCCTCGAGGAACAGCAGCTGCGCGACGATCAGGGTCGCCATGCCGTCCTCGACCGGACCGGTCACGAAGATGATGCGCTCCTTCAGGAGGCGCGAGAAGATGTCGTAGGCGCGCTCACCGCGGTTGGTCTGTTCGACCACCATGGGCACAAGGTTCATATAGGTTTCGACGGGATCGCGCATGAATCACCCAAGGGTTGGACCAGCAGTTGAGACGACCGGCCGCCGCAGGTGAGGCTCATTCAACGAGCAGCGACGGACAGGTGTCCCGTGATGCAGAACTTCAAGACCGAGCCCACAGATATGGACCAATTTGCCGGTGACAAGACCGGGCCCCTGGCCAGCCGCGAGCGAGGTCGTTGCTCTGTTCAAGCTGATTCCCGCGGCGGCGGCCAGCACCCGAACCGGGTTGACCGGCGCTTTCGCCGGTCAACCTTAATCACGCGCTTATGTCGCGAACCCTACGATGGGCGGCCTTTTCAGGCCGCCTTGTCGCTGTCGTCGTCCTTGAACAGCTCGTCCTTGGAGACCTTCTTCTCGGTCACATTGGCGAGCTCGAGGATGAAGTCGACGACCTTGTCCTCGTAGATCGGCGCGCGCAGCTGCGCGAGCGCCTGCGGGTTGCTGCGATAGAAGTCCCAGACCTCCTTCTCGCGGCCCGGCATCGAGCGCGCACGCTCGATCACGGCGCGGCTGACCTCGTCGTCGGTCACGGTGATCTTGTTCTTCTCGCCGATCTCGGAGAGCACGAGGCCGAGGCGCACGCGGCGGTCGGCGATGGTGCGGTACTCCTCCTTCGCCTTGTCCTCGGTGGTGTTCTCGTCGGCGAAGGTCTTGCCGCTGGAATCCATCTCGGCCTTGACCGAGTTCCACATCAGGTTGAACTCCTCGTCGATCAACGACGGCGGCGCATCGAACTTATGGGTCTCGTCGAGACGGTCGAGCAGCGCGCGCTTGACGCGCTGGCGGGTCGCCTGGCTGAACTCGCCGGCGAGACGATCGCGCATCAGCTGCTTCAGCTTGTCGAGCGATTCCAGGCCGAGCGTCTTGGCGAACTCGTCGTCCACCACCTTGTCTTCCGGCGCCTCGATCGCGGTCGCCGTGGTCTCGAACTCCGCGGCCTTACCGGCGAGCTCGTTGTTCAGGTAGTTGGTCGGGAACGTGACCTTGAGCGTACGGGTCTCGCCGACGCCGATGCCGACCAGTTGGTCCTCGAAACCGGGGATGAAGGTGTTGGAGCCGATGACGACGTCGATGCCCTCGCCGGTGCCGCCCTCGAAGGCGACGCCGTCGATCGTGCCCTTGAAGTTGATCTTCACGCGGTCGCCGTTCTCGGCCTTCGCGCCATCGGCCTTGGCGGCGTAGCTACGGTTGGCATCGGCCAGGCGCTTGATCGCCTCGTCGACGTCGGCGTCGGTGATGTCGGCCACCGGCTTTTCGACCGAGAAGGTCTTGAAGTCGGCGAGCGCGATCGCCGGCACGACCTCGACGGCCACGGTGTAGGTCAGGTCGGACTCGCCAGCGAGGATCTTCTCGACCTCGGCTTCCTCGGTCGGCATCGTCACCTTGGGCTCGGTGGCCAAGCGGAAGCCGCGCTCGGTGAAGATCTGCGTGTTGGTGTCGCGGATGGTCTGGTCGATGGTCTCGGCCATGACCGACTTGCCGTAGATCTTCTTCAGATGCGCGACCGGCACCTTGCCGGGGCGGAAGCCGTTGATGCGGACCTTGTCCTTGAGATCGACCAGCTTGGCATCCGCCTTGGCGTCGAGATCCGCCGCCGGAACGCTGATCTGGAACTCGTGCTTCAAGCCTTCCGACAAGGTTTCTGTGACCTGCATGGCGTCAATCTTCTTCCGCTTCGGTCCGAACCCTTGCGATCCGGACACATCTGACTCAATTGTGGACGACGCGCGGCAAAGGGCCTTGCGTCGGTGGGATCGGCGGCCCCGCTTCTCTGTGCGAGAGAACGGGTTCGCCGGTAAAACTAGGGGCAAACGCCGGAGAAGCGCTTGGTGCGGGCGGAGGGACTCGAACCCCCACAACTTTCGTCACTGGAACCTAAATCCAGCGCGTCTACCAGTTCCGCCACGCCCGCGTGAACTGCATCGATAGCCCGGCCGCGGTGCCGCGGGCGGCGCGGCTTATACCACGCACGAAACCGTCCGCAGCAAAAAAATGGGCTGTCGAAAGCACCACCGGCAGGCCGATCGACCGTGTCGAACGCACAGATAAGGGAAAACAGCATGATCCGCATCCCCCTCATTGCACGATGTTTTGTCGCATGACGGAATCGTCGGAGGGGCTCAGCCGCCGCGCCCTGCTCGGCGGCCTCGCGGCAGCCGGCGCGGCCTCGTTTGCCCGCCCGGCGCGGGCCGCTCGCCGAATCTCGGTTTCGTTGAACGCTCGCGGCGAATCTCTCGTGCTGGCCCAGGGACGCGCGGCCAGCCCCCTCTGGCGGCTGGCAGCACCGGCCCCGGTGGTCCGGCTTGCCCGCGGCACGGCGCTGGATCTCGACCTTTCGAATGGCCTTACGATCCCCGCCGCGCTGTCCAGCCGCGGCCTCGCTTTGCCCGCCCCGCTGCTGGCGCAGGCGGAGATCGGCCCCGGCGGCCGGGCCACCATTCCAGCCCTGGCGTCGCGGGCCGGGACCGGCCTGCTCGACCTGCGGCTGCTGGCCGACGTCGTGGCGATCCGCCCGCTGCCTGTCATCGTCGATGAGGCCGCGACGGTAACTGTCGACCGCGACGAGGTTTTCCTGATCGAGGACTTCAGGCTCAAGGCCGACGGCACCGCGGTTGCGCCGGGAACCGAGGCGACGGACGCCGAGCTCCTCTACACCGTCAATGGGCAGACCCAGCCCGAGATCGCGCTGCGGACCCATGCGCGGGTCAGGCTGCGGTTCATCAATGGCTGTCAACGCGCTGTGATCGCGATCAAAATCGCCGACCTCGACGCCGTCCGCGTGATGGCCATCGACGGCCAGCCGGCCGAGCCTTTCCTGGCGCGAAACGGCGCGGTAGTGCTGCCGCCCGGCGGCCGGACCGACGTCTTCATCGACATGCCCGCGGCCAGGACGGCGCTGGCCGTGCTGCTGCACGACGGCAGCAATCCGCGTCCCCTCGCCCGGCTGATGGCGTCCAGCGAGCCGCCGCTCCGTGCCGCCCCACTGCCGCCGGCGCAGGCTTTGCCGTCGAACGGTTTGCCGGACAGACTGGACCTCAAGACGGCCGTTCGGGCCGAACTCGCGCTCGACGGCGCCGAGTGGCGACCACCCGCCCAGTTCAGCGCCACCGCCGAACCCGCCTTGCAGGCGAAGGCCGGCCGGGTGGTCGTGCTGGCTCTTACCAACAAGACCGCCGCCTCCCGTGTGGTCCATTTGCACGGCCAGCCGTTCCGGCTGCTCGACCAGCTCGACGACGGCTGGAAGCCCTATTGGCTCGACACGCTGGCACTGGAGGCCGGCCAGACCCAGCGCATTGCGTTCCTTGCCGAGCAGTCCGGCCGGTTCCTGGTCGAGAGCATGGCGACCAGCTGGGCAGCGCCGCGCCTGCTGCGATGGTATGAGATCCGGTGAGGAAACGAACCTGAGGGAACAGTCCCCATGACCATCGCTGCCATCACCGGGGTCACGGCGCGCGCCGTGATCACGCCCATGAAGCGCCCCTTGCGCAACGCGTTCGGCATCATCGACTCCGGACCGCTGGTGCTGATCAACGTCGCCACCGATCAGGGGGTTACCGGCCACTCCTACCTGTTCGCTTACACCAGGATCGCGTTGAAACCGCTACTGCATCTGGTCGAGGAGATCGGCCGCGAGCTAAATGGCCAGGCCCTGGTCCCGTTCGACCTGAAGAAACTCATGGACGCCAAATTCCGCCTGCTCGGCTGGCAGGGCCTCGTCGGCATGGCCGTCTCGGGCCTCGACATGGCGTTCTGGGACGCGCTCGGTCAGCTCGCCGGCAAGCCCGTCGTCGAGCTGCTCGGCGGCACGGCGCGGCCGATTCCGGCCTATGACAGCTATGGCGTGCTCGATGCGAAGGACGACGAGCGCATCTTACGCGCCGCGCGCGACGAGCACGGCTTCCGCGCCATCAAGACCAAGGGCGGTCATGGCGATCTCGCGACCGACGAAGCGATGATCAAGGGCCTGCGCGCCCTGCTCGGCCCGGACATGGCGCTGATGCTCGACTTCAACCAGTCGCTCGATCCCCCGGAAGCCACGCGCAGACTCACGCGCCTTGCGGACTACGACCTGACCTGGATCGAGGAGCCGGTGCCGCAGGAGAATCTCTCCGGCCATGCCCGGGTGCGCGAGCGGTCGGAGATCCCGATCCAGGCCGGCGAGAACTGGTGGTTTCCGCGCGGCTTTGCCGAGGCAATCGCGGCCGGCGCGTCCGACTTCATCATGCCCGACCTGATGAAGGTCGGCGGCATCACCGGCTGGCTCAACGTCGCAGGTCAGGCCGATGCCGCCTCGATCCCGATGTCGAGCCACATCCTGCCCGAGGCGAGCGCGCATGTCCTGGCGGTGACGCCGACGGCACACTGGCTGGAGGTGCTGGACTTCGCCGGCGCAATTCTCGCCGAGCCGCTGCAGGTGATTGACGGCAAGGTGACGGCGAAGGGCCCGGGCCTCGGGCTCGCGTGGAACGAGAGCGCGGTGGCGAAGTATCAGGTCACGTGAGCCGACCAGCGTTAGCTAGACGGTCCGACGTCACCGCAACCACAACTGTCATAGCCCGGGTTGACCGAGCGAACCCGTACGCCGAGTCGGCCGTGATTGACTCGATGGGCCGCGGCGTACTGGATGCCCGCTGGAGCCTGTCATCGGGCTCGCCAAAGGCGAGACCCGGTGGCGGGCATGACAGTGTCTGCCGGGCGACGGCTCGCCCTGCTCAATACTCGATCCCGAACCGGTCATAGAGCCGCCGGAACACCGCGGGCAGCGTCTCCGTCAGGTCCTCGGCAATCAGCCCCGGCCCCGCCTCGTTGCCCGCCTCGCCATGCATCCAGACGCCGATGCAGGCGGCCTCGAACGCCGGCACACCCTGCGCCAGCATGCCGGCGATGATGCCGGCGAGCACGTCGCCGGCGCCGGCGGTGGCGAGCCAGGGCGGTGCGTTGGCGGCGATTGCGGCGCGGCCGTCGGGCGCGGCCACCGTCGTGTCGGCGCCCTTCAACAGCACCACGGCGCCGCAGCGCACCGCTGCCGCGCGGACGCGCTCCAGCTTGGAGCGGCCGGGATGCTTGTTGCTGAGATCGGAGAACAGCCGGGGGAATTCGCCCTCGTGCGGCGTCAGCACGATCTGCGCCTCGGCCATCGCCCTGAGCTGCTCGAACAGCCGCTCCGGCGCATCGGCGAAGCTCGTCAACGCGTCGGCATCGAGCACGAGGTGACGCTGCGCCGTGAGCGCGGTGTAGACGAGGTCGCGCGTGCGCTCGCTGACGCCGGTGCCGGGCCCGATGATGCAGGTGTTGTAGCGCTTGTCGCCGAGCAATTCGCCGAACGCGATCGCGGTGTCGGCGGCGCGCACCATCACCGCCGTCAGCGCCGCGGCATTGACCGCCAGCGCATCGCGCGGCGAGGCCAGCGTGACGAGGCCGGCGCCGGCCCGCAACGCGGCCCGCGCGGCCATCCGCGCCGCGCCCGTGGCGGTGACGTCGCCGGACATCGCCAGCACGTGCCCGCGGGCGTATTTGTGGCCGTCGATGCGTGGCACCGGAAAATGGCCCTGCCACAGCTCGGGATCGTTCTCGAAGGCCTGCGGCCTGATCTCCGCGAGCACCTGGGGAGCGATGCCGATGTCGGCGAGCCGGACGCGCCCGCAATGCTGGCGGCCCGGCAGCAGCAGATGCGCCGGCTTCTTGCGGAAGAAGGTCACCGTCTCGGTGGCGCGGACTGCGATGCCCATCACCGCGCCCGTGGTGCCGTTGATGCCGCTCGGCAGGTCGACCGCGAGCACCGGCGCGCCATTGCCGTTGATCGCTGCGATGACGTCATGAGGCTCGCCGGTGACGGGCCGGCTGAGGCCGGCGCCGAACAGCGCGTCGATGATCAGCGCCGGCCTGCCGATCGCCTGCGGCGTGAACGGCAGCACCGGAAACTTCCAGCCCTTGGCGGCGGAGGCCGCGTCGCCGTGCAACGCGTCGCGCTCGCACATCAGGATGACCGAGACGTCCCTGCCCTGCGCGGCGAGTTCGGCCGCGGCAACGAAGCCGTCGCCGCCATTGTTGCCCGGCCCGCAGACCACCACGATCGGCCCGGTCTCGACCAGGTCCATGGCCGCCTCGGCCACTGCCTGGCCGGCGCTCAGCATCAGCGAAAAGCCCGGCGTGCCGGCTGCGATCGTCAGCCGGTCGGCGCGCTCCATTTCGCTCGTGGTCAAGATTTCCATCGCCGCTCTCGTCCCCAGCCGCCGTCTAGCGCCGGCTGCGTGATATCGTCCCCATCGCGTCTCAGCGGGCGTCGGCGCCCCGTCCCGAGGAGCCGGCGCGCGCGAATCCCGCGCTTCCTATTGCCGCGCCGGCCCGCAACTTCCAAGGGCGCTGCGCGTCTGGCAAGACGCGACGAAACCCGGCATGTCGCCTTTTCCCTGGGCATTTCGGACAGCGCGCGTCTGGATCGTCGACGTCTGCACAACGTTTGATCTGTTTGCCTAATCTCAAGGCTCCGGTATTCTAGACGTTCCTTGAGGGAATCGTCAGGGCGCTCGTGAAATGCCTGATTATCGGCCCTATTTGGGCCCGTTAACGACTTGGCATAGACCCTGCTTTTGTGGAGCCACTTCGGCACGGGGCAAGTCGGGCAGTCAATCACCGGGCCTCCGCCGGAGAGTGTCGGGCCCGGTAGCGAAATGATCGAACGACCTGCGCGTGGGCGCAGCCTGACGATGACCCACCTGTTGTTTTTAGCGGAATGCCCGGGAGGCGCTCAGTGAAGAAGATCGAAGCCATCATCAAGCCGTTCAAGCTCGACGAGGTGAAGGAGGCGCTTCAGGAAGTGGGACTTCAGGGCATCACCGTCACCGAAGCCAAGGGTTTTGGCCGGCAGAAGGGTCATGCCGAGCTGTACCGGGGCGCCGAATACATCGTCGATTTCCTGCCCAAGGTGAAGATCGAGATCGTGATCGGCGACGACCTGGTCGAGCGTGCGATCGAGGCGATCCGCCGCGCCGCCCAGACCGGCCGCATCGGCGACGGCAAGATCTTCGTGTCCAACATCGAGGAAGCGATCCGCATCCGAACCGGCGAATCCGGTCTGGACGCGATCTAGCCTGACCCGGGGCCTGGAACGGACCGTCCGCTCCGGGCCCTGCACAGAACGTTTGCTGCGCCAGCAGCCCTCACGGCAGCTCAGGCGTCCTCTGCGAGGCGCTTGCACGCGGCCGTTTTGGCGTTTCCGATATTGTCTTGGTCCCCGCGCGAGGCTAATGGAGCATGACCCGCGGACGCCGTCCCGCGCCGGGCCGTGACGTTATAAGCCAAGAGGGGTATTCATGAAGACCGCCAAGGACGTCTTGAAAGCAATCAAGGACAACGACGTCAAATATGTCGACCTCCGCTTCACCGACCCGCGGGGCAAGTGGCAGCACGTCACCTTCGACGTCAGCATGATCGACGAAGACATTTTTGCCGAAGGCACCATGTTCGACGGCTCCTCGATCGCCGGCTGGAAGGCGATCAATGAATCCGACATGTGCCTGATGCCCGACCCGGTGACCGCGACGATCGATCCGTTCTTCGCCGAAACCACCATGATCATCACCTGCGACGTGCTCGAGCCGACCACCGGCGAGCCGTACAATCGCGACCCGCGCGGCATCGCCAAGAAGGCCGAGGCGATGGTGAAGTCGATGGGCGTGGGCGACAGCGTGTTCGTCGGTCCCGAAGCCGAGTTCTTCGTGTTCGACGACGTCCGCTACAGCTCCTCGCCCTACAACACCGGCTTCCGCCTCGACTCCTCCGAGCTGCCGATCAACTCGGACACCGAGTATGAGGGCGGCAATCTCGGCCATCGCATCCGCACCAAGGCCGGCTATTTCCCGGTGCCGCCGCAGGACTCGGTGCAGGACATGCGCTCGGAGATGCTCGGCGCGATGGCGCGCATGGGCGTCAAGGTCGAGAAGCACCATCACGAGGTCGCTTCCGCCCAGCACGAGCTCGGCATGAAGTTCGACACGCTGACCCTGATGGCCGACCAGATGCAGATCTACAAGTACTGCATCCACCAGGTCGCGCACATCTACGGCAAGACCGCCACCTTCATGCCGAAGCCGGTCTATGGTGACAACGGCTCGGGCATGCACGTCCACCAGTCGATCTGGAAGGACGGCAAGCCGGTGTTCGCAGGCAACAAGTATTCCGACCTGTCGGAGACCTGCCTGTCCTACATCGCCGGCATCATCAAGCACGCCAAGGCGATCAACGCCTTCACCAACCCGTCGACCAACTCCTACAAGCGTCTGGTCCCGGGCTATGAGGCGCCGGTGCTGCTCGCCTACTCCGCGCGCAACCGCTCGGCCTCGTGCCGCATCCCCTACACCTCCTCGCCGAAGGCCAAGCGCGTCGAGGTCCGCTTCCCCGATCCGCTCGCCAACCCCTATCTCGGCTTCGCCGCGATGCTGATGGCCGGCCTCGACGGCGTGAAGAACAAGCTCGATCCGGGCCCGGCGATGGACAAGGACCTCTACGACCTGCCGAAGGAAGAGCTGAAGCAGATCCCGACCGTCTGCGGCTCGCTCCGCGAGGCGCTCGAGAACCTCGACAAGGACCGCGCCTTCCTGAAGGCCGGCGGCGTGTTCGACGACGACTTCATCGACAGCTACATCGCGCTGAAGATGACCGAAGTCGAGCGCTTCGAAATGACCCCGCACCCGGTCGAGTTCGACATGTACTACTCGGGCTGATCGCCCGACACGATCGGCGGATCACGAAGGCGCCCCCTCGCGGGGCGCCTTTTTGTTAAATGGCGCGTTGTTTGTTGAAAAAAGATCACGGGCCTCGTCCTTCGAGACGCTTGGCTTCGCCAAGCTCCTCAGGATAAGGAGATGGAGCTCGCGCAGAAGACGCAAGGTGGGAGATCTCGCGTGGTGTCAGATGCATCTCCTCATGGTGAGGAGGCGCGCGCAGGTCATCCGGTGAAAGCGCTGTTGGCAGATGCGCGCCGTCTCGAACCATGAGGCCCGCTCGTTAACGCAGCAGCTGCTATTTCTCGGGGAAGCGAACCTCGATCTGCTCGACCACCGGTCCCCATTTACGCATCGTGGCGTTGTCGGATGCAACCGGATCGCCATCGGGCGCGCCTCTGACGTCCTTGCCCTGCCCGAAGCGCACCACGATTTCGCATCCGCCCGCCAGCGGACGACCTAGCACGCCGCCCTTCCAGTTGATGACGAAACCGCTGAAATCCGAGTCGATCCCGGTGACGAGAAAGGGCTTGCCGTTGATCTTCTGAACCTGTGCCAATGTCGAACCGATCGTCACCCCAGCCACGTTCCAGTGACTGGTCTTGGCATCTCGCACCGTCAATCGTGCAACGCGGGTCATCGCATCATCCGCGAAGAACACGTCGATGCGCCAGTCCGGAGATTGCGGCAACAGGGCCACGCCTCGATACGTGATGTCCTCCACGCCAGTGTAGAGATCCTCCGCGACCACCGCCTCCCCGCCATAGCGCTGCATCAGACTCTTGGCGGAATCGCCGACCGACACCGGGGAGGTGCAGGTGATCGGCCCGTCGGCCGGAGGCGCCGTCTGCGCCGATACCGGCGCGGCAAGCAGCATCAAGAGAACGATGGAATTGCGCACGGCGTCTCCTCACTCCTGTGCGACGCTACCACCGCTGCACAGCAAATATCACCCGGATAATATTTGCCGATAATCAGGCGGCCTTGAGGCGACGTCGACCCGCGACGCTGGAGAACGCCGCGCCCTGCCTGCCCGGAGGTCGCCAGCCCGGCAAGACAACGCTAAAATCTACATCAGCCATTCAGCCAGACGTCCCTCCCCATGCAGCTCAATCCCCTTCGTCATGCCGAGCGCGTCACCGGACGCCGGCAATCGGCGCTGATCGACCTGTGGTCGACGGCCGGGTTTGCCGCGGCTGTCAGCGAGGTCACCGGGCCGCATCTTTACGAGTATGGCGAGCTGCCGGTCCCGACGGTGGCGATCACGCTATATGACGTCCGGCGTCACGTCCTGATCGAGGATGGCAAGGTGCGGCGCGATGCGCCGGTCAGCGCCGGGCGTTTCCGGATCGGCCAGCCCGGCTGCAGCGTGGTGGTCGATGCCGTGCCGGAGGTCCGCTCGGGCCCGCTGCTCATTCTGTATCTCGGCGATGCCCTGCTGAAGGAGGTCGCGGCCTCCCGCGGCTGCGCGGCGCCGGTCACGCTGACGCACCAGGCCTGGGACACCGAGGATCCGATGCTGGAAGCCGCGGCGAAGCGGCTGGTCGAGAGCTGCGGCGATGGCGGCAGGCCGAGCCGACTGCTCGCCGAGCAGTTCGCCTACACGCTGGCGCTGCACGTCTCGGACCGCTACGCGACGCAGCGCCCGACCGGACCGGAGCAGGCGCCGCCGCTGGACGACCGGGTGCGGGCGCGCATCGCGGAGTTCGTGCGCGCCGATCCCGGCGCCCCGGTCACGCTGGCAGCGATGGCGGAGGTGGCGGGGATGAGCCCGTCCTCCTTCCTCCGCAGCTTCAAGCAGGCGACCGGAACGACACCGCATCGGTTCGTCGTCGAGCAGCGCGTGCTGGCCGCACGCCGGCTGCTTTCGACCTCCGATCTGCCGATCGTCGAGATCGCGCTGTCGCTCGGCTTCTCCTCGCAATCGCATTTCGGCGCCGCGTTCCGGGCGGTGACCGGCGAGAGTCCGGCCCGCTATCGCCGCATGCAGCGCGGCGGCCGGTGATTTCCTGACAAGGCTGCACGCAGCAGCGCCGATCCTGACGATTTTCTGACAGACACCGCCGGATCTTTCAGCGAACTCTGCCGCGGATCGACCGTTCAACAAGAGCGGCGCATGGGAGGCGAGGATGTCGACAGCTGCAGACACGGTGGTGCCGATCGAGGATACGAGCCTCACCGGCTTCTACAATGGCATGACCACGGCCGAACGGCGCACCTTCTGGGCCTGCGCCACGGGCTGGGCGCTCGACGGCATGGACTTCATGATCTACCCGCTGGTGATCGGCACGATCATCGCGCTGTGGAAGGTTGACGCCGGCACCGCGGGCCTCGCCGGCACGGTGACGCTGCTCGCCTCGGCCTTCGGCGGCTGGGCGGCGGGCTATCTCGCCGACCGCATCGGCCGCGTCCGGACGCTGCAGTTCACCATCATCTGGTTCTCGCTGTTCTCGCTGCTGTGCGCGTTCGCGCAGAACTTCGAGCAATTGCTGGTGCTGCGAGCCCTGCTCGGACTCGGCTTCGGCGGTGAATGGGCGGCCGGCGCGGTGCTGATGGGCGAGACCATTCGCGCCCAGTATCGCGGCCGCGCCGTCGGCAGCGTGCAGTCCGGCTGGGCCGTCGGCTGGGGCCTCGCGGTGCTGGCGCAAGCCGCCTTGTTCTCGCTGCTGCCGGCCGATCAGGCGTGGCGGTGGATGTTCGCGATCGGGGCCTTGCCGGCGCTGCTGGTGCTGTATCTGCGCGCCTTTGTGAAGGAGCCGGAGGTCGCGGCCGCCGCACGCGCCAAGGTCGCCGCCGCCGGCGACCGCCCGTCGATCCTGGAGATCTTCCAGGGGCCGATCCTGAAGACCACCATTCTCGCCTCGCTGGTGGCGACCGGCTGCCAGGGCGGCTACTACGCGATCACCTTCTGGGTGCCGCGCTTTCTCACCACCGAGCGCAAGCTCTCGATCGTGAGCTCGACCGGCTATCTCGCCGCGCTCATCATCGGCTCGTTCATCGGCTATCTGGTCGGCGCCTGGTATGCGGATCGTTTCGGCCGGCGCAACCTGTTCCTGGTGTTCTCGCTCGGCGCCATGGTCGTGGTCGCCGCCTACACCCAGCTGCCGCTGTCGAACGAGCTGCTGTGGCTGCTCGGCTTTCCGCTCGGCTTCTTCGCCTCGGGCTATTTCTCCGGCATGGGCGCGTTCCTGACCGAGCTCTATCCCACGCGCTTGCGCGGCTCCGGCCAGGGCTTCTGCTACAATTTCGGCCGCGGCATCGGCGCGCTGTTTCCGTTCCTGGTCGGCTACCTGTCGCAGATGACCTCGCTCGCCACCGCGATCTGCCTGTTCGCTCTGTTCGCCTATGCGCTGTTCTTCGTCGCCGCCTATGCGCTGCCGGAGACGCGCGGCAAGGTGCTGCACGCCGATGCGTGAGATCGCACCCGACGCCGATCGGGCTCCCGCCTGCGCGGGGCCCGATCCGCATCCGCGCAGGGCCTCCCGCTTCATCGTGCCGCCAGGCGCGGTCGACACCCACGCCCATGTCATCGGGCTGCCGCCGCGCCATCCCTTCGTGGCCGCGCGCAGCTACACGCCGCCGGAGGCCACCGCGGCATCCTATCTGGCGATGCTCGATGCCACCGGCATGACCTATGGCGTGCTGGTCCAGGTCAGCGTCCACGGCACCGACAACAGCCTGATGGTCGAGACGCTGGGCGCCAACCGCGAGCGGCTGCGCGGCATCGCGGTGATCCCGCTCGGCCTGCCGGACCGCGAGCTGGCGGCGTTGCAGCAGGCCGGCGTGGTCGGTTTGCGCCTCAATGTTCTCTATGGCGGCGGCATCGGCTTCGATCAGCTGCACGACTACGCAGCACTTGCCCGCGAGCTCGGCTGGCACCTGCAGTTCCTGATCGACGCCGCCGACCTGCCGGCCCTGGCGCCGCGGCTGGAAGGGCTCGCGGTGCCGATCGTGATCGATCACTGGGGCCACTTCCCGGTGTCGCGTGGGACAGCCGATCCCGGCTTCCAGACGCTGGTCTCGCTGGTGCGCGACGGCGCCTGGGTCAAGCTGTCCGGCGCCTACCGCAACACGGTCGCCGGACCGCCCTATGCCGACACGGTCCCCTTCGTCCGCCGCCTCCACGCGGCCGCCCCCGACCGCTGCGTCTGGGGCTCCGACTGGCCGCACGTCGCGCACCGCGGCCACATGATGAACGTCGGCGAGCTGCTCGACCTCTTGGCCGACTGGGTGCCCGATGCCGCCGCCCGCAACCGCGTCCTCGCCGATAACGCCCAGCGGCTGTACGGGTTTCCGCCGAGCGGAGGCAGACACTCATTGTGATCGATCAATGGTGGTGACGATCACCGGTCTCAGCCGGCGCCGAGGGATGACTCCGATTACTTCGCAGCGAAATTGACTCCGATCTCGGTCACCACGGGCGCGAGCTTCAGCAGCGCCGGATTGTCGGACGACACCTTCACGCCATCGCCGGAGAGCGCCCGCGGCGTATCCTTCTCGGTGCCGAACCGCACGGTCACCGAGCAGCCGCCCGGCAGCATGCGCCCGAGGGCGCCGTTCTTGAAGTCGGTGACATAGCCGCCATAGTCCCAGCCGAAGCCCGCGACGACGAAAGGCTTGCCGTTGGCCTTCTGGACCGCAGCGAGGCTCGCGCCGATCGAAATGCCGGCCACGGTCCAGCGGCTGGTCTTGGCGGTGTCGCGAAGGGTCAGTCCGGACACCGTGGCGGTCTTGTCTTCGATGAAGGCGACTTCGATGCGGCGGTCCATCGCGCGGGGAAACAGCACGAGGCCCTTGTAGGTCTCCCCTTCCGCCCCCGGCAGATCCTCGATCACGGCTTCACTGCCATAGCGCTGCTTCAGGCTCTTCGCCGTGTCGGTCGCGGCCGCGGGCAGCGCGCAGGTGATCGGCCCTTCGGTCGGCGGCGCGGTCTGAGCAGAAGCAGGACTGGCAACAGCCAGCGCAAGGACGGTGGTCAAGACATGGCGCATCAATGAACCCTTGTGAGACTGCGAAACAACGCGGCCGGCATCGTTAGGTCTGTTTCGCCGCATCTCGGGTTCAGGCCGACGTCACGACGACTGCCGCCGCTTCCTCACGGCATCCCCGAACGCCTCGAACAGCTTGCGGTTGATCGGGTTCTTCTGCGGATCGTATTCGGCGTGCCATTGCACGCCCAATGCGAAGCTCGGCGCGTCGGCGATACGGATCGCCTCGATGGTGCCGTCCTCGGCGATGCCCTCGATGACGACGCGGTCGCCCGGCTCGAGGATGCCCTGGCCGTGCAGCGAATTCACCTTGATGCTCTCGCAGCCGAGGATGCCGGCGAAGGCGCCGCCCGGGGTCAGCCGCACCTCGTGGCGGTCGGCGAAGATGACGGTCGGATCGGGATGGATCTCGCCATTCTCCAGCCGGGGCATGCGATGGTTCATGCGGCCGGGAATCTCGCGGATCTCCGGATGCAGCGAGCCGCCGAAGGCGACGTTCATCTCCTGGAGGCCGCGGCAGATGCCGAACAGCGGGATGCCTCGGGAGACGCAAGCCTCCGTCAACTGCAGGGCGACCTCGTCGCGATGGATGTCGTAGGGCTCGTGCTTGAGACTGGGCTCGGTGTTGAAGCGGGTCGGGTGCACGTTGGCACGGGCGCCGGTCAGGACCACGCCATCGACGACATCGAGCAGCGCGGCGATGTCGGTGATCTCGGGAACGCCGGCAAACATCAGCGGCAGCGCGCCTGCGACCTCGGCCACGGCGCTCAGGTTGCGTTCGCCCACCATCTGTACGGTGAACCTGTTCTCGACGCGATGGCTGTTGCCGATCACGCCGACGACCGGACGCTTCATGGCCCTCGTTTCTCTCCCTGGGAGCCCAGGCTCGATCTCCAATGAGCCCGGAGGCACAGATCATGCCTCGACAAATCATGCCTGTGTCGCAAAGCCGGATCAACATATGGCGGCGCGGGTCGCCAATGCCAATTCCGGACAACCCCGCAAGCGCCCCGCCGCACCCCGATCCCAAGCCTGCGCTTGATCCGCCAGCCGTTTTCGCCAATGTGTGGGGCCGATCAGCACAGAGGACGCCCCATGACCGCCCCCGCCGACCCGCGCCTCCAGGCCCGCAGCGACCTGGCCTGGGCCATCGCCGTGGGCGGCATCGGGGTGATCCTGTTCATGGCCGCGCTCGCCTTCAGCTGGTATTACGCTGCGGCGCTGTTCCTGCTGTTCTCCGGCATGCTGCTCGGTGTCGCGCTCAATGCGATGACCAGCCTGCTCGGCCGCGTGCTGCCCTGGCCGCACCCGGCGCGGCTCGTCATCGTCTGCGTGGCGCTCGCGGCCGTGCTCGTCGGCATCGTCTTCCTGGGCGGCACCACCATCGCGGAGCAGGCCAAGGTGCTGAGCGATACGATCAAGTCGCAGCTCGGCAACATCAAGGGCTTCCTCGACCGCAACGGCATCGACACCAGCTTCTTCGACTTCAACGCTGCGAACACGGCCACTGCCGCACCTGATGGCGGCTCGACCACACCGACCCAGACGCCGTCCCATGGCCTGCCGGGCGGCCTGCCCTCGCCGAGCGCGCTGGCCTCCTCCGGCGGCGCCATCGTCAGCCAGACCTTCAAGCTGCTGCTCGGCACCGTCAGCGCCGTCGGCAACTTCTTCATCGTGCTGTTCTTAGGATTGGCCTTCGCGGCCCAGCCGGCGGTCTACCGCAGCGGATTGCTGTTCCTGGCGCCGGCGAAGTACCGCGACCAGGCCACCGTGATCGTCGACCGCATCAGCTACACGCTGGAGCGCTGGCTGATCGCCCAGATCACGACGATGTTCGCGGTCTTCCTGGTCACCTGGATCGGCCTTGCCATCATCGGCGTGCAGAGCTCGTTCATCCTGGGCATCCAGGCCGGCCTGCTGGCGTTCATTCCAACCGTCGGCGCGATCATCGCCGGCGTCATCGTGGTGCTGGCGAGCCTTGCCTCCGGCTGGGTCGCTGCGGTCAGCGCCTTCGTGCTGTTCCTCGGCGTGCACGCGATGGAGAGCTATGTGCTGACGCCGCTGATCCAGCGCCAGGCGCTGGACATCCCGCCGGCCACGCTGTTCGCGTTCCAGATCCTGCTCGGCATCGTGTTCGGCGTCTGGGGCCTGACCCTGGCGCTGCCGCTGATGGCGATCGCCAAGGTCATGATCGATTATTTCAAGAGCGACCACCGCACCGAGGACGCCGCCGCCGCGATCTGAGAGATCGGTTGCGGCGGTTCAGCCCGCCGGCATCGCGGTCTCGACGAGCTTGGCCCAATAGCTGATGCCGTGCGGGATCACGTCATCGTTGAAATCATATTCGGGGTGATGCACGCCGGCGCCATCGCCGATGCCCATGAAGACGAACGCGCCGGGCCGAGCCTGCAGCATGTAGGCGAAGTCCTCGCCGCCGAGCCGGGGCGGCATGTCGGTGATGACCTGATCCGGCCCGACGACGCTGCGCGCCACGTCGGCGGCGAACGCGGTCTGCTCCGCATGGTTGATGACGACCGGATACCCCCATTCGTAATCGATCTCCGCCTCGACGCCCATGCCGCTCGCGAGCGCCGTCACGAGGCCCTTGAAGCGCTCGTCCATCAAACGGCGGATGTCCTCGTCGAGCGTGCGCACGGTGCCGCCGATGATCGCGGTCTGCGGAATGATGTTGTCGGCAGTCGTCCCCGCGTGGAAGCGCGTGATCGACAACACCGCGCTCTCGACCGGATCGACGTTGCGCGCCACGATCGTCTGCAGCGCGGTCACGATCTGCGCGGCGGCGATGATCGGATCGACGCATTTGTTCGGCCGCGCGGCATGGCCGCCGAGGCCTTTCAGGCGCACCTCGAAGGTGTCGGCGGCGGCCATCACCGCGCCGGTGCGCGTCGCGACGGTCCCGAGCGGAAGACCCGGCGCGTTGTGCAGGCCATAGACCTCCTCGATGCCGAAGCGCTCCATCAGGCCGTCCTCGACCATCGCACGGCCACCGGCCCCGCCCTCCTCGGCCGGCTGAAAGATGACGATGGCGGTGCCGGCGAAGTTGCGCGTCTCGGCGAGATAGCGCGCCGCGCCCAGCAGCATCGCGGTGTGGCCGTCATGGCCGCAGGCGTGCATCCGGCCCGGAATGGTGGACTTGTGCGGGAGGTCGCCGACCTCCTGCAGCGGCAGCGCATCCATGTCGGCGCGCAGGCCGATGACACGCTGCGACGGCTCGCGCCCGCGGATGACGCCGACCACGCCGGTCCTGCCGATACCGGCGACGACCTCATCGACGCCGAACGACCTCAACAGCTCGGCAACGCGCGCGGCCGTCCGATGCACCTCGTAGAGCAGTTCGGGATGCTGGTGGAAGTCGCGGCGCCAGATCTTGGCGTCTTCGGCGAGCTCGGCGGCGCGGTTGATGATCGGCATGACGGAGTTCCGGAAAATGAGAGCACGCCATGGCGACGCGCGTGTCATCTCATTGCATGTCGCGCGACGGCAAAACACAAGCCACATTCGCTCATGCGATGCTGCGCAGGCTGCATTGCCGCGCTGATGCGGCCGTTCAAAAACGCCTGAGCTGATCCGCTTAGGATCGAAGGCCGCGCAGCTCGCGGGCGAGATTGCTCCGCGCCTTCCGGTCGAGCGCGGCGGCAAAGCCCGCATCCGGATAGATCACGGGGCGGCTTGCGAAGCGCTCCAGCACCGCCGCGCGCCCGGCGCGGTAGGCGTCGTCCGGCACATCAGCATATTCGCGCCGGATCGCATCGGCATAGGCGTCGTAGCTGGCCTCGTCGCTGCCGAGAATGGCGAGATCGATCGAGACGAGCAGCGCGCCCAGCCGATCGCCGGGCGCGACATCGTGGGTGCGGGTCAGCCGGATCAGGCGTCCGACCTCGTCGCGCAGATCGGCCGCGACATGACGCTCGGCAAGGACGGCGCTCTGCTCCTCATTGTCGGACCGCGTCGGATCATACACGACGTCGTGCCACCAGATCGCGAGCGTCAGGATCTCGCGGTCGCGGACGTTGAGGTCGGCAACGCGAGCGAGCTCGGCCAGGCAGTCCTGGATGTGGCGAAGATCATGGTAGTGCCGTCCCGCCGCGGAGTAGGCTTCGACCAGATCGTCATGCGTCATGGTGGCGTTCCGTCGGCAGCAGCGGCTACGCGCTGCTCAGCCGGCCGAGGTCAGCACCGTCTCGGTGTGCTCGACATCCGGAGGGCTGGCGAAATACTGCCCGACCAGGCCGCGCCATTCGGTGAAGTTCTCCGAGCCACGGAAATCGACCGTGTGGCTCTCGAGCGTCTCCCACTTCACCATCAGGCGGTAGCGTTGCGGCTTCTCGATCGACTTGTGCAGCTCGAAGCCGTGAAAGCCCTTGGAGCGGCCGAAGGCAGCGCGCGCCTTCGCGACGGCGGCCTCGAAATCCTTCTCCGTGCCCGGCTTGACGTCGATCTGAGCGATTTCCGTGATCATGGTCTGTCGGCCTCCCCTGGCGTTGGACCGCTTGTCTAGCCCAGACCTCGGGAGAGCGAAAGCCGCGCCTCAGCTCGACAATACCGCCTGTTCCGACTGCGGCAGGCTGGCAGAAGCGGCGGCGCGCTGGCGGCGGTAGCGGTCGAGCGACAGCGGCAGCTCCTCCGACGCTTCGACCCGGTTGCGACCGGAGCGCTTGGCCTTGTAGAGCGCGGTATCGGCGGCCGCGAGCATCACGTCGAGTTCGGTCCCGCCCGGCCCGCCGGCGACGCCGATGCTGACGGTGGTGTCCACCGGCTGGTCCTCGCGCACCACCCCGGAGGCCGCGAACGCCTCGCGGACACGCTCGGCGGCGACCATGGCTTCTTCGATGGAACAGGGCAGAAGCGCCGCGAACTCCTCGCCGCCGATCCGGCCCGAGAGATCGGTGAGGCGCAGATTGTTGACCACGACGTCTGCGAAGATCTTCAGGACCTCATCGCCCTCGGCGTGGCCGAAACGGTCGTTGATCGACTTGAAATGATCGATGTCGAAGATCAGCACGCTGACCGGCCGCTGCTCGCGCGCCTCGCGCTCGATCAGTTGCGCGCAGGACTCGGCAAAGCCGCGCCGATTGAGCAGGCCCGTCAGCGGGTCGGTGGTCGCCGCGCGCTTGTGGGCGCTGACGATGCGCTCCGACACCAGCATGAAGATCACGAACACGGTGCCGACAGCGTAGAGCACGAGCTCGATCGAGAAGATCGTGACCCAGGCCCCGGCGAAGGCGCCGTCGGACTCGCGCAGCATGTTGCCGAGCAGGATCGGCAGCATCAGGACGAAGCCGTGCATCACCGGCACGATCAGCGCCGGCCAGCGCTTGTGCAGAGACCGCCGCCGCTCCTGCCACAGCTCGGCCGCGGTGAGCATGGCATAGATCACGACGATCGCGGCGCCGATCGTCAGCCGCAGCGCCTGCGCCGAGGGATCGAGCAGCATGCCGCTGGCGATCCAGACGATGGCGCCGAGCACGAGTCCGGGCACGCTCGGCGGCTTGCCATGAAACACGCGCGCGGCGTTCCACACCATGGCGGTGGCGATCAGGCCGATCGAGCTCAGGAACAGCGACACCACCTCGCCATAGAGCTCGCCGATCAACGTCCACAGCGCGATCGCGACCGCGCCGAGGACATAGGCCGCGCCCCACCAGCGCAGCGCCGGCGTGTTCTCCTGCCGTCCGAAGTGCAGCAACATGGCGCCAAGCAGCGCCGCGACCATGGTCGCTACGATGTCGAGCGTCATGCTGTCGAGTGCCATCCGTCACCTCGGTTGCTGCGGCGGCGCGGAGACTTTGGTTAGCGCGGCCTTGTCGCGATCAACCTAGCGAGCGGTCTGTTCGAAAGAGGTTTGCCTGGGATACCAAGTTTTCTCGAAAAGCTCGGCACAACTCGTCGGCAAATTGCTGCGCAAAATGCTGCAAACAGGATTCAAAACCGATCGCGCCAGGCACCATGCGCGCCCGCCTTGATTGCACGAAATGCAGCTCATTATTGAGAGTTGCGGAACTGAGCATGTGGAATCAATCGTTTCCCGCTCCGCACCGAACACTCATGGAAACGATAAGAAACCTTCTCAAATTTGAGATCATCTCTCCCTACCACGGCGCGACAGCAGCGCGATCGGTCGCATGCGATGGGGACGAGAATGTCTTTCGACGACGATTCATACGACAGCCAGGCCGCACCAAATCATCCGTCGCGCGATCCGCAAGCAACCCAGGGCGTCGACCGCCGCACGCTGCTGCGCAATGCCATGGGCGTCTCGGCGCTCGGCCTCGGTACCAGCCTGTTGCCGGGCCAGGCCGCGCACGCGCATTGGCGCATGCACCACCATCATCACCACGTCACCACCAGCTTCGCGCTCGCCGTCCTCCCCGATACGCAGTTCTACTCGCGCTATGCGACCTCCGAGGAAGGCCAGGCCTATCAGCGGCAATATGGCAGCACGCCCTATCCGGCGCAGACCCAGTTCATTGTCGACAACGCCGCGAAATATCACATCCCATTCACGATCCATCTCGGCGACGTCGTCGACCAGTCCAGGCATCCGCAGCAATGGGCCGTCGCCGACGCCGCAATGAAGCTGCTGGAGAATGCCGGCCGGCCGTATTCGGTGCTGGCCGGCAATCACGACGTGCTGTCGGCGCTGGAGTTCGAGAGCGCGGCGAGCCAGAGCGCGGGCACCGATGCGCAGCGCGGTTCATCGGAGCCGTATCTGTCCTGGTTTCCGGCCAGCCGCGCGGCGAAGCAGCGGACCTTCCTGGAGCGGCATCCGAGCGGCTGGCACGAGGCGCATGTGTTCCACGCCTGCGGCGTCAGCTTCATGGTGCTGTCGCTGTCGTGGCGTGCCTCGGACGACGCCGTCGCCTGGGCGCGCAGCATGATCGCGCGGCACCCGATGCTGCCGGTCATCCTCGCCAACCACCAGTTGCTCAACATCGCCAATGACGGCACGAGCCCGCTCGAGGTCGCCTACGGTCAATACCTCTGGGAGAAGCTGATCCGCAGCAACGACCAGATCTTCATGACGCTCAACGGCCACTATCATGGCGGCGCGCTGCTGACGAAGATCAACGACTTCCATAACCCCGTGCACCAGATGGTGGTCGACTATCAGATGGCCTATCAGGGCGGCAACGGCCTGATGCGGCTCTACGAGTTCGACTTCACGGCCAACAAGATCGACGTCGCCTCGTTCTCGCCTTGGGTGGTCGAGAAGCCGAAGGACAGTCTCAAGCAGTTCGACCGCGCCTGGCTGACGGAGGACAACCACGAGTTCTCGATTGCCATCGACTTCCGCCGGCGTTTTTCACGCTTCACCAATTTCTGCCATCTGCCGGCCTTCGCCGGCACGCCGATCCTGCCGCGGGTGAAGCAGGATCTCTATGCCAACTTCACCGAGGCGCCGGAGCCGGTGGTGGTGCCGCCCGCGAACGAACAGGACTATCCGCTGATCGCCGAGACAACAGCGCATTGGCGGATCGCGTCGTCGGCGATCGGCAAGGCGGTGGCCGCCGGCACCGCGCTGTCGGACCTCACCGCCGCCAACCCAATGCAGCGCGCATCGCTCGCCGGTGCCGCGGAGGTCGCCGATGTGGCCTTCACCGCCGACAAGCACCGCCTGTCGTCAGCGCCGGGGAGCGTTCAGTTCCTCAACACCACCAAGCAAGGCGCCGGCCGCTTCAGCTGGTTCACGACGGCGGCCAACGCGCCGATCAATGCCGCGACCTTCGCATCCGGCTACACGGTCGAGGCCTTCATCAAGATCGATCCGAACTGGAAGGCGGCCGATCATGCCTGGTGCAACATACTCACCCGCTTCGGCAACCGCGGCTGGCTGCCGGGCTATGCCGGCGGCGACCCGGAATCGCCGCCGATCCTGTTCGCGATCTCCAACCTCCGCGAGGTGCAGTGGGAGATCGTGCCGTCGAGCTCGACCAGGCAGCCGCAGACCGACTGGTCCGGCGAGATCATGCTCGACACCTGGTATCACCTCGCCATCGTCAACGACCCCACCGATAACTCCACCGTGCTCTACATCGAGGGCGCGCCGGTCGTGCGCAGCGTGATCGGCGGCAACGGCATCGCGAGCGTCGCAGCGTCCCAGCCCTGGGCGCTCGGCTGCGGCTGGTGGGACCGCGCGCCGTCCGATGGCTTCATCGGCAGCATCGGCGAGGTCCGCGTGGTGTCGAAGCCGCTGGCGCCGAGCCAATGGCTGACCGCGCGCCGCGCCAGCGCCTGATCACACAACCTCCAAGCAAAACGGGCGCCCGCGAGGGCGCCCGTTCGTATTGGTAGCTGACGGATCCGGCCGCAGCCGGACCCAGGAGATCAGCGCTTCGAGAACTGGAAGGAGCGGCGGGCCTTGGCCTTGCCGTACTTCTTACGCTCGACGACGCGCGAGTCGCGGGTCAGGAAGCCGCCCTTCTTGAGGACGCTGCGCAGCTCCGGCTCGAAATTGGTCAGAGCCTTGGACAGGCCGTGACGCACCGCGCCGGCCTGGCCGGACAGACCGCCGCCGGCGACCGTGCAGATCACGTCGTACTGGCCCTTGCGGGCGGCGACGACCATCGGCTGCTCGATCATCATGCGCAGCACCGGACGGGCGAAGTAGACCTCGATGTCGCGGGTGTTGACGGTGACCTTGCCGGAGCCCGGCTTGATCCAGACGCGGGCGACCGCGTCCTTGCGCTTGCCGGTGGCATAGGCGCGGCCGAACTTGTCGACCTTCTTCTCATACTTCGGAGCGTCCGGGGCCGTGACGGCGCCCTTGAGCTGCGACAGCTGATCGAGAGACTGGATGCTTTCGGCCATCTTATGCGGCCCTCGTGTTCTTGCGGTTCAACTTGGCGATGTCGATCTTCTCGGGGTTCTGCGCCTCGTGCGGATGATCAGGTCCGCCATAGACACGCAGATTGCCCATCTGCACGCGGCCGAGCGGGCCGCGCGGGATCATGCGCTCGATGGCCTTCTCGATCACGCGCTCGGGGAAGCGGCCCTCGAGGATCTGGCGCGCGGTGCGCTCCTTGACGTGGCCGACATAGCCGGTGTGCTTGTAGTACGTCTTCTGCTCGCGCTTGCGGCCGGTCAGCACGGCATGCGCGGCATTGACGATGATGACGTTGTCGCCGCAATCGACGTGCGGGGTATAGATCGGGAGGTGCTTGCCGCGCAGCCGCATCGCGACCAGCGTGGCGAGACGACCGACGACCAGACCCTTGGCGTCGATGACGACCCACTTCTTCTGGACCTCGGCCGGCTTTGCCGAAAAGGTTTTCATGAGAGATATCCGTGACAGGGAGAATGCGGCGCGGGTGACGCGCCGAACTGGTCGCAGCTTCTAGAGAAGCGGCCTGCATTCGTCAACGCCATCCACGCGAAATTAATACAATAAAAACAGCTACTTACAAATATGGTGCAATAATACCATCAAAAACCCTACGCATTCGGAATGGAATAGGTCGCCGTGACATGGGCGATCGGATCAGGCGATTCCCCTGACAACAGCGTGACTTCGCCGACCGCAAGCCGCTTGCCGAGCTTGAGCAGCCGCGCCTCCGCCAGCACGTCGGCGCCGGCCGCGCCCTTGCGCAGGAAGTTGATGTTGAGATTCGTGGTCACGGCGAGCCCGACCGGGCCGATCGCCGACAAGAGCACCACGTACATCGCGAAATCGGCCAGCGCCATCAGTGTCGGCCCGGAGACGGTGCCGCCTGGGCGCAACATGCGCTCGTTGAAGCGCTGGCGCATCCGGCAGCTCTTGCCATCGGCGCTCTCGATCGAAATGTCGCCGCCGGTGCGGAACGCCTGGGGAAATTCCGCGTGCAGGAACGCTTCCAGCTCCGCGATGGTCATCTTCGCCGTCATGTCTCCCCCTGCTCTCGTCGTCGCTCATCTGTTACATTAGCTGCATCGACGCGCCCATATGGAAATCGCAATGTCCGCCCCTGCCCTCGCCGACGCCGCCGATACGCCGATTTTGTTGCGCGAGATGGCGGGCGCCGTCGCCGTGCTCACGCTCAACCGCCCGGCACAGCGCAACAGCCTGTCGGAGCCGCTGATCGCAGAGCTGCATCAGGCCCTGGCCGAGATCGGCGCCGACAAGGCCGTGCGCGCCGTGGTGATCGCAGCAAATGGCCCGGCGTTCTGCGCCGGCCATGACCTCAAGGAACTCACCGCGCATCGCGGCGACGCCGACCGCGGCCGCGCCTTCTTCGCCAAACTGATGAATGCCTGCAGTGCGATGATGCAGGCGATCGTGCATCTGCCGAAGCCCGTTGTCGCGTCCGTGCAGGGCATCGCCACCGCCGCCGGCTGCCAACTGGTCGCGAGCTGCGATCTCGCCGTCGCCTCCGAGCGCGCCTCGTTCGCCACGCCCGGCGTCGACATCGGCCTGTTCTGCTCGACGCCGATGGTGGCGCTGTCGCGCAACGTGCCCCGCAAGCAGGCGATGGAGATGCTGCTGACCGGCGAGCCGGTTCCCGCCCCGCGCGCCCGCGAATTGGGCCTCGTCAACCGCGTGGTCACGGCCGGCACGGAGCGCGACACCGCGGTTGCGCTGGCACAACAAGTGGCGCGCAAATCGGCCTATACGATCAAGCTCGGCAAGGAGGCATTCTACCGCCAGGCCGAGATGAGCCTTGCCGACGCCTATCGCTATGCGGCAGAGGTGATGACGCAGAACATGCTCGCCCGCGACGCGGAGGAAGGCATCGGCGCCTTCATCGAAAAGCGGACGCCGACGTGGCGGGATGAGTAGTTGACCCTGCTCTTTCCTGCGCCATTGCAAGCGAAGCGAAGCAATCCAGGGTCCCACCCGAGCCCCTGGATTGCTTCGTCGCAAGTGCTCCTCGCAATGACGCGTCACAGTAACCTTGTCATTCCGGGGCGCGCGGAGCGCGAGCCCGGAATCCATACTCCCGATCGTGGTTATGGATTCCGGGCTCGCCCTTACGGGCGGCCCGGAATGACGGCAACTAACAGATTGCACCGATCATGAATCACGATACCTATCCCGACGACTATATCCGCGGCATTCTCAACGGCGTGAAGGTGATCGCGATGGTCGGCGCCTCGCCGTCCGAGATCCGGCCGAGCTTCTTCGCCTTCAAATATCTGGTGCAGCGCGGCTACGACATGATCCCGGTGAATCCCGGCCATGTCGGCAAGAGCCTGATGGGCCGCCCCTTCGTCGCCTCGCTCGCCGACATCGGCCGCCCGATCGACATGGTCGACATCTTCCGGAGCTCGCAGCACATCATGCCCGTCGTCGACGAGGCGCTGAAGCTCTCACCTTTGCCGAAGGTGATCTGGATGCAGCTCGGCGCGCGTGACGATGCGGCGGCCGGAAAGGCCGAGGCTGCCGGGCTGAAGGTCGTGATGAACCGCTGCCCCAAGATCGAATATGGCCGGCTGTCGTCGGAGATCTCCTGGATGGGCGTCAACTCGCGCACCATCAGCGCAAAGCGCGCGCCAATCCCGACCCAGGGCATGCGCCTGTCGCTGAACCGCACCAGCGTCGGCGGCGGCGCGACGGCCGCGGCCGACCGCGCCGCGAAGGACAGAAGCGATCCGACCTGACGCATCTGCGAAAGGAACGTATCGCGACGACGGCGCGACACAGCAGCGCATTTCAAATCGGAGCGATCGGCGCCGGCAGCCTTGACGCCATCCTGGCCGCTGGCAAATGTCCTCCGCCGGGATGACGCGGAGGCGCACGATGCGCGCTATCGACACCGTCTCCCATCATCGATCCCTGCGCCAGCCGGCGCCGGCGCGCAACGGATCAAGCCAAGAGGAAACACCATGACCGAACGTCCCCCGGGATTTGCCACCCTCGCCATTCACGCCGGCGCCCAGCCCGACCCGACCACGGGCGCGCGAGCGACGCCGATCTACCAGACCACGTCCTTCGTGTTCAACGACGCCGACCATGCCGCCTCGCTGTTCGGGCTGCAGGCGTTCGGCAACATCTACACCCGCATCGGCAACCCGACCAATGCGGTGCTGGAGGAGCGCGTCGCCGCGCTCGAGGGCGGTACCGCCGCGCTTGCCGTTGCCTCGGGCCATGCCGCGCAGGTCGTGGCGCTGCAGCAGTTGCTGTCCCCCGGCGACGAATTCATTGCCGCGCGAAAACTCTATGGCGGCTCGATCAACCAGTTCACGCACGCGTTCAAGAGTTTCGGCTGGAACGTGGTGTGGGCCGACACCGATGACGTCGCGAGCTTCGAGGCCGCGGTGAGCCCGCGCACCAAGGCTGTATTCATCGAGTCGCTCGCCAATCCCGGCGGCACCATCACCGACATCGAGGCGGTCGCGCAGGTCGCGCGCAAGGCCGGCGTGCCGCTGATCGTCGACAACACCTTGGCCTCGCCCTACCTGATCCGCCCGATCGATCACGGCGCCGACATCGTGCTGCACTCGCTGACCAAGTTCCTCGGCGGCCACGGCAACTCGATCGGCGGCGTCATCGTCGATGCCGGCACCTTCGACTGGGCCGGCAGCGGCGACAAATATCCGATGCTGACGCAGCCGCGTCCCGAATATCACGGCATCCGCCTGCACGAGACGTTCGGCAATTTCGCCTTCGCGATCGCCTGCCGCGTGCTGGGCCTGCGCGACCTCGGCCCGGCGCTGTCGCCGTTCAACGCCTTCATGATCCTGACGGGCATCGAGACGCTGCCGCTGCGCATGCAGAAGCACTGCGACAACGCCAAGGCGGTCGCCGAATATCTCAGCAGGCATCCCGCCGTGGCATCGGTGAGTTACGCCGGCCTGCCCGAGGACAAGTATCACACGCTCGCCCGCAAATACTGCCCGAAAGGCGCCGGCGCCGTGTTCACCTTCTCGCTCAAGGGTGGCTACGATGCCGGGGTCAAGCTGGTGTCGAACCTGAAGCTGTTCTCGCATCTCGCCAATGTCGGCGACACCCGCTCGCTGGTGATCCACCCGGCCTCGACCACCCACAGCCAGCTCGACGATGCCGCCAAGATCAAGGCCGGCGCCGGCCCCGACATCGTCCGCATCTCCGTCGGCATCGAGGACAAGGAAGACCTGATCGCCGACCTCGAGCAGGCGCTGAGCGCGTAGGCGGGTCGGCGGCTGCGCTGAACGTGCGACGATCTCAGACGCGAGTTGCGCACGCACATCGCCATCGACGTCATGCCCGGGCATGACGAACGGCTGAGACCGAGATGGCGATCCGGCCTCGAAGACAAAGAGAGCGCGACAGGCCTCCCCTGGCCTTGCGCGCTCTCTTTCGTCCCACGGTCATGCCGTTGCCGGCTTCTCGGACCGCGCCCTCGTTAACTCCGGATCTAACTCAGCAGCACCAGAAGGCTCGCCTGCGCGGAGCTCGTCAGCGGAAGCGCGGCGGTCGCGATCGACCGGCGCACCGTCAGCGCCTCGCGACAGGCGGCGACCTCGTCGGCGATGGCAAGATGCGGTTGCGACGCTTCAGTCCTGGACAGCAGCCTGAGACGTGCGGACGCCGACATCACGATGACCGACATGCGCGAACCCTTCTGGTCTGACACTCTGATGGAAATGCAGCAGAGATTTTCATCCCGGACGCAGACAGTGCTGGTTTGCGTCCAGCCGGCCTTCAAAATCGCCGGCACCCGTAACCTTGCACCCGCAGAACTTAACGAAAGCTGAAAAAACCCGTCCTTCTACGGGTGATTGCAGCCCCGCTCCGCGCGCTGGAAGGTTTTCGTTAACCATACAGGGCCCATCCTGCCGGCCATGGAATCGCTCCGGTGCAGCCATCAGCGCCGATGCCGCATGGCATCACGCCGGCCGTCCCGGAGAGGCAAGGAGAGCAGAATGCGAACGTTGGTGATCATGATGCTGCTGGCGGCCATCGCGGCGAATGGCGTCGTGCTCGCAGCCGACCTGCCGGCCGTCCACGACAAGCTCGTCCACTACAAGGCCCGCCGCGCCGTCAAGGCGCCGCCCACAATCGTCGTCGTCAAGGACCAGGACTCGCTGATCTCCCCGATGTGGCCCTCGACCCCGCTCCTGCTCGGCCGCCAGGAACTCCCCGGCTACTACGGCCGCGCCTTTTCCTACGACTACCAGGGCGCGTATTACGGCGGCGAAGGCTACACCAACTACATGTTCCGCCTGCCTTATGCCTGCGGCGTGTACGGGTATTGTTGAGGGAGCACTACGCCACCGCACTCTCGTTGATCGCCTTGATGGTCTCGAACAGCTTGACCACCCTGTTCTCGTCGAACAGGTGCTCCGGCCCTGTCGGCGCGATGCCGGTGAACGGCGGCTCGTAGAGCAGCGCCGGGTCCATCACGCCCTGATCGGTCAGGTGCTCGATCACCATGTCGATGAACTCGATCTGGGCCGCTGACGCCGTGCCGCCGGCGATGAACTCGCCGAAGGCCGCGCTGACCGCGGCGCGGTCGAGCCCGACCAGCGAGCGCACGAAGCGGCCGAAGCCGTGGCTGACCTCTCTCGCCCGGGCGATGTCGCCGGCTTCGCCGATGCCGGCCTCGAGCAGCATCCGCTCCAGCTCGGTGAGGTCGTAGGCCGTCAACGGCTTGCCCTGGCGCAGCTTGGCAAGCGCCAGATTGTCCTGATGCGCGCGCAGGAAGTGTCGCGCCTTGGCTTTGAAGCGGGCGAAGTCAGCCTCGCCCACCTGCGGCAATTGCAGCTCGACCCCCTCGCCGATCTCGTCGGCGAAGTTCGAATAGACGACGGTCTTGCGTCCCTTCTCGATGTGCTGGATCAGGTCGCGCAGTCGCAGGCGCACCAGCTCCAAGAGCGGCACGGTGACGCCCTCCCACCATTGCTCTGTCTGGATCTCCTCGATCAGCTCGGCATGCCTGGCAATGGCCGGAATGCCGGTCTGGTCCTCAAGGGCTGACGCGATCTCCAGGAGCTGCTTGCGGAGATTGTCGAAGCGCTTGGAGCCCTTGAGCAGCGCCAGCTCGAGCTGGAACATCAAGAGGTCGAAGCGCTTGGCGTCCTCGGTGCCGAGCATGTGGCTCGACGGCAGCGGCGCGATCTCCTCGACCAACTCCTCGCGCTTGTGCTCGTCGATCGCGTCCCACTCCTTGGGCTCGCGATACTTCTCGACCGCGCGGCGATGCTTCCGGACGATGAAATTGTCGGTGTTGAGGCCGCCGACGATCGCCTGCAGGGTCGCGGCAGCGGACGCCCGAATCTCCGGCTCGCTCGGCGGTTCGTCTTGGTCACCCTCATAAGGCGCTTGCTCGCCGGCCGAAAAACCGCCGCCAGCCGCCTTCGACAGCTTCTCATCCAGCGCCCGCACCAGGTCGAGCCGGCCGGCGAACAGCCGCTCCGAAAGCGACTTCGCTGCAGAAGCTTCCTTCAGCTCCGGGTTGGCACCGAAGAACTCGATGTTCTGGCAGTAGTCGAAGACGCAAAACTCCTCCTTGTCCTGCCCCGGACCGAACAGGTCCGGACACAGCCGCGTACCGCGCCCGATCATCTGCCAGAACTTGGTCTTCGAGCGCACCGGCTTGAAGAACACGAGATTGACCACCTCGGGCACGTCGATGCCGGTGTCGAGCATATCGACCGAAATCGCGATATGCGGCACCTTGGTCTTGATCGAGAAGTCGTCGATCAAGGTCTGCGCATAGGCGCCGGTCTTATGGGTGATGACGCGGGCGAAATGCCCGGCCAGCGCCGGATAGGCCACGTTGAAGCGGGTCTCGATATATTTGGCGTGGTCCTCGTTCTTGGCGAAGATGATGGTCTTGCCGAGCCGGTCGCCGCCTTCGACCTTGATGCCGTTCTGCATCAGATGCGCGATGACGAGATCGACCGTCTCCTCATTGAACAGCCGCTTGTTGACCTCCGCCGCTTCGACCGTATCGGGGACGTCGTCCTCGCCCCATTCCAGCATGTCCCACTGGTCTTTTTCCTCCGCCGAGAGGTCGTCATAGCGCAGGCCGGAGCGGACGATTTTCAGCGGCACGGAGATCGTCTTCGGCGGCACGAGGTGCCCCTCGGCCACCGCCTCCTCCAGCGAATAGGCATCGGTCGGCACGCCGTCTTCGAGATCGAACAGCGAATAGGTGTTGCGGTCGATCTCGTCCTTCGGCGTCGCCGTCAGCCCGACCAGGAAGGAATCGAAATACTCGAAGATGGCGCGATAGCGCTGGTAGACCGAGCGGTGCGCCTCATCGATCACGATCAGGTCGAAATGGCCGGGGCCAAATCTGAGCTTGCCCTCCTGGCGTCCGTCGATCAGCCCCATCATGGTCGGATAGGTGCAGATGAACACGCGCCCATCGGCGGTGCGCTCGGTCACCAGATTGACCGGTGCGGCGTCCGGCAGATGCGTCTTGAACGCGCCGGCCGCCTGGTTCACCAGCGCGACGCGGTCGGCCAGGAACAGCACCCGTTTGACCCAGCCGGCGCGCATCAGGAGGTCAACCAGCGCGATCACGGTGCGGGTCTTGCCGGAGCCGGTCGCCATCACCAGCAGCGCCTTGCGCTCGCGGTCGTCCTCGAAATGCTTGGCGATCGAGCGGATCGCCCGGTGCTGATAGGGCCGCTCCACGATCTTGCGGCTGATCGCCTCCGCGGCCAGCGACTTGCGGCCGGTGCGGCGCTGAATCAAGAGCTCCAGCTCGTCGCGCTTGTAGAAGCCGCCGATCTGCCGCGGCGGATAGCGCGTATCGTCCCAGATCCAGTGCTCGTAGCCGTTGGAATAGAAGATCACCGGCCGCTGGCCGTAGCGCGCCTCCAGACGGTCGGCATAGAGCTTGGCCTGCTGCTGGCCGGATCGCGCATCCTTGCGCGTGCGCTTGGCCTCGACCAGGCCGAGCGGCTTGCCGTCCGCGCCCCAAAGCACGTAGTCGACAAAGCCCACGCCCTCATTGTTCGGCATGCCCTCGACGCGAAACTCGCGATCATCAGATTTGTCCAGCGCCCAGCCGGCCTCGCGCAGCAGAAGATCGATGAAACGGTCGCGGGTCTCGGCCTCGTCGTAATTGTGCCGGTCCGGCGTCGCCTCGGCTGCCTTGCGCGCGGCGGCGACCTCGGCGCGCAGCTTCTTCAGCTCCGCATCGAGGTTGTCCTTGTCGAGCAACAGTTTCGTCAGCTCGCCGTCCTTGGCGTCGAGCTCGGCCTGCTGGGTCTTGAGCTGGACGAACGCCTTCTTCAACACCTCGTCGCGGCGCGACAGCACGGCCGGGTCGAAGCTCAGCCCGTCGGCCGGCTTGGCCTTGGCATAGGTCCGGGCGAACCAGAAGCAGACGTGGAACAATTCCTTGACCGCGCCGGTGGCATCGCCGGCGCTGATCCGGCGCGCCTCATGAACGGCCCGGTTGCGCAGCGTGTTGATGTATTTCGCCTTGGCAAACACCGCCTCGCCCGCGGCACGGCGGAAGCTCGGCTCGTGCAGCAGCGCCGCGATGTTGTCCTGATAGGGCAGCTTAAGCGCGGGATCGGACTTGAACGCCCATTTCACCGCGACCTCGACGGTCTTGCCGGCAAAGAACGCGGCCGCGGTCGGCGACACCGCCGCCTGGCGCTCGGCCTCGACCGCCGCCTCGTGCACGGCCGGAAATTCAGCGGCGAGAAAGGCGAAGTTGGACATTCAGCTCCTCTGGCGTTCCCCTCGCGTGACCGCCATCCTGCCGGATCATCCGCGTCTGCCCAGACCGATCCGGCCATACCGGATCACCTTCAACCATCGGATGCATTGCCCCGGTCCGTCAAGCCGCTCCGCGGCGTCACACGGGAAACCCACGCAGATTGCCGGCTGTGTCATAGGGTGGTACACTGCCTCAAACGGGGCCGCCCATGATCGTGAGCTTCCGAGACGATTGGCTGCACCGGTTCTTCGTCGACGACATCAGATCGAAGAAGATCCCGGCGGACCTGGAGGACCGGCTGTTCCGCAAGCTGCAGCTGATCGACGACGCCACCACGGACGCGGATTTGCGGTCACCGCCCAGCAACCATTTCGAGAAGCTGCGCGGCCATCTGGACGGCTTCCATTGCATCCGCGTCAACAAGCGCTGGCGATTGGTCTTCCGCTGGCACGGCGGCCGCGGTGAGGCGACCGATCTCTATCTCGACGACCACAGCTACGAGTGAGGCACGTCCATGCTGATGACCAAACGCAAGCCGGCAACGGTGGCCGAAATCCTGGTCGAGGAGTTCATGCAGCCGCTCGGGCTGACGCAGACCGCGCTGGCCACCGCCATGGGCGTGCAGCGCAAGCACGTCAACGAGCTCTGCAACGGCAAGCGCAATGTCACCGCCTCCACGGCCCTCATCCTCGCCCGCGTCTTCGGCAACAGCCCGGAGTTCTGGCTCAACGTGCAGCGGCGCAGTGACCTGTGGGAGGCCCTGCATTCCCCGCGCGAGCGCAAGCGGATCGAGCGCGCGAAGCCGCTGAATTCGGCGGCGTGAGTCATTGCGAGTGACTACCACGTAGTAGGTAAAGCGTAAGGCGCCCAAGGTCCACGCGTAAGAGTCTTGCCCGGGGGCATACTGCACTTGGGCCAGTATACCTATTTTTGAAGCGTCGCCTCAACGGAATGTCGGCCATCAAAACCTTCCCGAAAAGGCGCGTTGCTGTAGAGACTTGAAAAGTGCATCCTGCCTCGTGGCGGCTGCGGCAGCGTCTTCTTGGAGCCCTCGTATGGTTTCGGCCTGCTGCACAAAGGCTTGCATTCGTGCTATCGGAGCAAGCGGAATTCTAGTTTCTGAAATCTGTTTGATATTCAGAGTTGGCTGGCTGACGGTACGCAGTTCCTTCCTGAAATACTCCTGAACCGACGATGATCGTAGATACTCTGCGACATAGTCCCGCAAGACGCGATCCTTAATAGGGACCCGGGCTACAGCTCGTGCAACGTTGAAGCCCTTTTCGGCTTCAGTTGCAACCGCAATCCCACCTGTCGATCCCACACAACTTATGAGAATCTCGTACCCTAGAAGCAACGACCGACGGTGTTTGTTACTAACCTCGCAAGCCACCTTCCGCAACTGCGCATGGCTCACCTTTCCATTCTGCAGGTCTGAGACACGAACCAAGAAAACGCCATCTGGATCATTATCTCCCGGCTGAACGACGCCGTAGTTAATTTTATCATCAGGGTCTATCAATTCTGCAAGCGACACTTCTGGCAGGCCAAGCGATCGTCCGAACATCTCTCGAAACGCGGAGCTAGAGAGACACTCGCCAATTTCGATCGCCCGTCTCCGCTGCCGCCGCAGTGCGTCGGCCTTGTCCAGGATCGCCGCGATCCGCCGCTGCTCGTCAAGCGGAGGAAGAGGGACTTCCAGGCGCTTTAGGAAGTCTGCTGGAACACGTTTCTGACCGGCGCTGCCGGTCATGTTTTTTGTCCCAAGCTCCCTCAGTTTCGAGTTCCAGATCAAGTGAAACAGGTAAGAAGAGTCGATCTCTCGTCCCGCCCGAAGCACATGAAATTCCGTTGAGCCAAATCCAATCGGATTGCTCAAATAAGTTGTCCGAGCAGCTTTTCCGTTCTCGAAACAAGGGGTGATCTTTGCAACGAGAACGTCACCTCGCTCAAAGTAGGTATATCCTTTTTTGACTTCTCCGGCCGCCCTCTCCTCCTCAAAGTTGATGCACCCGTTCTCAGAAACACCAGCCATTGGCAGAAAAGATACGAGCTCGTCATCCGCCAACACTTTGGGAGCGCGCGGATTCATCTCGCACACATCTCCCAGTCGAGCGACGCGCACACTCACAGCATGGCCTCCAGCTCGGCCAATCCGTCCGTAATCTCCTGCTCCAGCGCCTTTAACTCCGCAATAATCTCCTTCGGCGACCGGTGCTCGGCGGCCACGTGCACCACCTCCTTGTAGCGATTAATCGAGAGGTCGTAGCCAGCGGCCACGATCTCAGACTTCGGTACGCAAAAACTCTGCGCAGTGCGCGGGCGATCGCGTTCACTGCCATTACGCTCCTTCCAGCGTGCGGCAATGTCCGGAAGGTTGTTCTTGTCGTGCTCGCTTGCATCGAGCTTGGCCCGCGGTCCAAGCTTTTCCGCCGGCAGCAGCGGCGTGCGCTTGTCGTCCAGCGAGATGCCGTCGGCCTGGCAGTCGTAGAACCAGACGTGATCGGTGCCGCCGGAATTGGTCTTAGTGAATAGCAGGATCGCGGTGGAGACACCGGCGTAGGGCCTGAAGACGCCCGACGGCAGCTTGACGATGCCGTCGAGCCTGTGATCCTCGATCAGCATCTTGCGGATCGCCTTGTGCGCGGTCGAGGAGCCGAAAAGCACGCCGTCCGGCACGATCACGGCGGCGCGGCCGCCGGGCTTGAGCAGCCGCAGGAACAGCGCCAGGAACAACAGCTCTGTCTTCTTGGTCTTGACGATCGCGAGCAGATCCTTGGCCGTGGTCTCGTAGTCGAGCGAGCCGGCGAACGGCGGATTGGCGAGCACGAGGCTGTAGCGGTCGGAATCGGCGGCATGGTCCTGCGATAGCGAGTCCTTGTAACGGATGTCGGGGTCGTCGACGCCATGCAGGGTCATGTTCATCGAGCCGATGCGCAGCATCGTGCCGTCGAAATCGAAGCCGTGGAACATCTCCTCGTTGAAATGGTCGCGGCTCTCCTTGTCGTGGAACAGCTTCGGGTCGTTCTCGCGCAGATACTCGCCGGCCTGGACCAGGAAGCCGCAGGTGCCGCAGGCGGGATCGCAGATCACGTCCTTGCGCGTCGGCGCCGTCATCTCGACCATCAGCGCGATGATGTGGCGCGGGGTGCGGAACTGGCCGTTCTGGCCGGCGCTGGCGATCTTGCCCAGCATGTATTCATAGAGGTCGCCCTTGGTGTCGCGGTCCTCCATCGGGATGTCGGCCAGCAGGTCGACCACCTTGGCCAGCAGCGCGGGCGTCGGAATCGTGAAGCGCGCGCCCTTCATGTGGGTGGCGTGCGCGGTGTCCGCGTCGGCCATCTTGCGCAGGAACGGGAAGACGTGCTCCGAGACGATGTCGAACATCGTCGCCGGATCCTTGTTCTTCAGCCGCGACCAGCGCATCTCCTCGTAAGCAACGCCGCCGCCCTTGCCGATGCCGTCCTTGCCTTCAGGGAAGATGCGCCGCTCCATCGGCTTGCCCAGCCGGGTCGCGCGGTTCTCCTCGCGCGTATGCGCCTCGTCCAGCCCGCGGATGAACAGCAGATAGGTGATCTGTTCGATCACCTCGATCGGATTGGCGATGCCGCCTGACCAGAACGCATTCCAGACATTGTCGATCTTGGACCGAAGTTCGCCCGTCAGCATGTTCACCCCATTCCGCACATCTTGCTGAACCGGCATAGCAAATTCAGCGGGGCGTGAAACGGATTCGGTACGATCATCCCCTGACAAGTCTGGGCACGCGGCGCTTCACCAAAGCGGCGCGACAGCGCCCTTGCATCTTTCGGCAAATCAGCATATTCTGCGTTTGTTCCTGTCCAGCCGAGGGGCGCTTCCGGATCGTCCAGTTGCGTGGGATTGGGAATGCGGTGGACGTGGCGGGCCGTGCGCGGGCTTCAAGCTTGCGCGGACGAGCGGCTTGTCACGGACGGCGAAATCGCGTGGTCCTGGCGCCCCGACGCTGGCGCTAAGTCTCGCAGCGGTGCTCACACATCGCGCGAGATGACGGGGGCAAGAGAGCCCGGTCCCCGGGGAGATCGCGTATAAGCGTTAAAACCATCGCGCGGGGAAGGCCGGGTGTTTTCGGCCGTACCTGTGGTGACCGCCGCGTGCTTTTTTCTTTGCACGCGGGCCATGGGTGCCGGCCAGGCATCCGGCCTTCCCTGCGCCCTCGCGTTTTTCGGGGGCGAGACGATCGGCATGGCTCGGCGCACAAGCGCGCGAGGATGAGGGTGTATGTCTTGGCGAGATCGGGAGTTGCACGCAAAGGCGCTCATTGGCTCGCGCCGAACGTCCCAGTCGTCATTCCCGGGCGTGCGAAGCACGAGCCCGGAATCCATTTTCCAGCGTGTCTCGCGGCTCAATGGATTCCGGGCTCGCCCTGCGGGCGCCCCGGAATGACGGCGGAGGTCGCTGCAACAGCGAGCGCGAGAACGCCCTACCCCGCCTGCCCGGCCGCCACGGCCGCCTGCGGCACGGCGACAACAGCGACACGCCGCGGCGACAGGCGTTCGGCCTGCAGCACGGCGAGCGTCAACACGATGATGGCCGTGCCCTGATGCAGCAGCGCCAGCGAGATCGGCACCAGCGCGAGCAGGGTGAGAATGCCGAGCACCGCCTGCACCAGGATCGCCGCCAGCAGCCGGTGCGCGCCGCGCACGACGTTGCGGCCGGCGCCGGCACGCATCACGTCGAAGGCGTGCCACGCCGCCAGCGCCAACAACGTGTAGGCGGTCATGCGATGCATGAACTGCACCGTCAAATCGTTCTCGAACAGATTGATCCACCACGGCGAATGGATCCACAGATTGGCCGCCTTCGGGATCAGGCCGCCGTCGATCTCGGGCCAGGTGTTGTAGACGAGGCCGGCGCGCAGGCCCGCGACCAGCGCCCCGAGATAGAGCTGCACGAAGGTGATTCCGACCAGCACCCAGGCCGTCAGCCGCAGCCGCGCCGGCACTTCGGCCTCCTCGCGCGGCGCGAGCCGCCGCAGGGTCCAGACGATCGACGCGTAGATCAGCAGCGCCAGCGCGAGATGCGTCGCCAGCCGGACCGGCGCCACCTCGGTGCGCTCGGTGAGGCCGGAGGCCACCATCCACCAGCCGACCGCGCCCTGCAGCGCGCCGAGGCCGAAGATCAGCCACAGCCTGCGGCCGAGCGGCCCGGAGACGGCGCCGCGCCACAGGAACCACAGGAAGGGCAGCAGGTAGACCATGCCGATGACGCGGCCGAGCAACCGGTGGCTCCACTCCCACCAGAAGATGGTCTTGAACTCGTGCAGGGTCATGCCGGCGTTCATCTGCCGGTACTGCGGAATGGTCTTGTAGGCTTCGAACGCATCGCTCCAGGCCTGCTCGGACAGCGGCGGCAGGGTGCCGGTGACCGGCTTCCATTCGACGATCGACAGCCCGGATTCGGTCAGCCGCGTCGCGCCGCCGACCAGCACCATCAGCGCGATCAGGCCGGCCACGACGAGGAGCCAGATGCGGATCGCAGCGAGATCGCGGGTAGCGGGAACCGTGGTCATGGACGTTGAACGCTCGATTGAACCGGGGCTGACAGGCCCTTATAATCCCGGGGAAATCGCGCGCAAGCCGCGCCGCCCCCAGCCGAGGCTGACAATCCCGTCATGACGATCCGCACCCGCAAACTGATCGGCGCTGTCGCGCTGCTGCTGCTCGCCTTCGCCTGGTCGATGATGGGCATGGTGATGGCGCAATTCCCCCTGATCGCCAATTCCGGCTGGCTGCAGGCGGTGTATTACGTCGTTGTCGGCATGGGATGGGTGCTGCCGGCGATGCCGATCGTCAGTTGGATGCTGCGCCCCGATCGGGAGCAACAGCAGGGCTGATCAGCCGAGATCGAGCTTCGGCGGCTGCGCGGCTTTCTCCCGCGGCAGGGTCACCCCGGCCATCAGCACCTTCAAGGCGCGCAGCGAGCGCGAGCGGCCGTCCCAGGCGATGCGCGGCAGCATGTGCAGATGGGTGCGGCCCTCGCTCTGCACCACGCCTGGCATCGTCGAGGCCGCGCTGACGAAACCCGCCTGCTCGGCGAGCACGACATCGCTGCGGCGGAAGCTGTCGCGGTCGCCGAACGGATACGCCATGTGCCGGACCGGGCGGCGCAGCGCCGTCTCCAGCACCGCCCTGCCCATCGTGATCTCGCGCTGGGCGTCGGCATCCCTGAGATTGGCGAGCACGGGATAATGCACGGTGGCACTGCCGATCGTGACGTTGGGGTCGGCGGCGAGCCGGGCGATGTCGGCCCAGTCCATCGCGGACTCGCGGCTCAGCGCGGTGAGATCGACCGAGTGGCGCGAGCAGAGGTCGCGGATCGCGATCGACAACTCGGCTGGCGGCAGCTTGCGCAGCCACGCCGAAAGATACGCGAACAGCTCGTATTTTTCCGCCGGCGTAAACACGTTGAAGCGCTGCTCACGATGATCGATCACGAGGCTGATGCGGGCCTCGCGCGCGATCACGGCCTCCAGCGCCAGCCACCAGGCTTCGCCGAGCCCGTCAGGAAAGGCCGAGGGCACGTAGACGGTGAACGGCACGCCGTGGCGGGCGAGCACCGGATAGGCGTGCGTGATCAGGTCCTTCGCGGCACCGTCGAAGCTCAGGCAGGCGAAGCGACGGCTGTCGGGCAGCCGGACCGACCGGCCGCAGGCCTCGTCGAGCGAGACGATCTCGTAGCCCCAGCGCTTCAGCGCCCGGATCACCTTGTCGAGGAAGACGGGCGTGATCTCCGCGCATGTCAGCGGCTGGAACGCGCCCTTGCGCCGCGGCCGCACCCGCTCGAACCGCAGCACGGCACCGGCGCCGCCCGTGGCGCGCGAGGCGAGCAGCGTGCGACCGCTGAAATAGGCCAATTCGAGCCGGGCGCTGCGCAGCCACCTGTTGTCCGACGACAATTCCCGCGCCCCTTCCGAAAATCCCACTTGAAACCAGATCGTCCGCGCCCACCTGATGCGGACAGACCATGGCGCGATCGCGTCATGATCACCGCCATCCGATGATAGCGACCATCCGCCGTCAAGATCGCGTGGGCGCTGCCGATTTGAACAGATCTTTGTTTGTGTCATTCCCGATTTGGGACGAAGTCATTGCCATTACCTTTTGTTGAGACTTCTTTGCGAGGGTCTCCGGACGTCAAGCAACAAAATTCCACGACAACGCGAGCTGCGCGATGACCATGGCCGCCGTGATCGAGAGCCGGACGGCGCAGGCGCCCGCGCGGCGGCTGCCGTCGGGGCTCGCGCGGGTCGACATCGTGTCCGATCTGGCGGCCGCCGAGCCGGTCTGGCGCGCGCTCGAAGATCCCGCCCATGTCTCGACGCCGTACCAGCGCTTCGATCTGCTCGGCGCATGGCAGCGCGACGTCGGCGCACGCGAGCATGCTACGCCGTTCATCGTCATCGGGCGTGATGCCGAGCAACGTCCGCTGCTGCTGTTGCCTTTGACGTTGCGGCACGCTTGCGGCATGCGCATCGCCAGCTTCATGGGCGGCAAGCATACGACCTTCAACATGCCACTGATGGATGGCGAATTCGCCGCGCGCGCCGGCGCCGGCGATCTCGACGTCCTGCTCGCAGGGCTGCGCGACCGCGGCGGTGTCGACGTGCTCGCCTTGACGCAGCAGCCGCAGCGCTGGGGCGATGTCGCCAATCCGCTGGCGCAATGGCCGCACCAGCCGTCGGTGAACGACTGCCCGGTGCTGCTGATGCCGCCGGGCGCCGCGCCGACGGCGCTGCTGTCGAATTCATTCCGCAAGCGGCTCAAGAGCAAGGAAAAGAAGCTGCAGGCGCTGCCCGGCTATCGCTACATGGTCGCGGGCAGCGACGCCGAGATTGCCGAGCTGCTCGACTGGTTCTTCCGCACCAAGCCGATCCGCATGGCCGAGCAGAAGCTTCCGAACGTGTTCGCGGAAGCAGGTGTCGAGGCCTTCGTGCGCAGCGCCTGCATGGCCAAGCTCGGTTGCGGACATCGCGCCATCGATATCCATGCGCTGCGCTGCGATGCCGAGATCATCGCGCTGTTTGCCGGCGTCGCCGACGGGGCGCGCTTCTCGATGATGTTCAACACCTATACGCTATCGGAGAATGCGCGCTGGAGCCCCGGGCTGATCCTGATGCGCTCGATCATCGATCACTACGCGCAACAGGATTTTCGCGCCCTCGATCTCGGCATCGGATCGGACGACTACAAGCGGATGTTCTGCAAGGACGACGAGCCGATCTTCGACAGCTTCATGCCGTTGACCGCGCGGGGCCGCGTTGCCGCAACGACGATGGCTGCGGTCAGCCGGGCCAAGCATGCCGTCAAGCACAGCCCTGCCCTGCTCCGTCTGGCGCAGCGCCTGCGCGGCGCGCTGCAATCGCGTGGCGGCGTCGCCAAGGCCAACGAGAACGAGAAGGCCGAAGACTAGGCGGCGACGCCGCGCGGCCCCGGCTGGTTGCGGTTCGCGCCTCCGCCCGGTGCCTTCAGCATCGTGACGGCACCGAAGCCGACCTCGCGCAGCTGCTCGCTCATCTGGCTGCGCGCCTCGGCGGCCATGATGGGATCGGGCACGACGACGGCGCGCGCGCCCGCGGTCAACAGCTCGGCCGGCAGGTCGGAGGCATTGCCGGCGTCGAGCAGGACGTGGTCGTAGACCCGCAGCAGCGCGTCGATGGCGAGCGCGAGCCGCGGCGATTGCAGTTGGCTGCGGTCCGCGCCCGGGCGGCCGGCGTTGACGATGTGCAGCCGCGAGGTCTGGTCCTTGGTGATGATGGACGCGAACGACGCCTCGCCCAGCATCAGCTCGATCAGGCCGGGCGCGGCCGGATCGACCGAGACGCCTGCAAGCAATTGCGGGCTGCCGGCGAGGTCGACCAGCACCACGCGCGCCTGCGCCGCCATGGTGCGGGCGATCGCGAGCGCGGTGGACGTGACGGCATCGCCGCCGGCCGTGCCGAGCACGGTGACCTTGCGGGCGCCCTCGCCCGCGGCGAGCAGATCGGATGCGAGCTGCTCGAGCTCGTTCATCGGCGCTGGCTTGATCGGCTCGGCCGACGGCGCCTCGGCCGCCTGCATGGCCGTGACGGGCGGCGGTACGAAAGCCGGATGCGTGGCCTCAACCGGCGCCGGCGTCGAAGGTGGTGCAACGGCCGGCGATGCGGAAACCGTCCGCGGGGCGATCATCGGCTCGACCCGCGCCGCGAGCACCATGACGTCGGCCATGCTGCCCATGGCCGGGGCGGTGGGGCCCGCCGCGCGCGGCGCCGTGAGGCGCAGCAGCTCTCCGGTGATGACCACGCCTGAGGTCAGCATCAGGGTCGCCAGGGTCGCGATCAGCACGATCGGCAGCTTCTTCGGATAGGCCGGCGTATTCGACACCACCGCCCGCGAGATGATCCGTCCATCCGCCGGCGGCGTGTCGAGCGTTTCGCGGGTGTTCGCCTCGCGGTATTTGGCGAGATACGATTCCAGCAGGTCGCGCTGCGATTTGGCATCGCGCTCCAGCGCCCTCAGCTGGACATCGAGGCCATTGGTGGAGGTGGCCTGCTTCTTGGCCTGCTCGAGGCTCTGGCTCAGCATCTGCACCCGCCCGTCGGCGATGCGCGCGTCGCTGTCGAGCGAGCGGGAGATCTTGCCGGCCTCGTCACGGATCTGGCGGTCGAGATCAGCCAGTTGCGCCTTCAGTTCCTTGATGCGCGGATGATTGTCGAGCAGTGTCGACGACTGCTCGGCGAGCTGCGCACGCAGGCTCACGCGCTGCTCCGACAAGCGTCGCATCAGTTCCGAATTGAGCACCTCGGATGCCTCGATCGGCTGGCCGCTCTGCAGCATCTCGCGGATCAGCCGCGCCTTGGTCTCGGCGTCCGATTTCAAGGCGCGGGCGTTGTTGAGCTGGGTGTTGACCTCGCCCATCTGCTGGTTGGACAGCGAGGTGTTGTTGGTCCCCATGAACGAATTCGACTTGGCGCGGAACTCCTCGACCCGCGATTCCGCTTCCTCGACCTTCTTGCGCAGCCCCTGGATCTCCCCGGCCAGCCACTGGCTGGCCGACTTCGCCTGCGCCTGGCGGGCGTTCTGCTGAACCACGAGATAGCCGTCCGCGATCGAATTCGCGACCTGTGCCGCGAGCGCCGGATCCTGCGACTGGAACTCGACGACGAGGACGCGCGATTTGTCGACGGCGTAGACCGTCAGGCGCTCGTAATAGGCATCCATGACGCGCTCGTCCGGCGTCATGGCAAGCGGATCCTTCACGAGCCCGACCATCGCCAAGACCGACTTCAGCGGCGACACGCCGCGCAGGACTGGATCGAACTCGGGCAGCTCACCAAGCTTGTTCTTCCTGATGATGTCGCGCGCCAGATCGCGCGACAGCACCAGTTGCACCTGGCTGGTGACCGCCTCGGGATCGAGTGCCGTTCGCTCCTCGGTACGCTCGCCGTTCGGCCGCACGAACACGTTTTCGCGGCCGTCGATCAGGATCCGCGCTTCGGACTTGTACCGCGGCGTGATCATGTTGACTGCGGTGATCGACAGAACGAGAGCGAGCAGCGTCGGCAAAAGAATGAAGCCGCGCTTTCGTGCCAAGGCGCGGCCGACCAGCCGGAGATCGAGATCGCCGGCTGGGCCCGGCTCGGCCGACGATGACGAGCCTGTCACGGGTCGGACGGAAGCTCCGTCAACCTGTGTCGTCTTGCCGGCACGCCAGAACGCCAACCGCATCATCCACTCCCGCGAGACCTACGCCACGCCGCTACCATACGTGGTACAATTACACTCAATTAAGGTTGCTGACGGGTTAACCGGAGCGCCTGCAACCTCGCCCTATAGAACAATCGTCATCCTTCGCCATATGCTGCTCGCTACAAGTAGGCTTGCGCCAGATCGTCACAATGTTGGAGCGAGCTCGCCCGGCAGCGACGACAAGTGAGACTTTGTTAACCATCAAGCCTCTATCGAGGTTGGAGCTATCAATATTCAGCCGACGAGAGGCGCCCGTGCTTCCTCTATCCGCCAGTCGTCAGATCAGCACCCTCGGCGGAGCCTGGCGAAACCACGCGCAACCCGATGGCGCGGGCGAGTTCGACATGGCACCGTCGCAGACCAAACCTCTCAAAATCCTTCACGCCGTCAGAGCTCCCGTCGGCGGCATCTTTCGGCACATCCTTGACCTTGCCAACGGTCAAGTGGATCACGGGCATGACGTCGGCATCATTGCGGACAGCCTGACCGGCGGCGAACGCGCCGATGCCGCGCTGGCCCAGATCGCGCCCCGCCTGACACTCGGCGTGCACCGCATTCCCATTCACCGGGAGCCTTGGCCGAGCGACATTCTGGCACTCAGCCGGTTCCATCGCCTCTCCCGCGCGCTCGCCCCCGACGTGCTGCATGGCCACGGCGCGAAGGCCGGCGCGTTCGTCCGCCTGCTGCCGCATCGGCCAGGAACGATCCGTATCTACACGCCTCACGGCGGCTCGCTGCACTACCCGCTCGACACGCTCAAAGGCGCGCTGTACGGGCGGCTTGAACGTGCGCTGATGAACCGGACGGACCTCTTCCTGTTCGAGAGCGCCTTCGCCCGCGATACCTATGAGCGCATGATCGGCCATCCCAGGGGATTGGTGAATTGCGTCTTCAACGGCGTCACTGCAGGCGAATTCGACCCGGTCACGCCGGCTCAGGACCAGACCGACCTGGCCTATGTCGGCGAATTCCGGCACATCAAGGGCACGGATCTGCTGATCGACGCCGTCGCGCTGTTGCGCTCCCGTGGCCGGCCGCTGACGCTGACGTTGGGCGGCGACGGCGAAGAGATGTCGAAGCTCAAGGCTCAGGTCGAACGCCTCGGTCTTACGGCCGCGGTGCGCTTCATCGGCCATGTGAAGGCGCGCGACGGATTTTCCAAGGGAAGCCTGCTCGTCGTTCCCTCGCGTGGCGATTCCATGCCTTATGTCGTGATCGAAGCGGGTGCCGCCGGGGTTCCGATGATCGCGGCCAGAGTCGGCGGCATTCCGGAAATCTTCGGACCGCATAACGACGCGCTGTTCATGCCGGGCAACGCGACCGCGCTGGCCGACGCAATTGCAGCCGCACTGGACGATCCGGCCACCGCGCAGCTCCGCGCCAAGGCGCTGCGCGAGCGCGTCTTCCAGCATTTCTCGCAGAAGGCGATGGTCGAGGGCGTGCTCGACAGCTACCGCGAGGCGTTTACCAAGACCTGACGTCATTTACCATCGCTAACCGTTTCTTCCGATTTGGCTCGTAATCCCGCCGGTAGGGAATTTCCCCCGGCGCTATCAGCGCTTACATGACCACAAATACTAACAAACATAATCCGGGCTTGTACGACTGTGGAACCGATCAACGCTCGCTCGATGTTGGATGCCGCTGCGGCCGCGGCCGCATCCACGGCCGCGGCAGGCAAGCCGGCCGTTGAACGCCGTCGCCGCCTGTCGCCGGCGGCCCTGGCGGTCGCCAATCAGAAGGTTCACCGCGCCTATTCTCCGATCGTCCTCGCCGGCATCGTCCGCATCACCGATTTCGTGCTGTTGAGTGTCGTCGGTAGCGCCGTCTATTTCGGCTACGTGGTTCCGCTCAGCGGCTTCCATTGGGAGTATCTCGTTGCCATCGTCGGCCTCGCCGTGAGCGCGGTGGTGTGCTTCCAGGCCGCCGACATCTACCAGATCCAGGTCTTCCGCGCCCAGGTGAGGCAGATGACTCGGATGATCTCGTCCTACTGCTTCGTGTTCCTGCTGTTCATCGGACTGTCCTTCTTCGCCAAGATCGGCAGCGAAGTTTCCCGTCTCTGGCTCGCCGCGTTCTTCTTCGTGGGACTCGGCGCGTTGATCGCGAGCCGCGTCGTACTGCGCAACCTGATCCGCAGCTGGGCCCGACAAGGGCGCCTCGATCGACGGACCATCATCGTCGGCTCCGACCAGAGCGGCGAAGATCTGGTACGTGCGCTGAAGGCGCAGGACGACTCCGAGATCGAGATCCTCGGCGTGTTCGACGACCGCAACGACTCCCGTTCGCTCGAGACCTGTGCCGGCGCGCCGAAGCTCGGCAAGGTCGATGATATCGTGGAGTTCGCGCGCCGAACCCGCGTCGACCTCGTGCTGTTCGCGCTGCCGATCTCGGCGGAGACCCGCATCCTCGACATGCTGAAGAAGCTGTGGGTGCTGCCGGTCGACATCCGCCTCTCGGCCCATACCAACAAATTGCGTTTTCGCCCGCGCTCCTATTCCTATCTCGGTGCGGTCCCGACGCTCGACGTGTTCGAGGCGCCGATCACCGACTGGGATCTGGTGATGAAGATGCTGTTTGACCGATTGGTCGGCGGCCTCATCCTGCTGCTCGCACTGCCGGTGATGGCGCTGGTCGCGCTCGCGATCAAGCTCGACAGCCCGGGACCGGTGCTGTTCCGGCAGAAGCGGTTCGGCTTCAACAACGAGCGCATCGACGTGTTCAAGTTCCGGTCGCTCTATCACCACCAGGCTGATCCCACGGCGTCCAAGGTCGTCACCAAGAACGATCCGCGCGTGACCCGCGTCGGCCGCTTCATCCGCAAGACCAGCCTCGATGAGCTGCCGCAGCTGTTCAACGTGGTGTTCAAGGGCAACCTGTCGCTGGTCGGCCCGCGGCCCCACGCGGTTCAGGGCAAGCTGCAGAACCGGATGTTCGACGAGGCCGTCGACGGCTATTTCGCGCGCCACCGCGTGAAGCCCGGCATCACCGGATGGGCGCAGATCAACGGCTGGCGCGGCGAGATCGACAACCAGGAGAAGATCCAGAAGCGAGTCGAGTTCGACCTCTACTACATCGAGAACTGGTCCGTGCTGTTCGACGTCTACATCCTGCTCAAGACGCCGCTGGCGTTGATGACCAAGAGCGAGAACGCCTATTGATTGCGGGGATCCGGAGCGGACCCACGTCCGCTTCGCGCGTGTGTCCGGCCGATCCCGCCCTGCGTTGCGTATGAGTGTGAGTTCGCGATGGCCATGACGGCGGCAGCCGGAGAGTTCGCGTCCAGACCGATGGCCCCGCCCGGCGTCGTCGCCCTGCAGCGTGCGCTGGTCTGGTTGGTCGGCGCCTCCGGCGCCATCGTGTTCATCGAACCGAGCCCCTACGAGCTCGTGACGCTCGCGTCCGCCGCGGTGTTCATTGCGACCGGCATGAGGCTGCGCCTCGTCTTCGTGCCGCTCCTGCTGCTGCTGGTCCTGGTCAATCTCGGCTACACGATCAGCGCCATACCGCTGCTCGACGATTCCAAGATCTCGACCTGGATCGCCACCTCCTGGTACATGGCGTTCACGGCCATCTTCATCGCCATGCTCATTTCGGACGACACCGAAGCGCGGCTCGACATGCTCCGGCGCGGCCTCGTCATGGGCGGCGCGATCGCAGCCCTTGCAGGTGTCGCCGGCTACTTCCATCTGGTGCCCGGCGGATACGATCTCCTCACCTTGTATGGCCGCGCGCGCGGCACGTTCAAGGACCCGAACGTGCTCGGCGCATTCCTGATCCTGCCGGCGCTGCTCGCGCTGCAGAACGTCGTCACCGCCCGCTTCGCAGCGACGCTGCGCGCCAGCTTCGCCCTCGGCGTGATGGCGCTCGCCATCCTGCTCGCCTTCTCGCGCGCGGCCTGGGGCGGCCTCGTTCTCACGGCGGCCTTCATGCTGGCGCTGATGGTACTGACCAGCACCTCGCCCCGCGAGCGCTCCCGCATCATCGTCATGACGCTCGCGGCTGCCGTGGCCGGCCTCGTCCTGATCGGCGTACTGCTCTCGATCGATTCCATCGCCGACATGTTCAAGCAGCGGGCGAGCTTCGACCAGAGCTACGACGAAGGCCGGTTCGGCCGGTTCGGCCGCCACATCCTCGGCGCCGACATGGCGCTCGACCTGCCGTTCGGGATCGGGCCGCTGCAATTCCACAACTACTTCCCCGAGGACACCCACAACTCCTATCTGAACGCCTTCATGTCGGGCGGCTGGCTGTCCGGCATCTGCTATCCCGCTCTGGTCTTCACCACCGTCGTCCTCGGCTTCCGCTATCTGCTCGTGCGCGTGCCCTGGCAGCGCACCTACATCGCAATCTTCGCAGCCTTCCTCGGCACCGTCGGCGAAAGCTTCATCATCGATACCGATCACTGGCGGCACTTCTTCCTGATGCTCGGCACGATGTGGGGCATGATCGCCGCCACCCGCGCCCACCAGGTCGACGCGGGCTGATCCGCAGGGATCGGTCCGCACATCGCAGCCTCCTAGTCCTCCACCGCGAACGTCAGGCCGGCATGGTCGACCAGCCGCTTGATCAGGCTGTCCTGGAGCGCCGCGCCCGGAGTCCAGAAACCGCCCTTCACGCCAGCTCCGTCGCGCAACAGGCCGACGGCACATTCGCTGATCATCTTCGAGGTCGAGCCGTAGCCGGGGTCGCGGTTGCCCTTCACGGATGCGCGGACCTGGCGGCCGTCGGGGGCGATCGCGACAAAAAGAAGATTGTAGTAGCCGTTCTCGCGCTCTTCCTTGGAAGGCCCCTCGCCCGGCTTCGGCGCGTTCGGGCCGGTCTTCTCGGCATTGGCGGCCATCACCTTCTTGGCGTTGGCCTCGCCCTTCTCGCCCGGACCGGTCAGCACCATCTCGTCATAGACGAAGTCCTGGCCGTACGGGAAACCCATCAGCATGTTGGAGCGGTGGACGTTGCGGGTGTTGATCAGCGCCATCATGAACGGCGCCGTCCAGGACTGCAGATCCTCCTCATAGACGGGCTTGTTGCCTGACGGCTGCTTCGGCCCCTTGAAGCCGGGCGTCAGGGCGAACGCGTCCTTGAGGATCGCTACCAGGCTCAGATCCTTGGCGACCGCATCGAATGTCGCCTTGGCGCTGGCCGCCGTCCCGCCCGACAAGGTCCCGCTCATGCCACGGACGCGGCCCTTCACGCGCGCGACCGGCGCGCCGAGCACGCGTCTCGCCTGCTGCTGCACGAAGTAGACGCCGAGCTCGAACGGTACGGAATCGAAGCCGCAGGAGAACACGATGCGCGCGCCGCTCTTCTCGGCGGTCGCCTGATGCTTGTCGATCATCTGCCGCATCCACACCGGCTCGCCACAGAGATCGACGTAGTCGGTGCCGGTTTCGGCGCAGGCGGCGACGAGCTCGTTGCCGTAGAGCTGATACGGACCGACGGTGGTCAGCACGAGCTTCGTCTGCGCCACCATCGCCTGCAGCGACGCCGGATCGGAGGCGTCGGCGGCAATGAGAGGCGTGTCGGTGGGCGCGCCGATCTCGTCCCGCACGGAAGCGAGCTTGTCCAGGCTCCGGCCGGCCATCGCCCAGTGCAGCGAGGCGTCGCCGCGATATTGCGTGGCGAGATATTCAGCCACGAGCTTGCCCGTGAAGCCGGTGGCGCCGTAGACGACGAGATCGAATTTCGGTGAGGTCATTGGTGTTCCCTGGAGATCAGCTGCAAATCAGTTGCTCCGTCATTGCGAGCGAAGCGAAGCAATCCAGGGCTGCGGACAGGACTCTGGATTGCTTCGCTTCGCTCGCAATGACGGCGGATGTGGTTCTATTTCTTTCCATAAGACACGCTCATGCCGGCGCGGACGTCGTTCTGAATGCCGTAAGGGGCGATCGGGTAGCGCAAGCCATTCCTGGCGAGCTGCTTCATGCCGGCGATCGCCTTGGCGAGATCGGACGGCTTCAGCGCCATCAGCATCTCCTCGTCCGGCACGCCGCCATAGCGGCGCTCGGCGAAGCAGGGCAGCGACAGGCTCGGCTCGCCGGTCTTCAGCGCGCGGCCCCAGGAATCGGCGCAGGCGGTCTCGCCGACGACGCCCCACTCGAACTTCTTGTAGCCGACATATTGCAGGCCGTTGATCAGGATGATCATCTGTCCCGGCGTCGCATAGACCAGGCAGATGTCCGGCGGATCCAGGCGGCCGCTCGACAGCGGGCTCACCGCCATCGCCTGGTAGCGGCCGAACGGCACGACATCGAGCGCCTCCTGCCGCTTGCGCGCATCCTCCGCCGTGCCGTGCCAGACGCCGACATAGTTCGCGCCCTCGAGCCAGGCCTCGTCCTGCGGGCCGAGCCCGATCACCGCGCGGCACTGCGCGCCGACCAGATCATCTCCGGTGATGCCGACGGTCCAGCCGAGCCGCGAAGCCATGCTGACGATCTGGTCGGTGGTGTGCACCGCGTTGGGACGGCGGATCTTCTCGATCGCTTCCATGTCCTCGACGCGGGCGAACATCTTGATGCCGATCACGGTCGTCTTCAGCCGCAGCAGGCTGTTGAGATCGGCGACCATGGCCGCCAGGTCCAGCCTGTCTGCCGCGTTCGGCTGTTGCATGTGGCGTTCCCTCCCTGCCGCACCGGGCGTCCGCGCCGCGTGTGGTTCGGCTTCGGGCGGCTTGTTAGACCGTCGCACCTGATGATGCCAGTATTTCCGCCGTCCGGGCTCACCCGCCATACCGTGATCCTTCTCGATATCGCGGGAATCACTTATGAATTTTCGATCCTCGGACAGGACCAGACGATGACCCGCAGCGACCGGAAGGAAGGCGCCGAGAGCGCAACGGCCGGCCCCGGCGGAACGCCCGCGCTGTCGCCCGCCGCGCTCTACGAGGCGGGACTGCATCACCTCGGCGGAGGACGTCTGCTCGATGCCCAGATGTGCTGCGAGCAGGCGCTGGCCGCCGACCCGACCCATGCCGACAGCCTTGCGCTGATGGGCATTATTGCGCTGCAAACCGGTCAGCACGATCATGCCGTGGCGTGGTTCTCGCGCGCGATCCGGCAGACGCCGAAGATCGACTATCTCACCAGCCTGGGCTTCACCCTGAAGCAGATGGGCCGGCTCGACGACGCCCTCGCGGTGTTCGACAAGGCGATCCAGCTCAAGCCCGACGACGCCGAGCTGTGGAAGCACATGGGCGGCGTACTGCTGGCGCTCGACCGCGGCGCCGAGGCGTTGTTGAGCTATCAGCACGCGCTGACGATCGATCCTTCGCATCATGAGGCCGCGTTCCAGAGCGGCCTGCTGCTGCATCAGCAGCAGCGCTATGAGGAAGCCGCCCAGGCCTTCACGATCTGCCTGACTCAGCGGCCGGGCGACCTGCAGTCGCTGCAGATGCGCGCCCGATGCTTCCGCGAGCTCAAACGCTACGACGCGTATCTCGCCGATTGCGAACGCGCGCATGCGCTGGCGCCAGCCGAGGCGATGGTCTGCAACAATCTCGGCGATGCATTCGTCTGTCTCGGCCGCAGCGCGGAGGCGCTGCCGTGGTTCGACCAGGCGCTGAGCCTGCGCCCGAACTTCGTCGAGGTGCTGCTGAACAAGGGCTTTGCGCTGCTTCAATTGCTGCGCTTCGAGGACGCCGCGGCCGTCTACCGGCAGATCCTCGTGCTCGAGCCGAGTCACGCCAAGGCGGCCTGGCAGCTTGCCCATGTCGAGCTGCAATGTGGCGACTACGCCGCTGGCTGGGCACGGCGCGAAGCGCGCTGGAACATGCCGGATTTCTCGCCCGAGTATCCGCGCTTTGCGGAGCCGAAATGGCTGGGCAAAGAGGATATCGCCGGGAAGACCGTCCTGATCGAGGAGGACGAGGGTTTCGGCGACACCATCCAGTTCGCGCGCTACCTGCCGATGCTCGCCGCGCGCGGCGCCAGGGTGATCCTGGTGGTCCGCGAGGCGCTGCGGCCGCTGCTGGCCGGTGTCGAAGGCGTGTCGCAATGTCTTGCGTACGCGCCGGAGCTGCAGCGGCCCGCCTTCGACATGCACTGCCCGGTGATGAGCCTGCCGTTCGCTTTCGGCACCACGCTCGCCACCATCCCGCCCGCTGGCTATCTGCCGCCGCTCCCGGCCGAGCGCAGCGCGGCCTGGGAGCAGCGGCTGGGGTCGCATGACCGGCTGCGCGTCGGGCTGGTCTGGTCCGGCAACCCGCACCAGGGCAATGACCGCAACCGCTCGATGCCGCTGTCGACCTTGCTGCCGCTGCTCGATGTCGACGCGGACTTCATCAGCCTGCAAAAGGAGCTGCGGCCCGCGGACAGGACGATGCTGGCGCAGCAGAGCGGCATCCGCGACCTCACCGCCGAGCTGACCGACTTCGTCGAGACGGCGGCCCTGATCTCCTGCCTCGACGTCGTCGTCACCGTCTGCACCAGCGTCGCGCATCTCGCCGCGACGCTCGGACGTCCGACCTGGATCATGCTGCCCTACCTGGCCGACTGGCGCTGGCTCAGGGATCGCGACGACAGCCCGTGGTATCCGAGCGCGCGGCTGTTCCGGCAGGATTCGAGCTGCCGCTACGAGCCGGTCGTCGCGCGCGTGCGCGGCGAGCTGGCAGCGAAAGCGGCGGGCTTCGGCACAACAACCGCCTAGGCCGGCCCGGGAAACAGATCGTCGATGCGGCCGCGGAGGCGGTAGGCTACGAGCCCGACCCATTCGCGCACGGCGATGTCGGCGCGGCGCAGGCCGAGCAGCGAGATGCCGTCGAAATCCAGCACGCGGCCGACGCGCCAGTCCACCGGATAGGGCTCGACCGGAAAGCCCGCTTTTCGAAACAGCCCGACCGAGCGCGGCATGTGATACGCGGAGGTCACCAGCAGCCAGCGTTCGCCCGGCTTCGGGGAGATCATCGCCTTGGAGAAGATCGCATTCTCGTAGGTGTTGCGCGACTGCCGCTCCAGCAGCAGCCGCTCCCTGGGCACGCCGAGGCTGAGCAGGATCTCGGCGCCGACATCGGCCTCCTTGGCCTCGGTCGCGATCAGATTGGCGCTGCCGCCGGTGAACAGGATGCGTGCAGTCGGGTAGCGCCGCGCCAGCGCGGCGGCCTGGATCACACGGTCCGCGCCCGCCACCGTCACCGGCATGCCGTACATCACCGAGAGATCGGAATCGACGGGACCGCCGAGCACGATGATGCCGTCCGGGGCGCCGTTCGCCGGGTCCCATTTCGGAAACCGGCTCTCCAGCGGATACAGCATCAGGCTGCCGAGCGGCGTCAGGCCGACGATCGCCAGTAGCAGCATGGCCGAGACGACCAGCCTGCGCCCCAGCACGGCAAACCGGGTCAGCATCAGGATGGCGCCGACGAGGCCGAGCGCGATCATGAAATTGGTCGGCAGTGCCAGCAAGCCGAGCGTCTTCGACAGGACAAAGAACATTGCGAGCTCCGGCGCGGGGTGAATGGCCACGGCCGCCCTCATACACGACAGCCGCCATGCGTTGCCATCTCTCTGCGAACGGCATGGGATGCGTTATGCTCAGGCCCGAACAGGGATGAATGAGAGGATCATGGCCCATCACCATCTGCACGCCAGCCCCGAGACCTGCCATTGGGGCTTCTTCGAATCCCGGCTGAAGCCGGTGCTCACGGTCGACAGCGGTGACGAGGTCACGATCGATTCGATCAGCGGCGGACCCGACGTGGTGCCGGATACCAGCAAGTTCCACGTGCCGCCGGAGCTGTTCGACGTCCACGCCCGCAGCGAGCGCATGGTGCCCGGCCACATCCTGACCGGGCCGATCGCGGTCAACGGCGCCGAAATCGGCGACGTGCTCGAGGTCGACATCCTCGACGTCCAGCTGCGGCAGGACTGGGGCTACAATTTCATCCGCCCGCTGGCCGGCACCCTGCCCGACGATTTCCATGAGAGCCGGCTGATGAACATCCCGCTCGACAAGGAACGGATGGTCGGCAAGCTGCCGTGGGGGCTCGAGCTGCCGCTGGCGCCGTTCTTCGGCGTGATGGGTGTGGCGCCGCCGCCGGCCTGGGGCCGCATCACCTCGCTGATCCCGCGCGCGATGGGCGGCAATCTCGACAACAAGGAGCTCGGTGCCGGCGCCAAGCTGTATCTGCCGGTGTTCGTGCCGGGCGCGCTGTTCTCCTGCGGCGACGGCCATGGTGTGCAGGGAGACGGCGAGGTCTGCGTCACGGCGATCGAGACCGCGCTGCAGGGCCGCTTCCGCCTCACCGTGCGCAAGGATCTCAAGTTCGACTATCCACGCGCCGAGACCGCCACGCACTACATGACGATGGCGATGGACCCCGATCTCGACCAATGCGCGGTGCGGGCACTGCGCGACATGATCGTGCTGCTCGGCGAGAAGCGCAATTTGTCGCGCGAGGACGCCTACACGCTGTGCAGCCTCGCCGCCGACCTGCGGGTGACCCAGACCGTCAACGGCTCCAAGGGCATTCATTGCATGATCGCGAAGGCCGTCGTGCACGGGTGAGGTTGTGTCGGGCACGCTGGCGCGGCTCGCCCCGCTGTCGTCGCCCGGCTCGACCGGGCGACCCAGTATCCAGAGGCAGGCGTCAGTCCTCGACAGGCCGCGGCGTACTGGATCCCCCGCGTTCGCGGGGATGACGACCGAATTTGAAGTGCAACCCTCGTTCACTCCAAGAGACACGATCTATCATCCTCGCGCGCCGCTCGCGCCGAGTCATGCCATCATCTCACCCTCTCAAAAGTCGGAGGGCGCAGGGAAGGCCAGGCGCCGGCTGGCGCCTGCGGCCCGCCTGCGAGAAAAATGCAGGCGGCAGGTACCACAGGTGCAGCCGAGAACGCCCGGCCTTCCCTGCGCGATGGTGTTCACGCTTATACGCAGTCTGCCTGGTGCGCCGGGCTTGTTGGCCACCATGATCCGCGCGGCGCGTCAGCGCCGTCGCGAACGTAACACCAGCGTCGGGGTGTCAGCACGCTGCGACTTCACGTCCGCGCCGAGCCGTTCGTCCGCGCATCCTTGAAGGACACGCTGCGGCTCCATCGCGGCCATCGCTCCCCGCCTCGCGTGTCGTGACGATCGCGCGCAACGCCCCTTCCGAGTGAGGCGGGATGGCGGCACTAAAGCACAGTTTCCGGAAAAGCGAAAGCGTTATTTCTGGAATGGCGAATTTTCTCGCACCGACCGGAAAAGCCGCGAGCGACCGTCCGCCTCTTCAGCCGACAATTCCACCAGGGCTCCCCGATCAGGTGCCCCGCGGCACGGCGGCGGTTGAAGAAACCATCGGACACCGCGGCCCACGCGAATCTTCCCGGCCCGTGCTTCCCGTACCATTCCGGGCCCGGACTCGCCGAGCGGGCGGAGAGTCATCGCCGCGACCAGCCCGATTCGTCATATTTCCATAAAATTCAATATCTTAACCAGTTATCCCCAAGCCGCTGTACAACCAATCCGATTCCTAATAGAGTCTAAAAAGTTACTTTTCTGTACATCGGTTACGGACTAGCTTTTAGGCATGGCGACGGAAAAAGCCGAAACTGACCGCATCCCCGTAACCCTAGCCCTGGCAACCATCGGCTATCTCGAAAAGCTCGTGAAACAGGGAACCCACGGCACCAGCGTTCCGGGTGTCTGCAGAACGTTGATTGAAGAAGGCATCCGGCTCGCCATCAAGGATGGGCTGCTGTCGATTCGCGACAACGGACGGGCGTAAGCTAGGGACACGCAGCGCGGAAAACAGTTTCGGTGCAGCCGTCGGCCAGGACGATCCAGGACGGATCAAACTTGGAAGCGACAACAATGCCCGCCGAACGACAGACACTCCCCACCTGGACCGAGGAACGGCTCCAGGCCCTGAAGCAGCACTTTGAGGCCGGGCTGACCTGCCGAGAGATCGCCGCCGAGCTCGGCGTCAGCCGCAACGCCGTGATCGGCAAGATCTCCCGCCTGGCGCTGACGCGCGACAATGGCGGCGACACCAGGCGCGTCGTTCGCGCCGAGACGACACGCGATGGCGCCCGCCGTCCCGTGCCGAAGCTGCGCCGCCGTATCCTGCGCGCGGTCCAGAACGATCCGCCGCCGATCGTTGTCGAGGAGCCGGTCGGCACGGTCGAGAACGGCTGCTCGCTGTTCGAACTCTCCAAGGAGCGCTGCCGCTGGCCGATCTCCACCCCCGGCGCCGACGATTTCTGCTTCTGCGGCTCCAAGCCGATCGAGGGCCTGCCCTATTGCCCGAGCCACACGCGGATGGCGTACCGGGTGGCGTCGTCGCGGTAAAACTCAGCCGCCGACTAATTAGTTGAAAATCGTGTCTCGCCGCGCGGACGGTGCACCCTCTCCCCTTGTGGGAGAGGGTGGATTCGATGCGTAGCATCGAAGCCGGGTGAGGGGTATTTCTCCATACGGGCGGCGATTCTGTGGATACAAACCCCTCACCCGAGCTGATATGACGCTGATACCAGCGTAGCCCTCTCCCACAAGGGGAGAGGGCGCAATCACTGGCGCCGTACAGTCGTGCGTATGCCGACGCCCCTACCCCAGCTTCCAGCCCGCCTCCTGCGCAAAGCGCTGGAAGAACTCCGGCTCGTAGGCCTGCTCCGGCGACTGCCGGACGCGCATGTCGAGCAGCTTGGCGTCCTCGCCGACGAGGATGCGCCACTGGTCGGCCTTGACGCCGTCGAGGATGATCTTCGCGGCCTGCGCCGCCGTCGTCGGCGCGTCTTCGAGGAAACTGCGGGCGCGCTCGCGGGCGGCGGCCTGGATGTCCTGGTCGCTCATGGCGGAGACGTCGATGCCCATGCCCTTCATGCGCTGGCGCGCTAGCCCGATCTCGGTCTCGCTGAGCTCGTCGGACTCGGTGCCGCTCTGCACCTTGCGCGAGTTCGACACGATCGACGTGCCGATATGGCCGGGCATCACGACCGAGCATTTGATGTGCGGCGCGTTGAGGCGGAGGTCGTTGATCAGCGCTTCGGTAAATCCCTTCACCGCGAACTTCGCGGCGCTGTAGGCGGTGTGCGAGACGCCCATGCCGACCGAGGCCCAGAAGCCGTTGACGCTCGAGGTGTTGACGATATGAGCCTCGTCCGCCTTCAGCAGCATCGGCAGGAAGGTGCGGACGCCGAGATAGACGCCGCCCCAGCAGATGTTGAAGGTACGCTCCCATTGCTCTCTTGAATTGGTGAACAGGCTGCCGCCACCGCCGATGCCGGCATTGTTGAACAGCAGATGGATCTTGTCGGTGGCCTGCTGCTCGGCGAGCTCATCGCGAAAACGCTGGAGCTGCGCCTCGATCGAGACGTCGGCGACATGGGTGGTGACGCGCAGGCCCTGCGGCAGCTTCTCGGCCTCGCACAGCCGCTTGGTTTCGGCCATCGCCTCGGTCGAGACGTCGCACATGGCGACGTTGCAGCCTTCGGCGACGAGCTGGCGCGCGAGCTCGCGGCCCATGCCCGTGCCGCCCCCGGTGATCACGGCGATCCTGCCGGCGAAATCCTTCATCGGATGGTCTTCCTTCCCTGCTGCGGGACGGCCATGCCGCCCCGGCGACTTGCTCGTTCTCTTCGTGGAACGCGTTTGCGAGCTTAGGACGTTTCGCCGGCCTGACCAGAGGGGATGTCGGAGATTTGCGTTGCAGCGCATGCAACGAAGATTTCAGCTTGGGGTTGAACCTTCTCGACAGGCGTCCGACTTATTCCGTGGGGAGGCAGGCTCGAGGAGGTTCGCATGGCGTACCAACAGGGGCACTGGCAGGACGAAGGCTGGCGCGACACGATGGTCGATCCCGCGGGATCGGACGACGGCGCCTATGTGACGGGGTGGACGATCAGCGGGCTCGCCGTGATCGGCACCATCGTCGCGGTCTGGCTGCTCGGGATCTGAGAGCAGCGCGACGAATTCTCATGCAATAGGACGCCATGCAAAGCGTGGCCTCTGAGCCCTGCTGCGTTCTGCGCTCTCATCCGTCATTGCGAGCGCAGCGCAGCAATCCAGCGCTGTGGACGGGACACTGGATTGCTTCGTCGCTGCGCTCCTCGCAATGACGTGGAGAGAGCCGACTGTTTCCCAGAGAGCCTGGCGCCTCCCCAAGACGTCGGCATTCACGCCCTGGATCTGGCAGCCGCGTTTCGCGAAGGCGCGCGGCTGACCGTCTGGGGGTCCCGCGTGGCCGAACTCATTGCATACAATTGCAGTCGATTGATCAATTAATAGGCTAATGATTGCCGTGTCACGCTACTGCCCAGTTTGCAGTCAGCCACAAAACATCAACACTTCAGTGACTTAGCTCCTCGGCCGCGCTGAAAGCCGCTGGCACAAAGCTTGCGATCACTCCCTTTCGAGGCTCCGCCGTGTGGCGGTGAAGCCGAGATGACAGCGCGGGCGGATCGACCCGCCGAGGGAGCTCACCAATGGACTTTGGCAGGATTTCACGACGGCATCTGTTGCAGGGTGGCGCGGCGCTGACGCTCGGCGCGGCCGCGGGCCTGCGGCCGGCCTTCGCCGCGGAGACAACGATCGGCTTCATCTATGTCGGCTCGCGCGACGACTACGGCTACAACCAGGCGCATGCGCAGGGTGCGGCGGCGCTGAAGAAGCTGCCCGGGCTGAAGGTGATCGAAGAGGAGAAGGTGCCGGAGACCGACGCGGTCGAGAAGACGATCGAGTCCATGATCAATCTCGACGGCGCCACGCTGCTGTTTCCGACCTCGTTCGGCTACTACAATCCGCACATGATCAAGATGGCGGCGAAGTACCCGAAGCTGCGCTTCGAGCACTGCGGCGGCCTCTGGAGCGAGAAGGACCCGAAGAACGCTGGCTCCTATTTCGGCTATATCGACGAGGCGCAGTACATCGCCGGCATCGTCGCGGGCTACACCTCCAAGAGCGGCAAGCTCGGCTTCGTCGCCGCCAAGCCGATCCCACAGGTCCTGCGCAACATCAACGCCTTCACGCTCGGCGCGCAGCTTGCCAATCCCAAGGCCACCACGCAGGTGATCTTCACCGGCGATTGGTCGATGCCGGTCAAGGAGGCCGAGGCGACCAACAGCCTGATCGACCAGGGCGTCGACGTCCTGACCTGCCATGTCGACGGTCCGAAGACGATGGTCGAGAACGCCGCGCGCCGCGGCGCGTTCGTCACCGGCTATCACGTCAACCAGTCGCCGCTGGCGCCGAAGGCCTATCTGACGGGCGCCGAGTGGAATTGGGAAGCGCTGTATCCGAAGTTCGTCAAGATGCTCCAGGCCGGCGAGAGCATTCCGAACTTCTATCGCGGCGGCCTCAAGGAAGAGGTGGTCAAGATCTCGCCCTATGGCGAGGCGGTGTCCGAGCAGGCGCGCAAGCACGCCGACGAGATCAAGAGCAAGTTCCTCGGCGAGGGCTATACGATCTTCAAGGGCCCGATCAAGGACAACAAGGGCAACACCGTGATCACCGCCGGCACCGAGCGCGGCCAGAAGGATCCGGAGCTCGAGAAGATGGACTATCTGGTCGAGGGCGTGATCGGAGCGACGTCGTGACCACGGAGGCGGCCGATCCGGTTGATGCGGCCGCCATCGCGCCGGCCGCCGACGCAGGCTTCCTGCAACGCCATGGCGCGAGCATCGAATACATCCTCATCCCGGGCGCGGCGCTGGTCGCCGCGCTCCTGGTGTTCGGCATCTTCGTCGCGCTGTTCGGCAAGAACCCGCTCGACCTCTATTGGTACATGTATTACGGCGCCTTCGGCACCTGGTTCTCCTGGCAGAACACGCTGACGCGCGCGGCTCCCTTGATCCTCACCGCGCTGTGCACCGCCCTGCCCGCTCAGCTTGGCATGGTGATCATCGGCGGCGAGGGCGCGCTGCTGATCGGCGCGCTGTCGGCAACCTCGGCGGCGCTGGCCTTGCAGGGCATGCCGCCGCTCGTCGTGCAGATCGCGATGGTGATCGCGGGCATGACCGGCGGCGGATTGTGGATCCTGCTGTCGGGCGGCTTGCGCCAGTATCGCGGCGTCAACGAGACCATCTCCAGCCTGCTGCTGGTCTACATCGCGCTCGCGATCCTCAACCATCTCGTCGAGGGCCCGATGCGTGACCCGGCGAGCCTCAACAAGCCGTCGACGCGCGAGATCGGCGCCGCCAACATGATCGGCAGCATCCCAGGCACCGACGTGCATTGGGGCCTGGTGTTCGGGCTGATCGCGGCAATCGCGTCCTACGTGCTGATCTATCACACCACGTTCGGCTTCGCCGCGCGCGTCGCCGGCGGCAACATCCGGGCCGCAAAGATCGTTGGCCTCTCCGTGGGCAAATTGATCCTGACGGTCTGCTTCCTCGCCGGCGCCTGCGCTGGCCTGGCCGGCATGGTCGAGGTCGCCGCGGTCCAGGGGCGCACCAATGCCAATCTCGCCGTCGGCTACGGCTTCACAGGCATCCTCGTCGCCTTCCTCGCGCGGCAGAATCCACTGGCAATCATTCCGGTCGCGATCCTGCTCGGCGGCATCAATGCCTCGGGCGGCCTCTTGCAGCGAAGGCTCGGCCTGCCCGACGCCTCGGTGCTGGTGCTGCAGGGCATCATCTTCATCTCGGTGCTGGCGAGCGACGCGCTCTATGGCCGCATCGGTGTCCTCAAGGGAAAGTCCTGATCCATGGCTGACGGCAATATCGGGCTCTGGACCGTGCCGCTGGCGGTGCTCGGCGGCGCCATCCGCGTCTCCACGCCGTTCCTGTTCGTGAGCCTAGGGGAATGCATCACCGAGCGCTCCGGTCGCATCAATCTCGGCCTTGAGGGCACGCTGGTGATGGGCGCGATGAGCGCCTATGGCATCTCCTATCTCACGGGATCGCCGTGGGCAGGCGTGCTCGCCGCCGGCCTCACCGGCGCGCTGCTCGGCGCCCTGCATGCCGGCATCTGCTCGCTGCCGCGCGTCAACGACGTCGCGGTGGGAATCTCCTTGATGCTGTTCGGCACCGGGCTCGCCTTCTTCCTCGGCAAGCCGCTGATCGAGCCGACGGCGGCGCGGCTTCCGGCGATCGATTTCGGCTGGTGGAGCGACGTGCCGCAGGTGCGCGCGGCCTTGCGCATCAACGTCCTCTTCCTGCTCGGCGTCGTGCTCGCGCCGCTGTTGCTGTGGGCATTCCGAACCACCCGCTGGGGCCTGCTGATCCGCACCGCCGGCGAGAGCGCGGATGCGGCGCGCGCGATGGGCCACTCGGTGCTGATGATCCGGCTGCGCGCCACCATGGCCGGCGGCTTCCTCGCCGGCATCGGCGGCTCGTTTTTGTCGCTGTTCTATCCCGGCAGCTGGAACGAGGGCCTCTCCTCGGGCCAAGGCATCACCGCGGTGGCGCTCGTGATTTTCGCGCGCTGGGACCCGATGCTGTGCCTGTGGGCCTCGCTCGCCTTCGGCGGTGCCGCAGCGCTCGGACCGGCGCTGCAATCGGTCGGCGTCACCTCCGGCTATCATCTGTTCAACGCTGCGCCCTACATCCTGACGCTCTTGATCATGATCATCACCTGCTCGCCGAAACGCACCCTGAGCGGCGCGCCGGCCGAGCTGTCCATCACCCGCTGATTTCGGAGTCCCACCATGACCGCGCGCACCATCCGCTCCGAGCCCTATGCCTGGCCGTACAACGGCGATCTCAGGCCAGAGAACACCGCCCTGATCGTGATCGACATGCAGACCGATTTCTGCGGCGTCGGCGGCTATGTCGACAAGATGGGCTATGATCTGTCGCTGACGCGCGCGCCGATCGAGCCGATCAAGACCCTGCTCGGCGTCATGCGCGCGCAGGGCTTCTGCATCATCCACACCCGCGAAGGCCACCGCACCGACCTGTCCGACCTGCCCGCCAACAAGCGCTGGCGCTCGCAGCAGATCGGCGCCGGCATCGGTGATCCCGGCCCGTGCGGCCGCATCCTGGTGCGCGGCGAGCCAGGCTGGGAGATCATCCCCGAGCTGGCGCCGCTACCTGGCGAGATCGTCATCGACAAGCCCGGCAAGGGCTCGTTCTGCGCCACCGACCTCGAGCTGATCCTGCGCCTGAAGGGCATCCAGAACATCGTGCTGACCGGCATCACCACCGACGTCTGCGTCCACACCACGATGCGCGAGGCCAACGACCGCGGCTTCGAATGCGTGCTGCTGTCGGACTGCTGCGGTGCCACCGACAAGGGCAACCACGATCACGCGCTGAAGATGATCAAGATGCAGGGCGGCGTGTTCGGCGCGGTCGCGACCTCCGCGGCGCTGATCGAGGCGCTGTCGTGATCGGCGACGATCCGACGCCATCAGGCGCGTTCGGCGTCGAGGCCATCGCGATGACGATGCGCTTCGGCGCGTTCACCGCGCTCGACAATGTCGAGCTGAAGGTCAGGCCTGGCTCGTTCCACGCGCTGCTCGGCGAGAACGGCGCCGGCAAGTCGACGCTGGTCAAATGCATCATGGGCTACTACCGCCCGACCGAGGGCGACGTGCTGATCGCCGAGCGCGAGCGCGCCATCAACAATCCCAGGGACGCGCACGCGCTCGGCCTCGGGATGGTCTATCAGCACTTCACCCTGGTGCCGGCGATGACGGTCGCGGAAAACCTGGTGCTGGCGCGCGACGACGTGCCGGCGGTGGTCAACTGGGCGAAGGAGAAGAAGGAGCTGGAGGCCTTCCTGGCGCGGATGCCGTTCCGCGTGCCGCTCGACGCCAAGGTCTCCGACATCTCCGCGGGCGAACGGCAGAAATGCGAGATCCTCAAGCAGCTCTATCTCAAGCGCCGCTTCCTGATCCTGGACGAGCCGACCTCGGTGCTGACGCCGGGCGAGGCCGACGAGGTCCTGGGCATGCTGCGCAAGATGGTCGAGGCCGGCGAGCTGACCATCCTGATGATCACGCATAAATTCCGCGAGGTGATGGCGTTCGCAGACGACGTCACCATCCTCCGGCGCGGCAAGCTCGCCGGCCGCGGCAAGGTCACCGAACTGACGCCCGACGACATGGCACGGATGATGATCGGCGCCGAGCAGCTCACGGTGCAGCCGTCGCGCACCGGCGAGGCCGGCAACGTCAGGCTCGAGGTCGAGAAGCTGGTGGCGCGCGACGATTCCGGCGGCCTCGCTGTGCACAACCTGTCACTCACCGTGCGCGCCGGCGAGATCGTCGGCATTGCCGGGGTCTCCGGCAACGGCCAGCGCCAATTGGTCGAGGTGCTGGCCGGCCAGCGCGAGGCCGAGAGCGGCGCAATCCGGGTCTCCGGCGAGGCCTATGTGGCGAGCCGCGAGGAGATGCGCCGGCACAAGATGTCGCTGCTGCCGGAGGAGCCGCTGAAGAACGCCTGCGTCGGCGGCATGAGCGTCGCCGACAACATCGCGCTGCGTGAGTTCGACCGCGCGCCGTTCGCCCGCGGCGGCTGGTGGCTGAACAAGGCTGCCTTCCGCCAGGGCGCGACAACCAAGATCAACCGCTACAAGATCAAGACCCGCACGCCGGATACGCCGATCTCGGCACTGTCGGGCGGCAACGTGCAGCGCGCCGTGCTGGCGCGCGAGCTCGGCCACGACGTCGAGGTGCTGATCGCCGCCAATCCCTGCTTCGGTCTCGACTTCGCGGCAGTGGCGCAGATCCACGCCGAGATCATGGCCGCCCGCAACCGCGGCGCCGCGGTGCTATTGGTCAGCGAGGATCTCGACGAGCTGCTCGAACTCTCCGACCGCCTGGTGGTGATGTTCCACGGCCAGCTGGTCTACGAGACCCGCGCAGGCGACGCCGACCTGACGGAGATCGGCCGGCACATGGCGGGGCATTGAGCCGGCCCCGCTAGACGACTTCAAGATGTTGACGACCAATTCATCGCGCCGGGGTAACATGGCTCCCGGCGGGCCTTGATCGGCCGGCATTTCGTCATTGTGCTTCAAACCCTTGGATTGCAGGTCGATGTCATGAAGGCCTATTTCATCGGTGGTGGCATCGCTTCGCTCTCGGGCGCAGCATTGATGATCCGCGACGGCGGCGTCTCCGGATCGGACATCACCATCTTCGAGAAGCGCGTGCCCTATGGCGGCAGCCTGGACGGCGCCAGGCTTCCCGACGGCTCCTACTCGATGCGCGGCGGGCGCATGCTGACGACCGAGCAATACGAGTGCACCTGGGACCTGTTGTCGACCATTCCGTGCGAGACAAGTGCCCAGGAGACCATCCTCCAGGAGACGGTCGCGTTCAACAAGCTCCACGTCACCCACGCACAGGCGCGGCTGGTCGATGGCAACAGGCACAAGGTCGACGTCTCCTCCATGGGCTTCTCGATGCAGGATCGCATCGAGATGACCAGGCTCACCGAGGCCTCGGAGGAGAAGCTCGGCAAGTCCTTGATCTCGGACTGGCTGTCGCCGCCGTTCTTCACGACGAACTTCTGGTACATGTGGCAGACGACCTTCGCCTTCCAGCCCTGGCACAGCGCGGTCGAGTTCAGGCGCTATCTGCGCCGCTTCATCAACGAATTCCCGATGATGGATACGCTCGGCGGCGTCAAGCGGACGGTGCACAACCAGAATGACTCGATCGTCAAGCCGCTGATGCGCTGGCTGAAAGGCCACGGTGTCAACTTCGTCGGCGGCGCCGACGTCACTGACATCGCGCTCGTCACCGGGAACGGCAAGCATCGCGCCACGCGCCTCGACCTGGAGCATGACTTCGTCGGCCGCAGCATCGATCTCGCGGCGGATGACCTCGTGTTCTACACTGCCGGCTCGATGACGGACGCGACCAGCCTCGGCAGCCACGACAGTCCGCCCAAGCAGCTCACCAAGGAGGACAGCCAAGGCTGGACTCTCTGGGAGAAGCTCGCACAGGGCCGCCCGGAATTCGGCAATCCGGCCGCGTTCAACTCATCGGTTCCGGAGTCGAGCTTCGAATCTTTCACGGTCACCTGCCGCAATGCGCGCTTCTTCGACGCGATGCAGACTTTCACCGGCAACGTCGCCGGCACCGGCGGGCTCGTCACGTTCAAGGATTCGAACTGGCGGATGTCGATCGTGCTCTACAGCCAGCCATACTTTCCGGACCAGCCCGGCACCATCAAGATCTTCTGGGGCTATGGGCTCCATCCCGATCGCGTCGGCAATTTCGTGGGGAAGCCGATGTCCGAGTGCAGCGGCGCCGAAATCCTGAAGGAGCTGTGCGGGCATCTGCGCTTTCCGCTCAACGTGTTCGACGAGGCGACCTGCGTGCCGTGCTGGATGCCCTACATCATGAGCATGTTCATGCCGCGCAGCTATGGCGACCGGCCGTTGCCGGTGCCGCTCACCTCGCAGAATCTCGCCTTCATCGGCCAATATGTCGAGCTGCCCGAGGATGCCGTGTTCACGATCGAATATTCGGTGCGCGCGGCCATGCATGCGGTCTATCAGCTCTTGAAGATCGACCGCGCCATTCCGCCGGTCACGCCGTATGACAAATCGCTGAAAATGCTGCTGCAGTCGGTGGTGAAATCATTCGCTTGACGGACCACGCGAGATCGTGATCACCGCGCGCCGCAGCGCTTGACCTGGATCAGTTCCGCGAGGGAACACAGCAGCTAAGCCCCGGATCGTAACACACGATCCGGGTGAACCATCATGAAGGCGTATTTCATCGGCAGCGGCATCGGCGCATTGGCCGGCGCGGCGTTCCTGATCCGCGACGGCGGCGTCGCGGGCCGCGACATCACGATCTACGAGAAGCATCTGCCCTATGGCGGCAGTCTCGATGGCGCGCGGCTGCCCGACGGCTCCTATTCGCTGCGCGGCGGCCGCATGCTGACGACCGATCACTACGAGTGCACGTGGGACCTGCTCTCCACCATCCCCGATGCCAGCGATCCCCGCCGCACCGTGCGCGACGAGACGATTGCCTTCAACAAGGCCCATGTCGCGCATTCGCAGGCGCGCCTCGTCGATCGCAACCGGCACAAGATCGACGTCTCCACCATGGGCTTCACCATGCAGGACCGGCTCGAACTGGTGCGGCTGACCGAGGCGTCCGAGGAGAAGCTCGGCAACTCCCGCATCACCGACTGGCTGTCGCCGCCGTTCTTCACCACGAATTTCTGGTTCATGTGGCAGACGACGTTCGCGTTCCAGCCCTGGCACAGCGCGGTCGAGTTCAAGCGCTATCTGCATCGCTTCACGAACGAGTTTCCTCGCATCGAGACGCTGGCCGGCGTCAAGCGCACCGTGTTCAACCAGTATGATGCGATCGTGGTGCCGCTCGTCAAATGGCTGGAAGGCCACGGCGTGAATTTCGCCGGCGGCGTCGATGTCACCGACATGGAGATCGCGACGGAAGCCGGCAAGCACGTGGTCAAGCGCCTGACGCTGGATCGCAGCGGAAAGCCGGAGACGGTCGCGCTGTCGAGCGACGATCTCGTCTTCCTGCAGAACGGCTCGATGACGGACGCGACCAGCCTGGGCACGCAGGATGCGCCGCCGCCGCGGCTCACCAAGCAGGACAGCCAGGGCTGGACGCTGTGGGAGACAATCGCGAAGGGCCGTCCCGAATTCGGCAATCCCGCCGCGTTCAACTCATCGATCCCGGAATCCTGCTGGGAGTCGTTCACCGTCACCTGCCGCAATCCGCGGTTCTTCGACGCGATGGAAGCGTTCAGCGGCAACGCCGCGGGCACCGGCGGGCTCGTCACCTTCACCGAGTCGAACTGGCTGATGTCCGTCGTGCTGTATCACCAGCCGCATTTCGCCGGCCAGCCCGCCGACGTACAGGTGTTCTGGGGCTATGCGCTGCATCCCGACCGCATCGGCAATTTCGTCGGCAAGGCGATGGCCGATTGCGGCGGCGCCGACATCCTCAAAGAACTATGCGGCCACCTCAACTTCGATCTTGCGGTGTTCGACCAGGCGACCTGCGTGCCGTGCCGCCTGCCCTACATCACCAGCATGTTCATGCCGCGCAACAAGGCCGACCGGCCGCTGCCGGTGCCGGCGAATTCGAAGAACCTCGCCTTCGTCAGCCAGTTCGTCGAGATCCCCGACGACGTCGTGTTCACGGTGGAATATTCAGTGCGTGCCGCGCAGATGGCGATCTATCAGTTGCTCGGTATCACCAGGGCGATCCCACCGATCACGCGGCACGACAAGTCGTTCCGCGTGCTGATCGAGACGATGGAGAAGGCCTTCGCCTGACGCCTCTCGCATCCGCAAAAACGAACGCGCCCGGATCAGGCTCGATCCGGGCGCGCTTTCCGTCTCGCGAGGCACAGATGGCGCCTCCATGCGTCTTGCGTGAGTTGTCAGTAGCCGAGCAGCGCGAGACCAACCCAGCTGACGGCAAACAGCGATACGACCGAGGTTGCAGCGGCAAAAACGGACAGCGAAACTTTCAAAGTCCTGAGGACCATACGCGCCTCCTTCAACGACAATGAACAGCACATCGAGGTGAACCCCGATGTCAGTCTGAAATTTCCTGGAACCGGCTCCACAACGAGCCGAACACAGGTTTGGTGCGCGCCTGCGCGCAAAGGTTCAATGTCAGGGTGTGGGGCCCTGATCGAGCGGCTTGATCGTTAACGGACACGGCCGCTCGTGGTTCCCGGATGGGAACTGGAACTGCTCCAAAGGAGGCTGCTCTCCCCCTCAGAGCCCCTTCCTGGCGGAACTCAAGGTTGAGAAGGCTCCTGGCTGCATGTTTTAGGATGGATCCGGCCGCCGGGCGCTATTTCAGCGGCAGGAACAGGTCCGCAGCCGTCTCGTGCTCGGGAACCTCCGGGAAGAAATTCAGCCGCTGGCAATAGATCGGGAAGTCACGCACCTCCTCGCCGCTGGCTGGAAGCCAGTCGCGATAGAGGAACAGCGCGGCGGGCTCCAGATTGTGGGTGTTGCCGACGACGCGCAGCACGGCGCAGCGTCCTCCGGGGATCACGTCGGCTCTGATCGTCGCGTCGTCCGTCTCGACCGGCTGATCGGTCCCGACACAGAGATCCACGCTGTAGTCGGCAGGCGAAGCGGGGCGCCGCTCGGAGCGCCAGACCGTGAAGGTCGGATGGGTCCTGGGGTGCAGGCCGGCCGCCTTGCGCCAGGCGATGAAGCGCTGGATGGTCGCGCCGAGCGTCGCCGGGTCGCCGCGATGCTCCATGATCGCCACCGGCGTGGCCGGCACCTCGCGAATCGTCACGTCGTCAGGGGTATAGGTCGTCCGCATCAGCTTGCTCCTCGCGTCGTCGAGAGGCCCGAAGGCCGCAAGCCACGGCTCCCAGTCGGGAGATTTCCGGAACGAAGACGGCGATTGCCCGAACCGTTGCCGAAAGGCGCGGGCGAAGGCATCGGGCGCATCGTAGCCGGCCTCCATCGCGACCTCGGTGACGCTTTGGGCATCGCTGTAGGCCAGCTGATAGGACGCCCGCTTCATGCGGGTGAGCTGGATGTAGCGATGCACGGATAGACCGAAGGTCGCCGTGAACTGCCGGTGGAAATGATATTTCGAGTAGGCCGCGATGCTGCTCAGCGCGTCCAGATCGAGATCATCCTCCAGATGCCGGTCGATATGATCCAGCACCCGCTGCATCCGCGCATGGTAGTTTCGCAGCGCCGCCTTCATCGTTCCTTGCTCCGTGGCGGCATCAGCTAAGCGCAGGCGGACATGACGCGCTCGACCGATCTTGCGGCTTTGTCACGGGGTTCAGCGATCAAGACCGCCTTTCACGGATCGACGGCCGTCACTGTCCAGAACGAGGCGGGCACCATGACGCCCGCGCCTCTGGCGTAGCGCGCCAGCGCCTTCCTCACCGCGGCCGTCGCGGCCTCCATGGCCTCGGTCGGCTGCCCCGCCACCGCACGGCCGGCGGGCCCGATCGCGAGCGCCGTCTGCACCGCGCTGTCGAGGCCGGCGCCCGCGCCGACGTCGAGCGCGATGTCGTGGCGCTCCAGCCGGATGCGGCGCAGCCCGGCATCGGTCGTCACCTTCTCCATCCACTCGGGAGCGCCGAATGCGAAATCGTCCGGCGCGTGCGGCGGCAATCCCGGTAGCTTCGGCACGTGATCATAGGCCGCCTGCAGCGGCTCCAGCGCCCACGGGTTGTCGCGCAGCTCGCCCCAGCAGGCGAACGCGACGCGCCCTTCCGAATGCAGCGCATTGCGGATGTTGAGCACGGCGCGCACCGGATTGGCGAAGTACATGACGCCGAGCCGCGAGATCACGAGATCGGCGCTGGCGGCCTTGAAGTGGTGCACCATGGCGTCGCCCTGCACGAAGCTCACCGGCGCCTCGGCCGGGGCGAGTTCGTGGGCCGCGGTCAGCATGGCCGCGGAGACGTCGAGGCCGAGCACGCTGCCGCCTGGGCCGACCTTCTCGGCCGCCGCGATCAAGGTCGCGCCGCAGCCGCAGCCGATGTCCAGCACCCGCTCGCCCGCCTGGATCGCCGCGCGCTCCAGCAACGCCTCCTGCACCGGCACCAGCATCGCATCGATCTCGGCGCGGCGTGCGACCCAGCGCCCGCCGCCGGCGCCATTCCAGAAGGCGATCTGCTCGGCATTCTCGAAATGCCCAAAGGAGGCGTCAAAAGTATCCGTCATCTCGGTCAGCCGACTCGCCTCGATCTCGAATTGATGACGCAGATGCGCCCAGGCACCACACTGCGCTGCATGATAGTAGAAAGCGGTCGTCGGATTTGGAAGTCATAGGCAGGGACGAGTTCGCCCTGTGCCGAAACACGAACTCTATGAGACTGGGCGCCAGCCGCACGACCAGGTTGCTCGCCACGCGTTCGCTGCATCGCGAAGTATAGAGCAGGACTAGGATTTCACCGATACTCGGATCTCAACATGCAAAAGCCTCCGCTCGTTGCGGAGGCCTTCTTGCGCCGGGCATCAATAATACCATACCTGCTCAGCCAGCAGAACGCCGTTTGCGCCGAATCTCTTCCCGAGCGCTCTCGCGCTCCTTTTGCAGCTTGCCAATGATCCGCCCCGACGCCTTGTCAGCTTCTTCCTCGGGGCTGCCCACGGCCCGTGTGCCACGCAAATAGTCAAGCACGGTGCGGCGGATGCGAATGGCTCTGTGCTCAGACCGATGTTCCATCAGAATTCACCTTCTGAAGCTGGAGTGCCTTACGGATACCAAAGTCGGGATTCAACGACGAGTCGAAATAATGTTTCCGCTTTGCCCAGACGAGACCATCACCTTTCGAGATCACCGCAACATCGGTTGGCCCTCCGACTGATTCCAACGGTGAATCAACGCGTCGTCGAAGGGACGTTAGTTCCACGAGAGCCTCGGCCATATCAGCCATCTCTTCTTTTGGAAGAGTCGCAACCACTTTCATAACCGGCTGAACCAAGCTCTTGTCGCGATACTCTTCAAACTCTTTATCGAGATCCCGTACGATTTTAGAATTTTCTCTTCTTTGCAAGCCGCGCTCCACGGTTTTTTCATCCTGATCCGATACGTATGTCCCGATCAGAGTGTCGGATTTGTCGTCCAGGAGACGCTTCAGGGCTCGACGCAACCAGCGCGTGTGTTGCGACAATACGCCTTCGAGAAAAAGGATGGCTATGTCATCTTGCCCGAAGGGAATGATTACCCCGTTAGACTCATCTTCACCGTTACAGTTGTGGCTATTGGTTTCATCTTGCCAAGCCCTGAGTTGCCCTTTGTGTTTGCCATCGACAACGTAAGACACGAGTGATGGAAAGAATTCGCTTGAGCCGAAACCAGCAACGACCACGCCTGTATAGAAGTCAGAGCTAAACCTCCGTCGAAACCCCGCGTAGAAGAGTTCAACTAGATTGTTTATTATCTTCTTCGGTACATGTTCGTGGATTTCCTGTTTCACCAAGCCCGCTATCGTCGCCTGATATTGAGCGCGAAAGTCCTTCAAACTTAGATCAACAGCGATCTCCGGAAGGCTTTGCATCTGCTCCTTGCCTCTCGCTATTCTGGCCGAAAGCGCCTCTCGAAATTCCTTTCTGGTTTTGCATTCCGGCATCTGTTTCTTGATGAGTTCAAGATGCTTCACGAACCCGATTACAATGCTGATCTCTTCTTCGGCACTCGCGGAGAATCTTGGATCCCTCAAGTAGCCGATGAAGTCGTCCGCACATTCCTGAACAGTATTGAACGTTTTTTGTCCCACCGCGAGACGATACGTTTTTACGATTGTTTCCCAAGGGTAGCCGATCAAATCACCGGCGCCGTAGGCCATGATTGCAATGTCATTGTAGGGGGATAGAGAAAAAAGCTTATTTGCGGTTTTCCAAACCTTGCGGCGACCGACCGTAACCGCGCTGTCGGCCGCGAGAACAAGCGCCTGCTTGTTCATGATGGCTATCTCGGTGGTCATTGGAGGACCTTCAGCAGCGGTGCAGCGCTATAGTCCGAATCTTCAACGATTCTCCCCGATCCTAGGGAGATTTGGGCAATCATGGATTGATAGCAACACCAAAATCACTTGAAGCGCCAGCATCAGCGCTCGGATTCAAAGAACATACAACAAATCCGGGCCCCTCAAACACCCGGTCAAAAAAATGGTCGGAGCGGCGGGATTCGAACCCACGACCCCTAGTCCCCCAGACTAGTGCGCTAACCGGGCTGCGCCACGCTCCGATGGCCGTTCCTGTAGCCGTGATCAGAGCGCGATGCAAGGCACGCTGGGAGGGTTTCATGGGGGCGATGGCCCCGAATCCGCCCCTGATCGCCGGGGTGTCCCGCCTCAGACGTCCTTCATCGCGCGGTCGAGCAGCGCGCGGCAGTCGAGCAGGTCCTTGAGCACGCCCTGGAGCTTGTCGCGCTCCTCCGGCTTCATGCCGGCGCGGGTGGGCGGGCCGACGCGGAAGGTGTCGAGGATGTCGTCCTCGGTGTCGACGAAGCGGAAGTCGATGCCCTCCTCGTCGGACGCCTCCTCCTCCTCGTCCTCCGATTCGACCTCGGCCTCGCCGATCGGCTCCTCTTCCATCATCGCCTGGCCGAGGGTCTCCTCCATCGCGCCGAACGAGACCGCGGCGGAGCTGTCGGCCAGTCCCTGGACCGACTTGACGCCGTGCTCCTTGAGGATCCGCTGCACACCCTTGATGGTGTAGCCTTCGCCGTACAGCAGGCGGCGGATGCCCTTGAGCAAATCGACGTCGTCGGGCCGGTAATAGCGCCGGCCGCCGCTTCGCTTCATCGGCTTGATCTGGACGAACCGCGTCTCCCAAAACCGCAGCACGTGCTGCGGGATGTCGAGCTCCTGCGCGACCTCGCTGATCGTCCGAAACGCATCCGGCGCCTTGTCCAAATGCCCGTTCCCCTTCGACCGTGCTGCCAAGAAAGTGGGAGACTACGCTGATTCGACTGGACGAACTGCACGCGGGACGAAGGTGACGCGTCGATACGGCCTCGCCGGACGATGCGGCGGGCTAGCCCGGCCCTATTCCGGCTCGGCGCCGAACTCGGCGCTAGCCTCGCCGTTCATCTTGCCGTTGCCCTGCTGGCCGTTGATGCGCTGCTTGAGGATCGCGGACGGCTTGAACACCATGACCCGCCGCGGCGAGATCGGCACTTCCGTGCCCGTCTTCGGGTTACGTCCGATGCGCTGACCCTTCTTGCGCACCATGAACGACCCGAACGACGACAGCTTCACCGTCTCGCCGCGCTCGAGGCAGTCGGTGATCTCCTTCAAGACCAGCTCGACGAACGCGGACGACTCCGTCCGCGACAGCCCCACCTTCTGGTAGACTGCCTCGCAGAGATCGACGCGTGTGACTGTTTTTCCGGTTCCCGCCATCGCCTGCCCCAAACTCTCGGCGAATAATTCGCTCCGGAAATTAAGAGGTTAAGCGGCGGTGGTCAACAGCAGCGTGAATAGAAGTACAGGCCGTAGTGCCAATCTCAGGCGTAATCCCGCCGCGCGGCAGGCTCACCAGCGCACCAAAGCCGAGCCCCAGGTGAAGCCGCCGCCCATCGCCTCCAGCAGAACCACGTCACCCTTCTTGATGCGGCCGTCCTTGACGGCCACGTCGAGCGCCAGCGGGATCGAGGCAGCGGAGGTATTTCCATGCCGATCGACCGTCAGCACCACCTTCTCCGGCGCGATGTGCAGCTTGTGCGCCGAAGCATCGATGATTCGCTTGTTGGCCTGGTGCGGCACGAACCAGTCGATGGTCTCGGCCGACAGGCCGGTGGCATCGAAGGCGTCGACGATCACGTCGGTGATCATGCCGACCGCGTGCTTGAACACCTCGCGGCCTTCCATCCGCAGATGCCCGACGGTCTGGGTCGAGGATGGTCCGCCGTCGACATAGAGCTTGGCCTTGTGGCGACCATCGGACCGCAGGTGAGTCGTGAGCACGCCGCGATCGGCCGAGGTCCCCCCCTGCTCCTGAGCGTCGAGGACCAGCGCGCCGGCGCCGTCGCCGAACAGCACACAGGTGGTGCGGTCGTTCCAGTCGAGGATGCGCGAGAAGGTCTCGGCGCCGATCACCAGCGCGCGCTTGAACGAGCGGCTGCGCAGGAAATTGTCCGCGGTCGCGAGCGCATAGACGAAGCCCGAGCACACCGCCTGCAGGTCGAACGCCGCGCCATGATGGATGCCGAGGCCGTTCTGCACCGCCACGGCCGTCGCCGGAAAGGTGTTGTCCGGGGTCGAGGTGCCCAACACGATCAGATCGATTGACTGCGGATCGACATCGGCCGCGGCCAGCGCGGCACGGGCCGCATTGATCGCCAGATGCGAGGTGAATTCGCCGTCGGCTGCGACGTGGCGCTCACGGATGCCGGTGCGCTGCACGATCCACTCGTCGGAGGTCTCGATGCGGCTTGCCAGCTCGGCATTGGTCACGACCCGCTGCGGGAGGTAGGAGCCACAGCCGAGCACGACCGAACGAATTGTCACGAGACAGCCTCCTGGGCGACGGGTTCGGACGCCGGTGCGCCGCCGTCGGGATTGAGTGTTTGATTGATCTTGGTCAGGAGATCGTAGCGGGCCATCTCATAGCCAACCCTGACCGCCGAGGCAAAGCCCTCGGCATCGGTTCCGCCGTGGCTCTTGACCACCATCCCCTTGAGCCCGAGCACCACGCTGCCGTTGGATTTGCGCGGGTCGAGCCGGGCCCGCAGGGCGGCGAACGCGCCGCGTGCCAACACGTAGCCGATCCGGGCCAGCAGACTGGCCTGGATCGCGCCGCGCAGGAAATCCGTGACCTGGCGCACCGTGCCCTCGGCCGTCTTCAGCGCGATGTTGCCGCTGAAGCCCTCGGTCACGACCACGTCGGCGGCGCCCTTGCCGATGCCGTCGCCCTCGACGAAGCCGATATAGTCGAGCTGCGGCAGGTTCATCGCGCGGAGCTGCTCGGCCGCCTCGCGGATCTCCTCATGGCCCTTGATCTCCTCGACACCGATGTTGAGGAGGCCGACGGTCGGCCTGGGCTTGTTGAACAGCACGCTCGCCAGCGCGCCGCCCATCACTGCCAGCGCGACGAGGTGGTGGGCGTCGCCGCCGATCGTCGCGCCGAGGTCGAGCACCACCGATTCGCCGCGCGCGGTCGGCCAGATCGCGGCCAGAGCCGGCCGGTCGATCCCGTCCAGCGTGCGCAGGCAGAAGCGCGCCATCGCCACCAGCGCGCCGGTGTTGCCTGCGGACACGGCGACGTCGGCCTCTCCCTTCTTCACCGCCTCGAGCGCGAGCCACATCGACGACGTCTTGCGGCCGCGCCGGAGCGCCTGGCTCGGCTTGTCCTCCATGCTGACGGCGACATCGGTGTGAACGACGCGCGAGACTGCCTTCAGCCGCGGATGCCGGTCGAGCTCGGGAACGATCTTGGCACTGTCGCCGAACAGCAGAAACTCCGCATCCGGATGGCGGCTCAGCGCGATCGCGGCACCGGGGATGACGACGGCCGCGCCGAAATCCCCGCCCATGGCGTCCAGCGCGATTCGAACCTTTTGAGGCATGACGTCCCGGAAACCTGATCTCGAGCTTTGTCTCGTCTTGGCCGTGATTTGGTTGGCCGTGTTTGGCGGTCGTTCAGAGGCATTGCGCGGCCGATGGACAGGCCAGAGGCCGTCCGGGCCTTTTCGTCGCACCCCGACCCGGGCGCGACAATAGCGTCTCTCCGTGTCGAAACAACCTCCCGGGAGCGATGCATTTTGCAACCGCCGCGCCGGTCCGGGACCGGTAGCACCCCGTCTTTTCGTTCGAAATCAGCGGCTTGAGAGAATTTTGACAAGCTTTGTGACAGGATCGCGCGGCAGCGGCCTGCACAATTGCGCGTCAATCCTCACCCGTTTTCTTCGCTTTGACCGCGCCCGGCCCGACGGCATCTGCCGGCTTCAGCGCCTTCAGCGCGGCGAAGGGATGGTCCGCCGGATCGGAGGCCTCGGCGGGCTGCTCGAACACCGCGCCCGGTTTGCGCGGATACGGATCGATCCCCAGGAACAGCGCGTCGGCGGCGAGCCGGCCGAGGTCGATCTGCCCACCGACGATCGGCTCGGGCGGATCGGCCGTCTCGACCTCGCTGTTCGGGTCGTCCTCGACCAGGTCGGCAAGCTCCGGAATCTGCTCCGGCGGGGCAAACATCTGGTCGATCGGCTCGTCGATCTCGGTCTCGATCGGATCGAGCGTGACGACGCAGGTCTGGCCGATCCGGGCGCGCACCCGGCCCTCGACATGCACCTTGCCGTCACGCTTCAGGGCCACGTCGAACGAGGCTTTGGCCGAAAGCACCTCGCGCAGATCGGCGATCTCTGCCAACGCCCGGCGCGTGGCCGGATCGGCCTCGATCTCGCGATGCAGGCCGGCGTCCGGGATTTGCGCCACGATCACCGGCGGCGCGCGCCAGGGGTCCTTGGAAGGGTCTCGCGCCGTTTCGCGCGACGTGTCTCTGTCTCTGGTCATGTCGCTAGTCCTGCTGAACCGGCCGCGGGAAGCTCCAGCCGGCGCCGAGCAGCCTGTTGTCGTCGAGGGCGGCGAGGTCGGCCGCCACCCGGGCCGCATAGGCGGCAAGTCCGGCCGCGCTGTCGGGATGCTCGCCGTTCAAGATATTCTTCTGCAGCGCCTCCGCCAGCCGGGCCTCGCTCTCCGACCAGGCCAGATCATAGGCGGCGGTGCGGCCATAGAACGCCTCGCCGAACTTCTGCATGCGCTTCGGAACGGTCAGATCACCCACCCCCATCTCGCGGAGATTGTCGTCCATGTCGTCGCAGAACCGGTCGAACAGGGCCTGCGACAGCGCCGACCCCACCCCGCGCAGCCGCCGCAGCACCAGCCAGAGGTGCAGAATCAGCAGATCGAACCGTCCTTCCACCGTGTCAGGGACATTCAAGTGTCTATAAAACAACGGGTCTCGGGTTTGTGCCACGATCGCGCCATAGATCGGCTCGATGGTCCCGCGCGGGGACGGTCGGGATTTCCTGAGATGGTTGAATGGCCAGAGCATGACGGTTCCGCGGTCGAGTTTCCCTGACCCTGTTCAGGGGCATGTTGCAATCCGCAAGTTTGCCCGGTACGTCAACGCCCTGCCCGACGCAAGGGGACGGGATCCGATCTGAAGAAGATGACCCAGACAATGCGAACGACTGCCCGCCTGCTCACCCGTGGCCTGAGCCCCCGTCTGCGCACCCTTGGTGCGATCGCGCTGACCTGTCTGGCGCTCGGCGCCTGCACCGGCGAGCAGTTCCAGAAGGGCTACATCATGCCGCCGGGCGCGCTGGAGCAGATCCCGATCGGCGCCAGCCAGGACCAGGTGCTGATCGTGATGGGCACGCCATCGACGGTGGCGACGCTCGACGGCGAGGTGTTCTACTACATCTCGCAGCGCGCCGAGCGCCCGGTCGCCTTCATGAACCAGAAGGTGGTCGATCAGCGCGTCATCGCGATCTATTTCGACAAGAACCGCCAGGTCCGCCGGCTCGCCAATTACGGCATGAAGGACGGCAAGATCTTCGACTTCGTCAGCCGCACCACGCCGACCTCCGGCCAGGAGCTCAGCTACCTGACGCCGCTGTTCAAGCTGCTCAGCTTCAACTGATCCCGACCCGATCGCCGCAGCCCGGAATATGATTCCGGGCCACGGCACAAAGCCGGTCCGCTGCGCTGATTGGCGCAGCCCGTGCGCAATTCGCCGGCTTGCTCTGGCGCTACAATCTTCCCTACCCTGCCGCAAAACAAGAGCAGGGAGGAATCATTGGCTCATCGCATCGCGCTGTCGCGCCGCAAGCTGTTGTCGGGCGCCGCGGCGCTCTCGACCGCCGCCATTCTGCCGCGCACCAGTCTCGCCGATTGGCGCCCCACGGAGACGGTGAAGCTGATCGTGCCGGCCGCGCCCGGCGGCAGCACCGACGTCATGGGCCGGCTGCTCGCGGCGCATCTGCAGACCGCCTGGGGACAGTCGGCCGTGGTCGAGAATCGCTCCGGCGGTGGCGGCACGATCGGCGCCGCCGAGGTCGCGCGCAACACCAAGGGCGACGGCCATACGGTCCTGATCGGCAACCCCGGTCCGAACGCGATCGCCTATTCGATCTTCCGCAACCTCGCCTACAAGCCGGATCAGTTGCAGGCGGTCTCCAACATGATCCGCATCCCCAACATCGTCTCGGCGCATCCCTCCACCGGCATCAAGTCGATTCCCGAGCTGATCGCCTATCTCAAGGCCAATCCCGATAAGCTCAACTACGCCTCGTCCGGCGTCGGCCAGAGCCCGCACCTCACCGGCGCATGGTTCCTGCAGCTCACCGGGCTGAAGATGACGCACATCCCGTTCCGCGGCGCCGGCCCGGCGCTGCAGGCTGCGCTGGCGGGCGACGTCCAGATCCTGTTCGACAATCTGTTTCCATCGCTGCCGCAGGTCCAGGAGGGCAAGCTCACCGGCTTGTGCGTAACCACACCGGAGCGGAGCGCCAATGCGCCGGAGCTGCCGACGATGCGCGAGAGCGCGCCGGAGCTCGCCAAGTTCGACGTGTCGTCCTGGTTCGGCGTATTCCTGCCCAAGGCCTGCCCGCCGGAGATCGTCAGCGCGCTCAACCTGCAGGTCAAGGCGATGCTGGAGCGCGAGGACATCGCCAAGAACATCGCGGCCATGGGCGCGCGGGCGGACTACGGCACGCCGCAGCAGTTCGGCGACTTCGTCCAGGCCGAGACAGCCAAATTCGCCTCGATCATCCAGAAGGAAGGCCTGCAGATGGATGTGCAGTAGCCCTCGGAGCCCGGCCGGCCACGTCGCAGCGGAGTATTGCAACACGGCTCGTGGTGTAACGGCACCTTAAGCGGGATGGTGCGATAGATGGTGGCCGCGCGCCTTTGATCTGGTCCTGAGATACCGTCAAGCGGATGCTTGGCCGACCACCTTCGCGTGGATGCGGTCCGAGCACCGTCCGAGGGGCAGGCGCCGGCGATGTCCATCGCATGAGCCGTGCCTTGCCCAACGACGTCCTCCACCAACTCGAAGACATTCTCGCCAGCCGCTACGTCTCGCGGCGCGCGGAGATTCTGGAGCGCGTCACCGACCTGTTCGTCTTCGGTTCGGGCAAGTTCAACGAAGAGCATGTCGATCTGTTCGACCACGTGCTGTTCAAGCTGCTCGACAACGTCGCCATTGCGGCGCGGGCGCAGCTCGGCAGCCGGCTCGCGGGGCTGCCCGACGCACCGCTACGCCTGCTCCGACTGCTCGCGAGCGACGAGACGATCGCGGTGGCAGGTCCCGTGCTGCGCCAGAGCGATCGGCTCGACGAGGAGACCCTGGTCGCGACCGCGCAGACCCGGGGCCAGGAGCATCTGCTCGCGATCTCCGACCGCAAGATCCTGACCGAGTCCGTCACCGATGTTCTGGTCGATCGCGGCAATCAGGCCGTGGTGTCGAACACCGCCAACAATGGCGGCGCGCGCTTTTCCGATCACGGCTTCTACGGCCTGGTGACGAAGGCGTCCGACGATCCCAACCTCGCCTTGAAACTCTGGAGCCGGCCCGACAGTCCGCGCGAGGTGCTGGTGCGGCTGTTCGTCGAAGCCTCCGACGCGGTGCGCAGCCAGCTCGCCAGCGCCGACGCGGCGCGCGCCGAGATCGTCGAACGCGCCGTTGCGCAGGCGTCGGACCAACTGCAGGCGGCAGCGCGGACGCGCTCGGCCGATTTCGTCACCGCCAAGGACTATGTCGAGCTGCTGCACGCGACCGGCCAGCTCCACGAGGCGCAACTGCACGGTTTCGCCAAGGAAGGCAGCTTCGACAAGGTCACGCTGGCGCTGGCGCTGATGTGCAAGCTGCCGCTCGACGTGGTCGAGCGCGCCTTCGTGCGCAAGCAGCCGGACCAGCTCCTGGTGCTCGCCAAGGCGCTGGACCTGTCCTGGGTTACGACGACGACGCTGCTGTTCATGCAGGCCGGCGCCAGCGGCAGCGCACGCCCACAGCTCGATCAGCATCTGGCGAGCTTCTCGCAGATGCAGCCGCGAACCGCTCAGAGCACGTTGCAGTCGTATCGCACGCGGCAGCGCGCAGCCGAGTAGCAAACAACACAGTCTCATGAAAAACCCCGCGGCTCACGCCGCGGGGTCTTTATTCGTCAGGACAATTGCTCCGCTCAATGCGCGAGGATCGCCAGCAGCAGCAGGGCCACGATGTTGGTGATCTTGATCATCGGGTTCACGGCAGGGCCGGCCGTGTCCTTGTAGGGGTCGCCGACGGTGTCACCCGTCACCGCCGCCTTGTGGGCATCCGAGCCCTTGCCGCCGAAGTGGCCGTCCTCGATGTACTTCTTGGCGTTGTCCCAGGCGCCGCCGCCCGAGGTCATCGAGATCGCCACGAACAGGCCGGTGACGATGACGCCGAGCAGCATGGCGCCGACGGCGGAGAACGCCGCCGACTTACCGGCCGCGCCGCCGCCCGCGATCGCGTAGATCAGGAAGTAGACGACGATCGGCGACAGCACCGGCAGCAGCGAGGGGATGATCATCTCCTTGATCGCCGCCTTGGTCAGCAGGTCGACAGCCTTGCCGTAGTCCGGCTTGTCGGTGCCCTGCATGATGCCCGGCTTCTCGCGGAACTGCCGGCGCACCTCCTCGACGATCGCGCCGGCGGCACGGCCGACCGCGGTCATGCCCATCGCGCCGAACAGATATGGCAGCAGGCCGCCGAACAGCAGGCCAACCACGACGTAGGGGTTGTTCAGCGAGAAGTCCGGCTTGATGCCGGCGAAGTAAGGATGCTTCGCGGAGTCGGCGATGAAGAACTGCAGGTCCTGGTTATAGGCCGCAAACAGCACCAGCGCGCCGAGACCGGCGGAGCCGATCGCGTAGCCCTTGGTGACCGCCTTGGTGGTGTTGCCGACCGCGTCGAGCGCGTCGGTCGACTTGCGGACCTCCTTCGGCAGGCCGGCCATTTCGGCAATGCCGCCGGCATTGTCCGTGACCGGGCCGAAGGCGTCGAGCGCGACGATCATGCCGGCCAGCGCCAGCATCGTCGTGGTCGCGATCGCGATGCCGAACAGGCCGGCGAGGCTGTAGGTGACCAGGATGCCGGCGATGATCACGATCGCGGGCAGCGCGGTCGATTCCATCGAGATCGCGAGGCCCTGGATCACGTTGGTGCCGTGACCCGTGACCGAGGCCGAAGCGATCGACTTCACCGGGCGGAAGTCGGTGCCGGTGTAGTATTCGGTGATCCAGATGATCAGGCCGGTCACGACGAGGCCGACGACACCACAGACGAACAGCGCGGTGCCGGTGTAGTCGACGCCATCGAGCTTGCCGAAGCCGATCAGCCACGCAATGGCAATCGCGACGCCGGCGAGCGAGAGCACGCCGGTCGCGATCAGGCCCTTGTACAGCGCGCCCATGATCGACTGGCTGGCGCCGAGCTTGACGAAGAAGGTGCCGGCGATCGAGGTGATGATGCAGATGCCGCCGATGGCGAGCGGCAGGGTCATCATGTTGGCGAGCAGCGATGACTTGGCGAAGAAGATCGCAGCCAGCACCATGGTGGCGACCGCGGTCACCGCGTAGGTCTCGAACAGGTCGGCGGCCATGCCGGCGCAGTCACCGACGTTGTCGCCGACGTTGTCGGCGATGGTCGCGGGGTTGCGCGGATCGTCCTCGGGAATGCCGGCTTCGACCTTGCCGACGAGGTCACCGCCGACGTCGGCGCCCTTGGTGAAGATGCCGCCGCCGAGACGGGCGAAGATCGAGATCAGCGATGCGCCGAAGCCGAGCGCGACCAGCGCGTCGATCACGGTGCGGCTGTCGGGCGCGAGCTTCATGAAGCCGGTGAGGATGCCGAAGTAGATGGTGACGCCGAGAAGCGCGAGACCGGCCACCAGCAGACCGGTAATGGCGCCGGCCTTGAAGGCAAGCTCGAGCCCGCCGGCGAGCGAGGTGGTCGCCGCCTGTGCCGTGCGGACGTTGGCGCGCACCGACACGTTCATGCCGATGAAGCCGGCGGCGCCGGAGAGGATCGCGCCGATCGCAAAGCCGACCGCCACGAGCATGCCGAGGAAATACGCAAGGAGCACGAAGATCACGACGCCGACGATTCCGATCGTCGTGTATTGGCGGCGGAGATAGGCCTGCGCGCCCTCACGCACGGCCGCCGCGATTTCCTGCATGCGCGCATTGCCGGCGTCCGCACCCAGGACCGATGAAGTGGCCCAGATCGCATAGACGATCGACAGCGCTCCGCAGAGCACGATCACCCATAAAGCTGACATTTAGTTTCCTCGGCTCTTTGCTTTTTTGAACTACGTCACGCCGCGATGGTGCGACGCACGCCCCCTATCAGGCCGCTCCGGGCGGAGCCGCCTCGAACATCATGAAGCTTGCCAAAATCGCCATGATGACGCAACGCCGCGACGCCTGAACCGCTCCAAATTCAGACGCTTCTTTGGTCGCATTGTGCGGTGCAAATAGGTGTCAGAAGTGGCTGAAGGACAAACGCGTCAGTGTGACGGGACGGCCCTGCCCGTCCAGGAAGCGCGGGGCTCGCGCCCCTTCGACGATGGCGCCGATGTCCGTGACGGCAACGCCCGCCGTCTCGGCTGCAGCACGGAACGCTTCGCATCGCGCTGCGGGAACAGTGCAGAGGATCTCGTAATCGTCGCCGCCCGAGATCATGCTTTCAAGCTGCGCGGCCCCGACAGCAAGCAGCTTCGCCGCTGCCGGCGATCGTGGAATGTGGGACAGCGCGATGTCGGCGCTCACGGAAGAGGCGGCGCAGAGCTTGGTCAGGTCGCCTGCGAGGCCATCAGAGACGTCCATCGAGGCGGTCGCACAGTCTCTCACGGCCGCCGCCAGTGCATTGCGCGGCTGCGGCGTGCGATAACGACCGATCAGCATATCCCGCGCGGCGGGATCGTCGGCCAGCGCCGTAGCCTCGGCTGTGCCCGTCAGCATGCGCAGACCGAGCGCGGCATCACCGATCGTCCCGGTGACCATGACCCGGTCGCCGGGACGCGCGCCGAAGCGATGCACCATCCGGCCCCTGGGCACCCGCCCCCAGGCCGCAATCGAGATCATCACGGGACCGGGCGTCGACACGGTGTCGCCGCCGAGCAACGGACAGCCGAACGCGGCGGCGTCCTCGCCGAGGCCACGCGCGAACTGCGACAGCCAGGCGTCGTCCTTCTCGCGCAGCGCGAGCGTCAGGACGAAGCCAGCGGGCACGGCGCCCTTGGCGGCGAGATCGGACAGGTTCACCCGCAGCGCCTTGCGCGCGATGGTGTCGGGGGGATCGTCGGCGAGATAATGGACGCCTTCGACGATGGCGTCGGTCTTGACGACGATGTCGTCCCCATCGGCGGGAATGATCGCAGCGTCGTCGACGAGACCGAACGCGCCGGGGTCGGTCGCCAGCGGCTTGAAATAGCGGGCAATGAGGGAGTCTTCGCCGGAGGGGTTTTGGGTCACAGCCCCCCTCCCCGCTCTCCGCTGTCATCGCCCGGCTTGCGGCCTTCGCTAAAGCTTCGGCGCGCCCTTGCATTCGTCGCCGCGCCGGAGCCGATAGACGAAGGCGGGACCGGGCGATCCAGTACGCCGCGCTCGTCTCTGGAATGCTGGATCACCCGCTTTGGCGGGTGATGACAGTCGAGGAAAGAGACTGGCATCGCGCCGGTTCGCAGCGATCGTGCTCCGGCGCCCCCCATCGCTACTTCGGCCCCATCTCGTCGCCGCGGTATTGCCGGGCGAGTTGCTCCAGCACGGCGTTGACCATGCCGGTCTCGTCGCGCTCGACGAAGGCATGGGCGATGTCGACATATTCGGACACGACGACCTTGGCCGGCACGTCCTTGCGCCGCTCCAGCTCATAGGCGCCGGCGCGCAGCACGGCGCGCAGGATCGCCTCGATCCGCTGCAGCGGCCAGCCGCGCTCCAGCGCCGCGTCGAGCACCGGATCGATCTTGGTCTGGTCGCGCACCACGCCGGAGACGATGTCACGGAAGAAGGCAGCCTCCGCCGGCAGATACTGCTCGCCCTCGACCTCGTTGCCGAGCCAATGGCTCTCGAACTCGGCCAGCACGTCGTTGATGCCGGCGCCAGCAATGTCCATCTGGTAGAGCGCCTGGACGGCGGCGAGCCGCGCCGCGCCACGGCGGTTGGCCTTGCGGTCGCCGGCACGGACCGGGCCCTTGAACGGTCTGTTGCTGCTCTCGGCCATGTCAGCCTCGCGCCAGACGGCGTTTGATGCGCAGCACGGCAAGCGCGGCGCGGGCGGCATCACCGCCCTTGTTCATCTCGGAGAGGCGGGCGCGCGCCCACGCCTGGTCCTCGTTGTTGACGGTGAGGATGCCGTTGCCGAGCGGCAGGCCGCGCGCCACCGACAGATCCATCAGGGCTCGCGAGGACTCCTGCGACACGATCTCGAAATGGATGGTGTCGCCGCGGATGACGCAGCCGAGCGCGATCGCCGCATCATAAGGCTTGCCGTTCTTGGCGGCAGCATCGAGCGCAATGGCAATAGTCGCCGGAATCTCCAACGAGCCGGTGACGGTGAGAACATCATAGCCCACGCCCGCCGCCTTCAGCTCGGCGGTGGCGCCCTCCAGCAGGGCGTCCTGGAGGTCGTCGTAGAAGCGGGCCTCGACGATCAGCGCCCGGGCGCCGGAGATGTCGGTCTGGTCTTTGAGCGGCGCGCGCCGTGCGTCTGCCATGGTTCTGTTTCCATTGTCTTCAGGTGCCTCGCCCCAAGGGAGCGGCGATCCGGCCGCGTCGCGAAGGGCGAGATGAAATCGGCCTCATGCCGCGAGACGACACATCGGCGCCTCCTCGCCACGAGGGCTGGCCTTGTAGGCGCGGGCGCCCGCAAAGCCAAGACGGAAAGCCCCCTTCGAGGCTACTTCATTTCCGTGAGGCGCGCGGCATAGCGCGCCATCAGGTCGACCTCGAGATTGACCTCGCTGCCGGCCTGCCAGGACGACAGCGTCGTGACCGACAGCGTATGCGGAATGATCAGCACCGAGAAGGCCAGTTCGTCGACGGTGTTGACCGTGAGCGAGACGCCGTCGAGGGTGACTGAGCCCTTGGTGGCGATGAAGCGCGCCAGATCCCGCGTTGTCTTCAGCACGAACCGCGCCATATCCGGCAGGTCGTCGCGGCTGACGATGGTCGCGATGCCGTCGACATGGCCTGCGACGATGTGGCCACCGAGCTCGTCGCCGATCTTCAGGGCCCGCTCGAGGTTCAGTTTTGTGCCGACGCGCCAGTGCTTGGCCGTGGTCAGTGCCAGCGTCTCCGCGGCGGCGTCGACCTCGAACCAGGTCTTCCCATCGGTGACGCCGGACTGCACGACCGTGAGGCAGACGCCATTGTTGGCGATGGATGCGCCATCGGCGATGCTGGCCTGGTCATAATGGCAGGCAATGCGCAGCCGGTGCAGCTTGCCCTCGGTCCGCGGCGTCAGGCTGGCGATCTCGCCGATGTCGGTGACGATGCCGGTAAACATTACGCGCGCTCGTAAATCGTAAGGGTGTCGGGATCGAGCGTTTCGCTAGCACGAACGCGATAGGCCGGCGACTGCGTGATTGCGGTCAGCGGCAATGCGTCCAGCGCAGCGATGCCGTCGGCCCCGATCTCGCCGGGACCGCGCAGCAGCCAGATTTCATCGACCAGGCCACTCGCCATGAAGGATGAGGCGACGCGGCTGCCGCCCTCGATCATCAGGCGGGTGATGCCCTTCTCAGCCAGCGCCTTGAGCACGGCGGGGGGCTCCAGCGCCGAGGGCTCGGCCTGCGGCGGCACGCGGATCACCTGGGCACCGGCAGCACCGAGCTTGGTCGCCGCCGCGGGCTCGGCAAGCGCTGACGCGACCATCCAGAGCGGCGTGGTTCGCGCTGATTGCACCAAACGGCTGGTCATGGGCAGCCGCAGCATCGGATCGAGCACCACGCGCACCGGCGAGCGGGCCTCCATGCCGGGCAGCCGGCAGGTCAGCAGCGGATCATCGGCGATCGCGGTGCGCACGCCGATCAGGATCGCGTCACTCTGGGCACGCAACATATGCACGCGCGTCCGCGCCGCCTCGCGGGTGATCGCGACCGGCTTGTTGCCCGCGGCTGCAATCTTGTCGTCGGCCGAGACCGCAAGCTTCAGGATCACATGCGGCCGGCCATCGCGGATACGCCGGAAATGGCCAGCATGGTCGCGCTTGGCGTCCGCCGAGCAGAGGCCGACTTCAACCTGGATGCCGGCAGCGCGGAGCTTGGCATGCCCCTGCCCTGCGACCTCCGGATTGGGATCCTCGATCGCCGACACGACGCGGCTGATTCCGGCTGCGATGACGGCGTCCACGCAAGGCGGCGATTTGCCGAAATGCGAGCATGGCTCCAGCGTCACATAGAGTGTGGCGCCCTTCGCGGCCTTGCCGGCGCGATTCAAGGCCTCGGGCTCGCCATGAGGGCGTCCACCGGGCTGGGTCCAGCCGCGGCCGATGATGACGCCGTCCTTGACCACGACGGCGCCGACCGCCGGGTTAGGCCAGGTCCGCCCCTGCCCGCGACGGCCGAGCGACAGCGCGAGCTGCATGAAGCGGCGGTCGGCGTCCTTCTGCGCCTTCAGCTTCTCGCCGACCTGATCGACCAGGACCCGGAAGATCATTTGCGGACCGGCGCCAGCCGCGGCGTCTCGTCCTCGGCCGAGAGCTCGCCGAGCACGGCCTCGAAGTCCTTGGCCTCCCGGAAATTGCGGTACACCGAGGCGAAGCGGACATAAGCGACGTCGTCGAGATCGCGCAGATGCTCCATCACGATCTCGCCGATCGCCTCCGAGGACACCTCGGACTCGCCGCCGCTCTCGAGCTCGCGCACGATCGCCGAGACCATCTTCTCGACCCTTTCAGGATCGACCGAGCGCTTGCGCAGCGAGATCTGCACCGAGCGCATCAGCTTGTCGCGATCGAACGGCACGCGGCGGCCATTGCGCTTGATGACGGTGAGTTCGCGCAGCTGCACCCGCTCGAAGGTCGTGAAGCGGAAGTTGCAGGTGACGCAGACCCGCCGCCGCCGGATCACCGAGGAATCCTCGGTGGGGCGGGAGTCCTTCACCTGCGTATCGAGGCTGTTGCAGCTCGGGCAGCGCATCGTGGCTTCAAGCCTTACTGATAGATCGGGAACCGGTCGGTCAGCGCCTTCACCTTCGCCTTGACCGCAGCTTCCACCAGCGGCGCGCTGCCGTCCGGCGCCTGCGCGATCGCGTTCAGCACCTCGGCGATCAGGCTGCCGACCTGCTGGAATTCAGCGACGCCGAAGCCACGGGTGGTCGCGGCAGGCGTGCCGAGTCGCAGGCCGGAGGTGACGAACGGCTTCTCGGGGTCGAACGGAATGCCGTTCTTGTTGCAGGTGATGCCGGCGCGGACCAGCGCCTTCTCCGAGACGTTGCCCTTCAGGCTCTTCGGCCGGAGGTCGACCAGCATCAGATGGTTGTCGGTGCCGCCGGAGACGATGTCGAAGCCCTGGGCGCGCAGCGATTCCGCCAGCGCCTTCGCGTTCTCGACGATGTTCTTCGCGTAGACCTTGAACTCGGGCCGCAGCGCCTCGGCAAAGGCCACCGCCTTGGCCGCGATCACGTGCATCAGCGGGCCGCCCTGCAGGCCCGGGAAGATCGCCGAGTTGAATTTCTTGGTGAACTGCTCGTCGTTCCACAGGATGAGGCCGCCGCGCGGACCGCGCAGCGACTTGTGCGTGGTGGTCGTGGTGACGTGAGCGTAGGGCACCGGGGAGGCATGGACGCCCCCCGCAACGAGACCGGCGAAGTGCGCCATGTCGACCAGCAGATAGGCGCCGACGCTGTCGGCGATCTCGCGGAAGCGCTTGAAATCCCACGGGCGCGAATAGGCGCTGCCGCCAGCGATGATCAGCTTCGGCTTCACTTCCTCGGCCTGCCTGGCGACCGCATCCATGTCGATCAGGTGGTCGTCGCGGCGCACGGTGTAGTGCGCGGCCTTGAACCACTTGCCGGACATGTTGACCGGCGAACCGTGGGTCAGATGGCCGCCGGCGGCGAGGTCGAGGCCCATGAAGGTGTCGCCGGGCTGCAGCAGCGCCAGGAACACCGCCTGGTTCATCTGGCTGCCCGAGTTCGGCTGGACGTTGGCGAAATTGGCGCCGAACAGCTTCTTGGCGCGGTCGATCGCGAGGTTCTCGGCGACGTCGACCCATTCGCAGCCGCCATAATAGCGCGCGCCCGGGTAGCCCTCGGCATACTTGTTGGTCATCACCGAGCCCTGGGCTTCCAGGACCGCGCGGCTGACGATGTTCTCCGAAGCGATCAGCTCGATCTCGTGTCGTTGTCGACCGAGTTCACCCTTGATGGCGGCAGCGATTTCGGGATCGGCCTCGGCCAGGGTGGCGGAGAAGAAGGAATCGACTGACGAGGCGGGCTTGGCGCTGGAAGCGGTCATCGGCGGAATATCTCCACGTCCGCAAGGCCTTGGGCGGCCGGCGGTCGGTTCAGTGAAGGCGGTCGGAAAAGACCCCTGCCCTTACCATACGGGCGGCGGCAGGCCAAGGGACAGACCAAGCGGTTGCGGGTCAAACCGGATATTTGCGCCAGATATGGTGGACGGCCGCTGGAGCAAGCCCCCTGCTCAGGCCCCGCCACAGGAGTGCCAGCTTTCCGACATCTGCCAGGTTTTCTTGGTCCGGAGATTGGTCGCCTTGTAGATTCGTCCCCGGTCATCGCCGGGCGGGCATTTCTTCGGCTTCCAGACGGTGCAGAGCCGCACGGGATCGCCCAGTTTGGAATGCGCGACGGCGGCATTCCATGCCGAGTCGATCTGCTCGGCGCCGTTCAGGTACAGCACGTGGACGCCCTGATCCATTATGGGCTCACCATACTCGTCGAGCTTCTCGCCGAGCTTGAACGGGGTCGGCGACAGCGGCTCATCGAACCGACCAGCAATTTTCGTGATCGTCGTCTCCGCGCAGGCTCCAACTCTGGCCAGCGCTTCTCGACTGTTCGGTCCCTTCTGGGGCCAGACCGTCTCAGCCATGCTCCTCGTGGGCAGACTCAGCTCGCCGCACGCGAAGGCCAAGAGTCCCACCGTGGCAATAACTCGGGACACCAAACGCATCGATCCCCCAAAAATAAACAACCTGCATGAAACCTGACGGTCTCATACAGGTTGTCGGTATCATGAGGCAAGCGCGCGAGCCATCGCGCGCCGATGACATCAGAGGCCGGTGTAGCCGGCCTTCACCGGATCGACGCGGCCGTCGAGCTGGCGCAGGTAGGTCAGGCCGCACACCGTGAGACGATGCGGGTCACGCTCGCCGGCTTCGAACAAGGTCTGGATGTAGGCGCTGACCTTGCGCCGCGCTTCCTCGCTGGCCGCCGCGGTGCGGTTCGCCAGCAGGTCGTAGGTATGCATGATCCGATCGATGGCAGCTTCCATATCATCCCCTCTTGATGGTCAGGCCGCAGAGGCCATCTCGAACATCGAGATCGCCTTGTTCGCGAGTCTGAGCTTGTTGAATTCTCCGCGGTGAATCAGCTGTACGATCATGTCGACGAGCTGCTCGTTCGGCGTGATGGTATCCGTCATCGCCCCCGACAGCCGCAGGTAGTTAGCCGCGATCGCATAGGCGTCGCTCACCAGCTCCACGTTCATGACCTGCATTCCGTAATCGTGCAGCATCACCGACCTCCGCGGGAGACAAGTCCGAGAGGCGATATTGGTTCCAGTTCGGAGTGGATGTTTTTCGCAACAGCGAACGAAGTGAGCCACGACAAAAGAAAAAAGCGCCGGCCCAGGAGGGGCCGACGCAAGGTCGAACTCAGAGGATCGAGGGCTGTCCGGTCTTGGCTCTCGATGTCTGAGGCCGGATCAGCCGAAACGATGAAGCCGGCTCAGAGACGATACAGGATCTGGTCGGTCCAGAACCGCTCGAGGCGGTGCAGCGACTTGTTGAGCGTTGAGAACTCCTCGCTCGAAATGCCGCCGACCTGCTCCACGGTCTTGACGTGCTTCTGATACAGCGAGTCGACGATGCGGCGGATCTCCTGGCCCTGGGGGGTCAGGCGGATGCGGACCGAGCGGCGATCGACGCGCGAGCGCTGGTGATCGAGGAAGCCGAGCTCGACGAGCTTCTTCAGGTTGTAGGAGACGTTGGAGCCGAGATAGTAGCCGCGCGTGCGCAGCTCGCCCGCGGTCAGCTCCTTGTCGCCGATGTTATAGAGCAGGAGCGCCTGGACCGAATTGATGTCGGAACGACCACGGCGGTCGAACTCGTCCTTGATGACGTCGAGCAGGCGGCGATGCAGCCGCTCCACCAGCGTCAGAGCTTCCAGATAGAGCGACTGGACGGTGCCGCCCTGGCCCGGCGCAGCAGTCTCCACGGCCGTCGCAACGGCTTTCATCATGACACTTCCCCTGTCGTCGTTTTTGTCGACTTATTCGACGAAACTTTTGTCCCGTCTGATAGAACGAACTTAAGGGGCGTGCTTTGAAGATCGCCTTAAATAAGAGCATAAAGAGAGAATGAATCGCGGAGAGTGAATCCTCTTTTAATCCAGTGATTACAGGGGCTTTTGCAAGGGTCCGTTGACGGACGACGGGCAATGTTCGCGCTCTGTTTCACCCCCCTGTCACATTCCAAAACAGGTGCAGTTCCCACCGCTAAGGTCTGTGTAACGGCTGTGGCAGGCGCTCTTAAGGTGTTCGAAACATTACTTCCATCGCGCTGAGAGGATTTACGGCGTGCAACGAATTTTCCTCACCACCTACGGTGGCCGCTCGCGGGCCGCCATCCAGGCCAGCACGAGGTAGGCGGCGAGCATGATCGCCTCGCCCGCGACCACCAGCAGATTGCCGCCATAGATGCCGGGGAACATCAGCTCGATGACCGCCATCGACACGACCGTGGTGAGCCACACCACCGCGCCCCACGGCGTCGCCAGCCACAGGCCGACCGCGGCGACGAGTTCGATCACCGCGAAATAGACCGTCGCCGCCTGCCAGGCCATCGCCTGGTTCTCGAACGCGTCGTCCTCGCCGCCGATGAAGCCGGTCACCTGGGCCCAATGATAAAGGCCCTTGGCGATCGACAGCATGGCCATGACCCGCAGGAACAGCACCAGCCGCCGCGTCCAGACATTATCGTCGCTCTCGCGCCGATCCGAGGACATGGCGGCAATCGACATGGCGGCGTTGTCACGTGCCAGATCTCGCGCCGAGGGAATCTCAGCCATGGCAGCTCGAGCAGAACAGGCAGGTCGTCATTGGGGCCTCTCAAGACCAGGAGCATGGCGATTCTTGGCCGGCCGGCACCGTGAAATCAACCGGGCCGGAAATCAACCGGGCCGCTTGCGTCAGGTCAAGTGACGGGCGGCGGCCGAAGTGCTACAGATTGTTGGAATTACAACAAATCAAATCCTCCGGCTCGCCGGCCAGCTCAAGGAGCCAGCACCCCATGGCGATCAAATTCGGGCGCCCGATCGACCTGCGCGACACCGCGCGCAACCCGGCCACTGCACCGACACCGGCGCTCGATCTCACCATCCGCCCCCGCCGCAACCGCAAGGCCGAGTGGGCGCGTCGGCTGGTGCGGGAGAACGTGCTCACGACGGACGATCTGATCTGGCCCCTGTTCGTGGTGCAGGGCGATCGGACCCGCAGCACGGTCGCATCGATGCCGGGCGTGGAAAGGCTCAGCGTCGACGAGATCGTCCGCGATGCCGAACGCGCCGCCAAGCTCGACATCCCCTGCATCGCCCTGTTCCCCTACACCGAGCCGTCGCTGCGCGACGAGCACGGCTCCGAGGCCTGCAACCCGGACAATCTGGTTTGCCAGGCGGTGCGCGCGATCAAGAAGGAGTTTCCGGAGATCGGCGTGCTCTGCGACGTCGCGCTCGATCCGTTCACCAGCCACGGCCATGACGGCTTGATCCGGGACGGCCGCATCCTCAACGACGAGACGGTCGCGGTGCTGGTGCGCCAGGCCCTCGTGCAGGCCGAGGCCGGTTGCGACATCATCGCGCCGTCGGACATGATGGACGGCCGGGTCGGCGCGATCCGCCAGGCGCTGGATCAGGCCGGCTTCCTCGACGTGCAGATCATGGCCTATGCGGCCAAATATGCCTCCGCCTTCTACGGCCCGTTCCGCGACGCGATCGGCTCGGCCAAGACGCTCACCGGCGACAAGCGCACCTACCAGATGGACAGCGCCAACTCCGACGAGGCGTTGCGCGAGGTCGAGCTCGACATCGCCGAGGGCGCCGACATGGTGATGGTGAAGCCGGGCATGCCCTATCTCGACGTCGTCAGGCGCGTGAAGGACACCTTCAGCATGCCGACCTTCGCCTATCAGGTGTCGGGCGAATACGCGATGATCGCGGCGGCCGCCAACAATGGCTGGATCGACGGCGACCGGGCGATGATGGAGAGCCTGCTCGCCTTCAAGCGCGCCGGCGCCGACGGTGTGCTCACCTATTTCGCCCCGCAGGCTGCCGAGCGGCTGCGGCAGCAGCGCTGAGCGGGCGCCTCGGGATCTGGGTCTGCGGCGGTCTTCCGGGCGCGCCGACTATGCGCGCGCGCCGGCTTACAAGCGGGCTTGCAAATCGCGAAATCGCCGGAAATTTGCCGCGCCCCATGCACGAACGGCTCTTGCAAGCGGAAGTGGGGTTCCCATGTCCTCTGAGCCAATCCGGAGGGCAGATTCATGGCGTATATGGGTTCAGGCGATAGCAATTGCGGTGCCGGTGCCCGGCCGCACGCCTACGACCCCTATCAGCAGCCGGAATTGTTTCGCGGTGTGCTGACGCGGCGGATGATTGCATTCCTGGTCGATCTCTTGGTGCTCTCCGTCCCGGTGATCCTGGCGGTGATCTTCATCGCCGTGTTCGGCCTGGTCACGCTGGGCCTCGGCTGGGCGTTGTTCTGGCTGGTGTCGCCGGCCTCGGTGATCTGGGCGATCGTCTACTACGGCGCCACGATCGGCGGCCCGAGCTCGGCGACGATCGGCATGCGGGTGATGGATCTGGAGCTCCGGACCTGGTACGGCGCGCCGGGCTACTTTGTGCTCGGTGCCGTGCATGCGGTCTGCTTCTGGATCTCGGTCTCGGTGTTGTCGCCGCTCGTGCTGCTGATCGGACTGTTCAACGGCCGCCGCCGGCTGCTGCACGACTTCGTGCTCGGCACCGTCGTGATCAACACGTCGGTGCGCTCGCAGCTGGTTGAACCGGCTCGCACGTGATGAGACGTCAGGTGGCGCAGCAAAAGCGATTGACCGGCCGCCTCCGGAGCGCAATTCTGTTGATGATCGCCTCGGAGGCTCACGACGTTCCTTGACCCAGCATTCGCGTGACACCCCGCAATTCTACCTGACCGCGCCATCGCCCTGCCCGTATCTGCCGGGCCGGCAGGAGCGCAAGGTGTTCACGCATCTGGTCGGCGACAAGGCGACCGATCTCAACGACCTCCTGACCCATGGCGGCTTCCGCCGCAGCCAGTCGATCGCCTACCGGCCGGCCTGCGACCAGTGCCGCGCCTGCGTGTCCGTCCGCGTGATCGCCAACGAATTCCGCCCCTCGCGCAACTTCCGCAAGGTGCTCGCGCGCAATTCCGATCTGGTCGGCGAGCAGCGCAGCGCGGTGCCGACGTCGGAGCAATATTCGATCTTCCGCGGCTATCTCGATCAGCGCCATCGCCATGGCGGCATGGCCGACATGACGGTGCTCGATTACGCAATGATGGTCGAGGACAGCCATGTCGAGACGCGAATCATCGAGTACCGCCGCCGCAATCTGAGCAACGGTCCGAACGCCCGCGGTGGCGAGCTGGTCGCGGTGGCGCTGACGGACGTGCTCAGCGACGGCCTGTCGATGGTGTACTCGTTCTTCGACCCGTCGGAGACCACGCGCTCGCTCGGCACCTTCATGATCCTCGACCACATCGCCCGGGCGCGGCGCCAGGGCCTGCCCTACGTCTATCTCGGCTACTGGATCGAGGGCTCGAAAAAGATGGACTACAAGAGCCGCTATCTGCCGCAGCAGCGGCTCGCGGCGGCCGGATGGCTCCGCGTGGATGCCGAGGGCGACACCGCGCCGGAGCCGCAGGAATGAAGAAGCGAATGGCGAATAGGGAGTAGCGAATAGGGATTTGAACGACCGCTATTCGCTACTCCCTATTCGCTACTCGCCTCCATCAACCTATCGCCAGATCCCACACCAGCTTGGCATTGAGCGCGATGATCACCACCGCGATCAGGCTCGCAATCGCCGTCAGCCAGCGCGGCGCCACGAACTGCCCCATCTTGGCGCGGCTCGCGGTGAGCAGCACCAGCGGCACGATGGCGAACGGCAGTTGCAGGCTGAGCACGACCTGACTGAGGATCAGGAGCTGCCCGGTCGCCTTCTCGCCGGCCCAGATCGTCACCACCACCGCCGGCACGATCGCGATCATGCGCGTGATCAGCCGGCGCAGCCAGGGCGCGATCCGCCAGTGGAGGAAGCCTTCCATCACGATCTGGCCGGACAGGGTCGCGGTGATCGTCGAGTTCAGGCCGCAACACAACAGCGCGATTGCAAACAGCGTCGGTGCCAGCGTCGATCCCAGGAGCGGCGCCAGGAAGGAATGCGCCTGGTCGAGCTCGGCCACGTCGCGCTGTCCGGTACGGTGGAACGTTGCCGCCGCCAGGATCAGGATCGAGGCGTTGATCGTCAGCGCCAGGCACAGCGCGATGGTGGAATCGATCGTGGAAAGCGTGATCGCCTCGCGCTTGTCCTCCGGGCTGTCGCCGTAGCCGCGCGTCTGGACCAGGCCCGAATGGAGATACAAATTGTGCGGCATCACGGTCGCGCCGAGAATGCCGAGCGCCAGATAGAGCATCTCCGGATTGGCGATCAGCTGACCGCTGGGCACGAAGCCCTTCACCACCTCGGCCCAGTCGGGCTCGGCCATCGCGATCTGGATCGCGAAGCACAGCGCGATGATGCCGAGCAGCGCGACCACGAAGGCCTCGATCCAGCGAAAGCCGAACGCCTGCAGCGCCAGGATCAGGAAGACATCGAGCGCGGTGACGCAGACGCCGATCGACAGCGGCAGCCCGAACAGCAGGCTGAGACCGATCGCCGTGCCGATCACCTCGGCGAGATCGGTGGCGGTGATCGCGATCTCCGCCGACAGCCACAGCGGCACCGAGACCCAACGCGGGGTGGAGTCGCGACAGGCCTGGGCGAGGTCGCGGCCGGTGGCGACGCCGAGCCGCGTGCACAGCGACTGCAGCACGATCGCCATCAGGTTGGACAGCAGCGCGACCGAGAGCAGGACGTAGCCGAATTTGGAACCGCCGGCGAGCGACGTCGCCCAATTGCCGGGGTCCATATAGCCGACGGCGACAAGGTAACCGGGTCCGAGAAAGGCCAGCAGCTTCCGCCAGAGCGACCCTTTTGTTGCGGTTCGTACCGTCGCGAACATGTCGCCGAGCGACGGATCGCCGCGCTCGCCGCGCCAGCCTGCGTTCATCAGGCGGTCGCTCGGCGGAACCATGGCGTGCAGTTGCGAAAGGTCTGACGATTTTGCGTCCATGACATCATCCTGGACGAAACCGAGCTTTAATGCAACTTATTTGCAAGTGCGTCTCCCGCCTATGGCTGCGCCTCGCAGAGAGGCTGGAAATCCTCCGATACCGCTTCATCATCGCGAGAGCCTGTTGCTGCCGATTCGCGCGCGGCCCTGGCGGCGTGCCGCCGGCGACGGGTGCCACTGCCCCACTGACGGGATCCAACATGCTCTCCCCCCAACTCGGTCTCCGACCGGTCACGAACGTGCCCGTGCCCTGCAAGATCTGTGACGGTCCTGCCTCTCTCTACGGCGTGGTCGACATGAACCGCCCCTGCCAGACGGCCCATGCACATCGCCCGCCGCTGGCCGGCGTGCCGATCTACTACCGGCGCTGCTCGGATTGCGGCTTCCTGTTTACGGACGCCTTCGACGACTGGGGCATCGAGCAGTTCAAGACCCACATTTACAACGACGGCTACGAAGCCGTGGATCCAGACTATCGGATCAAGCGGCCAACCGACAATGCGGCGGCCGTGGCCCGCTTCTGGGCGCCGCACAAGGCCGGGATGCGGGTGCTCGACTTCGGCGGCGGCAACGACCTGTTCTGCACCGGCCTGCGCGCTCAAGGCTTTGCCGAAGCGGTCACCTATGATCCGATGGTGGCCGAGCACGCGACCCGCCCCGATCGCAAGTTCGATCTCGTGACCTGCTTCGAGACCCTCGAGCACGTGCCCGATCCGCTGGCGACGATCGGAGCCATGGCGGCCTGCGTGGCCGAGCCCGGCGCGGTGTTCTACTCCACATTGACCCAGCCGGACGATTTCGACAGCCAGGGCATGTCCTGGTGGTACGTCGCGCCGCGCAACGGCCACATCTCGATCTACACCCAGCATGCGCTGGCGCTGGCCTGGCACCGGTTCGGCTTCAAGACGGCGCCGCTGAATGCGGGCACGCATCTGGCGTTCCGCACGCTGCCTCCGGAATGGGGATTGGCCGAGGCACCGACCGCGGCATAGGCCGTCCGCCGCGCGAGGGGCGATGCAGGAGATCAGGAAGCGGGTGGGCGCAAGGAGGCGGCGCAGTGATGATGGCCGCATCATCACAACAGGTTCCTGTTCATGTCTCCCTCCGCCCTGCCCGCCGCCTTCCACCGCCTCGCCTGGTCGAACCTCACCGCGCAATCGGCCGAGCAGATCGCGCTCGCCGCAGCACCGATCGTCGCGGTGCTCGCGCTCGGTGTCGGCGAGGGCGAGACCGGGTTGCTGCAGACGGCGCTGACCGCGCCCTTCGTGCTGTTCGCGATCCCTGCGGGGCTGCTCGCCGACCGGATGCCGAGACGGCTGCTGATGGCCATGGCCGAGACGCTTCGCGCGCTGGCGCTGCTCGCGATCCTCATCGCCTTGGCGGCCGGCGTGCTCACGCTGCCGCTGCTGGCGGCGCTCGGATTCGCAGCGGTGTGCGGCACGGTCGTGTTCAGCGTCGCCGCGCCGGCCGTGGTGCCGAGCCTCGTCGCCCCGGCCCAGTTGGCGCCTGCCAATGCGCGCATCGAGCTTGCCCGCACCATCGCCTTTGCGGCGGGGCCTGCGCTCGGCGGCGTGCTGGTCGGCTGGATCGGCGGCGCGCCCGCCTTCGGCTGCGCCGCGGCGCTCTCGCTGGTCGCAGCCATCTGCCTGGCCGGCATCGCCGAGCCCGCTCGCGCGCCCGTGCCGCGCCGCCATCCGCTCGCCGACATCAGGGAAGGCGCCGCCTTCGTGCTGCATCATCCGTTGCTGCGGCCGGTGTTCGTGACCCAATTCATCTTCAACACGGCGCATTTCCTGCTGCTGGCGGTGTTCGTGCCCTATGCCGTGCACCGGCTTGGCCTGTCGGCGGGAGGCGTCGGCACGGTGTTGTCGATGTTCGGCATCGGCATGGTGTGCGGCGCGCTGCTGGCGACGCGCATCATGCGGCTTCTGCCGTTCGGCACCGTCATCGGGCTCGGCCCCGTCACCGGCTTCACCGCAGCGCTGGTGATGGCGCTCACCACGGTCGTCCCTTCGCCTCTCCTGGCCGCGCTCAGCTTCTTCCTGCTCGGCGCCGGGCCGATCCTCTGGGTGATCTCGACCACGACGCTGCGGCAGTCGGTGACGCCGGCCGGCCTGCTCGGGCGGGTCTCGGCCATCAACATCCTGAGCTACGGCGCCCGTCCGCTGGGCTCGCTGCTCGGCGCGGTCGTCGGCGGCCGCTACGGCGCCGACATCTGTCTCTACCTCGTCGCCGCCATCTTCGGCCTGCAGGCGCTCGTCATCCTCGCCTCGCCGGTCGTCGCGATCGCGCGCCAGCCGGAGCCGCAGCCCGCCTAGCGATAGACCAGGATCGGCACGGTCGAATGCGTCAGCACCTTCAAGGTCTCGCTGCCCAGGATCGCCGACACGCCGCGCAGCCCGTGCGAGGCCATCAGCACCAGATCGCAATGCTGCTTGCGCGCGGTCTCGACGATCGCCTCATAGGGCTTGTCGTGCTCGACGCACAGCGTGGCGCAGGCCACGCCGGCCTGCTCGGCATCGTCCTTCACATGATCGAGATATTTCGCGGTCTGATCGGCCACCAACGACTTGTATTGCGCGAGCGCCTTGGTCGCAGCGTGGGGATCGACGACCAGCGAATGCAGCGGCGTCGACACCACCAGCGCCGTGACCTTGGCGCCGGTCGCCTTGGCGAGCGCGATGCCGTGCTTGATCGCGGCCTTGGACAGATCGGAGCCATCGGTCGGCAGCAGAATATGTTTGTACATGAGCTTTCATCTCCCGGCGGAGAATGCTGGGCAGACTCGCTTCTGCTGGGCATTGACGTGGGTCAAGGGTGCGACATCTCGTCCGCCAGGTAGTTCTCGTAGGCCCGCGTGGCCGAGGCGCTGCCGGCAATGTCCGGATCCAGCGTGAACAGATCCTGCGCGCGGCCGATGCCGCGCAGCGCGTAGCGCCCGGTCGACACCAGATAGCGCCGACCTTCGCCGTCGAGCCCCTCGCAGAATTCGGAGGATGCCAACAGTTCGCGATCGACCGAGCGGCACATCGAGGCGATGCGGCTGACCTCGTTGACGGCCGGTCCCACGACGGTGAAGTCGAGCCGGTCCTCGCTGCCGATATTGCCGTAGAACACCTCACCGACATGCAGGCCGACATAGGCCGAGGTGACAGGCCGTCCCTCGCCGGCGCGCCGTGCGTTCAGCTTCAGGATGTTCAGCCGAAAGCGATGCTCGGCGCGCAGCGCGGCGTGACGGGCCGAGGCCATGTCGCCGCCGGTGAAGATCGCCAGCACGCCATCGCCGATCAGCTTCAGCACGTCGCCACCGGACTCGTAGATCGCGTCGATCGACGCCTCCGCATAGTCGTTGAGCAGCGGGATGATCTCGTCCGGCGAGATGCTCTCGCTGATCGCGGTCGAGCTGCGCAGGTCGGAGAACCAAAGCACGGCATTGATGCGCTCGGTGACACCGCGGGAGATGCGGCCGCGCAGCACCTGCTCCGACGCATCGCGGCCGAGATAGACGCGGCCAAGGGTTCGCACGATGTCGACCTGCTGCGCGGATTTGATCGTCAGCGCGAGCAGCGGGACAAGGTCGCGCAACGCGCCGACCTGCGTGTCGGTGAAGCCGCCGTCACGCCGCGTCAGCCAGTTCGAATAGAAGCAGTCCATCTGGCCGAGCGTGCCCGCTTCGCCGAACCGGTGCACGAAAGCGAGATAGTGCCGGTGCCCCTGTGCGGTAAGCTCCTCGATGATCGGAAAATCGAGATGCGCACAATTCAGGAAGTCGATGCTGAACTCGTCATGGCCGTTCTCCAGCATGTGGTGGAAGACCGAGCGCCGCCAGTTCTGTGCCGCCTCTCCCTCATTGCTGGAGCCATATTCGAAGCTGTCGGCCTCGTTCGTGTCGAAATCGTTCCAGCGGAAGCCACGCCCCTCGAAGATCGGATGCAGCGTGTCGATGATCGCGAGGCTGCGTGACAATTCGAGTCCGGCCGCGCGGCAGCGCTCGCAGAAGCCGCGCAGGATCTCGTTTTCCGGCATGCCGGTCAGGCTCTGAGCCACGAGCCAGTTCGCCACTTCGAGACGGGTCGCCGTATCCATGGTTTCAACTCACCAACGCGTCACGATCCGGAAAGCTTCAGCCAGGCCGGCTCACCACCTCGCCGTCCTCCTTGGTGAAGGAGGAGACGGGATGATCGAGCAGGTCGAGCACGAGTTCGGACGGGCGGCAGAGCCGCGCGCCCTTGCTGGTCACCACGATCGGCCGGTTGATCAGGATGGGGTGCGCGAGCATCGCCTCGATCAGCTGGTCGTCGGTCCATTTGGGATCGCCCAGCCCAAGCTCGGCATAGGGCGTTCCCTTTTCGCGCAGCACGTCGCGCACCTTGACGCCCATCGCGTTGATCAGCGCGATCAGCTGCTCGCGGCTCGGCGGCGTCTTCAGATATTCGATCACCTCGGGCTCCTCACCCGAGGCGCGGATCATTGCGAGCGTGTTGCGCGACGTGCCGCAGGCGGGATTGTGGAAGATCGTCACGGGCATGGGCTGTCCAGTCGTTGCGTGCCGAGGGCACATTCGCGTACTGCTCACACCACGTCGGCGGGAGCGAGCTTGCAGGCGCAGCCATCGGCCTCGATCTGCAGGGTGGGATGCTGGATATTGAAGCGATGGGACAGCTCAGCGCAGACGCGATGCAGGAAGGCATCATCCGTTCCGCCTGCCCTTACCAGATGCGCCGTCAACGCGGTCTCGTTGGTGCTCATCGCCCAGACGTGGAGGTCGTGCACCTCGCTGACGCCGTCGAGGGAGGCGAGATAATCGCGTACCGCCGGCAGGGCGATGTCGCGCGGCACGGCGTCGAGCGCCAGATTGACGCTGTCGCGGGCGAGATCCCAGCCGCTCAGGAGCACCACGAGCGCGATGATCAGGCTGACCACCGGGTCGACCCACAGCCATCCGGTCCAGATCGTCACCAGCGCCGCGATGACCACGCCGAACGACACGGCGGCGTCGGCGGCCATGTGCAGGTAGGCGCCGCGAATATTGAGGTCGGTGTCGCGGCCACGCATGAACAGCATCGCGGTGGCGCCGTTGATGGCGATGCCGAGCGCAGCCACCCACAGCACGGTCGTGCCGGCGACCTCGCCCGGATTGCGCAGGCGGTCGAATGCCTCGACGGCGATGCCGCCGACCACCAGCAGCAGCAGCCCCGCATTGATCAGCGCGGCCAGGATCGAGGCGCGGCGATAGCCATAGGTGTGGCGGTCGGTCGGCCGCCGGCCCGACAGCCACAGGGCGCCCCAGGCCAGCAGCAGCGACATCACGTCGGACAGGTTGTGGACCGCGTCCGAGATCAGCGCCAGCGAATGCGCGGCATAGCCGAAGATGAGCTCGGCGATGACGAAGGCGGTGTTGAGCGACGCGCCGATCGCGAACGCCGTGCCGAAGGTGGCGGGCGCGTGGCTGTGGCCGGCGTGGCCATGGGCGTGCGGGGAGCCATGATCATGGGAATGATCATGGTCGGAATGATGAGAATGCGAGTGCGCCATCCAACATGTCTCCGGGCGATCGCGCACCTCGCGATCGCCCGCTGTCTGATATAGACGGCCGCCGGACGGATACTATTACGTCGCTACTCGATCGGCCGGTTGAACTTGTTCGACTTCGGCAGGCCCTGCGCGATGCGGCCGGCATCGGCGCGGTTGCCACGGTAGTCGGCCAATTCCTTCCAGCTCAGGCCCTGGTCGCGGCCGGCGGAATCCTTCCAGGCGAGCCCCTGCTTCTGCTCGAACGTCGTGACGTCGGACAGCTGCGCGCTGGTGTATTTCTGCAGCCGGACGCCGCGGCCACGCGCCATCTCCGGCACCTGGTCGAGCCCGAACACCACCATCTTGTGGTTGGTGCCGATGACCGCGACCTGATCGCCCTGGACGGTGGTGATCGCGCGCGCTTCCGCCGGTGCGGTCACGTTCAGCACCTGCTTGCCCTTGCGGGTGTTGCTGACGCAATCCTCTTCCTTGACGATGAAGCCCTGGCCGTCGGACGCCGCCACCAGGAACCTGCGCTCGCCCTTGGTGACGAACATCGACACGATCGAGGCATCCTGGTCGAGATCGATGAACATGCGGATCGGCTCGCCATGGCCGCGGCCGCCGGGCAGCTTGCCGACGTCGAGCGAGTAGAACTTGCCGTTGCTCGCAAACAGCAGCACCTTGGACGTATTCTCGGCAAAGAACGCCTGGCCGAGCTGGTCGTCGGTCTTGAACTGCAGGTTCGACAGATCGGCGACGTGGCCCTTCAGCGTGCGCACCCAGCCCTTGTCCGAGACGACGACCGTGACCGGCTCGCGCTCGATGAAGGCCTCCTCGATCGCGGCGAGGTCATGCTCCGGCGCGTCGGCAAAATTGGTGCGGCGCTTGCCGAGCGGCGTCTTCGGCCCGAACAGGTCGCGGACCGTCTTGACCTGCTCGCCGACCTTGGCCCATTGCAGTTGCTCAGAACCGAGCAGCGCATTGATGCCCTTGAGCTCGCCGCGCAGGTTCTTGTCCTCGGTGCGGATCTCCATTTCCTCGAGCTTGCGCAAGCTACGCAGGCGCATGTTGAGGATGGCCTCGGCCTGCACCTCGGTGAGCTTGAAGGTCTTCATCAGGACCGGCTTCGGCTCGTCCTCGGTGCGGATGATCCGGATCACCTCGTCGATGTTGAGATAGGCGATCAGATAGCCGCCGAGGATCTCCAGCCGGTTCTCTATCTGCTTCTTGCGGTAGTTCGAGCGGCGCAGCAGCACGTCGCGCAGATGATCGAGCCATTCGCGCAGGCACTCGGCGAGACCCACCACCTTCGGGATCTTGCCCTTGATCAGCACGTTGAGGTTCAGCGGAATCTTGCTCTCGAGATCGGTGAGCCGGAACAGCGATTCCATCATCAGCGCCGGATCGACGTTCTTCGACTTCGGCTCGATCACGAGCCGCACGTCCTCGGCGGATTCGTCGCGGACGTCGCCGACCAGCGGCAGCTTCTTCTCGTTGAGCAGCTCGGCGATCTTCTCGACCAGGCGCGACTTCTGCACGAGATAGGGAATCTCGGTGATGACGACGATCCAGGTGCCGCGGTTGCCCTCCTCCTGCTTCCACTTGGCGCGGACGCGGAACGAGCCGCGGCCGGTGGTGTAGGCCTCGATGATCGATTCCTTTGAATCGATCACGGTGCCGCCGGTCGGGAAGTCCGGGCCCTTCACCCAGCGCAGCAGCGCGCGCGACTTGGCGTCGGGCTTCTCGATCAGATGCAGCGCGGCGTCACACAGCTCGGCGGCGTTGTGCGGCGGGATCGAGGTCGCCATGCCCACCGCGATGCCCTGCGCGCCGTTGGCGAGCAGGTTCGGGAAGCCGCCGGGCAGCACCACCGGCTCCTTGGACTGGCCGTCATAGTTCGGCCGGAACTCGACGCCGTCCTCGTCGATGCCTTCGAGCAGCAGCCGCGCGACGTCGGTCATGCGCGCTTCGGTGTAGCGATAGGCCGCCGGATTATCGCCGTCGATGTTGCCGAAATTGCCCTGGCCGTCGACCAGCGGATAGCGCGAGGAAAAGTCCTGCGCGAGGCGGACCATCGCGTCGTAGATCGCCTGGTCGCCATGCGGATGGAACGAGCCCATCACGTCGCCGACGATCTTGGCGGACTTCTTGAACGCGGTGCCGGGATCGAGCCGCAGCAGCCGCATGCCGTAAAGGATGCGCCGGTGCACCGGCTTGAGGCCGTCGCGCGCGTCGGGCAGCGCCCTGTGCATGATGGTCGAGAGCGCGTAGGCGAGATAGCGCTCCTCCAGCGCCTCGCGCAGCGCGACCTCGTGAATCTCCGCCGGCTCCGGCGGAATCAGTGATTTTCCCATTAGCGTTGAGCTTTCAGTGGGTTAGCCCAGGAGCTTGAGCTGAATTGAACGATTTGGGAACACGCTTTATGCGATGACGCGCCGGGGCGCAATGACGGCCCTGCCCGGTTCCAGGAGGAAAAACCGGGTGTCCGGCCGCGGAACCGCAAAGCAGCCCGCAAATCATGCAGGTCATGCGCCGCCGACGCATGCCGCTACGCTAAGGATTGGGCAGCCATCGCGCGTCCCGTTGAGATGCAACGATGTCGCACACGAGTCTGTGTTGCTGAGATCGTCACCCTCCGTCGCTAAGGTAGCAGCGGACATCCTTGGTTGCGTATCGACGCGACGAGGAGCGCCATCACGCCGCGCCTTGAACGCGGCAGATTCCATCCAGTGAGAAAGGCAGACATCCCATGAGCTCAGGATTCGTGACGACATCGGACGGCACGCAGATCTTCTACAAGGATTGGGGCTCGGGCCGGCCCATCGTCTTTCATCATGGCTGGCCATTGTCGTCCGACGACTGGGACGCGCAGATGCTGTTCTTCCTCGACAAGGGCTTTCGCGTCATCGCGCATGACCGCCGCGGCCACGGCCGCTCGAGCCAGACCGAGACCGGCAACGAGATGGACACCTACGCGGCCGACGTTGCGGCGCTCGCCGCCAAGCTCGACCTCAGGGACGCGGTTCACGTCGGTCACTCCACCGGCGGCGGCGAGGTCGCGCGCTACGTGGCGAAGCACGGCAAAGGCCGCGTCGCCAAGGCCGCCCTGCTCGGCGCGGTGCCGCCGGTCATGGTCAAGTCCGACAAGAACCCCGGCGGACTGCCGATCGAGGTGTTCGACGGCTTCCGCGCCGCGCTCGCCGCCAATCGCGCACAGTTCTTCCTCGATATTCCGAGCGGCCCGTTCTACGGCTTCAACCGCGCCGGCGCCCAGGTCTCCGAAGGCGTGATCCGCAACTGGTGGCGGCAGGGCATGATGGGCGGCACCAAGGCGCACTATGATTGCATCAAGGCGTTCTCGGAAACCGACTTCACCGAGGATCTCAAGGCGATCGACGTGCCAGTGCTGCTGATGCATGGCGAGGACGACCAGATCGTCCCGATCGACGACTCCGCGCGCATCGGCATCAAGCTGCTGAAGCATGGGACCTTGAAGACCTATCCCGGTTTCCCGCACGGCATGGCGACGACGCATGCCGACGTGATCAATGCGGACCTGCTGGCGTTCATCAAGGGGTAGCTCGCGCTCTGGTGGATGAGCAGCCGGAGGCCGGTGAGGCGACAGACCTCACGTCTTGCACGTCATGGCCGGGCTTGTCCCGGCCATCCACGTTGCACCGCGCACGCCGAACGACGTGGATGCCCGGGACAAGCCCGGGCATGACGAGTGCGTGGCAGCTCCTCGTCCACCATCGCTTCAATGCCTTTGCTGAAGACATGGTCAAACCTTCTCGCGACGCGATCAGCGTCCGAGCTATCACATCGATCACCCTCTCCAATCAGAGGGCGCAGGGAAGGCCGGACCTCGACTGAGGCCCGTGGCCCGCCTGCGAAAAAAATGCAGGCGGCAGGTACCACAGGTCAGCCGGACGACCCGGCCCTCCCTGCGCGATGGGCTTACGATTTATACGCAGTCTCCCCGGTGTCCGGGCTTGTTAGTCACCGTCGTCAGCGCGATGCCTGAGGCATCCATCGCCGGCTTGACGCCAGCATCGGGGCGCCAGGACGCTGCGATTTCATCGTCCTGCCGGACTCGTTCGTCCACGCGCATAGAGCACGCTGCGATCCGACAGGCCACCGCTCCCCGCCTCGCGTATCGTGACGATCGCGCGTAACGCCCCTTCGGTGAGGCGGGATGGGCGGAAGCATCGTCCTGATTTGCCCGACGACACAAGCTGATCGGCCTGCGGCAGATTGGCTCGACGGGCAGTTTGCGCATGGCAGATCAGCGATTCTGCTGATCCGAAGCTCGGAAGAGCCGGAACCGGAGCCGCGGCTGGCGCGTTGCCGACAACATCAACACGCGTTGCGTCAACCGATTTTCGACTGAAGCCCCTGCTGCGGACAGTTCTGCATGAAGGATTTTTCAGACGCTGCGTTTTCGCCTGATGTCATCGTGCTGATGACGCAGGCCCTCGACAGTGCCATCGCCGCGCTGCCCGAGCCGGTGAGCTCGACCCATGTCACCCTGCTTGCCGAATCGGTGCTGCGTGCCGCCAAGACCGGAGAGCGGGATCCTGCCGCGATGCAACGACTGGCGCTGCTCGAATTGCAGATCATGCCGCGCGTGTAGCGCGCATCGCGCTCCCCAGCCGCCATCCGATATCCGCGACGACCTCCACAGTCGTTGTGCGCTGCATCGCACCCATTCGTAATTGACAAACTAATTCGTCAATGTCTAACTCGCTGCCACCGCCGACAGAGCGGGGCAAACGGGGAGGATCTTCATGCGACGGCAGTGGCTCGCCTGCGCGTTTCTGGCAACGACGACATTCATTTCGACCCACGCCTCGGCCCAGGTGTCCGACGACGTGGTGCGGATCGGCGTGCTCACCGATCTCTCGAGCTGGGGGCGCGACAACAGCGGGCCGGGCTCGGTCGAGGCGGCGAAGATGGCGGTCGAGGAATTCGGCCCCACCGTTCTCGGCAAGCCGATCGAGATCATCAGCGCCGATCACCAGATGAAGACCGACGTTGGAACGACGGTCGTGCGCGACTGGTTCGACAACGGCAAGGTCGACGCCGTGGTCGACATTCCCAATTCCGGCATCGCGATCGCCGTGCACAACATGGTGCGCGAGCGCAACAAGATCGCGCTGCTGTCCGGTCCGGGCGCGAGCTCGCTGACCGACGAGCTGTGCAGCCCGAACACCGTGCATTTCACCTATGATACGTATGCGCTGTCGAAGGTGACGACCTCCGCCGTGATCGGCCAGGGCGGCAAATCCTGGTACTTCATCACCGCGGACTATGCGTTCGGCCAGCAACTGGAGAAGGACGCGACGCGCTTCATCAAGGAGCTCGGCGGCACCATCCTGGGCGGCGTCAAGCATCCGACCAACACCGCCGATTTCTCCTCGTTCGCGCTGCAGGCGCAGAGCTCGAAGGCCGACGTCGTCGCCTTCGCCAATGCCGGCCAGGACACCGACAACGCCATCAAGCAGTCCGGCGAGTTCGGCCTGGTCAAGGGCGGCCAGAAGCTGGTCGGTCTCCTGATGTTCGACACCGACGTGCATGCGATCGGGCTCGAGGCGGCGCAAGGCACCTACATGACGACGGCGTCGTACTGGAACATGGACGATGCCACCCGCGCCTGGTCGAAGAAGTTCTACGCCCGCGCCAAGGTGATGCCGACGATGATCCAGACCGGCGTCTATGGCTCGGTGCTGCACTATCTCAAGGCGATCAAGGCGGCCGGTACAGACGATCCCAAGGCTGTCATGGCGAAGATGCGCGAGCTGCCGATCGAGGATACCTTCGTTCACGGCGGCAAGCTTCGCGAGGATGGTCGCGTCATCCGCGACATGTATCTCGCCCGCGTCAAGAAGCCGTCGGAGTCGAAGGAGCCGTGGGACTACCTGGAGATCGTCAAGACCGTAAAGGGCGAGGATGCGTTCCGGCCGGTCTCCGAATCCAAGTGCCCGCTGCTGAAGAAGTAGGAGCGCGCGCATGAGCGGAGCAGATCACCAGGCCGGCGAAACCCATGATTGCGACGTGCTGGTGGTCGGCTCGGGCTGCGCCGGGCTGTCGGCCGCGGTCACCGCCGCCCAGGCCGGGCTGAAGGTCGTCGTCACCGAGAAGGAGCCGCGCTTCGGCGGCACCACGGCGCGCTCCGGCGGCTGGCTGTGGATTCCCGGCACGTCGCTGGCCAAGGCCTGGGGCATCGACGAACCGCCCGAGCTGGCGCGCAGCTATCTGCGCCACGAGGCCGGCAACAGCTACGATGCGGCGCGGGTCGACGCGTTCCTGAGCAAGGGCCCGGAGGCGGTCGACTTCTTCACCAGCAAGACCGCGCTGAAGTTCGACATGCCGCTGACCTTTCCGGACTATCACGCCGAGGCACCGGGCGGCACGCAAGGCGGCCGCTCGATGGTCACGCGGCCGTTCGACGGTCGCGAACTCGGCGACCACATCAAGGATCTCGGCCAGCCGCTGCCCGAGCTCACCGTGTTCGGCATGATGCTCGGCTCCGGCAAGGAGATCATCCATTTCATGCGCGCGACCAAGTCGCTGGCGTCAGCGTTCTACGTCGCCAAGCGGCTGTCGAAGCATGCGCTGGACGTGCTGCGCCACGGCCGCGGCATGACCTTGACCAACGGCAATGCGCTGGCGGGGCGGCTCGCGAAGTCGGCATTCGATCTCGGAATTCCGCTGTGGCTGTCGTCGCCGGTGGCCGAGCTGATCCGCGACGGCGAGGCCGTGCGCGGCGCCGTGGTGATGCGCCAGGGCCGACGTATCCGCGTCAATGCGCGGCTCGGCGTGGTGCTGGCCTGCGGCGGCTTCCCGCATGACGTCGACAGGCGCAAGGCGATGTTTCCGCATGCGCCGACCGGACAGGAGCATGTGTCGCCCGGCCCTGTCGGCAACACCGGCGACGGCCTGCGGCTCGCGGAAGCCGTCGGCGGCCGGGTCGAGGATGGCCTGCCGCATGCGGCGGCCTGGGTGCCGGTCTCCGTCACCACGCGCAAGGACGGCAGCAAGGGCGTGATGCCGCACTTCATCGACCGCGCCAAGCCGGGCGTGATCGCGGTGACCGCGGATGGCGTGCGCTTCGCCAATGAAGGCAACTCCTACCACGACTTCGTGCAGGCGATGGTCAAGGCGGCCAAGCCGGGACGCGAGATCGCGGCCTGGCTGATCACCGACCACCGCTCCTTGCGCCGCTATGGCCTCGGCTGCGTGCCGCCGTTCCCGATGCCGCTCGGGCATCATCTGAGCACCGGCTATCTCAAGCGCGGCGCGACGCTGTCCGAACTGGCAAGCACGACGGGCATCGATCCGCGGGGGCTCGAAGCAACCGTCGCCGCGTTCAATGCCGATGCCGCGCTGGGCCAGGATCCGACCTTCGGCAAAGGCTCGCGCGCCTACAACCGCTATCAGGGCGACGCGCTGCACGGGCCGAACCCGTGCGTGGCGCCGATCAAGGACGGGCCGTTCTACGCGATCAAGATGGTGATCGGCGATCTCGGCACCTATGCCGGCATCCGCACCGACGCGCATGCCCGCGCGCTCGACGCCCAGGGCCAACCGATCGAGGGGCTCTATGCCGCCGGCAACGACATGGCGAGCATCATGGGCGGCAACTATCCGGGCGCCGGCATCACGCTGGGACCGGCGCTGACCTTCGGCTACATTGCCGGCCGGCACCTCGCCGAACGCGCGGGCCAAAGGAGCGCCGCATGAGCGACCATCAGATGTTGGCCGGAAAGCTGGCGCTGGTCACCGGCGGCGCCAACGGCAATGGCCGTGCGATTGCGCTGGGACTCGCGGGCCGCGGCGCCGATGTCGTGATCACCGACATCGACATCGAGGGTGCGGAGCGCTGCGCCGCCGAGATCCGCGGCCATGGCCGCAAGGCGTGGGCCTACAAGCTCGATGTCACCGACGCCGCAGGCTGCGCGGCATTGGCCGCGCAGCTACGCGGCGAGGTCGGACCGATTTCCATTCTCATCAACAATGCCGGCATCATCATCCGAGAGAATATCGACTCGCCGCGGGCCGCGCAGAACTGGCAGCGCGTGATCGACGTCAATCTCAACGGCGTGTTCAACGTCACCTACGCGTTTCTCGCCGCGCTGCGCAAGACGCGCGGCACCATCGTCAACATCGCATCCGTCGCGTCCTTCATCGGCATCAGCAACACGCTCGGCTATTCGCCCTCCAAGGGCGGCGTGAAGTCGCTGACCCAGGCGCTGGCGCGCGAGCTCGCCGCCGACGGCATCCGCGTCAACGCCATCGCGCCCGGCGTGATCGCCACCGCGATGACGGAGACGACCCGCAACGATCCGGAGCGGCTCGCCGGCTTCATGAGCCGCACGCCGCTCGGCCGCGTCGGCCAGCCGGAGGAGCTCGCCGGCCCCGTGGCGTTCCTGGTCTCGGACATGGCGTCCTACGTCAACGGCGTGACCCTGCCGGTCGACGGCGGCTTCCTGGCGGTGTAGGCACGGCGCCGAACCAGGGGCACAACAAGACATGGGACGAGAGAGCCGCGGCATCCAATCGATCGAGGTCGGCGGCACCTTGCTGCAGGCGCTGGCGCGCAGCGGCGAGCCGATGATGCTGCGCGACCTCGCGCGCGAGGCCGGGCTGCCGCCGGCCAAGGCGCATCCCTATCTCGTCAGCTTCTCGCGCATCGGTTTGATCGAGCAGGACGAAACCACCGGACGCTACGAGATCGGCCCGCTCGCGCTCGAGCTCGGACTGATCAGCCTGCGGCGGCTGTCGGCGGTACGGATCGCCACTCCGAAGATCGCGGCGCTCGCCGGCGCCATCGATCACGCGGTCTCGCTCGCGGTGTGGGGCACCAATGGCCCCACCGTGGTGCGGCTGGAGGAGCCGAGCCATCCGGTGCACATCGTGATGCGCGTCGGCTCGATCATGGCGCTGCTGGAGACCGCGACCGGCCGCGCCTTCGCGGCATTCCTGCCGCCGAAGACGGTGAAGGCCGCGCTCGACGCCGGCCTCGACCGTCTCGGCGTCGGCTACAATCCGAAGCGCGCGCCGAAGAACCCGAAGGTGGCGGAGATGCTGGCCGAGGTGCGCGCGCAAGGGCTCGCGCGCGCCGTCGGCGATCCCCTGCCCGGCGTCAACGCCTTCGCCGCGCCGGTGTTCGATCACGCCGGCCACGTCGCGCTGGTCATCACCGCGATGGGACCAGCCGGCACCTTCGATGCCGGCTGGCAGTCGCCGCTCGCGAACCGCCTGCGCGCCTGCGCGGCCGAGATCTCCAAGCAGCTCGGCCACGGCATCGCGCAGCCGTGAGCCTCAGGCCGCGACCGAGCGCTTCTCCGGCCACGGATCGGCCCACGCCGGCAGCCGCATCAGCCCGTCGAGCCAGCGCACGATGTTCGGAAACGTCTCCATCGGCATCTCGGCCTCGCGCCAGTCGGTCGCCATCGAAGCGGCCGCGAAATCGGCGATGGTGAGCCGGTCGCAAGCAATGTGGCTATGCGACCTGAGATGCGCGTCGAGCACGGCGGCGAACGTCTTCAGGTTCGGCACCTTCGCGACCAGCGCGGCACGGTCCGGCGCGCCGATCCCGAACGTCTTCTTCACGATGTGCTCGAAATAGAACGGCCCGACCGCGGGCGCCCAGTGGCAATCGGTCCACGCCAGCCAGCGCAGCACCTCGATCTGCTCCTGCGGATCGCGCGCGGGCCACATGTCGCAGCTCTCGCGGATGCAGAGGTGCGCCATGATGGCGGTCGACTCCCACAGCACGGTGTCGCCGTCGACCAGCACCGGCGCCTTCATGTTGGGATTGAGCGCGGCATAATCCGGCGTCTTCATTTGGCCGGTGATGTCGATGAACTCGGCCGGGACGCCGAGATGCTTCACCAGCGCCAGCACGCGGCGCGGCGCCTGAGCCTTGATCCAGTAGATCTTCATGACGGGTCTCCATCTCCTGTGCCTCGAAGACGAACGTAGCAGCACCGGATCGACAGTGACCGAGCAATAATTCAGCGGCGGTTCCGCGGACTCGTACGGTTCCCGTAGCCGTCACATCGCGCGCACCGCCGCCCGTGCGGTGAGAATGCAACCCGGCAGGAACGTGCCTTCCAGCGAGCGCTTGCCCGAGGCGCCACCGCCGCCGAAGCCGGCGGCTTCGCCGACCGCGTAGAGGCCGCCGATCGGCGCGCCCGTGGTGTCGAGGACCCGGCTCTGCAGATCGGTCTTGAGGCCGCCGAGGCTCTTGCGGGTGATGAGCTGCATGTGGATGGCGATGTACGGCCCTGCCCCGCGCATCTGCAGCGGCGCCGGCTTGCAGGTGCGGATCTTGTCGGGGCCCCATTGCCGCGCGTGCAGGATCCGGCGCAGCTGATCGTCATTGAAGAGCTTGTCGCCGTTCTTGAAGTTGGCGTCGAAGGCGTCGGCAGTGGCCTGCAGCACCTCCGGCTTCACGTCGCCGGTGCCGGTCAGCGCATTCATCTTGGCGGCGAGGCCGGCCAGCGTCTCGTCAACCAGGAAATGCCGGCTCTCGCGCTGCATCTGCCTGACCAGGCGATGATTGCCGAGCAGCGTCTCCTTGAGGAACATCGGCATCTGCCGGTCGCGGATGCGCGGATTGTGCTCGGCGCCGGAGATGGCGAACTCCTTGGCGGCGATGCGCCAGTTCAACAGATGCCACGTATACGGCTTCTCCTGCGCCGCGACGCGCTGGCACAGATCATGGGTGTCGAAGCCGGTCACCAGCGGCTCGGGCCCGATCCGCTCGCCGCGATGGTTGAGCCACAGCGCCGATTTGCATGGCACCAGCGACAGGCCATGGCCCTCGAAATGCGGAAACGGATGCGGGATTCCGGCGGCGTAGTTCCACATCTCGCCGGCATGCGTGATCTCGGCGCCCAGCGCCCCGGCCGCGTGGTGATGCAGCTTGCCGTCGGAGAACGGATGCGCGCCATTGAGCATCGCCTGCGGCAGCGGCCGGCCTTTGACCCAGTTGGCGCGAGCCTCCGCGTGGCTGCCATTGAGGCCGCCCATCGCCAGCACCGTCAACGGGGCCGCGATGCGGATTTCGGCGCCGGTCTCCTCGTTGACGGCAACGACGCCCGCCACGGCGCCGCCGGCGCGATCGAGGCCGACGACGCAATGGCGGTGCAGAACCGTCAGTCTGCCGCCACGATCGGCCGCGCGCATCGCCGCGATCATCACGCGCGTCAGCCGCTGCGAGGTGCCCCAGACGATGTGGTAGCGCGGCAGCGCATTGCCGTCGCCGTGCCGGCCGCGCTCGACCCAGTTCACGGCCGGCATGAAGGTCACGCCGTGCGCCAGCAGCCAGTCGTAGACCTCGGTGCGAGATTTTTCGACGTAGTAGCGCGCCCATTGCAGCGGCCAGTGCTCGGCCGCGTCGAGCTCGCCGAACCTGATCCAGTCGCGCAGCGCGATCTCCGGCGTATCCGGGATCTTCGTGCGCGCCTGCAACGGCGTGCCGATCAGCGCCATGCCGCCGAACGCCCACAACGCCAGCCCGCCGAACCGCTCCGGCGTGTCCCTGTCCACGATGGTCACCGACTTGCCGGCGCGCAGTGCCTCCAGCGCGGTGACGATGCCGGCGAGACCGCCGCCGGCGATGACGAGGTCGGATTGCAGCGTCGCGCTCATGTCACGGCGCGATCTTGCGCTTGAGCATCCGCGCCACCGGCAGCGGGACGCGGTCGAGCGATCCCAGGAGATGCGGCAGGAGCTTCAGCTTGAGGCCGGTCAGCGCCGGCGGCACCATCGCCTCGATCAGATGCGGCCCCGGCCGCGCCAGCGCCCCCTGCAACGCGCTGGTGAGTTCGTCCGGCGTGGCGACGCGGGTCGATCGCACGCCCATGCCGTCGGCGATCTGCGCGAATTTCAGGACCGGCCCGTGCAAATCGAGCTGCGCCCGCGCCTTCGGACCGATCTCCTCGGCGCCGACCCGCTCCAGCTCGACATTGAGCACGGAGTAGGAGGCGTTGTTGAAGATGATGGCGGTGACGTTGAGCCGCTCGCGCGCGATCGTCCACAGCGACTGGATCGTGTACATCGAGCTGCCGTCGCCGATCAGCGCGATCACCGGCCGGTCCGGACAGGCGATCGCCGCGCCGATCGCGTTCGGCAACCCCTGCCCGATGGCGCCGCCGGTCAAGGTGATCAGATCGTGGCGCGGCGCGCCCGCGGTGAACTTCGACAGCATCAGGCCGGAGCTGATCGCCTCGTCGATGATGATGGCGTTCTCGGGCAGGAGATGACCCACGGCCTTGCAGACCTTTTCCGCGGTGAGCTTCTTGCCGCGCGGACGCCCGGGCCGCGAGGCCGGTGACAATGCCGGCGTGGCGCTGTTGGCCTCCAGCGCGGCCGCAAGCTTGACCAGGCTGCCCGCGGCGCATTGCGCCGGCGTCGACAAGGTCAGCACCTTGCAGCCGTCATGCGGCAGATAGCTCTTCTTGCCGGGATAGGCGAAGAACGACACCGGCGCCTTGGCGTCGACCAGGATCAGGGTGTCGATCTCCTTGAGCTGGATCTGCGCCATCTCGGCGAGATAGGCGATGCGCTCGACAGCCGGCAGGCCCGCTCCCCGCTGCATGCGCGTCGGAAAGGTTTCGGCGAAGACCTTCACACCGCAGGCCGCGGCGATGCGCGCGGCCGCCAGCAGCGACTCCTCGTGCAGCGCCGTGCCACCAAGCAGAAAAGCGCTGCGACCGCCCGACTTGATCGCCTCGGCGACGGCCTGCACGGTGGCAGCGTCGGCGGGCGCCGGCGGCTCGATCGCCGGCGCCGGCTCGGCGACGCCGCCTTCCCCCCAGGACACGTCGGCGGGCAGGATCAACGTCGCGACCTGTCCGGGCCAGGAGCACGCCGCCTTCACGGCCGCCACCGCGTCGCGGCACAATTCCGACGTCACCTGCGAGGTCCAGACGAATTCCGGCGAGACGTTGCGCGCGACGGTCTCGATGTCGGACTGGAGCTGCGCGTCATACGGGACATGGTAGGTGGCGTGGTCGCCGACGATGTTCACGACGGGCACCTTGCCCTTGCGCGCATTGTGCAGATTGGCGAGGCCATTGCCGAGGCCGCAGCCGAGATGCAGCAGCGTTGCCGCCGGCGTGCCGGTCATGCGGGCGTAGCCGTCCGCCGCGCCGGTCGCCACGCCTTCGAACAGGCACAGCACGGCGCGCATCTCCGGCGCGGAATCCAGCGCCGCGACGAAATGCATCTCCGAGGTGCCGGGATTGGTGAAGCAGACCCGAATGCCGGAATTGACCAGGGTCCGTATCAGAGCTTGCGCGCCGTTGGGCATGAGAAGAGCCTGTTGCCGGGAGACTGCCGCAGCGCGGGGCGACTTGGCCAACCCCGCCATGGCATTTCCCCTGTTTGTATTTGCGCCATTTTGGAATTGACGGTCTCAGAAATCCAATGAATTGTTATGGCTGGATCAATGATTTCGGCTCATCGATGTACACCCCCACCCTGCGCCAGCTGCAGCAGTTGGTCTACCTCGCGGAAGAGCGGCATTTCGCCCGGGCGGCCCAGCGCGCCCACGTCACGCAGTCGGCGCTGAGCCGCAGCTTGCAGACCTTGGAGGACGCCGCCGGGATGCGGCTGTTCGACCGCAGCTCGCGCTCGGTGGAGATCACCCCGGTCGGCGAACGGCTGGTGGCACGGGCCCGGTCGCTGTTGTCTGGCGCCGACGATCTCGGCCGCGAGATGCGCCTGCTCCGCTCGGGAGATGCCGGCGAGGTGACGGTGGGCGTCGGCGCCTTCACCGGGCTGACGCTTCTGCCGGATGCCATGGCGCGGCTGTATTCGGAGCACCCGTCCGTGCGCATCATCGTGGTGCAGGACAATTGGCGCGCCCTGATGGAGGTGCTGCAGCAAGGCAAGCTCGATTTCTTCCTCGCGCACATCACCGACATCCGCGCCGACGACAGCCTCGACATCGAGCCGCTCGGCGGCCTTCCGGGATACTTCTACTGTCGGGCGACTCATCCGTTGGCGCGCCGACGGGAGCTTTCGGCACGCGAGCTTGCCGGCCAGCACTTCGCCTCCGTTGCGCTGCCGCCGGAATTCAGCAGGCGCCTGGAAGCGCTCATCGCTGCGCCGGAGGGCCGCGGCTTCGACGTCGCGCTCGAATCCGAGAACGCGAGCCTGCTGGTGCAAATGGCCATTCGCTCCGACATCGTGCTCGTCGCGGGCGACGCCGTTCTCACCCACGAGCTGGCCTCCGGTCAGTTGATCCGCCTCAACGTGGCCGAGCTGAAAGAGCCGCGCGCATCGGATCTGCTGATGGCGCAGTTCGGCATCCTGCGGCTGAAGGGGCGGACCCCGTCGCCCGCAGCGATGATGTTGATGGACCTGGTGCGCGCGCAGGCCGAGCGAACGCTGATCGCGCCACGCCGGCCTCCGGCCCCCCGCGCCGCGCGTGACACGAAGCGGTCGCCGGCCACGACACGCAAGAAACCGAGTGGACTCCGGCGAGGCCGATCGCATCACGTCGGCAGAAGCAAAGCCTGACTGATCGTCGTCCTGCCATCGCTAGGTGGCGGCGCTGCGAGACAGCTCATGCAAGAGTAGCACGGCTTCCTTGCCTCGTGCTTCCGGCACGAACAGATGATCGTGGTGAAACGCCGAGACCGCGTTGACGCTGATGCCGGCGGCCGCGAGCTTCGTCGTCACCGCGGCAAGGAAACCCACCGCATCAAGCGCTGATAGCACCGAGAGCGTGATCAGGCGCGAGGCGAACCGGCAGGGCAACCCTGCCCGCTCTGCTTCCTCGCGCCGCACGATGAGCGTGATCGCTTCGCGCTCCCGGAACAGCATGAGGGGCGTCAGCCCGGCCGGGATGTCCTGATGCGTGTCGACAGTGCAGAACACGAACACGCCGTCCTGCAGCTCGGGAGCCATCGTGCGCAGCAGCGTATCGAGGTTGCGTTCACCCGCCATGGATCCTCGTCAATTCGTCGCCAGGCGCTCGCGCCCATGCGGCGCGGTGAAATCCTGCCGCGGCCCGACCGGGACGATGCCGGTCGGATTGATGGTGCGATGGCTCTCGTAATAGTGCCGCTTGATGTGCTCGAAATTCACTGTCGCGGCGATTCCCGGCCATTGGTAGAGATCGCGCGTGTAGGCTGCGAGATGCGGATAGTCGGCGATGCGACGGATGTTGCACTTGAAGTGGCCGACATAGACGGCATCGAAGCGGATCAGGGTCGTGAACAGCCGGATGTCGGCCTCGGTCAAGGTGTTGCCGAGCAGGAAGCGGCGCGCCGACAGCCGCTCCTCCAGCCAGTCGAGCGTGGCGAACAGCGGGCCGATCGCCTCCTCATACGCCCCTTGCGTGGTCGCGAAGCCGCATTTGTAGACGCCGTTGTTCAGCGTGTCGTAGACGCGCGCATTGATGGCGTCGATCTCGTCACGCTGGGCTTGCGGATAATAGTCACCTTGACTGGCGCCGACGCCGTCGAACGCCGAGTTCAGCATGCGAATGATCTCGGACGACTCGTTGTTGACGATGGTGCGCTTCTGCTTGTCCCACAGCACGGGCACGGTGACGCGGCCGGAATAATGCGGCTCTGCGGCGGTGTAGACCTGGTGCAGAAGGCCGGCGTGATTGACGCTGTCGGCCACGACGCCCGGACCCTCGGCAAAGGTCCAGCCCTGCTCGCGCATCAGCCAGTGCACGACCGATACCGAAATCATGTCATCGAGCCCCTTCAGGGCACGCATGATCAGGGTGCGGTGAGCCCACGGGCAGGCCAGGCTGACATAGAGATGATAGCGGCCCGCTTCGGCCGCGAAGCCGCCGGTGCCGGACGGGCCCGGACGGCCGTCAGCCGTGACGAAGCTGCGGAATGCAGAATCCTTGCGGATGAAACGGCCGCCGGACGCCACCGTGTCGTACCAGACGTCGTGCCATTCGCCGTCGACCAGCACTCCCATGACGCTCTCCTCTCACGCCGTGACCTGCGCGGGGGCGCAGCAATGTGCCGCCCTCTTGCCTTGGCCCTTACGTGACAGGAGTACACGTCACCCCGCCTCTGCGCCAGCAGAGAGCCCACGCTTCGACGAGACGGCTCCGCCGCGCGACACGCGGTCACGACTGGAACGGGATGGTGCGGCCCGGCTGCGCCGCCTGTTCCCGCGTATAGGAGACGCCGTGCACCTTCACGCCTGCGGCATTCAACAGCGTGATGATGCCGCCCCGGTTCGACAGCGCGACCGGCGCGACGATGGACACCACCAAGGTGGCGCCGCGCGCGATCGTGCCGCTGAGCTGCATGGCGTTCTTCTGCTTGTCCTTGATCTGCCAGCCGGTGAGATCGACGTCGACATCGGCGGTGTTCAGCAGCGTGACCGTCTCGTGCTCCGGCGTGCGCACGTCGTTGACATAGGCCGCGATGATCCGCACCAGCCCGTCGGGCACGTCGAGCGGCGGAATGTGGTCGCGGTCGGGCGGCGTATGCGGCGCGTTCGGGTGATCGGGATCGGGCGGCAGGATGACCCCGCCGCTGACATCGTCCGAATGCCAGGCCTGGGTCTGGAACTTCAGGAAGATGGCGACCCATTGCTGCTGGTCGGGAAACTCGAAGATCAGTCCACCGTCCTGCCAGGGACCGTTGTCCCCGGCGTATTTGCCGGCCGGATTGCCCTGGTTGAAATGGATATCGTGGATACCGCGGCCGGGCTTGAAGCCGAAATAGCGGTCGGCCTTCTCCTCCGGTCCCCATGCGACGCCGAAGGCATAAATGAGAGCCGTCTCGTCGGACATGGCGCGCTGAACGTAGGCGTCGATTTTCTCGTTGAGATCGTTGTCGGGGCCCGCGGCCGACAGCGGCAGCGGCTTGAGCTCCCACGGCTGCATCAGATTGCCCCGGATGAAATCGAGCGCCACGCCGCCGGGCTTGCTCTCCAATGGATGCAGCCCCTCCGAAAACGCCTTCAGGCCGTCGACGATCGGATGTTCGAAGCGCGAGCGGACCAGGAACTCGACCTCGCTGCCGTCCTGGGAACGGACATTGATGGCGATGCGATAGAGCTCACCGTCGGCGGAGACCTGCACCTGATAGTGCGGACTGCTTCCCGACGCCAGACGATTGTTGATGGGCCGACCCTTGAGAAGCGAATAGTCGTTCAATGGCATGGTCGTCTCCAACTCTGTCCGTAACGATATCTAGGACGAGAACAGCAATCGATCGCGTTCGGCCTGCGAGCCGTCGACGTAGAAGCGCTCGAACCAGGCCGGCTTGCCGGACAACGCCGTCGGCTTGCGCAGCGTGATCGCCGCAGGCGCGGACGCGGAGCGCTGCCGCTCGGACTTGCCCTTGAACGCGTCGCGCATCCGGTTGCGAAACTGCAGGTGATCGAACACGCGGGTGGCCTCGATCGCATAGGAGGTGGCGATCTTTCGGTCCTCGATCATGATGAGGTGGTCGCCGTTGCCCTTCTCTCCGCTCGGCGAGAAGTTGCTCGATCCGGTGAACACTTTCGCGGTCGGCAGGCTGAAATCGGTCACCAGGAATTTGTGATGGATGTTGCGGCCCTTGCCGCCGGACCATTCGCTGCGGAACGGCTCCGGCGCCTTGCTCGCGAGATAGGCGAAATCGACGAGACCGATCGAGCCGTCGGGCTTGCGCAGCTCCAGGGCGCCGCGCTTGTCGACCGTGCCGTAGCTGAAGATCGGCCGCTCCATCACGCGGTCGAACGCGTCCTTGGTCGGACCGTCGCCGAGCTGGCTCAGAAACGCGACCGAGTAGAACACCGACGAGGTGGCCTGATCGATCGCGGCCCGGATCGGATTGAGCGAGAGATCGGTGGCCTGGTGCGGCGAGAAGCAGAGCTGTACGGTCGGCTTTCCCTCGGTATGGACGGCGTGCCACTTCTTGGAGAAATCATTCTTCCGGAAGACCGAGGGGTCCTCGAAGGCGATATCGAACATCTCGCCGAACAGCCCGGCGACATCAGGCGAGTGAAAGACCAGCATGTTGTTGGCCTGAATATAGAGGCCGCGGAAGGTGAAATTGGTCGAGCCGCACAGCACCTTCTCGGGCTTGCCGTCGCGGCGCGTGATCAGGACCTTGTTGTGCTGGAGGTTGCTGAAATGCGTGCGCAGCACGGCAGCACCCGCCTGCTTGAAGCGCTTGGCGCTGCGCGACTCCGCGCTGCCCGGCAGCTTGTGACTGTTATCCTTGGCATTGGAATCGTCGATGATCGCCCGCAGCCGCGGACCGAACTGCTCGAGCTGGCCGATCACATCGGGCTCGTTGAGGTCATAGGCCATCACGTCGAGCGTGAGCCCGGGATCCGCCAGGGCCTCTTTCAAGAAGCCGAACAGGAGGTCGTAGGCCTCGAACCCCAGCCACTCATAGACGCTGTCGCCGGCCTCGTTGGTGAGGTCGAGCTTGTCGAAGCCCGGCCCGTCGCGGCTCTCGACGGGAATGATCTCGGCATTGTTGCCGAACTGATCGCGATAGGCCTGAGACGAGGCGAAGTTGCGGGTGAAACCGACGTCGACCAGGCCGTCATAGGTCACGGCGCTCTGCGTGATGTCGAGCGCGAGGCTGGTCCCCGCCACCAGCGTGCCGTCGTTGCGCATGTGCTGCTTGGCGACACGATACGTATAGACTCCATCCTTGGGCCTGTAGGGAAAATGGATCCAGCGGAATTTCTGGAACGGCGCCTCGGTCGACGGGAAATTGCGGTTGCCGTCGACCGCCGCGCCGGCTCCGGCCGGGTAGGAAAACGCGATCCTGTTGCGCAACTGAGAAAAATCCCGTGCGCCCGGCGACTTCACTTCGATCGAGAATCCGACCAGGTCGGGTTCGGGCTCGGCAACGTCGAAGCCGATCATCGTCATGCGCTCGCCACGCCACAGCTTGGACGTGAACCCGTTGCTGGATTTGCGGTTCTCGAAATCGCTCATGATCGAAATGCCCCACGGTGATGAAAAAAGGCGCGCACGAAACGCATCTCGTCGAAGGGCTGCAATCTTCGCCAGGACCCGCGGCCGACGCAACCTCAAAATGATCTGAGAACTATCATCAACCAGGATTGTTGCACGATCCTGCGTCGGTCGTGTGAAGACGGATGTGAATGACGTCACAATCGGAGACGGTATCGGGATCAGCTTTGCCGCGATGCCCGCGGTGTCGTCAGTCTCGACGTTGGCGAACGAGCGCGCGGGCACATGACGACGAACGTCGAAAACGAGCCCTATCGCAAGGCGGGCCTTGCCCGCGTCACCGCGTTGATGAAGCCCTCGCGGGCGTCGGAATGGCCCTGCCCGCGCGGCTCCAGCACATGACGCAGAAGGAACAGGCCGGTCAGCCGGAAACCGTCGAGCAGATCCTGCTGCGACCAGCCATCGCCCTGCTCGCCCTCGCGCAGGAAGGGCGGCAACGGCAGCAGGCGGTCGGCCCATGGCGCGCCGGCCGTGCGCGACACCGCGCCGCCCGACTTCGGCGATACGTAGATCAGGTCCGAGGTCTCGCCGGTCGCAGCGCAGGAGTCGAGATCGAGCCCGAAGCCGAGTTCGGCGAGGATCGCCAGCTCGAAGCGCACGATGTGGACAGCGGCGCTGCCCACATCCTCGAAATCATCGAGCGCATGTTCGAGCCGCAGATACACGTCTTCGTGCGGATCGCGCTCCGGCAACAGCCGGGCCAGCGAGGCAAGATGCGTCACGCCGTAGGCGCCGTGTTGCGCGGAGATCAGCCCCGCCGCCCGCAAGGTCAGCGCGTCGATGGCGTACATGCCGAGGTGCTCGTCGAGCCGCGCGCGCCAGGTCGCGCGCACCGTGTTGCCCGGCTGCAGCACCGGCCGCATGCGCTTGCCGCTGGCCCCGCGCACGAGACCGAGATGCCGGCCATGCTCGCGGGTCAGCAGCTCGACGACAGCGGAGGATTCGCCGTGTCGCCGCACGCCCAGCACGATGCCATCGTCGGTCCATTCCATCTCACGAGCCGCCCAAATGATTCCACACGCGCTTGCCTCCTAGTGCCGGCCGCGGGTGGACAATCAACGTAGCTTGTGCGCGCTGCCGCCACAAAACTCGTCATTGCGAGCGCAGCGAAGCAATCCAGAGTCGGATCGCAGCCCTGGATTGCTTCGCTGCGCTCGCAATGACGTCTTGGTGGCCTTCTGCGCTAGCCCCCAACCTTGGTGGGCGCGCCGCGCTCTACGGCCCTTACGGTCAAAGCGTCACGCGTTGAACCAGCCGCGCGCATCGCCCGTGAACGAGTAGTAAAGACCCATCGTCGTCAGCGCGCAGGAGATGACCTCGATGCCGGCATCGAGCGTCATGCCCTTCTGGCCGATCACCTGCACCAGGGAGATGTCGGACAGCACCAGCGCCCCCAGCAGCACCCAGCGCGGCCAGTTCCTGCGGCGCTGCGCCGCCAGATAGACGAAATAGAACAGCAGCAGGATGACCACCCCGTTGAGCACGGTCTGCGCGGTGATCATGTCCTCGGTCATGTCGAAGGTCGGCGTCCGGTCCGACACCGCAACGGACAGCGCGTCCAGCATCAGCGAGATGTAGAGCAGCACTTCGAACCACAGCACGTTGCGCGGCACGCTCATTGTCATTCCCTGGGGAACTCGAGCCCCATCTCCCGGTAGCGGTCGGGATCGTCGCCCCAGTTCTCACGCACCTTCACGAACAGAAACAGGTGCACCGGCACGCCGGTGATCTCTGCGATTTCCTTGCGCGCCTGCGCGCCGATCGACTTGATCGTCGCGCCGCCCTTGCCGAGCACGATCTTGCGCTGGCTGTCGCGCTCCACGAAGATCGTCTGCTCGATGCGGATCGAGCCGTCCTTGCGCTCGGTCCAGCTGTCGGTCTCGACCGTGGACTGGTAGGGCAGCTCCTGATGCAGATGCGAATAGATCTTCTCGCGGGTGATCTCAGCCGCGAGGTGCCGCATCGGCGCGTCCGACATCTGGTCCTCGGGATAATGGAACGGACCGGGAGGCACCATCTCCGCCAAGGCCCGCCTGAGATCGTCGACGCCGTCGCCGGAGATCGCCGAGATCATGAAGGTGCGCGCGAACGACAGCTTCTCGTTGGCGGCCGCGACCAGCGCCAGCAGCTTCTCGCGCGGCACCAGGTCGACCTTGTTGACCACCAGGATCTTTTCGTGCGCGACCGCAGCCGCCTTGTCGATGATGGACTGCGCCTCGTCGTCGATGCCCTTCTTGGCATCGAGCAGCACGCAGACGACATCGGCGTCATGCGCCCCGCTCCAGGCCGTCGTGACCATGGCGCGGTCCAGCCTGCGCTTCGGCGTGAAGATGCCGGGGGTATCGACCAGGATGATCTGAGACGCCCCCTCGATGACGATGCCGCGGATCAGCGCCCGCGTCGTCTGCACCTTGCGCGAGACGATCGTGACCTTGGAGCCGACCAGGGCGTTGACGAGCGTCGACTTGCCGACATTGGGCGCGCCGATCAGCGCGACGAAACCGCAGCGGGTCCCGGCAGCCGGCACCGATTGTTGTTCAGCCGTCATTGCTGCCGCCGCTCACGCCTTCGCGCTCGATCATGACAGATGCCGCCACCTTTTCTGCCGCGCGCTTGGAGCCGCCGATGCCTTCGGCCGGCTCCAGCCCCGGCAGGTCGACGGCGACACGGAACTGCGGATCGTGATGCGGGCCGGTGCGCTCCACCTCCCGGTAGACCGGGGTCGGCAGGCCCTTGCCCTGCGCCCATTCCTGCAGCACCGTCTTCGGATCGCGCAGCGGGCGCCGCGGCTTGTGCATGCGCTCGGTCCAGTTGCGCTCGACGAAGCCCGCCGCGGCGGTGTAGCCGCCGTCGAGGAAGATCGCGCCGATCACCGCCTCGCAGACGTCACCCAGCACCGACTTGCGCAACCGCGCCCCGGCGCCGGCGCCGACCGCGCCGAGCTTGATGTCGTCGAGCAGGCCGAGCGACTTGGCGACGTCGGCGCAGCTCTCCTTGCGCACGAGATCGGCGAGCCGCTTCGACAACTCCCCCTCGTCCGCGCTCGGAAACGAGCGGTACAGCATGTCGGACACGATCAGGCCGAGCACGTGGTCGCCGAGAAATTCGAGCCGCTGATAGCTGTCGCCGCGCTTCTTGGACGATTTCAGCGCCGAGACGTGGGTGAAGGCGGTGCTGAGCAGCGACGGATCGGCAAAGTGATGGCCGATGCGCGCCTCGATCGCCGCATTGGCGGCCTTGTCCGCGGCCTTGGCGCCCTTGGCGGCGCCGGTCCCCGCGCTCTTGGCACGGCGGCTGCCCTTCGCCTTGCTGCGCGCTTTGCCGTCGGATTCGGCCTCGGCAACGAGCGCGGTCGGGTCGGCCCCATCGTCGGTCGGGCCAGCGGACCCCGATTCGGACTCGACGGTCTTCATGTCCGGCTTGGAGACCGGCTTCGCCTCGGTCCTGGAATCGGCCTTTGGCTCGGTCTTTGGCTCAGTCTTGGGCTCGCTCTTCTGCTCGGGCTTGATCTCAGACTTCGGCCGCGACACAGCCTTGGGCGACGCCTCCAGCGCACCCGTGCCGGGTTGCGGGCTCGATGCGGCAGCCTGCGTGGTCTGGATATCGGGTGAGTCGTCGATCATCGCACGAATTTGAAGATTCGATTCCAGCGCACCGATACCGGCCAGCGCCAGAACGCCCAGGCATGCTCGCCTTCGGCAATGGAAAAGAAGATCAGCTGCGCACGGCCGACGATGTTCTCGAACGGCACGTAGCCGACCTGGCTGAGGAAGCGGCTGTCGGTCGAGTTGTCGCGGTTGTCGCCCATCATGAAGAAGTTGCCGGCCGGCACGGTATACACCGCGGTGTTGTCGACATAGCCGTTGTCGACGCAGTCCAGCGTCTCATAGCTGACGCCGTTCGGCAGCGTCTCCTTCCAGCGCTTGACGCGCGCGGTCGAGTCCGGCTGCCCGCAGGGATCCTCGCCGATGAAGTCGGACAGCCGCTCGCGCTGCACCGGCTTGTCGTTGATGTAGAGCAGCCCTTCGCGCACCTGGATGCGGTCGCCAGGCAGGCCGATCACGCGCTTGATGTAGTCGGTGGTATCGTCCTTCGGCAGGCGAAACACGACGATGTCGCCGCGGTTCGGCTCCGAGCCGAAGATGCGGCCCGAGAACAGCGGCGGCGACAGCGGGATCGAGTAGTGGCTATAGCCGTACGAATATTTCGATACGAACAGATAGTCGCCGACCAGCAGGGTCGCCTTCATCGATCCCGACGGGATGTTGAACGGCTGGAACAGGAACGTACGGATCACCAGCGCGATCAGTAGCGCATGAACGACGACACGAACGGTTTCACCGAGGCCGCTCTCAGTCTTGGTTCCGGAGGTCACGCTCATCGCTCTTTCAATGTCCCTTGGCGAATGGTCCGACGATTCGCCAGCCGTTGCCGAACACCCCTCCGTCCGCGAACACCATACCGTTCCGCGGCTTAAGGGAGTCTGTCCTGATTCTGGTGGTTAAGGCCAACTCCGGTTTGACCCAGAATCCGCCCGTGATGCAGCCGGTTCGATCCCGGCGGGTTTTAGACGACTGCGCGGGGCCGCGCAATCAATCGCCGCATCAAAACTACATAACTCGCTGAAATCGATCGCATTTTTGTTTTTCCTGCTGGGGCGGCCGCCCGTCAGGATGTCTCGCGGCGCACCGCCGAAATTATGACGAAGGCTTGCGCCAGCGGCCAGTCGTCGGTGATCGATAGGTCGATGCGCGGCTCGTGGCCCTCGGGGGTCAGCGCCTTCAGCCGTTCGGCCGCGCCCCCCGTGAGCTGCATGGTCGGCCGGCCGCCGGGCAGATTGACGACGCCCATGTCGCGCCACCACACCCCCTGACGGATCCCGGTGCCGAGCGCCTTGGCGCAGGCCTCCTTGGCGGCGAACCGCTTGGCGTAGGTGGCGACCACCATCTTCTCGTTCTTGGCCCGCCGCTCCGCCTTGGCGCGCTCGGCCGCGGTGAAGATCCGGTTCAGGAAGCGCTCGCCGTGCCGGTCCATCACCTCGGCCACGCGGCGGATGTCGATCAGGTCGGAGCCGATGCCGATGATCATGCCGCCGTCCCCAACCGCGCACGGCCGCGATCCATCGCCGCGCGCATGGTGCGGACGGTCTCGGCGAGGCCCACGAACAGCGCCTCCCCCATCATGAAGTAGCCGATGTTGAGCTCGACGATCTCCGGCAGCGTCGCGATCCGCTCGGCGGTGGCATAGTCGAGCCCGTGGCCGGCATGGACCTCGAGCCCGGCTGCATAGGCCTGCCGGGTGCCGGTGACGATCCGCTCCCACTCCGCGTCCGCCTTGTCGTGGTGGCCGTCGGTGACGGCATCGCACCAGCCGCCGGTGTGGATCTCGATCACGGGCGCGCGCAGCCGCGCCGCCATCTCGATCTGCGCCGGGTCGGCGGCGATGAACAGCGAGACCCGGATGCCGGCATCGCTCAGCCGGGCGATCGCCGGCGCCAGCGCGTTGTGCTGGCCGACCACGTCGAGGCCGCCCTCGGTGGTCAGCTCCTCGCGCCGCTCCGGCACCAGGCAGCAGGCATGCGGGCGCGTCGCAAGCGCGATCCGCACCATCTCCTCGGTGGCCGCCATCTCGAAGTTCAGCGGCTTGGAGATCTCGGCCTTCAGCCGCGCCATGTCGTCGTCGCGGATGTGCCGGCGGTCCTCGCGCAGATGCGCCGTGATGCCGTCGGCCCCGGCCTCGATCGCAAGCAGCGCGGCGCGCACCGGATCGGGGCTGCGGCCGCCGCGGGCATTTCGCAAGGTGGCGATGTGGTCGACGTTGACGCCAAGGCGCAGCTTCGGAGGATGTGACTTCGACGGATCGGACATGGGCCGGCTCGCAGGACTTTCGAGTAGACTACGGCTTGTTTAGCGCATCCCGAAGCAGAACGCCGCAGCCATCCCCGCAGATTAGCCATTCACCCGGTCGACCCGCGCCACGATGGTCTTGGCGCGCAACTGGTTGATGATCGCCGAGAGATGCTTGAGGTCATAGACCTCGAGATCGATCGTGAGCTCGGTGAAGTCAGGCGAGCGGCGGCTCATGCTGATGTTGTCGATGTTGCCGTCATGCTCGGCGATCACGGTGGCGACCTGGGCGAGGCTGCCCGGCTCGTTGACGTTCTCGACGCGAATGCGCGCCGGAAAGCGCTGCGGCGAGGTCTCGTCGACGTCCCAGCGCACGTCGAGCCAGCGCTCTGGCTCCTCCTCGAAATCCTTCAGCGCCGGCGACTGGATCGGATAGATCGTGATCCCCTCGCCCGGCGTCACGATGCCGACGATGCGGTCGCCCGGCACGGCACCGCCGTTGGGCGCGAACTTCACCGGCAGGCCGGAATTGAGCCCGCTGATCGGGATGGCAAACGGGCCGCGGTGGGGCTCGGCCGCAGGCGCGGCAGCCTTGGCTGCCGGCGCGGCGGCCGTCTTCTTGGCGCCGTAGCGCACGACGCGCTCTTCCTTGTAGTCCGGATACATTGCGCGCGCGACGTCGGAGGCCTTGATCTCGCCGCGGCCGACCGCCGCCATCACGTCCTCGATCGAGGCGCGCGCCAGACGCGGCAGCGCGCCCTTGAGCTTGTCGTCGGCATATTCGAGCTTGGTCCGCTCGAACAGACGTTCGACGATGCGCCGGCCCAGCCCGGCATATTGATCGCGCACGGCGGTTCGGGTGGCGCGCCGGATGGCGGCGCGTGCCTTGCCGGTGATGGCGAGCGTCTCCCAGGCCGAGGGCGGCGCCGACTGCGCGTCCGAGGTCAGCACCTCGACCTCGTCGCCGTTCTGCAGCTCCGACGACAGCGCGGCGAACTTGCCGTTGATCTTGCAGCCGACGGCGCTGTTGCCGACGTCGGTATGCACGGCATAGGCGAAGTCGATCACGTTTGCGTGGCGTGGCAGCGCGATGAGCTTGCCCTTCGGCGTGAAGCAGAACACCTGATCGTGAAACAGCTCGAGCTTGGTGTGCTCGAGGAACTCCTCCGGATTCGCGCTCTCCGACAGGATGCCGATAGTGTGGCGCAGCCAGGCGAAGGCATTCGATTCGCGCTTCAGCCGCTCCGTCGGCGAGGCGATGTCGTCCTTGTAGAAGGCATGGGCCGCGATGCCGAGCTCGGCGATCTGATCCATGTCCTCGGTGCGGATCTGCAGCTCGACGCGCTGCTTGCCCGGGCCAATCACGGTCGTGTGGATCGAGCGATAGTCGTTCTGCTTCGGCGTCGAGATGTAGTCCTTGAACCGGCCGGGCACGACAGGCCACGTCGTATGCACGATACCGAGCGCACGATAGCAGGATTCGAGATCCGGCATGATGACGCGAAAGCCGAAGATGTCGGACAGCTGCTCGAACCCGATGGATTTGCGTTCCATCTTGGTCCAGATCGAGAATGGCCGCTTGCGGCGACCGAACACCCGCGCCGTCAGGCCATGCTCGCGAAACTTGCGGGCCAGCTGGCTCTCGATCTCGCCGATCAGGTTGCGATTGCGCTCCGCCAGCGCATCGAGCCGCTGCATCACCACGCTGTACGCCTGCGGGTCGAGCGTCCGGAACGAGAGATCCTCGAGCTCCTCGCGCATCTCCTGCATGCCCATGCGGCCCGCGAGCGGCGCGTAGATGTCGAGCGTCTCCTCAGCGATCCGCCGCCGGGATGCCTCCGGCACGAACTCCAGCGTGCGCATGTTGTGCAAGCGATCGGCGAGCTTGACCAGCAGCACACGCACGTCGTCGGCGATCGCCAGCAGGAGCTTGCGCAGATTCTCGGCCTGCTTGGCCTCGCGCGAAACCAGCTCGAGCCGTTTCAGCTTGGTCAATCCCTCGACGAGCGCACCGATCTCGGGGCCGAAGAAGCGGTCGATCTCGGCGCGGGTCGCCTCGGTGTCCTCGATCGTGTCGTGCAGCAGCGCCGCGACGATGGTGGCGTCGTCCAGCTTCAGGTCGGTCAAAATGGCCGCGACCTCGAGCGGATGCGTGAAATACGGGTCGCCGGACGCGCGGGTCTGCGACCCATGCGCCTTCATGGCGTACACATACGCGCGGTTGAGCAGATCCTCGTTCGTATCCGGATTGTAGGAGCGGACCCGTTCCACGAGATCGTACTGTCGCATCATGCGGGAGCGCGGCTTCGGCGGCCGCGGCCGCTCAGCCGGCGGCGAAGGCGCCAACGCGGCCGATTCGGCCGCCGCCTGCATCTGCTGAGGAGTGTGGCCCGAAACCACCATGGAAAATGACTAAACCTTTATCTTCGTGACCAAATCTGCCGGATGGCAGGCGTTTGTCGCAGCCCTATGGTAATCACGGAATCACGTTCAAATGCAAAGGCCCGGACGTGGTCCGGGCCTTCACATTCTCACAAGTTAGCTGGAGCTCGCGCTGACGGTGACGAGACCGTCACTCGTCCTCTTCCGGCTGCTCTTCCGGCGGAGCGAGGCCCTCGAGGCCCTTCAGCAATTCTTCCTCGGTCATGCGCTCGACGGCGACCTCGGTGTCGTCGGCATCGACGCTGGCACCGGCCGAGCCGATCAGCGGCACCGTGTCCGGCTCCGGCTCGTCGACCTCGACGAACTTCTGCAGCGAATGCACCAGTTCTTCCTTCAGATCCTCGGGAGAAATGGTCGAATCCGCAATTTCCCGGAGTGCGACGACGGGATTCTTGTCATTATCTCTATCAATTGTAAGTTGTGATCCCGACGAGATCATGCGCGCGCGATGCGCGGCCAGGAGAACCAGGTCGAACCGGTTGTCGACTTTATCGATACAATCTTCCACAGTGACGCGCGCCATTGTCGCTCCGGTCCTTTGTGTGCTTAATATGCTGATTATGCTGGGCTAGTTATAGAGGCTGGCTGGCTTTCGCAAGGCAAAACTGGCGTCAGGGTTCGGTAAGGGGCAAGGAGTACCGAATTCGGCAACCTTGACTGGCGCTCCGTCCAGACCCGCGGAATTCGGGCCTTGGACAAGAAAACGCTTCATTACGTCGTCACAAGTACGCCTTTGTTGCCCCGATCACTCCGGTTTGCGGTAACCTCACACCAGATGGACCGCCGACGCCTTGGCAGTATCTTGAAATGGAGTGCGCGACCGACTGGAGTCGCGCCCAAAATAGAATCTAACTGAACGCGAGACACTGAATGTCATCTTCGACCAACAAGATTGCGCTCTTCATTGACGGCGCCAACCTATACGCCACGGCCAAGACGCTCGGCTTCGACATCGACTACAAGCGCCTGCTCAAGGAATTTCAGAGCCGCGGCACGCTGCTCCGCGCATTCTATTACACCGCGATCATCGAGGATCAGGAGTACTCGTCGATTCGGCCCTTGATCGACTGGCTCGACTACAACGGCTATACCGTCGTCACCAAGGCGACGAAGGAGTTCATCGACGCCAGCGGCCGACGCAAGGTCAAGGGCAACATGGACATCGAGCTCGCCGTCGATGCCATGGAGCTCGCCGAGCATATCGACCAGATGGTGCTGTTCTCGGGCGACGGCGACTTCCGCTCGCTGGTCGAAGCGATGCAGCGCCGCGGCGTTCGCGTCACCGTGATCTCGACCATCTCCAGCCAGCCGCCGATGATCGCCGACGAGCTGCGCCGTCAGGCCGACGTCTTCACCGACCTCATGGAGTTGCAGTCCAAGCTCGGCCGCGACCCGTCGGAGCGCCCCGCCCCGCGCGAGCCGCGCCACCATTCCCCGCAATTCCTGCAGCGCTCCACCACGCCGGCCGCCCGCGCCACGACCACCGCCACCACCACGCCCAACGATGACGATTTCGAGGACTAGGCGGACGGGCACTCAGCCTGCGCCGCCTGCCCTGTCTTCGACCAATCCCGATCGAGACTGTCCGCTGTGCCCTCGCCTCGTGGAATTCCGCGAGGCGCAGCGCGCGCGCGAGCCGTCATGGTTCAACGCGCCTGTGCCGTCGTTCGGTGATCCCGATGCGCGGCTGTTGATCGTCGGGCTCGCGCCGGGGCTGCAGGGCGCCAATCGGACCGGGCGTCCCTTCACCGGCGACTATGCCGGCGAGCTGCTCTACGGGACGCTGCTGCACTACGGATTTGCGAAGGGCCGATTCGAGGCACGTCCCGACGACGGGCTGACGCTGGTGGATTGCCGAATCAGCAACGCGGTGCGCTGCGTGCCGCCGCAGAACAAGCCGCTGCCCGCCGAGATCAACCAGTGCCGGAGCTTCCTCGGCGCCACCATCGCCGCGATGCCGCGGCTGCGCAGCATCGTCGCGCTCGGCCGCATCTCCCACGACACGCTGCTGAAGCTGCTGGGCCTGCGCGCGGTCGCGGCGCCCTTCGCCCACGGCGCCGTGCACCAGGCCGGCGGGATCAGGCTGTACGACAGCTATCACTGCTCACGCTACAATACGAACACCGGCGTGCTCACGACCGAGATGTTCCACGCCGTGTTCGCGCGTGTGAAGGCGGATCTGGATTAGGTCGGTCCGCCCCATCCTCACGCGGCGACGCGGTTGTCCTTCAGCCACGCCAGCACGTCGCCCGCGTTCCTGTCCGGAGGAAACACCGGATAGAACACGTGGGTGATGCAGGCGTCGTCCACGATCATGGCAAGCCGCTTGATCATGGTCAGCCCGGCGATCTCCATCGTCGGCAACCGCAGGGCATTGGTCAGCTCGAGCTTTTCGTCCGACAGCACCGGAAACGGCAGGTGCAGGCGCGAGGCCATCTCGGTCTGATAGGCATTGCTCTGCGTCGACAGGCCGAACACATGCGCGGCGCCTGCCGATTTCAACTCGCCGAACAGGTCGCGGAAGCTGCAGGTCTGCGGCGTGCAGCCGCGCGCACCCGGGATCATGTCCCAGTCCTCGACCAGCGACACCTTGCCGGGTTCGCCGGTCCGCGGATAGGCGAACACGACGGTCCGTCCCGGCAGATCGGACAACGTGACCAGCGTGTCGTCGGTGGCACGCAGTCCGATCGCGGGAATGATCGTCCCGACCAGATGATCGGCTGCGCCGTCGTCGGTCGGAGCCGGAATCCGGCTCCAGTCGACATCCAAGAGGTTCTTCTGATTCATCGGATGCTGTCCCAAGGCTCAGGCGTGCCGCCGAGGAGCGCGCGGCAAAGGTCTCGTTAGCCGCGCGCCCGCAGCAGCCGGCCCTTCTCGCGGCCCCAATCGCGCTTCTTTTCGCTCTCGCGCTTGTCGTGCAGCTTCTTGCCCTTGGCGACGGCGAGCAGCAGCTTGGCGCGGCCACGCTCGTTGAAATAGAGCTTGAGCGGGATCAGCGTCATGCCTTCGCGCTCGACCGCGCCCATCAGCTTGTTGATCTGCTTGCGATGCAGCAGCAGCTTGCGCGGCCGCTTCGGCTCGTGATTGAAGCGGTTGGCCTGCAGATATTCGGGAATGTTGGCGTTGATCAGCCAGATCTCGCCGTCGCGCGAATCCGCATAGGATTCCGCGATCGTCGACTTGCCGCTGCGGACCGACTTCACCTCGGTGCCGGTCAGCGCGATGCCGGCCTCGATGGTGTCCTCGATCGCATAATTGAACCGCGCCTTGCGGTTCTCTGCGGCGACGGTGATCTTGGGCTCGTTCTTGTCTGCCACGTCAGGCCTTCTTCAGGAGATCCCTGATTTCGGTCAGAAGCTCGACCTCGGGTGTGGGCTTCGGCGGAGCGGCCGGCGCAGCCTCCTGCTTCCGCTTCAACGTGTTCATCAGCCGGATGACGATGAAAAGAACGAAGGCAACGATCACGAAGTTCAGCGTGATCGTCAGGAAGCTGCCATAGGCCAGCACCGCACCCTGCTTCTTCGCATCGGCAAGGTTGCCGGCATTTACCGCTTTGGACAGCGGGATAAAGTAGTTGGAGAAATCGAGGCCGCCGGTGACCGCGCCGATGATCGGCATGATGACGTCGCCGACCAGCGAGTTGACGATGGCGCCGAACGCCGCGCCGATGATGACGCCGACCGCGAGGTCGACGACGTTGCCCTTCATCGCGAATTCACGGAATTCCTTCAACATGCTCGCATCCCCCTCAAGATACGTCGGCTCAGTTGATCAGTCCGGCATGAACCATCGCCTCGCGCACCGCGACCCGGGTCGGCTCCGACACCGGCACCATCGGCAGCCGCAGCTTCTCCTCGATCTTGCCGAGCAGCGACAACGCGTATTTCACCGGCGCCGGGTTGGACTCGATGAACAGGTTGGTGTGCAGCGGCATCAGCTTGTCGTGGATCTTCAGCGCGGTGGCGACATCGCCCTTCTGCCAGGCCTGGTGGAATTCCGAGCACAGCCGCGGCGCGACGTTCGACGTGACGGAGATGCAGCCATGGCCGCCATGCGCCATGTAGCCGATGATCGTCGCATCCTCGCCCGAGAGCTGGTTGAACTCCTCGCCCATCGCGGCGCGCTGCTGCGACACCCGCACCATGCTGGCGGTGGCGTCCTTCACGCCGGCGATGTTCTTCAGCTCGAACAGGCGCTTCATGGTGTCGACGGACATGTCGATCACCGAGCGCGGCGGAATGTTGTAGATGATGATCGGAATGCCGATCGCGTCGTTGATCGCCTTGAAGTGCTGATACAGGCCTTCCTGCGTCGGCTTGTTGTAATAGGGCGTCACCACCAGCACCGCGTCCGCCCCCGCCTTCTCGGCGTGCTGGGCGAGCTCGACCGCCTCCTTGGTCGAATTGGAGCCGGCGCCGGCCACCACGGGGACCCGCCCCTTGGCCTCGGCAATGCACCACTCGACCACCCGCTTGTGCTCGTCATGACTGAGCGTCGGGCTCTCGCCCGTCGTGCCGACCGGCACGAGGCCGTTGGTGCCCTCGTCGATCTGCCAGTTCACCAGGCTGCGAAAAGCGGCTTCGTCGACGGACCCGTTCTTGAAAGGAGTGACCAAGGCGGTGAAAGAACCCCGGAAATTCGTCTTGGCTGCCATGAAACTCCCTCCCAAACGCCGTTTGGCCCCTGTGCGAGCCACTTCATACCGGGTCTACCGACGGGGCGGAAGGCCCGCCCGCGGTTGGGCTGCCTTCTCAACAGGCACACGAATCGCCCTGCCGCGCCCGCGACAGCCCGGCTCGCACACTCCGCACCGGGCAACCACGCTTCTCGGAACCCCCAGGCCGGCCACACGCCGCCCTTCGGTCGTGATTTCGCCGCGGTGTTGGCGCAGGTTGCAGTCCTTCCCAGTATATTTAGGATTTGTTCACCTTTTCGATAGACCCATGTTGGTCAGGGGATCGAAGTCATCCGCCGCAAAAGGAACGCCGTGCCCTTTTCTGCCCGCGCCACTGCATTGCGATCGACCGCCCTGTCGGTGTCACTCTCGGTGTCCTTGGCCGCCGGCCTGACATTCGGATGGGCTCTCGCCGGACATGGCGCCCTCGCCAAGGACCAGGCCGCCAAGTCCAAGGTTTCAGAGTCCAAGGTTGCGGGATCCAAGGCTCATACGGCCAAGGTTCCCGTGCCGAAGGCGCGTCCGATCGCGCGCGGCGCGGTCCCCAAGACGAACACCAACGAGGCGGCCGGGACGAAGAGCAAGGTCGACGCGCACGCCGAGGCGAAGGCCGAGATCAAGAACACTCCCAAAGGCGCCGGCGCGGCGCCAAGGGACATCACGCCCGGTGCCGCGGCTGCGGCCCTGCCGGTCCGCCAGCATGCCGCCCTGCCCGCCTCCCGCAAGCCCGTGGTGCCGGCTGCGATCGCTGCGACGTCCTCGACCTCGCAATCCGACAAGGAGGCGCTCGAAAACGTGATCGAGCTCGTCCGCAAGCGCAAGCCCGGCGACGCCAACGAGGTCGTGCAGGCGATCTCGGATCCCGTCGCGCGGAAGCTCGCCGAATGGGTGATCCTGCGCAGCGACAACAACAATGCCAGCGTCGAGCGCTATCGCGCATTCATCACCGCCAATCCGTCCTGGCCGTCGCAGACCTTCCTTCGCCGCCGGCTCGAGGCCGCGTTGTGGGACGACAAGCGCGACGATTCCGTGGTCTGGTCGTGGTTCGAGAACGAATCGCCGCTGTCGGCGAAGGGCAAGTTCGCGCTGGCCCGGGTGATGCTCAATCGCGGCGACCGCGCCAACGCCGAGCGCCTGGTGCGCGACGCCTGGCGCAACGACGCGATGTCCGAGGAGACCGAGAACAACATCCTGGACCAGTACGGCGCCCTTCTATCGGGCGGCGATCACAAGGCGCGGATGGACACACTGCTGTATGGCAGCGAGCACGAGGCGGCGATGCGCGCTGCACGGCGGCTCGGCTCGGGCCACGTGGCGCTCGCAAAGGCGCGAATCGCGACCTACCGCAAAGCCTCCAACAGCCAGAGCCTGCTCGATGCCGTGCCGCGCGAGCTGCACGGCGATGCCGGCTACATCTTCAGCCGCATCCAGGTGCTGCGGCGCGACGAGAAGTTCGCCGAGGCGGCGCAGTTGATGCTCAGCGCGCCCAGGGATCCCGGCCGCCTGCACAATCTGGACGAATGGTGGATCGAGCGCCGGCTGCTGGCGCGCAAGATGATCGACACCGGCGAATATAAGAGCGCCTATCTGATCGCCCGCGACGCGGCGCTGCCGAACCGCGACATCTACAAGACCGAGCAGGAATTCACCGCCGGCTGGATCGCGTTGCGCTTCCTCAACGATCCGGCCACGGCGGCCCAGCACTTCGCGCGCATCGGCGTCGGCAGCGTCAATCCGACCACCCTGGCCCGGGCCGGCTATTGGCAGGGCCGCGCGGCCGAGGCAATGGGGCGCATGCAGGAGGCGCGCGCGGCCTATATGTCGGCGGCCGAGCAGTCCACGAGCTATTACGGCCAGTTGGCGCGGGCGAAGCTCGGCCTGCCGCAGCTCGGCCTCAATGCCGCGCCAAGCGGCCGCGGGCGCGGCGTCGAGCGGCTCGAGGTGGTGCGCGCGGTGCAACTGCTGTACGAGCTCGACGAGGGCGAGGTCGCGATCCCGATCTTCGCCGACATGGGCGACAACGGCGACCCCGACGTCCTGGTCGGAATCGCGGAAGCCGCCGCGCGAAACAGCGATGCGCGGGCGATGCTGCTGGTCGGCAAGGCCGCGCTCAATCGCGGGCTGCCGTTCGATCATTACGCCTATCCGGTCACCGGCATTCCTGCGTTCCGCTCGCTCGGACCGGAGGTCGAGCCGAGCGTGGTCTTCTCGATCGCGCGTCAGGAGAGTGCCTTCAACCAGGCGGTGGTCTCGCCGGCCCAGGCCTATGGGCTGATGCAGGTCACGCCGGATGCCGGCCGCTACGTCTGCAAGCGCGCGGGCGTCAGCTTCGATCTGAACCGGATGAAGACCGATCCGGTCTACAACGCGCAGCTCGGCGCGGCCGAGCTCGGCGGCCTGCTCGAGGACTATCGCGGCTCGTACATCATGACGTTCGCGGCCTACAATGCCGGCCGCGGCAGCGTGAGGAAGTGGGTCGAACGCTATGGCGACCCGCGCGATCCGAAGGTGGACGCGGTGGATTGGGTCGAGCTGATCCCCTTCGCGGAGACCCGCAACTACGTGCAGCGGGTGATGGAGAACCTGCAGGTCTATCGCGCCCGCTTCGGCGGCGGCTCGCGGCTACAGATCGAGGCCGATCTGCGCCGCGGCGCTGTGATGGAGTAGCGAAACCGACATCGGATCGTCGTCAATCGCTATTCGCTACTCCCTGCTCCCTATTCGCCTCTCATCACCAGTTGCGCTGAGCGCGCAGCAGCAGCGAGACCGAATCCTGGTCCTTCAGCTGATAGGTCGTGGCCGGTTTGGCAACCGCCGCAACCGCCGGCGCATTGGCGACGCCCGCGAACTTCTGATCCAGCCGGGTCCAGGCGACGTCAGCCGAGAAGGTCAGATTCTTGACCGGCGTCCAGCGCGTGATCACACCCAGAGTCGAGATGTTGAAGTCCGGGTTGCAGTTCGCACCGACGATGCCGAGAGCGACCATACCCGCACCGTTGCAGATCAGGCCCTTCGCTGTCGCATTATAGCGCACGGCGCTCCATGAGCCGTACACCGCGGTGTTCCAAGCCGGATCCCAGTTGTGGGTGAAGGCGCCGCGGACGCCGTAGGTCGTCGTCAGCTGCTGCTGGGTATTCGCCCCGAACACCGAATCCGACACGCCCGCGAAGCCCAGGCTCTGGAAAGCGCCGGCCATGTTGCTGCCGCCGTACATCGCGTAGTTGATCGGCGCGAGGCTCTGGAAGTTGTAGCGGCTGGCACCGTTGGTGTAGACGCCCTGCAGATTGATGGTGTCGCCGGCGCCGGTCGGGATATTCTTGATCGACAGGGCGAGCTGACCGGCGTAGCCCCATTTGTCGGCGGGATGCCCGGTCGTCTCGTTGGCACCGAAGAAGGCGGCGTGGTTGTCGTGCGCCGCGAAGGACGCCTGGAACAGGCCCCAGGCCTGATCGACGCGCACCATGCCGACGATGTCGGGCGCGACGTTGCCGCCGAAATTCGACGTACCATAGCTGCCGGTGAGCACGCCAGCGGCCGTCTGTCCCGCCGTATTCCAGATCTGCGACTGCGAATACTGCGTCGCATCCTGGGCCGAGATCGCGGCCGTGATGCCCGAGCCGAAGTCCGCGGTATAGGTGAACTGGTTGACGCCGGTGATGGTGCCGCCGCCGCCGGTCAGACCGTCGAAATTGTTGCCGGGGTAGTTGGCCCAGGGTGCGTCGAACTGCGACACGGCCTTACCCATGGTGAAGCCGGCGAACTGGATGAAGGCATAGAAGACGCCGATCCCGCCTTGCGCGATGTTGCCGTCAGCCTGCGCTCCAGGCGCGCCCGCCGTCGAATAGGCGGTTGCGCCCGTGGGGGAGCCGGTCCCGGCATAGCTGCCCCCGGTCCACTGGAAGACACCGTCGAAGAAGGTGCGCACGACGCCATATTCGGTCGCGGTGCGGGTGTCGATGTTGAGGTCGGCACGCGAACGCGTCGTGTAGTAGTTGCTGAGACGATTTCGCCCGCCGGCGACGCCGTTCACGGCATTCTGGAAGATCGTATTCGTACCGAAGCCGGCCTCGGCACGCAGGTAGCCGCCGAGCTTGATGCAGGTGTCGGTACCCGGAATGTAGAAAAATCCGGCGCCGTACATCGAGCAGACCCTGACATACTCGACCGCTTTGGCCTTGATCGGAAGGTCGGCGGCCTGAGCCCCACCCATGGCGAGCAACGCCGCCCCTGAGCCCAGAACAAGGCTCCTCACAGTCTTCATACTAACCTCCAAATTGCTCAGTTCAGACCGGCCCGGCTCGACATCGAACGACCGCCCCAACGGTCAGCCCGTCTCCAGCTGCACCACAGTGCTCGCGCATAGCGTTGCAGTGGGAACGATCGCGAGGCAGAGTTGGTGCTTTATCGGACCATTCTCGTGACCGGCCGGATCACGCATGTGGCGCGGCCGCGGCACGGCACACGGTCGCCAGATCCCCAAGAGTAATGTGTCAGGGAAGACTTTCGCCGCCGAATGCGTGTCGCGCTCGTGGCGGGAATGCAGCAGGACGCGCGTCGAGAAGCGCGGCGAGCGCGAGGCTCCAATTTTCTGGCTCTGTCATCCCGGCGATCGTGACACGGGCCCTCGCCTGCCCGGGATCACGCAGGCCAAGCTTGGCTCAAACGTGCGGTCGAACCGAGCGCCCGCCGACCGCCTCTCACGCATGTTTGAGCCGGATGGCCACGAGGCGGTCGCGAAATTCCCTCCAGATCGCACTCCGTCGCGTGGCCGCGCGGTGTGGTTCTCGGGCGGGTCTGCAGCATGTTTGTCAGCGCCAGAGCGGAGCGGCGAGGAATGCGGATCTCGGCGCCGGAGCACGCGCTGGCGAGGCAAAGAAAAACCCCCGGCAGTTGCCTGCCGGGGGTTCGTCAAACCGTCGTCAGACGATCTGAATCAGAAGTTGCGCTGAGCGCGGAGCAGCAGCACAGCCGACTGCTGATCCTTCAGCTCGTACACCGCGGCCGGCTTCGCGACAGCAGCAGCAGCCGGAGCGGTGACCGAACCGGAGTGCTTCTGGTCGAGCCAGGAGTAGGCGAAGTCAGCCGAGAAGGTCAGGTTCTTGACCGGGGTCCAGCGCGTGATCAAGCCGAGGGTGGCCAGATCGAAGTCCGGATTACAGGTCGAACCCGCGTTGAAGGCCGCGACAACGCCCGGGCTGGTGCAGATCAGGCCCTTGGCCGTGCCGTTGTAGCGGACGGCAGCCCACGACCCGTAGATCGCAGTGTTCCAGGCCGGATTCCAGTTGTGGGTGTACGCACCGCGCATACCGTAGGTCGTGGTCAGCTGCTGCTCACCACCGGTCGTGAAGACCGAGTCGCCCACACCGGCAAAGCCGATGCTCTGGTAGGCGCCAGCCAGACCCGTGCTGCCGTACATCGCGTAGTTGTTCGGCATCAGGCTCTGGATGTTGTAGCGGCTCGCACCGTTGGTGTAGACGCCCTGCACGTTGATCGTGTCGCCAGGTCCGGTCGGGATGTTCTTGATCGACAGGGCCAGCTGAGCCGCCCAGCCCCACTTGTCGGCCGGGTGGCCGGAGGTCTCGGACGCGCCGTAGTAAGCGACGTGGTTGTCATGCGCCGCGAACGACGCCTGGAACAGACCCCAGGCCTGGTCGACACGGACCATGCCGACGAAGTCCGGAGAGACGTTGCCACCGTAGTTGCTGGTGCCGTAAGCACCACCGATCACGCCAGCCGCCGTCGAACCCGCCACGTTCCAGAGGTTGTTCTGGTAGTAGGCGCTCGCATCCTGAGCCGAGACCGAGGCCGTGATGCCGGAGCCGAAGTCAGCAGTGTAGCTGAACTGATTGACGCCGGTGACCGTGCCGCCGCCGCCGGCGAGACCGTCGAAGTTGTTGCCCGGATAGTTGACCCAGGGCGTGTCGAACTGCGACACAGCCTTACCCATGGTGAAGCCGGCGAACTGGATGAAGGCATAGTACACGCCGACCGAGCCCTGCGCGATATTGCCGTCGGCCTGTGCGCCCGGCGCACCAGCGGTCGAGTAAGCGGTCGCACCGGTGGCCGAACCCGTGCCGGCATAGCCGCCGGAGGTCCAGCTGAAGGTCAGGTCAGCGAAGGTACGGACCACGCCGTACTCGGTCGCCGTGCGCGTGTCGATGTTGATGTCCTGACGAGCGCGGGCCGTGTAGTAGTTGCTCAGGCGGTTATGCGCACCACCCTGGCCGCTGTACGTGCCGTTGAAGTCGCTGTTCGTGCCGATCGCCGTTTCAGCACGGAGATAGCCACCGAGCTTGATGCAGGTGTCGGTGCCGGGAATGTAGTAGAAGCCCGCACCATACAGGGAGCAAACCTTCACATACTCGACCGCTTTGGCCTTGATCGGAAGGTCGGCCGCCTGAGCCGCGGACATGGCGAGCAGAACTGCCGCCGAGCCGAGGACAAGGCTCTTAACCGTCTTCATTTAAACCTCCAAGTTGCTCTTTTGAGAAAGAACCGGACCAAGATCCCCCAGGACGATCCGCTTCCTCTGCTCCCGAAAAACCGCTTCAGCCGCTTCGCGCCATCGGACACACCCGCATCACGCGAGGGACTTAAGCGAACCACCTGTCACGGGACGATCGAGTAACCCCCCACCGTCGTCAGGAACTATGCCTTCGCTCATTCGGTAAGCAAAATAGTTTATGCAGTCAGGTAATTGAATGAAGCCGAAATGTGTCTTGAGGGCAACACAATGGCAGCTTGTTGTGCAGCGCACGGGGGACGGCGCATGTCCTCCTAGATAAGTGATTTTGTTGCGGATTTTTTTTCTTTAGGGTCGAGCTTCGTACTGGAACTCCTGAGCAATGGCGCCCTTGAAGAACATGTCTGCCGCACCTGTGGAAGCGGACGCGCAACCGCAGACTGCCGAACATCTGCCGAAGAATCGCGACGCCATTCTTCGCTTCGCCAGGGAGATCTCCACGATCAACGTCCATCTGGAGGAGCTGAGGTACTTCTGGGCCAAGCGAATCGGCATCAGTGGCCCGCAATGGATGATCCTGATGGCGATCTCCGAGCTGGATCAAGGCGAGGGAGTCGCCGTGAATGCGGCGGCCAAGCGGCTGCACGTCGACCCTTCGTTCGTCACGACGCAGTCGAAGCTGCTGGAGAAGAAGGGCTTCATGGAACGCAAGCCCGCGCCCAACGATGCGCGCGTGGTCCGGATGTCGCTCACCACCAAGACATCGGAGCAGTTCGCCGAGCTGGAAGCCCAGCAGGCGCAGATCTTCAGCTTCATCTTCGAGGAATTCGACGCTCGCGAGCTGGCGACGTTCACGGACAAGCTGGCTGGCCTCAAGGACCGTTTCGAGAAGGCCAGCGCGCGACTCACGATGGGGCTCTGAGGCCCCCGAGGCGACCACGGCCCAATCGCCTCTTACAGGCAGCGGGCCCAGATATGTGGTCGCATCAGCCAGGAGGCCGCTGAGACCCCGCCAGGCGCCTGGCGATCCAGTCAAAGACGAAGGCATCGGCTTCGAGCCAATCGGCGCCCGCGCTGGAGACGATCTTCAGAGTGATATCCGGGTGCTCGCGCTTGATCTGCGCGATCAGCCGGGTTGCGATGTCGGCTCGAAGCCAGCCACGCTCCGGCACCGCCACCAGCAGCGGACACATGATCTGCCGCGCCGCCAGCCCTTCCGTCGCGATCGGCGGCCTGCCCCGCTCGCCCGCACCGGGTCGGCGCGACAGGAAGACGCGCTCGTGAATATCCCACAAGCCGGCGTCGCAGACCGCCGCAGCATAACGCGGATCGAGTGCGATGCCGCGCGCGACGAAGGACGAACTCCAGTCATCGGCCAGGATCGCGATCCGGCCTTCGTCCACGTCATCGCGGGACGTCACGTAGTCCGTCACGCTCGCGATGGCTGATTCGAGATCGCGACGGCCGACGATCTCCTCGAAGCGGCAGTCCGGTCCGCTGCCCAGCAGATCGACCACCAGCAGCGCCAAGCCGCGCTGCTCCGCACGGGCCGCAAGCTTGAACAGCGACGTTTCCTTGCGACGGCCGGGCTCACCGATGCAGATGACGGTGGGCGCCCTGCCCGCCTCGCCACGCGCCGGCAGGAAATAGGCTTCGAGCGGATAGTCGGCGCGCCAGTGGATCGTGACGACCTCTCCCTGCGGATCGGCACAGCGCAGGAATTCGCGCGCACATTCGCGCATGCGGGACAGCACGACGTCCTGGCGGGAACGCGAGCTGCTGAACGGACAGGCCGCAGCCTCATAACAATCCACTGCTCGCGACCATTTGCGAAACGCCAGCTCGGGACGGCCGCTGCTCATGGCGTCGGCGGCGGCAGCCTTCATGGCGTCCGCGCATTGCATCCACTCGCGATACCAGGACTCGTCGTCGCTGGCGTCGATCCGCTGCGCAACCGCCAGACATTCCGCAAGATCCGCGCAGCCTTCCGGCCGCGCCTCCAGCAGCCGCGTGATGGCGCCCGCCAGATCGTCTTGCTCGGACCACGGACGCAGCACTCCCACAGAGCCTTCCGAACTCATCTTTGGACTCATTCCTCACTGGCGTGACGGTGTGGCCCCGTCATCTGACGGTCATGGTGACCATCCGGCATTTCCCGGTCAAGCCGATGCACAACGATTTTTGGTGAGACGATGGATGTATGCGCTGATGGCACGCGCCTACGGAGATCACGCTGAGGCTCTGCAATCGAGAGGCAACGTCAGATCTTGGGTGCCGAGGAGATCCCGATGTGAAAAAGCCTCCGGCGGGGCATCGCCGGAGGCTTCCTGGAGTCTAACATCGTATGATCGTCGTCTTGCGTCTGCGGTGTCGTCCTCACGAGGACGAATGATTACTCAGGCATGAGAAAATTAGCTTATCAACTCATCTGTTTTCAACACCATTTTTAAAAAAATACCAGCGTGCAGCCAACCTACTGAAACGAATGCGACTTTCGAGCTACAGGCAATCGAAGCTCTGCTCAATTGGCTCGATCCATCGATCTGGCATCGATCGCTTCTCGAGCGCACCGGACCCGGAGTCACTCCGGAATGAGCGCCCGCACACAAGCAAAAACCCCCGGCAGTTTCCTGCCGGGGGCTCTTGAACCCGATCAGACGATCAGGATCAGAAGTTGCGCTGAGCGCGGAGCAGCAAGGACACCGAGTTCTGGTCCTTGAGCTGATAGACCGCAGCCGGCTTGGAAGTCGTGGTCGTAGCCGGGGAAACAATGTTGCCCGAGTACTTCTGGTCGAGGTTGGTCCAGGCCACGTCGGCCGAGAAGGTCAGGTTCTTGACCGGGGTCCAGCGGGTGATCAAGCCCAGCGAGGAGATGTTGAAGTCGGGGTTGCAGGTGAAGCCTGCGCCCGCGATCGCACCCATCGCCGCGCTGCCGCAGATCAGGCCCTTGGCAGTGCTGTTGTAGGACACGGCAGCCCACGAACCGTAGATCGCGGTGTTCCAGGCCGGGTTCCAGTTGTGGGTGTACGCACCGCGCATACCGTAGGTCGTGGTCAGCTGCTGCTCACCGCCGGTCACGAAGACCGAGTCGCTGACGCCAGCGAAGCCGAGCGTGCCGTAGACACCAGCCGTGCTGCTGCCGCCGTACATCGCGTAGGTGGTCGGCACCAGGCTCTGAGCGTTGTAGCGGCTCGCACCGTTGGTGTAGACGCCCTGGATGTTGATGGTGTCGCCGGGGCCGGTCGGGATGTTCTTGATCGACAGGGCCAGCTGAGCAGCCCAGCCCCACTTGTCAGCCGGGTGACCGGTGAGCTCGGTGGCGCCGTAGTAGCCGGTGTGGTTGTCATGCGCCGCGAACGACGCCTGGAACAGACCCCAAGCCTGGTCGACACGAACCATGCCGACGATGTCCGGAGACACGTTGCCACCGAAGTTGTTGGTGCCATACGAGCCGCCGATGATGCCGGCCGCGGTGATGCCCGACACGTTCCACATGTTCGTGGTGTAGTACTGGCTCGCGTCCTGCGCCGAGATCGCCGCAGTGATGCCCGAGCCGAAGTCGGCGGTGTAGGTGAACTGGTTGACACCGGTCACGGTGCCGCCGCCGCCCCACAGGCCGTCGAAGTTGTTGCCCGGGTAGTTGGTCCAGGGCGCGTCGAACTGCGACACGGCCTTACCCATCGTGAAGCCGGCGAACTGGATGAAGGCGTAGTACACGCCAATGCCGCCCTGAGCGATGTTGCCGTCGGCCTGAGCGCCAGGAGCGCCAGCCGTCGAATAGGCAGTCGCGCCGGTCGCCGAGCCCGAGCCAGCGTAGGTGCCGCTGGTCCAGGTGAACGTCAGGTCAGCAAAGGTGCGGACCACGCCGTACTCGGTCGCGGTGCGCGTGTCGATGTTGAGGTCCTGACGAGCGCGGCTGTAGTAGTAGTTGCTCTGGCGGTTCATGCCGCCGGCAACGCCGTTGACCGCGTTGTTGTACTGGCCGTTGCTGGCGAACGACGTTTCAGCACGCAGGTAACCGCCCAGCTTGATGCAGGTGTCGGTGCCGGGGATGTAGTAGAAGCCAGCGCCGTAAAGCGAGCAGACCTTCACATATTCGACCGCCTTGGCCTTGATCGGAAGGTCAGCTGCCTGAGCCCCGGACATGGCGACGAGAGCGGCCGCCGAGCCCAGGACAAGGCTCTTGATCGTGTTCATAATGTTAAACCTCCAAGTTGCTCAGTCAGGGAAGGTTCCGCCTCCGCTGGGTGAGAGACACCCTTGGGGTTGGACCCGTTATCCCTCTTCGACCCGTCGCTCAGCCGCTTCGCGCTATCGGACACACCCGCATGAACGCGAGGGACTTGAGCGAACGACCTAAACGGGACGACGTCGGGATGCCCCCCTTCGTCGTGCGAGCAGAATTACCGAAGGCCTTTGCACACGCAACAAAGGAACCATCATTGCGGCGCCCAAGCGGCGCCTTTTCGGACCGGTGTTGCACAAAAGGCACGGAACCGTGGTTCTGCGGGAACACCTAAGTCGCTGTTTATGTTGTCGTTTTGTCACAACGCAATTTGAGGTGCTTAAGGCCGCGAGCACTCGCCCGCCCGGAACCCGCCCCAAGTCAGGCGCCGGGGCCGTGAATCCAGCCACGCGCTGAACGAGAATCGGGCTGGAGGACGCTGGCGTCTGCGTCCCCTCCCGCCGGCCGCCTTTGCTGCAGACGACCCTCTATATTAGGGGTCCTCCGCGTCAGGGATCATCGAGAGGGCTCGCACCGCCCGTCGACTTCGACGCGTACCGCGGCCGATCAAACGGCAGGTCCAGCCCGGATCGATGAGCCGAAGGTGAAGACCACCGCCCGCACCGGTCCGGCGAAGCCGCGGCCCTGTGAGGATTTCGAAACCGCATGCAATCTGCCGCTTGCGGCTCAGCGCGGCGTCGGGCATACCGACCGTCGCCGGAGACGTGGCCGAGTGGCTGAAGGCGGCGGTTTGCTAAACCGTTATAGGGTTGTAAAGCCCTATCGAGGGTTCGAATCCCTCCGTCTCCGCCAGCCGCCCTTGGGCGCGGCCAACAGCCCCCTCCCCCCAGATCATCCGCATCAAAGCCGAGCCGTTCACGCACCTGCCGGATCGCAACGGAGCGTGGCCGTCGTGATCACGGTTGCCGCTCGATCCCGCGCGGTTCAATCGAACAAGCCACGGCTGATGTTGATCACGAAGGCGGCGGGCACGCCGATGATGGTGCCGACGAACCCATAGCCGAGCGCAGCCCACCATGACGCTGCGCCTCCTGCTCCCATCGCGGCACCATAGATGGCGCCGAGACCGGCACAGAGGGCGGTCACCACGACGAGGCGGCGGTCATTATGGGCCTCGACCCGCAGACGCTTCAACTCGCGCCGGCTTTGCACCGCAGGCCCGGCCGGCTCGGTCGATCCACAATGCGGGCACGCCACTGCGCTGAAGGAGACGCCGCTGCCGCAGTCATGGCAGTCGATCAGCTCTTGCCGCCGCGCCTGTCGCCGTGCCTGGCCCATGCCGTCAATCCCGCTTGTCTGCGTCACACCGAACGACAGATAGGAGATTTATGGGCGCGCGACGAGGCCCGCTTCCGACGAGAATGAGCGATCGGGCGAGATCCGCCAAGCCGCGGCTTGGCTCGCTCAGTGCGCGGTCATCCAGGCGCGCGCCTCGCGCTGCGCGGTCGCGATCTCGGCGTCCGACATCTGCTCGGCGACCTCGCGGCGCATGGCCACGGCATCGACGCGGCCCCTGAGGGCGGCGAGATTGAACCATTTGTGCGCGGCGATCAGATCGACCGCACCGTCGCGACCGCTCGCATAGAGCATGCCGAGCTCGAACAGCACATCGCCGCTGGCGCCCTGCTCCGCGGTGGTCACGTCATCGAAATTGAGTTGTCCCTGAAACATCGTCGCTCTCCTTCGCTTCGAGGAGGCGGCTGGTCACCCGAGCACGCCCCCGTCCAGCTGTTCAACGCCTGGTTATCCCCATGCCGTCTCGCGGCTTATGCGCGAAGGATGACCGATCAAGTTTGAAAGGCAGTTTAAACATCGTGCTGAACGAGCCCTGAACGCGGAACCCCGCATTTTCCCGGGCCGGGTTCAATGCATTGATTCGAAATGGATTTTTCAACCCGGCAAAGAGCGGTTTACCGTTCTGTTTGGCAAACTCATAACCATCCGCGAAAGCGCCTCACCGCGCTGGCGCGAAGCGCACCACGCCGCTGGTCAACAGCCGCATCGCGACTGGACACGTCTCGACAGCACGTGCGGGAGATTGCGCAGCGCGAGCACGCCTGCGCCGAGCTGCTGATGATGCTGTTCGTCTATGGGGAGGTTGGAGGCACACAGTCGCCAAGGGCGCGGTGCTCAGGGATCGAGGGCGTCGGCGAACACGTCAGGATCAGATCCCACTCTGGCTGATAGCCGCTCGTGAGATTGCAGACCGGAAACGCGATCTGCACCGAACGAAGAAATCCTGTTTCTTCTGCCGGACCGCACCGCGAGCGAAGCCGCTCTCGAGTTCGATCCGACCGTTGACCTGATGTCTCGCCGACACCCTCTATCGTCTGTTGGAGCTTCAGGAGATCCGCCCGGCTCTCGAGGAGCCATGCAGACCTAACGTTCCAACGACGTGCCGGCATCAGCTGCCGGACTCATCTCGCAGAGGACTGCGAGAGTTACTTCTTCTTGGCGACCTTCTTGGTCTTCTTGGCAGTCTTCTTCGCCGCGGTCTTCGCGACCTTCTTCACTGCCTTCTTCGCCTTCTTCGCTTTCTTGGCCATGTTGCCCTCCGATGTGAGATGGCTTAGTCGATGCGTGCACTCGGGAATCGAGCTGCACTCCTCATCGATACACCAACGAGTGAAAAAAAACAGCTTCCGGCTTAAGGAAGTGTTGACAGGCGCGCGCGCACGCGGCTGGCGCAACGCGCGAAGCAGCGCATCGATCGATCGCGAAAATCCAAACGTCGCTCTGCGCAAGGCCGCGATCGCAACTAATCGCGATTGCGCAAAAAGCCTGTGCTGCAAGTATTTTTCTGAGCGACTGAACGGCACGTCGCACGCGGCGACGCCGGCGTGTCGGCGTGCAGACTCGCACCGCGAGAGCAACGCGCGGACTCTGAGTCGTAAATTTTGGCAACGAAAAAATTTTCATTGCACACGCCCTCGTGTGCGTTCGAACGCTCGGCAATGGTGGCTTTTTTGCGAATCGCACGCGGCGATTCGCCGGACCGCGGCGCCAAAACAAAACGGCGCGCACCCTCGTGCGCGCCGCCGGAACGAAGACGAGCGAGCGTCGTTCAGATGCCGAGCTTGCTCTTCAGGAGATCGTTCACCGCCTGCGGGTTGGCCTTGCCGCCCGACGACTTCATCACCTGACCGACGAACCAGCCGGCGAGCTGCGGCTTGGCCTTCGCCTGCGCGACCTTGTCCGGATTGGCGGCGATGATCTCGTCGACGACCTTCTCGATCGCGCCGAGATCGGTCACCTGCTTCATGCCGCGGCTCTCGACCAGCTCGCGCGGGTCGCCGCCTTCGCTCCAGACGATCTCGAACAGGTCCTTGGCGATCTTGCCGGAGATCGTGCCTTCGCCGATCAGCGCGACGATCGCCGCGAGCTGAGAAGCCGAGACGGGCGACGACGCGATGTCACGGCCTTCCTTGTTCAGCCGGCCGAACAGCTCGTTGATCACCCAGTTGGCGGCGAGCTTGCCGTCGCGCGCCCGGTCGGACAGCGCCTCCAGGACGGCCTCGTAGAACGCAGCGCTCTCGCGCTCGGCGACCAGCACGGAGGCGTCGTAGGGCGACAGGCCGAAATCCGCGATGAAGCGCGCCTTCTTCTGGTCCGGCAGCTCCGGCAGCGCCGCCTTCAGCTCGTCGACGAAGGACTGCGAGAACTCCAGCGGCAGCAGGTCCGGGTCCGGGAAGTAACGGTAATCATGCGCCTCCTCCTTGGAGCGCATCGAGCGCGTCTCACCCTTGTCGGGATCGAACCGGCGGGTCTCCTGCTCGATCGTGCCGCCGTCCTCGATGATCTCGATCTGGCGCCGCGCCTCGGCCTCGACCGCCTGGCCGATGAAGCTGATCGAGTTGATGTTCTTGATCTCGCAGCGGGTGCCGAGCGGCCCGCCCGGCTTGCGCACGGAGACGTTGACGTCGGCGCGCAGGGATCCCTTCTCCATGTCGCCGTCGCAGGTGCCGAGATAGCGCATGATCGAGCGCAGCTTGGTCACGTAGGCCTTGGCCTGCTCGGCGTCGCGGATGTCAGGCTTGGAGACGATCTCCATCAGCGCCACGCCGCAGCGGTTGAAGTCGATATAGGACAGCGACGGCGACTGGTCGTGCAGCATCTTGCCCGGATCCTGCTCGATGTGCAGGCGCTCGATGCCAACAGTGGCGGTCCTGCCGCCGTCGAGCTCGACCGTGACCTCGCCCTCGCCGACGATCGGGTCCTTGTACTGGCTGATCTGGTAGCCCTGCGGCAGGTCGGGGTAGAAATAGTTCTTGCGGTCGAACACCGAGCGCAGGTTGATCTTGGCATTGAGCCCGAGCCCGGTGCGCACGGCCTGCCGCACGCACTCCTCGTTGATGACCGGCAGCATGCCCGGCATCGCCACGTCGACCAGCGAGACGTGGCTGTTGGGATCGCCGCCGAAGGCGGTGGAGGCGCCCGAGAACAGTTTCGACTTCGAGGTGACCTGGGCATGGATCTCCATGCCGATCACGACCTCCCAGTCGCCGGTGGCGCCCTTCATCAGCTTGCCGCTGGTTGCCGTCATGGCTCTAACTCCCAAGCAGTGCGGAGACGATCCGCTCGAATTCGATAACCAACGCATCTTTCGCGACCGGCTGCCCGGCCTGGCGATACCAGTAGCCGGCATTGCCGAGGTCGCCCTCGACGCGATGCAGATGTGCGTGCGCCCAGGCCGCGTCGCGGCCGGGCTCGTCCTGAATGATCTTGTGCGCCCGGTCCCAGTCGCCCTTCGCCAGCCACCACAGGCCGGTGAGCACCGGCGTCAGGCCGGCCGCGGGCGCGTCGCCCGCGAGGCTCGTCTTGAAATCGGCGACGCTTACCACCACCGAACCGGCGTGAAGCGTCCCGCCGCCTGCTCGATGACCTCGCCGAGCGAGAACAGCGTCTCCTCGTCGAACGGCCGGCCGATCAGCTGCAAGCCCAGCGGCAGCCCCTGGCTGTCCTTGCCGGCGGGCACCGCGATGCCCGGCAGGCCGGCCATGTTCACGGTCACCGTGAAGATGTCGTTGAGATACATCTCGACCGGATCGGCGCCGCCCTTCTCGCCGATGCCGAAGGCGGCCGACGGCGTCGCCGGCGTCAGGATCGCGCTCACGCCCTGGGCGAAGCAGTCCTCGAAATCCTTCTTGATGAGGGTCCGGACCTTCTGCGCCCGGATGTAATAGGCGTCGTAATAGCCGGCCGACAGCACATAGGTGCCGATCATGACGCGTCGCCGCACCTCGGGCCCGAAGCCCTCGGCCCTTGTGTTCTCGTACAGCTCGCCAATCGACTTGCCGGGCACGCGCAGACCGTAGCGGACGCCGTCGTAGCGGGCGAGGTTGGAGGACGCCTCGGCCGGTGCCACGATGTAATACGCCGGCAGCGCATATTTGGTGTGCGGCAGCGACACCTCGACGGTTTCTGCGCCGGCGGCTTCCAGCCACTTGCGACCCTCGCTCCAGAGCTTTTCGATCTCGGCCGGCATGCCGTCGAGCCGATACTCCTTGGGGATGCCGATCTTCATGCCCTTCACGGACTTGCCGATCGCGGCCTCGTAGTCCGGCACGGGGATGTCGACCGAGGTGGTGTCCTTCGGGTCGTGGCCGGCCATCGAGCGCAACAGGATCGCCGCATCGCGGGTCGAACGCGCGATCGGGCCGGCCTGGTCGAGCGAGGAGGCGAAGGCGACGATGCCCCAGCGCGAGCAGCGGCCATAGGTCGGCTTGATGCCGACGGTGGCGGTGAACGCCGCGGGCTGGCGGATCGAGCCGCCGGTGTCGGTCGCGGTCGCGCCCATGCACAAGAGCGCCGCCACCGCCGACGCCGAGCCGCCGGACGAGCCGCCCGGCACCAGCGTGGTGTTGGAGCCCTCGCGGCGCCAGGGATTGCCGACCGGGCCGAAGCACGAGGTCTCGTTGGACGAGCCCATCGCGAACTCGTCATTGTTGAGCTTGCCGAGCATGACGGCGCCGTCGCGCCACAGCTGCGAGGTCACGGTCGACTCGTAGGTCGGGACGAAGTTGCCGAGGATCTTCGAGCACGCCGTGGTACGGACGTCCTTGGTGGCGAACAGGTCCTTGATCCCGAGCGGAATGCCGGCCAGCGGCCCGCCCTCACCCCTGGTGATCTTGGCGTCGGCGTCGCGCGCCATCGCGCGCGCCTGGTCCGGCGTCTCCATCACGAAGGCATTGAGCGCCCGCGCCTCCTCGATCGCCTTGAGATGGGCGTCGGTCAGCTCGAGCGACGTGAAGGTCTTGCTCGCGAGACCCTTGCGGGCCTCGGCGAGCGTCAGCGAAGTCAAATCGGTCATTTGTTGATCGGGCTGCAGAAGAACGGGGAGAGCGTCTTGTCGTCGTCGGCGTCGTCCGCGAAGAACTTGTTCTTCGCAGGGGAGGCTTTCTTGGTATTGGCGGCCGCTTCGAGCTGGTCGAGGATCTCGTTGACGGCCTTGTCCGGGTCGGCGGCCTTGCCCTGCCGCTCCATGGCGTCGAGATAGTCCATATAGGCCTTGTAGGCCGCTTCATCGTCGCAGAGCAGGCACATCGGCGTTGGCTCGCTTGTCGGTTTGAAGGAGCGGATCACGCGCGACGGGCGCGCGGACCTGCCTCGGCTATTCCACCTGGCTATTCCACGACCTTCGGCACGAGAAAGAAGTTGTTCTCGGTCATCGGCGCGTTCTTGACGATGTCGTCGGCGATGTCGCCGTCGGTGACGACGTCCTGGCGCTTCTTCATCGCCATCGGGGTCACCGAGGTCATCGGCTCGACGCCCTCGACATTGACCTCCGAGAGCTGCTCGACGAAGGCCAGCATCGCATTGAGCTCGCCCTGCAGATGCGGGACCTCGGCGTCAGTGACAGCGATCCGCGCCAATTGCGCGATCTTGCGGACGGTGGCGGCATCGACCGACATTATATAGGGCCTCACGGGAAACAGTGAACCCGCCCTATAGCAGAGCCGGCTTTCGCGCCGCAACCGGCAGCCTCCGGACTTTCCCAGGGCACCGCCCCGCCCGTGACGCCGCCTTTGGCGTCAGCCCGCCAGCTTCGCAAGCCGCGCCAGCGCCTGTTCGGCCAGCGTCCGCGTCAGCTCGGCCCCCGGCAGCTCGCGGCCGAGCGGCAGCGCCTGCCCGGCCCAGAGATTGGTGAAATCGACCTTGCCCTGCTTCTCCGCGGCCGCCTTGAGCGGGCCGAGCGCGGTCGCGGCATGAGGAAACGCCGGCGCGTCCGGCGAGATCGGCCCGACCTCGCGCATCACCCGGTTGGCGACGCCGCGCGCGAGCCGGCCGGTCATCACGTTGGTAATAACGGTGGATTCGTCATCGGCGGCGGCAAGTGCGGCACGCGCCAGCACGCTGACCTTGGATTCGGGGCAGCGCAGATAGGCGCTGCCGATCTGCACGCCGGAGGCGCCGAGCGCGAACGCCGCGGCGATGCCGCGCGCATCGGCGATGCCGCCCGCCGCGATCACCGGGACATCAACCGCATCGACGATCTGCGGCACCAGCGCAAACGTCCCGACCTGCTCGGCGAGCTTGTCGGTCAGGAACATGCCGCGATGGCCGCCCGCTTCCGCACCTTGCGCGATGATGACGTCGGCGCCGTTCCGCTCCAGCCACACCGCCTCGCGCACCACGGTCGCGGACGCCATCACGACCGTGCCTGTCGCCTTCACGCGGGCCAGCAGCGACGGCTCGGGCAGGCCAAAATGGAAGCTGATGATCTCCGGCTTCAACTCCTCGACGACGGCGCACATCGCGGCATCGAACGGCGCACGGTTCGCGGCCGGGACCGGAGCGTCGGGATCAACGCCGTACTCTTGATAATATGCGCCGAGCCGCTTCTTCCACCCGGCCTCACGTGCCGCGTCGGCCTCGACGGGCGTGTGGCAGAAGAAGTTCACATTGATCGGCGCCGAGACGCGCTGGCGGATGATGTTGACCTGCTCGCGGGCCTTGTCCGCCGAGAGCATCGCGCAGGGCAGCGAGCCGAGCCCGCCGCCTCGCGCCACCGCGATGACGAGATCGGCGTCCATCACGCCGGCCATCGGCGCGAGCACGATCGGGTGCTCGGTCTTGACGAGATCCAGGAAGCGGCGGTCGGGCCACATGATTTGCTCCTATTGCTTGGCGAAGACGGCGGACGAGTTGCGCCGCCCTTGCAGGATCTGCTCGGCCTCATCGACGATGCGCGCGACGATCTCGGCGGCCGGCGGGATATCATGGATCAGGCCGACCGCCTCGCCGGCAATGACCGCGGCGATGTCGAAATTGCCTTCCGCCCTCGCCTTCACATAGTCGGCCGACACGCGCTCGACCTGCTGCAGCAGCTCGACCTCGCGCGCTATCCAGCGCCGCGCATGGTCGTTGACCAGGCAGCGTCCGGTAAACGGCGCCGGCCAGACATTGTTGCGCGACAGGTCGAAGACGATGCCGCGCACGGTCTCGCCTGATTTTGCCGCGCATATGCGGCGCTTGGCTTCGTCTGCACCGGCAGCTTCCTGGCTGGCATAGAAGCGCGTGCCGAGCAGCACGCCATCGGCGCCGAGCGTGAGCATCGCGGCAAGACCGCGGCCATCGGCGAGACCACCGGCGGCGGCCACTGGCACGCGACCGGCTGCGAGATCGATGATGGCCGGCACGATGTCGAGCGTGGTCCGCGAGGCGCCATGGCCGCCTGCTTCGGTTCCTTGCGCGATCAGGACATCGGCGCCGGCCGCGATCGCCTGCTCGGCCATGGCCTCGTCCTGCACCTGGCAGATCAAGCGCGCGCCCGCCTGCTTGATCGCCGGTGCAAAGCGCCGGGGATCACCGAACGACAGCATCACGGCGGTGGGCTTGGCCGCAAGCGCGATCTCGAGCAACTCCGGCTGCTTCGCCAGCGACCAGGTGATGAAGCCGATGCCGAACGGCGCACGCAGGCCATCGAGCTTCGCTGTCTCCTGCATGAGCCAAGCGCGGTTGCCATAGCCGCCGCCGAGAATGCCGAACCCCCCGGCACCGCTGACGGCGCGCACCAGCCGCGCATCGGCAATCACATCCATCGGCGCCAGCAGGATCGGATGATCGATGCCGAGCCTCTCCGTCAGCGCGGTTCTCAGCGGCATGAAGACTCTCCTGCGCTCTGGACGCGGACATTAGGCGCGGGTAGCATTCTCTGAAAATGAATAGTTGAGAACTCTGCCATCGCAGATTCAAAACGGAGAGCGGCCATGGAACTGAGCGACCTGCAGACCTTTGCCGCGGTGGCGCGCGCCGGCGGCATCACGCGCGCCGCGGAGGTGCTCAACACGGTCCAGTCCAACGTCACGCAGCGGATCAAGGCGCTGGAAGCCGAGATCGGCACCGCGTTGTTCGAACGCCACAGCCGCGGCATGACCCTGACCGGCGCCGGACAGCGCCTGCTGCCCTACGCCGATCGCATCGCGGCGCTGTCGCGCGAAGCGGTTCTCGCCGCGCGTGACGACGGCGAGCCGCAGGGGCCGCTGATGATCGGCTCGATGGAGACGACCGCCGCGGTGCGCCTGCCGACGCGGCTCGCCGACTTCCATCGCCGCTTTCCCGCCGTCGCCCTCAGCCTGCGCACGGCGCCGACCGCCGATCTCGTCGCGAGCGTGCTCGACGGCACTCTCGATGGTGCCTTCGTCGCCGGTCCGATCGACCATCCCGATCTCGCCGGCGTCGTCGCGTTCGAGGAAGAGCTGGTGCTGGTGACGGCCCGGCGCTTCGAAAGCCTGTCCGCCTTACGCGCGGCGACCGCGGCGTCGGGACCGACCGCGCTGGTGTTCAGGACCGGCTGCACCTACCGGCAGCGGCTGGAGCAGGTGTTCAACGATTTCGGCTGGCCCGCCGCGTCCCGGATCGAGCTCGGCACCCTCGACGGCATGATCGGCTGCGTCGCCGCCGGCATGGGCGTCGCGCTGCTGCCGCGCGCGGTGGTGACGCGGCACGCGATGAGCGGCAGCGTCGGGCTGCACACACTCGATCCGTCCCATGCGCAGGTCGAGACGCTCTTCATCCACCGCCGCGCGGCGCATCGCAGCAGTGCGCTGTCGGCCTTCATGGAAGGCCTCGGCTGCCGGGATCACGACATCGCGGCGTAAGACGTTCGCCCAGAGATTGTGCACAGGCGTCCCAGCCACAAGACACATTCCACAGCACGGAATCAACGCCACCTCCGCAAAACACTGCCATTTCGACCGATGCGACGTTCGGGCGCTGTGCAGCGCACGCATCCGAAAACATTTTGTCCGGCAGCCCTGCACTACGTTAGGATGCAGCGCTGGCCAGCGCGAAAACAACAAACATCAACATGTCGGAGGAAATGCGATGCGCAACGCGTTCGTGTTGGGCTGCTCGATTGCCATGATGGGTGCGATCGGGACGGCCCAAGCCCAGGACTGGACGAAATCGAAATGGGGGCCGAACGACGAGATCGGCGCGGCCAACTACATCACGCCGGAGCTCGTGGTCAAAGCCGCCTCGCTGGTGAAGACCGGCAAGACCTATCCGCTCGGCATGATCATCGACTCCAAGACCCCCGCCTACCCGCCGCGCTCGTTCAAAATCACGGTGGTGCAGCCGGGACAGGCGGGCATTCCCGGACTCGGGCCCAACAAGGCGACCTACAATGACGACATCGTCGAAGGCTGGGTCGGTGTCGGCAGCCAGATTGACGGTCTCGGCCATCTCGGCGTCGAGCACGTCTATTACAACGGCAACAAGCTGCTCGACTTCGCCGATCCGACCGGCCTGAAGAAGCTCGGCATCGAGAAGGTGCCGCCGCTGGTCGCACGCGGCGTGCTGCTCGACATGGCCGCCTATTATAACACCGACGTGGTCAAGGAAGGCACGGCGTTCAACGTCAAGGAGATCGAGGAGGCCGCCAAGAAACAGGGTGTCGAAATCCGCCAGGGCGACATCGTCATCTTCCACACCGGCTGGCTCGGTCTGATCGGCAAGGACGACAAGCGCTACGGCGCCGGTGAGCCGGGTCTCGGCGTCGAAGGCGCGAAATACCTGACCTCGAAGGGCGTGGTCGCCGTCGGCGCCGACAATTGGGCGGTGGAGGCGATCCCGTTCGAGTCCAACAACCTGTTCGAGGTGCACCAGATCCTGCTCGCGATGAACGGAACCTACATCCTGGAGAACATGGACACCGCTGAGCTCGCCAAGGACAAGGGCTACGAGTTCCTGTTCGTCCTGGGCCAGCCGCGCTGGCGCGGCGGCGTCCAGGGCATGATCAACCCGATCGCGATCCGTTAGCTCATTGAATCGCATCTGCTTTGCGGGCACGGTCTGCCGTGCCCGCTCAGCCATTCACGACGAACTCCCCGGCAATGCCGATCGCCGCAAGAAATGACGGGTCGTGGCTGACGACCAGCAGCGCGCCGTCGAAGTCGCGCAGCGCCCGCTCCAGGATCTCGATCGAGAAAATGTCGAGATGGTTGGTCGGCTCGTCGAGCAGCAACAGCCATGGCGGACGCTCGCCGCCGAACGTGCAGGCAAGGCCCGCGCGCAGGCGCTCGCCGCCGGACAGCGTCTCCACCGTCTGCTCGGCGTCGCGGTTGCGGAATGCGAAGCGCGCGCAGGCTGCATGCGCCGCTTCGGCGCCGAGCGCCGGATGGAGGCGGCGGAAATTGCCGATGATGCTGTCGCTGCGATCCAGCAACGCGACGTGTTGATCCAGCATCGCGATACGCCCGTCGGCGCGCCGGACCGTTCCATCGGTCAGCGGAATCGCGCCGATCGCGGCCCTGAGCAGCGTGGTCTTGCCTGCGCCATTGCGTCCGGTGATCGCGATCCGCTGCCGGCCCCTGACACCGAGCGTCCAGGGACCGAACCTCCTGTCGCCGGCGCTCACGACCGCGTCCTCCATCGCAAGCAGCTCGGTGCCGGCGCCGAGCCCGGTCGGCGGCAGGACCATCGAGAGCGGCGTCAGCACCTCCACATGTTGTCGCGCCTGCTCTGCTCGCTCGGCCGCTTCGGTGATCAAGCGCTCGGCGAGCCGCTGCGATCGCCCGCTGGTCGTCTCGGCCCGCTCGGCTCGGGCGCCCAGCAGGATCCTCGGCGCCGAGCCGGCGGCGGCGAAAGCACGGCCGGCCTTGTCCTTGCGCGCCTTGGCTTCGCGCTGGCGCTGCACGGCGCGGCTGACATCCCGCACATGCGCATCGGCGCGGTCCAGCGCGATCGCTGCACGCGCCCGCGCATCCTCCCGCGCCTGCGTAAACATCGTCCAGCCGCCACCGACGATGTGGACCCCGACCGGGGTAAGCTCCACGATCCGGTCCATCATCTCCAGCAGCGCGCGGTCATGACTGGCGACCAGCACGCCGCCGCGCCAGCGCCGCATCAGCCGGCCGACGGCGTCGCGGCCCTCGGCATCGAGATTGTTGGTGGGCTCGTCGAGCAGCAGCAGATCCGGCGCCTCGATCAGTAGCCGCGCGATGCCGATGCGCGTCCGCTCGCCGCCGCTGAGCGAGTCCATCGAGCGATCGAGCGCAATTCCGGCGAGACCTGCCTCGGTCAGCGCGTCATCGACACGACTGGGCAGGCTCCAATCCGCGCGCGCGAGATCATCGGCAAGATCGGCGTCCTGGCTCTTTCCCGCGACGATACGGTCGATGACCGCAAGGTCGCCGGCCACGCCGAGCGCCTCGTCGACACGCAACCCGGGTTCCCAGTGCTGCGCCAGGAGGCCGAGCGTTCCGCTGCGCGTCACCGCTCCGGCCGCCGGCTCCGAGACGCCAGCGACGATGCGGAGCAAGGTCGACTTGCCGGAGCCGTTGCGGCCGACCAGACCGACGCGTTCGGCGCCGATCGAGAGCGTGAGATTGTCGAAGAGAGGATGACCGTCAGGTGTCGCGGCGGCGACCGCGTCGAGCGTGAGACAGAAGGACATGAGCGACCGTGATGGCAGAGGACACAAAGCGGCGGGCAATGTTGGTCCTGCGATCCACGGCACCACTCCTGTTCACGGTACGATGCTCCATATAGAACGATGGCAGCGGAGCGACAAGCCATGCGCCTGCCGTGCTGGCTCGGGGGATGCACCCGTGCTAAGCGGCGCGCCATGCCCGCTCCCATCCTTCCCCTCATCGAAGCCGCCGGCCGCTGGCCCGAGCGCGGGGCGCTCGTCGGCCTCGATCTCGGCACCAAGACCATCGGCGTCGCCGTGTCGGATCCCGACCGGCGGCTCGCCACCGGCGTCGAGACCATCCAGCGCAAGGCCTTCAAGGCCGATGCTGTCAGACTGCAGGCGATTTGCGCCGAGCGCAAGGTGGTCGGCTTGGTGCTGGGCCTGCCGATCAACATGGACGGCAGCGAAGGGCCGCGGGCGCAATCGACGCGGGCGTTCGCGCGCAACCTCGCGGGCATCACCGACCTGCCGATCGGCCTCTGGGACGAGCGGCTGTCGACGGCCGCCGTCGAGCGCGAGCTGATCGGCATGGATGTCAGCCGCGCCAAACGCGCCGAGGTGATCGATACGCATGCAGCGATCTTCATCCTGCAGGGCGCGCTCGATCGGCTTGCGACCTTGCGCCAGTCCGGTCGCTAGCGCATGAGCCCCGTCGCTGCGGCGCTCGCGCCGGTGTTCCTGCTGATCGTGATGGGCTTCGGCCTGCGGCGCAGCCTGATCCGGCTGGATACGCAATGGCACGGGCTCGAGCGGCTGACTTATTATGTGCTGTTTCCGGCGCTGCTGCTGCAGAGCCTGGTGAAGGCCGATCTCGGCAAGGTGCCGGTCGCAGGCATCGGCGGCGCCCTGTTCCTGGCGATGCTGGCGATGTCGGCGCTGTGCCTCGCGCTGCGGCCGCTGCTCACCCGCTCCGGCATCGATGGTCCGGCTTTCACGTCGATCTTCCAAGGGGCAACCCGCTGGCAGACCTACGTCGCGCTGAGCGTGGCGGGCAGCCTGTTCGGCCCGACCGGGCTCGCGGTGGCCTCGGTCGGCATGATCGCGATCATCCCGATGGTCAACGTATTCAGCGTCGCCGTGCTCGCCCACTATGCCTCGCCGACCCGCCGCTCGATGCGCGAGATCCTCGCCACCATCATCCGCAATCCGCTGATCTGGGCCTGCATCGCCGGGCTCGCACTCAACGTAGCCCATGTGCCGCTGCCAAAGCTCTGGCACGATGCCGCCGATGCGCTCGGCCAGGCCTCGCTGCCGATCGGTTTGCTGGTGACCGGCGCCGGTCTGCACTTCGAGGGCTTGCGGCGCGCCGGCCCGGCCGCCGCGCTCGGCGTCGTGCTCAAGCTGGTCCTGATGCCCCTCCTCGCTATCGGGCTTGCCGGATGGTTCGGCGTCACCGGCCCGAGCCTCGTGGTGGTCGCGATCTGCGCGGCGGTGCCGACCTCGCCGAGCGCCTATGTGCTGGCGAAGCAGATGGGCGGCGATGCGCCGCTGCTGGCGCAGATCATCTCGCTGCAGACCGTGCTGGCCGCGCTGACCATGCCGCTCGCGATCGCCTGGGCGAGCTGAACACCGCGCTCAGGAGTGGCCGCTGGCGAGCCACATGGTTTGCACCGTGGCGGCGAGGTTGTTGAGCCCGTGCAGCACCATGGTCAGATAGGTGGAGTGGGTTCGAGAGCGCAGATAGCCGAACCACACGCCGAGGGAAAACACGTTGAGCAGCGCGAACCAGTCGTACTGGAGATGCAGCACGGTCCACAGCAAGGACGACAGCACGATGGCGCCGGGCACCTGCAGGAAGGTGTCAGACCAGCCGCGATAGAGAAAGCCGCGCGCCATGAGCTCTTCCGAAACCGGCGCCGCGACGCAGAAGGCGATGACCAGCAGCCAGACCACGCCGTCGCCTCTGGCGGTCTTCAGGATGTCCACCATGAAGCTCGACGACGTGTCTCCGCGGCCGGTCAGTTGCGAAACCAGCTCCCAGCATCCCAGGATCACGACCATCCCGACAACGCCAAAGCCGAAATTCTTCCAGCCGGTCCAGCGCAGGCCCAGATAGTCGGCGAACGACATGCGGGTGTGGCGGACGGCAAAATAGATCGGGATCAAAATGGCCGGAACGCCCATGATCGCCGACAGCGAGACCGTGAGCGACCGGCTCGCGATCTGGATCATGGCCAACTGAAACGCGGCCATGCTGTCGATTGGCCCCTCATGGCGCAGCAGGAAATAGACGATCGGAGTCAGCTGGCCGATGAAGAACACGACGATGATGAGGAGGCCCCACAGCAAGGTGCGCCAGAAGCCGAGCGTGCGCGGCTGATGCTGCGCCGGAGCGACCTGCTGTGGCGGGTTGCCCGGATCGAGGGAATCCATCACGGCGGCTTCGGGAGTGTCGGTCAAGGCAGCGCGCGCTCCAGCAAGGTACGGATGTCCGAGGGATCGAGATCGATGGCGCCGTACATGCTCGGATGAACAGCGGAAAGACGCGTCGCGGCGAACAGTTCGGCATGGCGAGGCGTGACCACGTTGAGCGCGGCACAGGCGGCGAGCAGCGCCAGTTTCTCCACCGCGAGCCGGGCAACGCGCTCGGAATCCGGTCGGCGGAAGCTGGTCTCGATGAAAGCGAGCGCCTCCGCCGCACCGGGCAACCCGCTGGTCTCTGCCTTCAGATGCATCAGGACATGCGCGGCAGCCTCCGTCTCGCGCGACAGCGCGCGCAGCACGTCGAGGCACATCACGTTGCCCGAGCCTTCCCAGATCGCATTGACCGGCGACTCCCGGAAGTGGCGCGCGAGAACGCCGTCCTCGACATAGCCATTGCCGCCCAGGCACTCCATCGCCTCATACAGGAACGGCGGCGCGCTCTTGCAGACCCAGTATTTGATCGCGGGCGTCAACAGCCGCATGTAGGCGGCTTCGCTCGCGTCAGCCGGCGTGCGGTCGAACGCGCGGCACAGCCGCATCACCAGCGCCACCGTCGCCTCGACATGGAGAGCCATGTCGGCGAGCACCGCCTGCATCAAGGGCTGGTCGGCGAGATGCTTCTGGAACACGCTGCGATGGCGCGCATGATGCAGCGCATGCGCGAGCCCCGAGCGCATCAGGCCGGCAGACGAGATCGCGCAATCCTGCCGCGTCAGTTGCACCATCTGGATGATGGTGCTGATGCCCCTGCCCTCGTCGCCGACCCGCTCGGCATAGCTGCCTGCGAACTCCACCTCCGACGAGGCATTGGAGCGATTGCCGAGCTTGTCCTTCAAGCGTTGAAACTGGATCGCGTTCACCGCGCCATCCGGCGTGAAGCGCGGCATGAAGAAGCAGGTCAGGCCGGCATCGGCCTGCGCCAGCACCAGGAACGCGTCGCACATCGGCGCCGACATGAACCATTTGTGCCCGGTGATGCGATAGCCATCGGTCGTACGCTCAGCGCGCGTCATGTTGGCGCGCACGTCGGTCCCGCCCTGCTTCTCGGTCATGCCCATGCCGAGCGTCATGCCGCGCTTTTGCCACCACGGCGCAAACGCCGGATCGTAGTCGCGCGTGCCGATGAGGGGCATCGTCCGCGCCAGCAGGTCAGGCTGCGCGGCCAGCGCCGCCACCGAGGCCCGCGTCATCGTGATCGGACAGAGGTGTCCGCTCTCGACCTGCGAGGCGATGTAGAACTTCGCCGCGCGTACCACCTCCGACGCGCCGCCAACAGGATGGCCCCCGGCGGTCCATGTCGAATTGTGCAGGCCGGCCTCGACCGAGCGCGTCATCATCTGATGATAGGCCGGATGAAACTCGACGACGTCCCGCCGAAAGCCCTTGGCGTCGAAGCTGCGCAGCTTCGGCGTGTTCTCATTGGCGAGCCGGCCCTGCTCGGCCATCGCAGCCGAGCCCCATCGCTTGCCGAAAGCTGTCAGCTCCTGCTCAGCCCCGGCACCACCATTGGCCTTGACGGCGTCGGCCAACGGCCGGTCGGCCGTGAACAGGTCGACGTCCTCGAACGGCGGCGACTGGTTTAAGACCTCATGGGTCGCGAAGGAAGACTGCGTCATGGCCGTGCCCTGCAGAGATCAATCATCGGCGCGGCCGAATGGGAAAAACATAAGTGGTCGCGCCAGCGCCCGGCAGCGAAAAGTGCCACCACTCCTTGGCATAGTTCACAAAACCTTGCCGCGCCATCACCGCAACCAGTTCGTTGCGCCAGCGGCGCTGCTCCGGTGTCAGGTTCTGCGCAGCGGTATGGGCCTTCACGTCGGAACAATCGTAGCCGGTTCCCATGTCGACGCTGCCCTCGGGCGCGCGTAGCGCTGCCGGCGCGGTGCAGTCCGCGTAGTCCTTGGCCGGGTCGAACGCCGCGGAATTGTCCGCCGCGAGCTCGACCAGCGTGAGATCGAGCGCCGCACCGGTCGAATGGCTCGAACGCACGGCGATATAGCCGAGACGGAACAGGTCCTGCTTGGCAATGCGCGGCGTGTAGCGGCGGCCGGCCGTGGTCTCGACGCCGTCCTGGGACCAGGCCAGCATCTCTGCGACCGCACGCACCGGCCGGTAGCAGTCGAGCATCTTCAGCGACAGGCCGCGCTGCCGCAGCTCGGCCTGAGCCGCCTGCAGCCGCCGCGCCACGTCACGCGTCACGACGCATTCGGCCGCCTCGTAGCCCGGCAAGGGTCGGCCGACGAAATTGTTGCTGCCGGCATAACGGATGTCCTGGAGGATCGTCGGGTCGATGTCGCGGAGATAGACGAAATCGAACGGCAACGCGGCCGCGCAGGCCGGCACGATCGCCGCCAGCAGGATCAGCGCATATCGGAGCGGGCCTCCTCCGACGACGGCCCGCCAGCCCCCGGTTTGGAGCCCCCTGAGAGGCTCGGAAGACGGAACGGGGGATAACTCGGAACCCCGGCTTTCGGCCTTGCCCCCCATGGAAACCGCGCCTATAGCTCTGGCTTTAATGGCAACCTCTCCGAAATCGACTTTCGTCCTCGTGCACCGGCATTTGCTGGGAATCGAGGGCCTTTCCGCCCACGACATCACCGGCCTCCTCGACCTGTCCGAGGAGTATGTCGAACTGAATCGTCAGGTCGACAAGAAGCGCACCGTGCTGCGCGGCCGCACCCAGGTCAACCTGTTCTTCGAGGCCTCGACCCGCACGCAATCCTCGTTCGAGCTGGCGGGCAAGCGGCTCGGCGCCGACGTCATGAACATGTCGGTGTCGTCCTCGTCCATCAAGAAGGGCGAGACCCTGATCGACACCGCGGTCACGCTCAACGCGATGCATCCGGACATTCTGGTGGTCCGCCACCACGCCTCCGGCGCGGTCGAGCTGCTCGCGCGCAAGGTCGACGGCTCCGTGATCAATGCCGGCGACGGCGCGCATGAGCATCCGACGCAGGCGCTGCTGGATGCGCTGACGATCCGCCGCAACAAGGGCCGCATCGAGGGGCTGGTCATCGCGATCTGCGGCGACGTGCTGCATTCGCGCGTGGCGCGATCCAACATCCTGCTGCTGAACACGATGGGCGCGCGCGTCCGCGTGGTCGCACCCTCCACGCTGCTGCCACCCGGCATCGAGCGCATGGGCGTCGAGGTCGCGCGCGACATGCGCGAGGGGCTCAACGGCGCCGACATCGTGATGATGCTGCGGCTGCAGCGCGAGCGCATGAACGGCTCGTTCGTGCCGTCGTCGTCGGAATATTTCCAGTATTTCGGGCTCGACCAGAAGAAGCTCGCCTACGCCAAGTCCGACGCGCTGGTCATGCATCCGGGGCCGATGAACCGCGGCGTCGAGATCGAATCCATCGTTGCCGATGGCGCGCAGTCGCTGATCCGGGAGCAGGTCGAAATGGGCGTCGCCGTGCGCATGGCCGTGCTCGAAGCACTGGCCCGCAACCTGCCCAACGCGTGATACAGAAGTCGGGACCAAACGCCATGCTGACCGACCGCCGCCCGATCCAGCTCGCCAATGCGCGCGTGATCGACCCCTCCCGCGACTTCGACGGCCCCGGCGACGTGCTGATCGCCGACGGCGTCATCCGCGACCTCAAGCGCGGCATCGGCGCCGCGGGCGTGCCCGAGGGCACCGATGTCGTCAACTGCGCCGGCAAGATCGTGGCCCCCGGCCTGATCGACATGTGCGCCTTCGTCGGCGAGCCGGGTCTGGGCCATCGCGAGACATTCGCCAGCGCCAGCCAAGCCGCCGCGACCGGCGGCATCACCACCATCATCTGCCAGCCCGGCACTGAGCCTGTGATCGACAATTCGGCGACCGTCGACTTCGTGCTGCGCCGCGCCCGCGACACCGCGATCGTCAACATCCAGCCGATGGCGGCGCTGACCAAGGGCCTGCGCGGCGAGGAGATGACCGAGATCGGGCTGTTGCGCGCCGCCGGCGCCGTCGCCTTCTCCAACGGCCACAGCAGCGTGATGAACGCCCAGGTGATGCGCCGCGCGCTGACCTATGCGCGCGATTTCGACGCCCTGATCGTGCATCACACCGAGGATCCGAACCTCGTCGGCGAAGGCGTCATGAACGAAGGCGAGTTCGCCTCGCGGCTCGGCCTCTCCGGCATTCCGCCCGCAGCCGAAGCCGTCGTGCTCGAGCGCGACATGCGCCTCGTCGCACTCAGCAAGGGCCGCTATCACGCGGCCGCGCTGAGCTCGATCGACTCGCTCGACATCCTCAGGCGCGCCCGCGAGGCAGGGCTCACGGTGAGCGCGTCGGTCTCGATCAATCATGTCACCCTGAACGAGAACGACATCGGCCCCTACCGCACCTTCCTGAAGCTGACGCCGCCGCTGCGCACCGAGGTCGACCGCCGCGCGCTGGTCGAGGCGCTCGCCTCCGGCCTGATCGACGTCATCATGTCGGACCACACGCCACAGGACGTCGAGGTCAAGCGGCTGCCGTTCGCGGAGGCTGCCAGCGGCGCGGTCGGACTCGAGACGATGCTGCCGGCGGCGCTGCGGCTGGTGCACAATGGCGAGCTCAGCTGGACCGCCCTGATCCGCGCGATGTCGACCCGGCCCGCCGAGCTGCTCGGCCTGCCCGGTGGCACCTTGCGGGCGGGCGCGCCGGCGGACATCATCGTGATCGATCCGGACGTGCCCTGGATCCTCGATCCGGCAGACCTCAAATCGCTGTGCAAGAACACGCCGTTCGACGAAGCCCGCTTCACCGGCCGCGTGGTCCGCACCATCGTCGGCGGCCGCACCGTGTTCGAACATGTCTGACGCCAGGCGAAGCGTCGAAGGAGTCGCGTGATGGGTTCCGAAGCCTTCCTGCCGGTCGCTCTCATCATCGGCTATCTCCTCGGCTCCATCCCGTTCGGCCTGATCCTTACCAAGCTCGCCGGCACGCAGGATCTGCGCAGCATCGGCTCCGGCAACATCGGCGCCACCAATGTGCTGCGCACCGGCCGCAAGGGGCTGGCGGCGGCGACCCTGCTCGGCGACGCTCTCAAGGGCACGGCGGCCGTGATCATTGCGGGCTATCTCGGCGGCCCGAATGCCGCGATGGTCGCGGGCCTCGGCGCCTTCCTCGGTCACTTGTTCCCGGTGTGGCTGAAGTTCCGCGGCGGCAAAGGTGTCGCCGTTTACATCGGTATTTTGATCGGTCTGTTCTGGCCGGGCGCGATCTTCTTTTGCCTGGTCTGGCTCGCAACCGCCTTCGCGCTCCGCTACTCATCACTCGCCGCACTCGTCGCCAGCGTGCTGACGCCGATCGTGTTGTGGGCTTTCGGCCACACCGCGCTGGCCGCCTTGTTCACCCTGCTCACATTGTTGCTCATTTACATGCATCGCGAAAACATCAAGCGATTGCAGGCCGGCACCGAGAGCAAGATCGGCGCGAAGAAGTAACTACTCCGGGCAAATACGGGTAATGTGTGGTTCGTGCTGAAATCGCAGCGGCAAGGCAGCAACACCTGTGCTTCATCAGCTAACAAGTCAACGCCGGACCCTGGCGTGAATCATGATTGCCTGTCATGATTCCGGCATCTGATTACGCAAGACCCATTCAAGCGGTTCGTCGCCACGCGCGATGATCGCACTGATGAGGAGCCGGCGCAGCAAATGTCCACCCCGGTCCGTTCCAGCGCCAGCGCCCTCCTCTCCGCCGCTCAGATCTGGTTGACGGATGCGTTCGGCTCCACCAGCGAACCCGCCGCTCCCTCGCCGGCGACAGCGGTCGAGCCCGCGACGAGCGTCGGCGTAGGCGCGGCTGAAGATCTGGTTCCTGAGAGCGCAAACGCCGCGATGGAGCCTTCGACGAGCACGCCGCAGGAAAGCACCGCCGCCGTCAAGCTTCCCATGACCGGGGCGGCGGCTGCCGCCGAGCCCAAGCCTGCGGAAACGCCGGAGCGATCGCTCGCCGAGACGATCGCCAGCGCCACCCTGCCGCCGCCGCCGCGAACGTGGCCGCCGCGCAAGCTGTCGCTGGCCCTGCAGGGCGGCGGAACGTTCTCGGCCTTCACCTGGGGCGTGCTGGATCGCCTGCTCGAGGAACCCGGTTGCGATTTCGACACCATCAGCGGCGCCAGCGCCGGCGCGGTCAACGCCGCGCTGCTCGCGAGCGGGCTGGCCAAGGGCGGCCGTGACGAAGCGCGCAACCGGCTCGCTTTGTTCTGGACCCGGCTGATGGAGGAGGCGTCGTTCCGATCGCTGCTGGTGATCGGCGCGTACTCGCCGGCGAGCAGCTCGGTGTCGTTCGGTGCGGGGCTGCGGAGCGGACGCGCCGACCCGCTCGATCTCGATCCGCTCCGCGACCTCCTCCGCGAGACGATCGATTTCGACGCCGTGCAGGGCCCGGCCGCGCCCCGCCTGCTGGTTGCGGCGACCCGGGCCCGTGACGGCCTGCCGCAGATCTTCCGCAATGCCGGCGTCACGCCGGATGCTCTGCTCGCCTCCACCTGTCCCGCGCAACTGCACGCCGCAGTCGACATCGAGGGCGAGGCGTATTGGGACGGCGGCTACGTCACCAATCCGCCGCTGATCCAGATCGCGCATGAGTCGAGCGCCGCCGACCTGCTGGTCGTTCAGGTCATGCCCGCGCGCGACGCCTATGTGCCGATGACCTCGGCCGCGATCGATCGCCGCCTCGACCAGATCGCCGGCAATGCGGTCCTGAACGCCGAGCTCGCGGCACTCGAATGGGCGCGCAGCGACGGCCTGCATCCGCCGCGCGTGCATCGGCTTGCCGCCGAGGACGAGATCGAGGCCCTGGCTCAGCGCGATGCGACCGACCTCGGCAGCGGCTTCATCGAGCTGCTCTACCAGCGCGGACGCGACGCCGCGGAACGCTGGCTGCGCGAAGCCCCGGCCGGCACCACGCCGGCCATCCCCGACGAGCAGCCCGCGCTGGCGTCTCCGGTGTCCGTGTCCGAGGACGTGCGCGACGTCGCGCCGGCGTAGCGCGCCTCTTCCCTGCGTCTTCGGGTTGCTCCATTCTAGCCTCCGGGTTTGGGGGGCTATGCGTGGACGCCATCAACACGACGATCGAGCTCAGCGACACCGAGCGGCGCGACCGGCTGCGGCTGATCCGTTCCGACAATGTCGGCCCGCGCACCTTCCGCTCATTGCTCGACCATTTCGGCACCGCGCGCGCCGCGCTCGACCGGCTGCCCGACCTGGCACGCCGCGGCGGCGCGGCCGGAACCGGCCGGATCTGCACGGTCGGCGAAGCCGAGGCCGAACTCGACGCCTGCAAGCGGCAGGACGTCGACCTGCGGGCGCCGGACGAGGACGGCTATCCGCCCCGACTCGCCACCTGCGACGATGCACCTCCGCTGCTGGCGGTGCGCGGCGCCCGCGAGACGCTGATGCGCCCGATGATCGCCATCGTCGGCTCGCGCAACGCCTCCGCCGCCGGACTCAAATTCGCCGGCCAGATCGCCCATGAGCTCGGCCAGGCCGGCTTCATCATCATCTCGGGGCTCGCCCGCGGCATCGATCAGGCCGCCCATCGCGCGAGCCTCGGCAGCGGCACCGTCGCGGTCCTCGCCGGCGGCCATGACCGGATCTATCCGCCGGAGCATGTCGATCTGCTCGGCGCCATCATCAGTGGCAGTGGCGCCGCAATCTCCGAGATGCCGCTCGGACACGAGCCGCGCGCCCGCGACTTTCCCCGCCGCAACCGGCTGATCTCAGGCGCCTCGCTCGGCGTCGTCGTCGTCGAGGCTGCGCATCGCTCGGGCTCGCTGATCACGGCGCGCATGGCCGGCGAACAGGGACGCGAGGTCTTCGCCGTCCCAGGCTCGCCGCTCGATCCCCGCTGCGCGGGCACCAACGATCTCATCAAGCAGGGCGCCACGCTGGTCACCGAAACCGCCGACATCATCCAGGCCGTCGGCCCGATCATGGAGCGGCCGCTGCCCTTTTCGCTGCGCGAGCCGGACGAGGAGTTGTTCGCCCCCGATCCCGAGAGCCACGACCGCGCGCAGGTCACGGCCCTGCTCGGCCCGACCCCGGTGTCGATCGACGACCTGATCCGGATCAGCGGCCTGTCGCCGGCCGTGCTGCGCATGGTGCTGCTGGAGCTCGAGCTGGCCGGCCGCCTGGAGCGCCACGGCGGCGGGATGGTGTCGCTGATCTGACTCTCAGTCCGCATCCCTGCGCGCGTCGAAGCGCGTGCGCGCCTGCTCGATCTGCTCCTGGTGCTGGATGGCCCATTGCCCAAGCGCCTGCACCGGCTGCGACAGGCCGCGGCCGAGATCGGTCAGCTCATAATCGACCCGCGGCGGGATGGTCGGAAACACCGTCCGCGTCACCAGCCCGTCGCGCTCGAGGCCGCGCAGGGTCAAGGTCAGCATCCGCTGGGAAATCCCGCCAACGAGCCGCTTCAGCTCGTTGAAGCGCTTCGGGCCGTCCTGAAGCATCATGATGACGAACACGCTCCATTTGTCGCCGACACGCGCCAGGATCGAGGCCGCGCCCCGGCAATCATCATGACTTGGCTGCGTCGGGAGATCGGGATCATCGCTGTTCGCAAGTGTCACGGCTGTGCTCGGGTTTCAAGAATGTGCGTTCTTGTGAGGTTACAGCACAGTCACTCATAGTGCGCCAGTTACAAACCAATACTGAGGTGACTGACCTATGACCCAACTCCTCCACATCGACTCCAGCGTGCTCGGCCCGAACTCCGTCAGCCGTCAGGTATCCGCCGCGATCGTCGGCCGTTTCCGCCAGATCATGCCGGGGCTGGAGGTGATTTACCGAGATGTCGCAGCCGAGCCGCTGTCGCATCTGTCAGGAACGCATGTCGCCGTCGCTTACGGAGCGCCCGTCGAGGATCCCGCGGTGGAAGCTGATGTCGCTGCCGGACAGGCCGTTCTGGAAGAGTTCCTGGCTGCCGATATCGTCGTGATCGGCGCTCCGATGTACAACTTCTCCATCCCGAGCCAGCTCAAGGCATGGATCGACCGCATCGCAGTCAAGGGTAAGACCTTCAGCTATGGCCCAAACGGCCCGCAGGGTTTGGCCGGTGGCAAGCGCATTATCGTGGCGCTCTCGCGCGGCGGCCATTACGGCGCGGACACGCCGATGGCGGCATTCGAACACCTGGAGACCTATTTGCGCAGTGTCTTCAGCTTCATCGGCGTCACGGATCTCGAATTCGTTGCGGCCGACGGTGTCCAGATCGGCCCGGAGCATCGCGAGCAGGCTCTGGCGAAGGCGATTCAAACGGCCGGCGGTCTCGCCGCTTGAGTCCCTCGGTGGCTGCCGCCGGCAGCCACCGCTTTCAACCCCGGGGCAGGTCTCAAACCGCCCACCGACCCGGCCCGGTCAACCCCGATAGATCGGCGCACCGGCCGGCGAGCTCGTGGCGCCGCCATCGACGAACAGCTCCTGGCCTTGGACATGCGCGGCGTCGTCCGAGGCCAGGAACAGCACGGTGCCGGCGATATGGTCAGGCTCGCCGATATGACCGAGCGGGGTGGTCGCCGCGATTCTGGCCTCGAACATCTTTTCGGCATCCGGCGTGGCGACCGCGGCGCCCCAGATCGGCGTCCGGATCGCGCCCGGCGCGACCACGTTGACACGGATGCCGCGCGGCGACAGCTCCGACGCCAGCACCCGCGCCATCGCGCGCACCCCGGCCTTGCTCGCGGCGTAGGCCGAATAGCCGGGATTCCCGAGCACGGAGATCACCGAGCCATTGAGGATGACCGAGGCGCCGTCCTTGAGATGTGGCAGCGCCGCCTGCATGGTGAAGAACACGCCCGTCAGATTGGTGCGGATCACCTGCTCGAACACCTCGAGCTTGGTTGCCCCGGCCGGCGTCGAGCCGGGGATGCCGGCATTGGCGAACAGGATGTCGAGCTTGCCGAAGCGTTCTGCGGCGGTGGCAGCCGCGGCCTCGGTCGCGGCGATGTCCGTGGCATCGGCCACCAGCGCCAGCGCGTTCGGCCCGAGCTCGCGCGCCGCAGCCTCCAGCCGCCCGGCATCGCGCCCGGTGATCGCGATCCTGGCGCCTTCGGCGACGAAACGGCGGGCGGTCGCAAGCCCGATGCCGCTACTGCCGCCGGTAATCAGTGCCGTCTTGTTCGCAAGCCTCACGTCCGTCTCCATATGGTTGCATTATTAAACCGATGGACGACATAGGCTATCTGGTTTTATAATGCAACCACACAAGTGCGTGAGCGGACGCGAGCGCCCTCGGGGGCATCGGCCGCCCGCGGGTGACAGGACAAGGATGATCTGATGGTCAAGCGCACCAGTCTGGAAGGCGACGCCTGCCCGATCGCGCGGTCGCTGGATGCGATCGGCGACTGGTGGTCGCTGCTGATCATTCGTGACGCGTTCCTCGGCCTGCGCCGCTTCAGCGCGTTTCAACGCAGCCTCGGCATGGCCAAGAACATCCTTGCGGCGCGGCTGCGGGCGCTCGTCGATCGTGGCATCCTGACCACCGAGCCGGCGTCGGACGGCAGCTCCTATCGCGACTACGTGCTGACGCCGAAGGGCCGCGGCCTGTTTCCGATCCTGGTCGCACTGCGGCAGTGGAGCGAGGAATTCGACGAGCACCCCGACGAGATCGCCACCGCGCTCGTCGACCGGGTGAACCGCAGGCCGGTTCGCAAGCTGCTGCTCACTGCGGATGACGGCCGGACGCTGGCGCCGGAGGAAACCGCTCTCGCCCCGCGGTGAGCACGACTGGCCGTCAGCACAGCCTGCGGCGGCTGCGCAGCCTGAGATGCTCCTCGGCCTCGAGGTTCGCCATGCGCAGGAGATAGTCCAGCATGTCGAGGCGATGACGCTGCGCCAGATGCGACAGGCTGGCCGTCACCTCGGCGATCAGAGCTGCCGCGGCGTCGGGATCCTCCACCATCGCCTCGACGTCCGGGTCGCTTTTGTCCGCTGCCTTGGCCAACAACTGTCACCCAGCATAAGGAATTTGACGAAAAACAACCTCAAAAGAGCGCGGATCTCATCGTGCTCCGTACAACCTGATAGGTACTTCGCCGATCCAACGCAATCGCCTTTCAACATCCCTCGATTTGACAGGAACCCCCTCACCACCCATGTTCGGGTCAACGAGGCAGGCGCGAATCCCGCGAAGCCAGCTTCAATCCTTCCACTAAGCCATTGGAAATACATGAATATCGTCATCGTGGAGTCGCCTGCGAAGGCCAAGACGATCAATAAGTATCTGGGCTCCTCCTACGAGGTTCTGGCCTCTTTCGGTCATGTTCGCGACCTTCCGGCCAAGAACGGTTCCGTCGATCCGGACGAGAATTTCCGCATGATCTGGGAGGTCGATCCCAAGGCGGCCGGCCGACTCAACGACATCGCCAAATCGCTGAAGGGGGCTGACCGGCTGATTCTCGCCACCGACCCTGATCGCGAGGGCGAAGCGATTTCCTGGCACGTGCTGGAGGTGCTGAAGGAGAAGCGTGCGCTCAAGGATCAGAAGATCGAGCGCGTCGTCTTCAACGCCATCACCAAGCAGGCCGTCTCGGAGGCGATGAAGCACCCGCGCCAGATCGACGGCGCGCTGGTCGACGCCTACATGGCGCGCCGCGCACTCGATTACCTCGTCGGCTTCACGCTCTCTCCCGTGCTGTGGCGCAAGCTGCCAGGCGCCCGCTCGGCCGGCCGCGTGCAGTCGGTGGCGCTGCGCCTCGTCTGCGATCGCGAGCTGGAGATCGAGAAGTTCGTGCCGCGTGAATATTGGTCGCTGATCGCGACCTTGGCGACGCCGCGCGGCGACACCTTCGAGGCGCGCCTCGTCGGCGCCGACGGCAAGAAGATCCAGCGGCTCGACATCGGCACCGGCGCGGAGGCCGAGGATTTCAAGAACGCGCTCAACGCGGCGAGCTACACGGTCGCGACCGTCGATGCCAAGCCGGCACGGCGCAATCCGCAGGCGCCCTTCACCACCTCGACGCTGCAGCAGGAGGCGAGCCGCAAGCTCGGCTTCGCGCCGGCGCACACGATGCGCATCGCGCAGCGGCTCTACGAAGGCATCGACATCGGCGGCGAGACCACCGGTCTCATCACCTATATGCGAACCGACGGCGTGCAGATCGCGCCGGAGGCGATCACCCAGGTGCGCAAGGTGATCGGCGAGATCTACGGCAACAAATACGTCCCGGATAGCCCGCGCCAGTACCAGGCCAAGGCCAAGAACGCCCAGGAAGCGCACGAAGCGATCCGTCCGACCGACCTGTCGCGCAAGCCGGCCGAGCTGCGCAAGCGGCTCGATGACGATCAGGCCAAGCTCTATGAGCTGATCTGGACCCGCACCATCGCGAGCCAGATGGAATCGGCCGAGCTTGAGCGCACCACCGTCGACATCATCGCCAAGGCGGGCGCGCGCACCCTGGAGCTGCGCGCCACCGGCCAGGTCATCAAGTTCGACGGCTTCCTCGCGCTCTATCAGGAGGGCCGCGACGACGAGGAGGACGAGGACAGCCGCCGCCTGCCGCAGATGAGCCCGAACGAACAGCTCAAGCGGCAGAATCTCGCGGTCACCCAGCATTTCACCGAGCCGCCGCCGCGCTTCTCCGAGGCCTCGCTGGTCAAGCGCATGGAGGAGCTCGGCATCGGCCGTCCCTCGACCTATGCCTCGATCCTGCAGGTGCTGAAAGACCGCGGCTACGTGAAGCTCGAGAAGAAGCGGCTGCACGGCGAAGACAAGGGCCGCGTCGTCATCGCGTTCCTGGAGAACTTCTTCCGCCGCTACGTCGAGTACGATTTCACGGCCGATCTCGAGGAGCAGCTCGACCGCATCTCCAACAACGAGATCGCCTGGCAGCAGGTGCTGAAGGATTTCTGGACCGGGTTCATCGGCGCCGTCGACGACATCAAGGACCTGCGCGTCGCGCAGGTGCTCGACGCGCTCGACGAGATGCTGGGGCCGCACATCTATCCGCCGCGCGACGATGGCGGCGATGTCCGTCAGTGCCCGACCTGCGGCACCGGACGACTCAACCTCAAGGCCGGCAAGTTCGGCGCCTTCGTCGGCTGCTCGAACTATCCGGAATGCCGCTACACCCGCCCGCTCGCCGCCGACAGCGAGGCGACCGCCGATCGCGTGCTCGGCCAGGATCCGGACACCGGCCTCGACGTCGTCGTCAAGGCCGGCCGCTTCGGCCCCTACATCCAGCTCGGCGAGCAGAAGGATTATGCCGAGGGCGAGAAGCCGAAGCGCGCCGGCATCCCGAAGGGCACCTCGCCTGCGAGTCTCGAGCTCGACCACGCCCTGAGGCTGCTGTCGCTGCCGCGTGAGGTCGGCATCCATCCCGAGACGGGTCTGCCGATCATCGCCAATCTCGGCCGCTTCGGGCCGTTCGTGAAGCACGACAAGACCTATGCGAGCCTGGAGGCCGGCGACGAGGTGTTCGACATCGGCCTCAACCGCGCCGTCACCCTGATCGCCGAGAAGATCGCCAAGGGACCAAGCAAGCGCTTCGGCGCCGATCCCGGCAAGGCGCTCGGCGAGCATCCCTCGCTCGGCGCCGTCGCCGTCAAGGCCGGCCGCTACGGCGCCTATGTCACCGCCGGCGGCGTCAACGCCACCATCCCCGGTGACAAGGAGAAGGACACGATCACCCTGGCCGAGGCGATCGCGCTGCTCGACGAGCGCGCCGCCAAGGGCGGCGGCAAGGCGAAGGCCAAGGGCAAGGCGGCGAAGCCGGCCAAGTCTGCCAGCAAAGCGGCGGCCAGCAAGGCCAAGCCGAAGACCGGCGGCGACGACGACACGCCGAAGCCGGCGAAGAAGGCCGTGGCGAAGAAGGCGGCCGCCAAACCGAAATCAGACTCCACCAGCAAGGCGCGTGCGCCGGTCGCCAAGGCCGCCAAGACCTCGGCGAAGCCCGCGACCAAGGCGACGCCCAAGAAGAGCGCTGGCAAGGCCCGCGGATGAGAAAATGAGCAAGAAGCGCGACATCGGCTTCCCTCCGCGGGAGGCCATCGTCGCCTACATCCGCGCCAATCCGGGCAAGGTTGGCACCAAGGATATCGCCCGCGAGTTCGGCCTGAAGAACGCTGATCGCGCGGCCCTCAAGCAGTTGCTACGCGAGCTCGTCGCCGACGGCACCGTGAAGAAGAGCGGCCGCAAGACCGTCGTCGAGACCGCCACCTTGCCGGCCACGCTGGTTGTCGACATCACCGGGCGCGACAGCGACGGCGAGCTGATCGCCAAGCCCGCCGAGTGGGACGAGGCCGAGCAATCCGAGCCGCCGCGCATCCGCATCCACACCCCGCGCCATGCCGGGCCCGGCTCGGCGGCCGGCGTCGGTGACCGCGCGCTGCTCCGCGTCGAGCCGATCAAGGATGAGGCGGGCGTGTCCTATCGCGGCCGCGTCCTCAAGGTGCTCGATCAGGCGCGGCAGCGCGTGCTCGGCATCTTCCGGGCTAATCCCGGCGGCGGCGGCCGCCTCATTCCGGTCGACAAGAAGCAGGCGGGACGCGAGCTCTCCATCGCCCCCGCCGACGCCAAGGACGCCAAGGACGGTGATCTCATCAGCGTCGACCTGCTGCGCGGCCGCGGCTACGGCCTGCCCTCCGGACGTGTGAAGGAGCGCTACGGTTCGGTCGCGACCGAGAAGGCAATCAGCCTGATCGCGATCCATGCCCACGAAATCCCGATGGATTTCTCCGCGGCGGCCGTGGCAGAGGCCGAAGCCGCGCAGCCCGCGAGCTTGAAGGGGCGTGAGGACTGGCGCGAGCTGCCGCTGGTCACGATCGATCCGCCCGATGCCAAGGATCACGACGACGCCGTTCATGCCGAGCCGGATCCCGATCCGAACAATGCCGGCGGCTTCATTCTCCATGTCGCGATTGCCGACGTCGCCTACTACGTGCGGCCGGGCTCGGCGCTCGACCGCGACGCGCTGATCCGCGGCAACTCGGTGTATTTCCCCGACCGCGTCGTGCCGATGCTGCCCGAGCGCATCTCCAACAATCTGTGCTCGCTGGTGCCGGGCGAAGCGCGCGGCGCGCTCGCGGTGCGCATGGTGTTAGGCGCGGACGGCCGCAAGCGCTCGCACTCGTTTCATCGCGTGCTGATGCGCTCGGCCGCCAAACTGTCCTACGCGCAGGCGCAGGCCGCCATCGACGGCAAGCCCGACGACGTCACCGGCCCCCTGCTCGAGCCGATCCTCAAGCCGCTCTACGCGGCCTATGAGGTCGCCAAGCGCGGCCGCGACGCGCGCGATCCGCTTGACCTCGACATTCCCGAGCGCAAGATCCTGCTGAAGAAGGACGGCACCGTCGACCGCGTCGTCGTGCCGGAGCGCCTCGATGCTCACAAGCTGATCGAGGAGTTCATGATCTCGGCCAACGTCGCCGCGGCGGAGCTTTTGGAGAAGAAGGCGCTGCCTTTGATCTACCGCGTGCATGATGAGCCGACGGTGGAGAAGATCCATGCGCTGCAGGAGTTCCTGAAGACGCTCGACGTGCCCTTCGCCAAATCAGGCGCGCTCCGGCCGTCGCTGTTCAACCGCGTGCTGACCCTGGTCGCCGGCCAGGACTACGAGCATCTCGTCAATGAGGTCGTGCTGCGCTCGCAGGCGCAGGCGGAATATTCGACCGACAATTACGGGCATTTCGGCCTGAACCTGCGCCGCTACGCGCATTTCACCTCGCCGATCCGCCGCTACGCCGACCTCGTCGTGCACCGCGGCTTGCTGCGCGCGCTGGGCCTCGGCGACGGCGCCCTGCCCGACAGCGAGACGCCGGATCACCTCGCCGAGGTCGCGGCGCAGATCTCGGTGACCGAGCGGCGCGCGATGAAGGCCGAGCGCGAGACCGCCGACCGCCTGATCGCGCATCATTTGGCGGACCGCGTCGGCGCCACCTTCCAGGGCCGCATTTCCGGCGTCACCCGCGCCGGCCTGTTCGTCAAGCTCGATGATACCGGCGCCGACGGCCTGGTTCCGATCCGCACCCTCGGCACGGAATATTTCGACTATGACGAGACGCGACATGCGCTGATCGGCCAGCGCAGCGGTGCCATGCACCGGCTGGGTGACGTCGTCGACGTCCGTCTGGTAGAAGCTCAGCCGGTGGCCGGTGCGCTGCGCTTCGAGCTGCTGACCCAGGCGGATGTGCTGGTGTCGCGGCATCCGCGCGGCGCAGGACCCCGGCGAAAGAATAACGTCGGGAAGAACGCCAAGGCGACCAAGCGGGCCAAATCCGAGGCTCGGCCGAAGCACAAAGAAAAAAGCCGCAAGAAAAGCCCAGCGGCAGGGGCAAAACGCAAGCCCGGCACATCGAAGAAAGGCAGATCGTGGACGCCATGACCTCAACGCCCCGCACATTGCCCCCGCAGACTTGGACGCGTGACGCCGGCGCCGTCGAGAAGCGCGACGTCTGGACCGCGATGAAGCGCGGCCTGCGCGGCCGCTGCCCGCGCTGCGGCGAGGGCAAGCTGTTCCGCGCCTTCCTGAAGGTCGCGGACAACTGCGACCGCTGCGGCCAGGATTTCTCCGGGCATCGCGCCGACGATCTTCCCGCCTATCTCGTGATCGTCATCGTCGGCCACATCATCGTGCCGCTGGTGCTCTCGATCGAGACCAACTACGCGCCGCCGGTGGCGCTGCAGCTCGCGATCTATCTGCCGGTGACCTTGGTCGCCTCGCTCGCCTTGATTCAGCCGGTCAAGGGCGCCGTCGTCGGGCTGCAATGGGCGTTCCGCATGCACGGCTTCGACGACAATCCCGTGGAAGGCATTCCACCGGTGTGAGCGACCAAACGATCAACAAATAAGAAAAAGCGGGGAGGACATGAGCGATACGGCACAGGCGAGCAGCGCGCCGGCGGGCAAGCCCGCCGAGAAGGAAGCGGACCATCATCCCTACACCAAGCCACGCGATGCTGCGACCTTGATCCTGGTCGACCGCAGCGGCGCGGTGCCGAAGGTGCTGGTCGGCAAGCGCCACGACAAGGTCGTGTTCATGCCCGGCAAGTTCGTCTTCCCGGGCGGCCGCGTCGACAAGTCCGACCATCGCATCCCGGTCGCAGCGCCCATGCCGGCCGAGCTCGAAGCCAATCTGTTCAAGGGCAAGCCGCAGACGACGGCCTCGCGCGCGAAGTCGCTCGCCGTCGCCGCGATCCGCGAGGCCTGTGAGGAAACCGGTCTCTGTCTCGGACGCAAGGTCGGCGGCCCCGCGCCGAAACTGGACGGGCCATGGGCGCCGTTCGCCGACGCCGGCCTGCTGCCCGACCCGTCGGGGCTGTTCCTGATCGCCCGCGCCATCACCCCGCCCGGCCGCATCAAGCGCTTCGACACCCGCTTCTTCACCGCCGATGCCTCCGCCATCACCCACCGTGTCGAGGGCGTGATCCATGCCGATGCCGAGCTGGTCGAGCTGGTCTGGGTCGAGCTTGGCTCCAGACCGCTCGCCGATCTGCATCCGATGACCAAGAACGTGCTCCACGAGCTCGACCGCCGCCTCGCCACCGGGCCGCTGCGCCACGACGCTGACGTGCCTTTCTTCCATTTCTATGGCGGCAAGATGCAGAAGGACGTGCTGGGCGCGTGAACGCAGCGTATTCGATCATCCATCGTGGATGATTGCGGTCGCCTCGATTTCGACCCGGGCGTTCGCGGGCGTGAGACCCGCGACCATCACCAGCGTGCTGGCCGGCCGAACCGCGCCGAACGCTTCGCCATGCGCGCGGGCAACGGCGTCGATGTCCGCCATGTTAGTCACGTACACGACCGTCCGCACCACGTGACGGAGCTCCGCTCCCGTCGTCTGCAGGGCTTCGGCAATGATGCCGATCACGCTTTGCGCCTGAGCGAAGACATCACAATCCAGATCAGAACCGCGCGCGGTCGTCCCGGAGACGAAGACGTGGTTGCCGACGCGGACGGCGCGTGCATAGCCGTAGACGTCCTCGAACGTATAGCCTGAGGTGATATTGAGCCGTCCTGACATTTCGAATACTCCCTCGCGACGGATGTGAAAGGCGCCGGCGCCGTCCACCCGTGCTACGGGTGCTGGTCGCAGCGAGCGGACAAAGGTGTCGTCCCGGCGAACGCGGCCCATACCGCGGAATCTCTCGATCGGCCCCGATGGCGGAGACTGTGCCTCCCATGCCCTTCACGGAGTATGGATCCCGGCGTTCGCCGGGACGACACTGTTGGTTTGATCGACGGCGTGGCTCACCTTGGAATGTGCGTGCTACCTCCGCCACCAAAAACGAAATCGTGTTCTGCGGCGGGTGGCTGACACGCATCAGCCGAGTTCCTATCTGCTGACGAGAGCAATCATCCCGGACGCCCCCACATGGCCCCTCGTCAACTCAAGCTCGGCGCCTTCATGCGCCCGGTCTCCATCCACACCGGCGCGTGGCGCTATCCCAGCGCCTGGCCGGACGCGAATTTCAACTTCGCGCATCTCAAGCAACTGATCCGCAAGCTCGAGGCCGGCAAGTTCGATGCCTTCTTCATGGCCGATCATCTCGCCGTGCTGAACATGCCGATCAACGCGCTGAAGCGCAGCCACACCGTGACGTCGTTCGAGCCGTTCACCCTGTTGTCGGCGCTATCGGCGGTCACCGAGAACATCGGCCTGATCGCCACGGGATCGACCACCTTCGACGAGCCCTATCACGTCGCCCGCCGCTTTGCTTCGCTCGACCACATTTCCGGCGGGCGCGCCGGCTGGAATATCGTCACCACATCGAACCCGGATGCCGCGCTGAATTTCGGCCTCGACGATCACATGGAGCACGCCGAGCGCTACAAGCGCGCCCGCGAGTTCTACGACGTCGTCACCGGCCTGTGGGATTCCTTCGCTGACGATGCCTTCGTGCGCGATGTCGAGAGCGGGCTGTTCTTCGACCCTGCGAAGATGCATGTGCTCGATCACAAGGGCAAATATCTGAAAGTCCGCGGACCGCTCAACATCGCCCGCCCGGTGCAGGGCTGGCCGGTGATCGTGCAGGCCGGCGCCTCGGAGGACGGCAAGCAGCTCGCGGCAGAGACGGCCGAGGCCGTGTTCACCGGCGGCGGCAGCCTCGCGGATGGAAAGACACTCTATGCCGACATCAAGGGCCGCATGGAAAAGGTCGGCCGCGATCCGGAGCATCTGAAGATCCTGCCCGGTGCCTTCGTCGTGGTCGGCGACAGCGTCGACGAGGCCAAGGAGAAGCGCGCGCTGCTCGACAGCAAGGTGCATGACGACAGCGCCATCGCCTCGCTCTCGGTCATCCTCGGCACCGACGCCTCCGGCTTCGATCCCGATGGCCCGCTGCCGCCGATTCCCGAGACCAACGCCTCCAAGAGCGGCCGCCAGCGCCTGGTCGATGTCGCCGCGCGCGACAAGCTCACGGTGCGGCAACTGGCGCAGCGGGTCGGCGGCTACGGCGGTCTGTCCTTCGTCGGCACGCCTGCGACGATCGCCGACCAGATGCAGGAGTGGCTGGAAAGCCGTGGGTCGGACGGCTTCAACATCATGTTCCCATTCCTGCCGGCAGGGCTCGACGATTTCGTCGACAAGGTGATTCCCGAGCTGCAGCGCCGCGGGATCTTCCGGACGGAGTATGAGGGGCCGACCTTGCGGGAGAATCTCGGCCTGCCCCGGCCGAAAAACCGCTTCTTCCCAGCCTAGGCACCCCAGAATCTGGCCCTCAAACCTTGACTTTGGGGGCTGGCTGGGTAGGTTGCCGGCCAACGGCGCCCCCTCTTTGGCCGGTGCCCACCCTATCCCCGATTCCAGAGGTTCAAGACATGGCCAAGGCGGTCACCATCAAGGTCAAGCTCGTGTCGTCGGCCGACACCGGCTTCTATTACGTCGCCAAGAAGAACTCGCGCACCATGACCGACAAGATGGTCAAGAAGAAGTACGACCCGGTCGCGCGCAAGCACGTCGAATTCCGCGAAGCCAAGATCAAGTAAGATCGCGGTCTGCTGCGACTTCAACGGGGCCGTTTCGGCCCCGTTTTTTATTGGGCCGATGCCTCCACTCCTGCGGCACGGGCCATCTCCCATCTGATCGGTCCATGGGCCGCGGCTGAATCCGATTCCCGACTTAAGGAGCCATCAACCAAACCCGTGCGATTTGGGGTAGCGGCGCACCCTCAGTAGCGTCTCCCTCCTTATCTTACCGGCAGACCAGCGATGACCGATCTTCAGACTTTGCAATCCCGGCTCGATTTCATCGGCATCGACCATGCGACCCGGGAGGCGCTGCGGGAGCTGCGGCCGCTGATCGGCAAGGTGCTGCCCGGCCTGCTGGACCAGTTCTATGCCCATGTCGGCAAGGTCCCGCATCTCGCCAAGATGTTCTCCAGCCCGGCCACGATGCGGCACGCCAAGCAGGCCCAGCACGATCACTGGATGTCGCTGGCGACCGCGAAGTTCGACGATGCCTATGTGAAATCGGTGACCCGGATCGGCGAGGCCCACAACCGGATGGGGCTGGAGCCGCGCTGGTACATCGCCGGCTATTCGCTGATCGTGACCGGGCTGCAGAAGGCGATCGAGACGGAGATCGCGGACGGCTGGTTCGGCGGCCAGGCGGCGCGCGAGAAGAAGGCCGCGCTGCAGGCTGCGATCACCAAGGCGGCGATGATCGACATGGATCTCGCCATCTCGGTCTATCTCGATGCGGCCAAGACCGAGCAGCACGCCGCCATGCAGCGCATGGCCGACGAGTTCGAATCCACCGTCGGCCAGATCATCAACAAGGTCCATGCCGACGCGCGCACGCTCGAGGTCTCGGCCAACACGCTGACCAAGACCGCCGAGCAGACCCAGCATTTGTCGGCCAGCGCGGCCTCGGCCTCGGGCCAGGTCTCGACCAACGTGCAGTCGGTCGCCTCGGCCGCCGAGGAGATGACCTCCTCGGTGCATGAGATCGGGCGGCAGGTCAGGGAATCGACCACCATCGCCAAGGAGGCCGTTCGCCAGATCGAGCAGACCGATGTCGGCATCAGCGAGCTGTCGCGCACCGCCGAGCGCATCGGCGACGTGCTCAAGCTGATCACCTCGATCGCCGCCCAGACCAACCTGCTGGCGCTGAACGCCACCATCGAGGCGGCGCGCGCCGGCGACGCCGGCCGCGGCTTCGCGGTGGTCGCCTCCGAGGTCAAGGCGCTGGCGTCGCAGACCGCGAAAGCCACCGAGGAGATCGGCCAGCAGATCGAAGGCATCCAGAGCGCGACGCAGTCCTCGGTCGCCTCGATCAAGCAGATCGGCGGCACCATCCAGCAGATCTCGGAGATCGCCGCCGGCATCGCCGCGGCCGTCGAGCAGCAGGGCGCCGCCACAGGGCAGATCTCGCGCAACGTGCAGGAGGTCGCCGGCGGTACGACCCGCGTCGCCAGCAACATCGGCGACGTCAGCAAGGGCGCCAGCGCCACCGGCACCGCGTCATCGCAGGTGCTGGCGTCGGCGCATTCGCTGTCGCGCGAGAGTGATCACCTCAAGGACGAGCTGGAGACATTCCTGCGCAAGGTGCGCGCGGCCTGACCCAGTTCAGCCGGCGCGTCGGGCGCGTCAGCGTGAGCATCACCCGCCATTCCTCCGCGTCGCAGGAACGGCGGACGACGTTGCACTGAACCGGGCCGACGCACCGGGCGTGCTACATCCCGTGGCTCTGGAACACCGCCGAGCAGCGCTTGCTCAGCTTGGTCCGGTTCTGCGTCAGACAGTTCTGAACTGCGAAGTCATCGCCGAGCTGACTGCGGCAGAAGCGCTTGGCATCCGGCGCGCACGCCTTCTGCTCCTGCGGCGTCCCCATATGGCCCTGGGCCATGGCGAATGACGGCAGAACGGACAGCGACACGGCAACCGCAAACATCAGCTTCTTCATTGGGTGCTCCTTCTTGGGCTGAAACAAACGTTTCCCGCCCAAGGGGGTTCCGACGGAACTGTGCGTCCGAAGACCGGATGGCGAGCATCGCAGCCAATGCGGCCTGCACATCCTGCTTTGAACGATCAGCGCCTTGCCGCAATTCTCAGCCGGCGCCGGACATCGCCCGCGCCAGCGCAGCACGCGCGAGCAGACGCGTCGAATCCAACGTCGGCAGAGGCGAGTTGGCATCGTCGATGATCAGCGGAATCTCGGTGCAGCCGAGTGCGACGGCGTCGCAGCCATCACCTTTCAACCGTGCGATGATCTTCTGAAAGGTCGCGACGGAGGGCGGCTCGAACCGCCCGTAGACGAGCTCATCCATGATGATGCGGTTGGCTTCGACGCGATCGGCCTCCTCGGGACGCGCGAACGCCAATCCGTGTGCCATCAGGCTGTCCGGATAGACATTGCTGTCGACGAGCCATGTCGTGCCGGTGATGCCGATACGCCTGTAGCCTCTCCTGACCGCCTCCTTGGCCACCTCGTCGGCGATGTGCAGCCACGGCAGCGGTGAGCATGGCAGCACGAGCGGCAACGCCTGGTGGATGGTGTTGTCGGGACAGATCAGGAAATCCGCGCCAGCCGCAGCGAGCTTGTGCGCCGAGGTCAGCATCAGCTCGGCGACGCCATCGAGATCGCCGCGATCGAGGCAGGCCACGTAGTCGGCGAGCGACGGCGTGTGCATCGACACCTCGGGATGGGCATGCGGCCCGAGCAGGTCGGCACCCTCCCTGCAGATCGTGCGATAGCAGAGCGCCGCGCCCTCGGCGGAGCAGCCGACGATGCCGATGTGTCGTGTCATTCGTCGTTCCATCCCATCAACGTCGCCGACGATGATAGCGCGAAAGGCGGCCGAGCGTGAGCATCGCCAGCCGCCCACGCGCACCATCCTCCGTCATTGCAACAGAACGCGCGCACGGCATCGCCAGGGCAGATCACACGCTGATCCGCCCTGCCGAGAGATCCGTTCGCGCTGGCCGGTCCGCAGCTACATCACGCCGCGGGACATCATGACATTTGCCATGTCGTGCCTGAGGCGATCGAGCGCGCGGTGAGCCGCGATATGGTCGAGATCGCCTTGCGTCAGGCCAATATCCACCAGTTGCGCCTCGCTCAGGTCCCGCAGATGCAGTCTCATCATCCGGCGCCGGCGGCTCTCCTGGAACGCCAGCCAATAGCCTGCGAACAGGCCGAACAGTCCCGGAGCCGTGAGGCCTGGCGGCCCCGCCGCATTCTTTTCCGACAATGCGTCGCGCAGCACCGTGACGGATGCGTCTGGACGCGGCGCGGCTGGCACCTGGTGCGCCGCGTTCTTCAGCAATGTGAGAGGACGATCGCGCGTGGCGGCATTGCGCGCGATCTCGGCAGTGAGGTGGCTCTGGGGTGGCATCGGATGCTCCTGCTGCGTGGTGCCGGCAGGGAGCGTGGCCAAACAAAAGGCCCCGTCCGATGCCGGCGGGGCCTGGTGGAATGATCGTGTCGTCGAAAACCTAGTGCACGACTCCTCCCACGGCCCGACTGCGGCGGGTCGTATGTTTGCGGTTGGAGTTGCGCACGACGTTGATCATGGTTTTCATCTATCACGGAGACTGCGCCAGATCAAGGCATGTAGTTCCTGCGCTCGCGGATGAGCACCCATGCGAGGCTGTGTTATGCCGAGCCCCGAGCACACGACGTCTCCGGCAGACTGGTGTCCAGACAGAGGCGCCATCTCACCTCCGTCATTGCGAGCGCAGCGAAGCAATCCAGAGCCGTTTGCGGGACCCTGGATTGCTTCGCTGACGCTCGCAATGACGTCGCGGCGGCTATCTCGCGCTATTGGTCGGTTGTCCCTGCGTCGCCACTTTCAACGACCGGCTACATTCCCCGGCGCGCGATGAGATATCGTGGGTTGTCCCGCAGGCTGTCGAGCGTCTGCAGCGCGGCGATGTGCTCGATCTCGGCGCGCGTGATGCCGATGTCGGTGAGCTCGCGTTCGCTCAGCTCGTAGAGGCTTGCTCGCGCGCTCTCGCGGCGTTGCCGTTCTTGAATGGCGCGCCAGCATCGGCCGATCAGGCGGATGACCAGCCAGGTCGGTCTGGCCGGCGGGCCGGCCGCGTCCTTTTCCGACAACACCTCTTGCAGCGCCGCGATGGACGCTTCGGGTGGCGTCGATGGCTGCACGCTGCTGATCGCGTCTTTGACTGAGGCGATCGAGAGATCGACGTTGAGCCCTGACACGTGCCCGGCGTCGATGATCGAATTGGTCTGGTGGGGTGGCATCCTGCGCTCCTGCTGTTGTGCCGGCAGGGAGCGTGGCCAAACAAAAGGCCCCGTCCGATGCCGGCGGGGCCTGGTGAGAACATCGCGTCGTCAAACTCCTAGCGCGCGACTCCTTCCACGGCCCGGCCGAAGCGGGTCATGTGGTCGAAGTTCATGATGCGCACGAGTTTGTTCATGGCACTTAGATACCACGCTGCCCGCACAACATCAAGCGATATGTCGGCGTCACGCATCCTGGAGGCGAGTTGTTGTTGTCCAACAGCACGCGGGGCCAATCGGCGCTCATGTGATATGCTTCGATCGGGAGCGATGTACGATCGGATGGCCGACGCCTTTGATGCACAGATGCGGACTTATCGCGGGCATCTTCGCAGGTTGAACCGCGCCCTTGTCGAGGACTACGCACGCCAGAACAGCAAGCACGTGGCCATTGCTATCGAGCAACTGGAACGGGCGGCTCCCGTCACGCTTGCCATCATGCAACTTCACCACGCCATTCGCCGCTCGCCCGCACGCAATTTCTGGCCGCTGATCCGCAAGACCAAGGGTATGCTCTTCATCCAATCAGCCGCGGCCGGCCAGGACAGCCCCTCGCCGTGGCGACGAACGGTGTCGGGCAATCTGCGCTACGCGTTGCCGGGATATCTGCTGTTTTCGCCATGGCCCCCGAACTATCGCCGAAGGGTACGAAACCAGACGATCGCGCTTCAGCGCACGAGCGCCACGATCCAATCGATGGCAGACGAAAATGATACCTGGGTTCATCAACACCTTCACTCGTTCATTTTTTTCCGGACGCAGCAAGCCCGGTGGCTCGTTGACGAGATCAGAGCGCTACAGAGTATTGCGGCCCCGGACAGCATAGCAGCGCTGGACAGGTGGTCCGATGACCCACAGCGCGGCTCGAGCACCACATTGCGGATTTCGCAGGATACACTCGTTTATAGCAACGGCTCAGATCGTTGCGAGATCGAAATCCCCAGCGAGTTCACGAGGCCTCTCGTTGTCCCCTCGACGCCAGATCACGAGTTGAGACTGCATTTGGTTCGGGCTGGACCGCAATCCTACTACCCATGAGTTCGCTGGACGGATTGGCCTGATCGAGGTTCATCACGGCACTCCGGCTCTTCCGGAAATGATCCTCCATATCAGGGCGGGAATCTCCGACAATAACGGCTGACCAGGCGGCGATGACCCACGCTACGCACCGCGCTCCGCCATGAAGCGTTCCAAGATGTCAGCCAGCGAGCCCGAAACGCCTCCCAAGACCATGAGGACCAAAAGATCGGTCTGCACACCGAGCGCTTCGAGGACCAAGACCCCGCACAACATCAGCACGCCGGTCATAACACCCATGCGAAGCGGCTTCATGTTTTCCCCCAACGAGCAAGCAACGCCACGATCAAGCTAACATAAGACGCCTGACGTTCGCAGGTCCGATCAGCGTCAGCCTTATTTTCGGGCGTCCGTCCGAGCGCGCCGACATGATCCTGCGCCAAAAGACGAGCTTCTCGAACGCTTTCAACCATATCACTCTCGTCGGCTGTTCGGAGCGCAATTTGCGCTTTCTTTTTTCCAGAAATAGTGCTACCTCCATGACATCCCACCTCGCCATGAGGGGCGCATCGCGATCGTCACGAGCGTGAGGTGGGTTGCGGTGGGCGTGTCGGGGTGCAGCGTGGTTGATCCGCGCGGACGAACATCCTGATGCGCACGGTGAAGCCGTGTGGTCCTGGCCTCCCGACGCTGAGGCCAAGCGGGCGCTGCGACGAAGCGCGCCGGTGACGGGGGCAAGAACGCCGGTCCCCGGGGAGAGCACGGAGTAAGCCGTAGAGCCATCGCGCAGGGAGGGCCGGATGTCCGGCTCGTACCTGTGGTTCTGCCGCGTGCTTTCTTTCTGCACGCGGACCATGGGTGCGACCAGCACCCGGCCTTCCCTGCGCCCTCTGTTCTCGAAGAGGGTTTTGAATGGCAAAGCTCGGGCGCGGATGCGCCGCGAGGACGATTGGTCATGTCTGAACGGAAAGCACACGTGAACGCAGCATTCCGACGCGATGGAGCACGTCTTCCTCGCGAGGATGCATCAGCCCCGCGGCCGTCCTTCGAGACGCACGCCTGCGGCGTGCCCTCAGGACGAGGTTCGTGGTTTTGGCGTGATCTCGGAGGGATGCTGGAGAGATCTTGGCGAAGCTCTCAACCTCATGCTGAGGAGCGCCGCTTGCGGCGCGTCTCGAAGCACGAGGCCCGGAATCGCTCGATGGCAGATGGAGGGCGTTGGACAGATGCGCGGCAACTTCAGCCGAGGACGAAGAGAGCGCAGCCCCCCTGCCCCTCTAGCGGCCGCGGCCGGCGGCCTGCGGCAGGAAGGTCGGCTGATGGACCGGGGCGATCGCCACCGCGCGGTTGCGACCCTCGTTCTTGGCCCGGTACAGCGCATTGTCGGCGCGCTTCATGACGTCGGCGATCGGCTCGCCCTTCTGCTCCAGGGTCGACAGCCCGATCGAGACCGTGACCTCGATGCGCTTCTCACCCTTGTGAACCGCGAACGGCTCGTTGGCGACCGAGCGCCGCAGCCGCTCGGCGACCATGCCGGCGACGTGCAGGTCGGTCTCGGGCATCACGATCACGAACTCCTCGCCGCCATAGCGGCAGGCGAGATCGATGCCGCGGATCGACTTGCGCACCCGCATCGCGAACTCGCGCAGCACGTCGTCGCCGGCATCATGGCCGTAATTGTCGTTGATCGACTTGAAGTAGTCGATGTCGAGCATCATCAGCGCCAGCGGCTTGCCGCGGCTCGCGGCCTGGTCGGCCAAGGTCGAAAGATGCGTCTCCATGTAGCGGCGGTTGTGAAGGCCCGTCAGCGCGTCGGTGATCGCCATCTCGATAGAGTTCTGGACGTTGTCGCGCAGATGGTCGGTGTAGCGGCGCTTGCGGATCTGGGTGCGGGCGCGCGCCAGCAGCTCGTTCTTGTCGACAGGGCGCAGCAGATAGTCGTTGACGCCGATCTCCAGCCCGCGCAGCAGCCGCGAATTGTTTTCCGCATCGGCAATCGCCAGGATCGGCACGTGGCGCGTGCGTTCCAGCGAGCGCAACTGGCTGCACAGCCGCAGGCCGTCGAAATCGTTGAGGTCGAGCGAGACGATGACGAGGTCGTAATTGCCTTCGGCGGCGTTGAACACGGCCTCGGCGGGATTGGTCTCGACGTCGATGGAATGCTCGGTCGCCAGCATCGGCCCGAGCCGCTCGTAGGACGACGGCCGGTCGTCGACCAGCAGCACCCGCCCGCCCTTGCCGGCGTCGGCGACCGCGTTGCGCTCGGGCGCCTGCACGCCGATCTCGAGCGAGGTCAGCGCGCGCATGCGCAGCTCGTCGGTCATCATCTTCAGCCGCGTCAGCGAGCGTACGCGCGCGATCAGCACGACGTCGGAGACGGGCTTGGTGAGGAAGTCGTCGGCACCGGCCTCCAGGCCGCGCACGCGGTCGGACGGGCTGTCGAGCGCCGTCACCATGACGACCGGAATGAAATGCGTGGCCGGATTCGACTTCAGCCTGCGGCAGACCTCGAAGCCGTCCATGTCCGGCATCATGACGTCGAGCAGGATGATGTCGCATTCGGCGCGCTGGCAGATCTGCAGAGCCTCGGCGCCGTTCGCGGCGGTCAGCACGTCGAAATATTCGGCCGACAGCCGCGCCTCCAACAGCTTGACGTTGGCCGGGACGTCGTCGACGACGAGGATACGCGCGGACACTGCAGAAACTCCTTAGCCGATAAAGCGGCGTACCGTTTCAATGAATTTTCCGACCGAGATCGGCTTGGAAAGATAGGCTTCGCAGCCACCCTCGCGGATGCGCTCCTCGTCGCCCTTCATCGCAAAGGCCGTCACTGCCACCACCGGGATGGCACGCAAATCCGGATCGTCCTTGATCCATTTCGTCACTTCCAGGCCCGAGACCTGCGGCAGCTGGATGTCCATCAGGATCAGATCGGGGCGGGTCCGGCGCACGATGTCGAGCGCCTCCACGCCGCTGGACGTACCGGAGGTCTGGTACCCGTGGGCTTCCAACAGATCGCGGAAGAGCTTCATGTTGAGCTCATTGTCTTCCACGATCAGGACGGTCTTGCCCATCCGCCCCTCCGAATCACTGACACCGGCATGTCCTCTGGCGGACGACTGTCCACCGCTACTCATCTAATTCAAACTAGCCCCAGATTCGTTCAAACCCGTTAAGGTGGGATTCCATCTTTCCCCGAGATGGTTTCCACTTGCTTGAACCCATTCCGAAGACTCGGGCATGATGGGCGCAAAGTAGAGCCGACAAGTTAACGGAAAGGCAAATCCGCCGTTGAAAAAGCCCGTTCGAAATCCGCGCGAAGTCGCTGAAATCGTTGCAGTTCAGGCCCTCGGCTTCCTGGCCGGCGAACCGGAGCGGCTGGGCCGTTTCCTGGCCGAGACCGGGATCGGGCCGGAGACGCTGCGATCCTCGGCCGCCGACCCCAATTTCCTGGTCAGCGTGCTCGATTTCGTGCTGCGCGATGACGAGACGGTAAAGGCTTTTGCCGCCCACTCCAAGTTACATCCCACCAATATCATGGCAGCACGGCAGGTATTGGGCGACCGCCAGTGGGAGCGCGACGTGCCGTGACCGGCTCGGCGCCAGCGAGCGGGTCACGCGCGGTCAGCGGGCCGACCTGCTTCTGCCGAGACTGCCTGACGGACCTCGACGATGGCGCGCGCCGCTGTTCGGGCTGCGGCTCGCCGCGCCTCGTCCGCCATCGCGCCCTGCCCGCGCTGACGCTCGCCCATATCGACTGTGACGCGTTCTATGCAACCGTCGAGAAGCGCGACAATCCAGAGGTCGCCGACCGGCCCGTCATCATCGGGGGCGGCAAGCGCGGCGTGGTGTCGGCGGCCTGCTACATCGCCCGCACCTATGGCGTGCGCTCGGCGATGCCGATGTTCAAGGCGCTGGAGCTGTGTCCCTCGGCGGCCGTGATTCCCCCGGACATGGCGAAATATGTCCGCGTCGGGCGTGAGGTCCGGCAGGCGATGCAGGCGCTGACGCCGCTGGTCGAGCCGCTGTCGATCGACGAGGCGTTCCTCGACCTCTCCGGTACCGCGCGCGTCCACGGCATGATCCCGGCCAAGGTGCTGGCGCGCTTCGCCCGCGACGTCGAGCAGACCATCGGCATCACGGTGTCTGTCGGGCTGTCCTGCAACAAGTTCCTGGCCAAGATCGCCTCGGATCTCGACAAGCCGCGCGGCTTTGCCGCGCTCGACCAGGAGGAAGCACTGATGATGCTGGCCGACAAGCCGGTCGGCTTCATCTTCGGCGTCGGTCCGGCGACCCAGCAACGGCTGGCGAACCAGGGCTTCCGCACCATCGCCGACCTGCAGCGCGCCGACGAGATCGAGCTGATGAAGCAGTTCGGCGGCGACGGCCGCAGGCTGTGGCGGCTGGCGCGCGGCATCGACGACCGCAAGGTGGTGGCCGACCGCGGCGCCAAGACGATCTCGAGCGAAACCACCTTCGACACCGACATCCGCGACTACGTGACCCTGGAAAAGACCCTGTGGCGGCTGTCGGAGAAGGTGTCGGCACGGCTGAAGGCGAGCCAGCTCGCCGGGTCGACCATCACGCTGAAGCTGAAGACCGCGGACTTCCGTCAACGAACGCGCTCGCAATCGATCGCGGCGCCGACGCAGCTCGCCGGCAAGATCTTCGCAATCTGCAAGGAGATGCTGGCGCGCGAGACCGACGGCACGGCGTTCCGGCTGATGGGCACAGGCGTCAGCGCGTTGCGCCCGGGCTCGGAGGCCTCCGACACCGACATGCTCGACCGCCGCTCGGCCTCGGCCGAGCGCGCGATCGATGCGCTACGCAAGAAGTTCGGCCAGGCCGCGGTGATCCGCGGCATCGCCTATGACGGCCCGGAGCAGACCGAATGACGCCCCGGTCAATTGCTGCAGGGCTTGCCGTCCTTCACGTCCTTGACGTCGAACTTGCCGAGCGCGCCGGCGATGACGAAATCATTGTAGTCGAGCACGAGCGCGCGCGAGACGCCGTTCTCGTAGAGCTCGAACGACATCGCGTAGACCGGCGTCTGCTCGCCCTCGGCCCGCTTGGCGTCGCGGTCATAATAGCTGACCGTCACCGGCCACCGCGTCATCTTCTTCATCTCGTCATTGTCGGTCGAGGCGTCGGGCTTGGCGGCGGCCTTGTCGGCCGGCACGGGCGCACCGATCACGGTCAGCGTGTTGTAGACCTTCTCGCCATTGTCCGAGCCGTCATAGACCGTCAGCTCGAGCAGCGACTTGCCCTCGCGCGCGGCGGCGATGATGCGATGAATCTGCTCGGTCGGAAAAACGGTCGAGCCGTCGAGCGTGAAGGTCTTCGCCTCGGGCTGCTTGAGCTTGACGGTGATGTGATCGCCGGTGCGCTCGGCGATCCCGTCGACCGGGCTGGAGGCCTGCTCGTTCATGCGCGAGTCGATCTTGAAGCGGTAGCTCTTCCCGGCGCCGTCCTCCCATGCGGTGGACCGCAGGTCGCTCAGGGTCACCTTGCCCTCCCCGAGATCGAGCTCCGAGACCTGGCGGAATTCCGAAGTGTAGCCGTCGCAGGCGTTGCCGGAGAAATTGTAGAGGATGCGGCCGCGCGCGCTGTTGACCGGGCTCGAACCGCGCGACTTGACCAGGCTCAGGTCGTAGAGCGCCTGATGCGGCAGGAACGGCACCGCCGCCCCGGCCTGCGCCGGACCGAACGTGATCGCCGCGACGGCGAGCGCTCCCATCGACAGTCGAAACGAATGAGCCATGAGTTTTCCTCGGTGGACGTATCGCTAAACCGTCACATTAGAGACCGCTGCATTGCGTCGCAACTGCGGCTGTCTCACGGAAACGTGCGCTTAAAGCGCCGGAATCGCGTCGGTGCTGGCAGCTTGCATGTCACTGGCAACTGCGCCAAACAGGGCCGCGGTCCGGCACCGGACCGGCTTTCAGGCGACAGAACGGGGATTTGAGATGGCGGGTACGGTCGAACAGAACCTGGCGGCACAGGGCATCACACTGCCGGCACCAAAGGCACCGGTGGCCAATTACGTCCCGTTCGTGCGCACCGGCAATCTGCTGTTCGTGTCGGGCCAAGTCTGCCTCGGCGGCGACGGCAAGATGATCGCTTCCGGCAAGCTTGGCGGCGGCGTGTCGATCGAGGACGGCTATGCGGCCGCGAAGGGCTGCGGCGTCAACCTGCTGGCGCAGGTGAAGGCGGCGGTCGGCGATCTCGACAAGGTCGTGCGCGTGGTCCGGCTCGGCGGCTTCGTCAATTCGGCGCCGGATTTCCTCGACGGACCGAAGGTTCTCAACGGCGCCTCCGACCTGATGGTCGCCGCCTTCGGCGACAAGGGCCGCCACGCCCGCACCACCGTCGGCGTCTCGGCCCTGCCGTCCGATGCGGCGGTGGAAGTTGAAGGCGTGTTCGAGGTTGAGTGAGTTCGAAATTGAAGACAATGGACGGGGCGAATGCGCGCACCTGACTGGCTGACGGCCCGCCCCGTCGCCCATCGCGGCCTTCATGATGCTGTCAGCGGCATCATCGAGAACATGCCGGCCGCCGCACGCGGCGCCGTGGCCGGCAACTTCGCCATCGAATGCGACATCCAGCTGTCGGCCGATGGCGAGGCCATGGTGCATCACGACTATGATCTCGGACGCCTCACCGAGGGCACCGGCCCACTGATCGAGAAGACCGCGGCAGAGCTGAAAGCGATCAAGTTCAAGCAGACCGACGAGCAGATGATGACGCTCGGCGACCTCTGCAACCTGATCGCCGGACGCGTGCCGCTGGTCGTCGAGGTCAAGAGCACGTTCCAGGGCGATCGCCGTCTGGTCCGGCGCATGGCCGAGGTGCTGGCGTCCTACTCCGGGCCGGTGGTCGGGATGTCGTTCGATCCGGACCAGGTCCGTGCCTTGCGCGAGACCATGCCGAAGCTGACGCGCGGCATCGTCGCGCAGCGCAGCTACGAGGACGGCTATTGGGCCAAGCTGACCCAGGCGCAGCGCGACAGCATGCTGCATCTGAAGCACGGCTTCAGCAGCCAGCCGCATTTCGTCGCCTATTGGGTCGACCAGCTGCCTGCGCCGGCCCCCTGGATCGCGCGCAATGTGTTCGGCTGCCCGCTGCTGACCTGGACCGTCCGCACCCCCGAGCAGCGCGCCGCTGCGGCCCGCTACGCGGATCAGATGATCTTCGAAGGGTTTACGCCGGAGACGTGACGCCGGCCTTGAACTCGCTGCTGCGATGCACGATCTTCAGGGCGTGGCATCTGGAACGTCCCGGCCGGGGCGTCCCGTGCCGGCCGGTTTGACAAGGACTCGATGGCATCGCCTGAGATCACGCTCGAAGCCGTTCCCGGGATCAGCGAGATCCCGGCGGCCGCATGGGATGCCTGCGCCAATCCCGGCGGTCGCGTTGGTCCCGGCTCATCTCCCGCCTGCGGCCGCGGCTACAATCCGTTCATCTCACACGCGTTTTTCTCAGCACTCGAAGCCTCTGGCTCGGCCACCCTGCGTACCGGCTGGGCGCCGCGCCATCTGGTGGCGAAGATCGGCGACGAGATCCTCGGCGTCGTGCCGTGCTATCTGAAGTCCCATTCGCAGGGCGAATACGTCTTCGACCGCGGCTGGGCCGACGCCTATGAGCGCGCCGGCGGCCGCTATTATCCGAAGCTGCAGGTGTCGGTCCCGTTCACGCCGGCGACCGGGCCGCGGCTCTTGATCCGCGCCGACCAGGACCAGGAATTGATCGGCAATGCGCTTGCGCAGGGGCTCAAGGCGCTGTGCGGGATCAGCGAGGCGTCCTCGGTCCATGTCACCTTCGCCCGGGAGTCCGAGTGGCAGCTGCTCGCCACGCAGGGCTTCCTGCAGCGCACCGACCAGCAGTTCCACTGGCACAATCAGGGTTTTTCCAGCTTCGACGATTTCCTGGCGACGATGAATTCGCGCCACCGCAAGGCGATCAAGCGCGAGCGGCGCGACGCATTGGCCGCCGGCATCACCATCCAATGGCTGACCGGCAAGGACATCACCGAGGACGCCTGGGATGCGTTCTTCGCGTTCTACATGGAGACCGGCTCGCGGAAGTGGGGCCGGCCGTATCTGACCCGCAAGTTCTTCGCGCAGATCGGCGAGACCATGGCTGAGGACGTGCTGCTGGTGATGGCCAGGCGCGACGGCCGCTGGATCGCCGGTGCGATCAACTTCATCGGCTCGGATACGCTGTTCGGGCGCAACTGGGGCGCCATCGAGCACCACCCGTTCCTGCATTTCGAGGTCTGCTACTACCAGGCGATCGACTTTGCGATCCAGCACAAGCTTGCCGTGGTCGAGGCCGGCGCCCAGGGCGAGCACAAGATCGCGCGCGGCTACCTGCCGCAGACTACCTACTCCGCCCACTACATCGCCGACCGCGGCCTGCGCCACGCCATCGACGACTATCTCAAGCGCGAGCGCGCCTATGTCGAGCAGGCCGGCCGCGAGCTCGCCGAATCCGGACCGTTCCGGAAAGGCATGGACGAGCCGTCTTGACCGGCGACACCTGCCGGTGAGAGTAAGGCGCACCAAGAAGAACCGCTTAAGGGACTGCCCATGACCGCCTACGATCCCAACAATCCGTTCGCAAAGATCCTGCGCGGCGAATTCCCCTGCACCAAGGTCTACGAGAACGACCACGTGCTGGCGTTCCTCGACATCATGCCGCGCGTCCCCGGGCATACGCTGGTGATCCCGAAGGTGCCGGCCCGCAACATCCTTGATATCACCGAGGAGGACTACCTCCATGTCGGCCGTGCCGTGCGGACCATCGCGCGCGCGGCCAAGACCGCGTTCGCCGCCGACGGCATCACCGTGCAGCAGTTCAATGAGCATGCCGGCGGGCAGATGGTGTTCCACCTGCACGTCCACATCATGCCGCGCCACAATGGCGATTCCCTGCTGCCGCCCGCGAGCCGCAAGGAAGATCCGAAGGTGCTGGAGGAGAACGCGGCGAAGCTGATTGCGGCGCTGAAGGGCTGATCAGGCCTCGTCGAGCCCGATGTCCAGCGCGGCCGACGAATGCGTGATCCAGCCGACGGAGATCAGGTCGACGCCGGCCGCGGCGATCGCGGGCGCGGTCTCCACGGTGATCCGGCCCGAGGCTTCGGCGATGGCCTTGCCGCCGATCATGCCCACCGCGGTTTCGAGCTCCGCCGGCGTCATGTTGTCGAGCAGCACCGCGTCGACGCCGAGCGTCAGCGCCTGCTCGAGCTGCGCCAAGGTGTCGACCTCGACCTCGATCTTGACGAGATGGCCGGCATGGGCCTTCGCGCGCGTGATGGCAGCCTTGATGCCGCCGGCGATGGCGATGTGGTTGTCCTTGATCAGGACGGCATCGTCGAGCCCGAACCGATGATTGCCGCCGCCTCCGGCGCGCACCGCATATTTCTCCAGCGCGCGCAGGCCCGGCGTGGTCTTCCGGGTACAGACGATCTGCGCCTTGGTCCCTTTCACCGCCGCGACCAGCGACGCCGTCGCGCTGGCGACCCCGCTCAAGCGGCAGAGGAAGTTGAGCGCCACGCGCTCGCCGGTCAGCAGCGCCCGCGCCGGGCCGCTGATGGTTGCGATCGTGTCTCCCGGCGCCGCGGCGCTGCCATCAGGCCGCACGACCTCCAGGCGCACGTCCGGCGAGACGGTCTGGAAGGCGCAGCGCGCCACATCGAGGCCCGCGATCACGCCGTGCTGGCGCGCCCGCAGCTTCAGCGATGCGCGCTGCTCGGCCGGCACGATGGCATCGGTGGTGATGTCGCCGGCCCGGCCGAGATCCTCAAGCAGCGCCATGCGCACCAGCGGCTCGTAGAGCAAGGGCGAGAGAGGATTGAGACTCATGGCACTGCACTCCTCAACGGCGTCTGCTCGGCCTCGACGATGTCGCGCGCAACCGCAATCGCCTCGGGCAGAGTGAAGCTGGACGGCTGCGCGACGGTCCGCGTGTCCGGACGATCGCTGCGGAAATGCGCGCCGCGGCTCTCCCCACGGGCATGCGCCGCGACCGCGATCATCAGGCCGACCAGCGCAGGATCAGCCGCGGGCCCGGCCTGCTCCGCCAGCGGAAGCAGGCTGCGGACGGCCGCCGCGATCGTGCGGCGCTCGCGCATCACGCCGAGCGCATGCGACAGCAGTGGCCGTACGGCCGACGGATCGGACGCCGGCGGAATAGCCGCCACCGCGCATGGCTTGCCGGCACGCTGCGGCGCGCCGGCCACGCTTTCGGCCACCCATTGCGCGCAGACGATCGCTTCCATCAGCGAGTTGCTGGCGAGCCGGTTGGCGCCGTGCAGGCCGGTGCGGCTGGCCTCGCCACAGGCCCACAAGCCCTCGACCGTGCTGCGTCCCATCGCGTCAACAGCGACGCCGCCCATATGATAGTGCACGGCTGGCCGCACGGGGATCGGATCGCGCGCGGGATCGATGCCCGCCATGCGGCAGAAGGCGCTGATCACGGGATAGCGCGCGGCGAAATCCTTGCCCGGCTTGTCGCGCGCATCGAGCAACACACGGTGTCCCTGCGCGCGGCGCCGCCACACCGCGCGCGCCACCACGTCGCGGGGCGCCAGCTCGGCCCCCGGCTCGTCGGCCATGAAGCGCGTGCCGGTCTCGTCGATCAGCACCGCACCGTCGCCGCGGATCGCCTCGGTGAGAAGCGGCAGCGGCCGCGAGGGCCCGTCAAACGCGGTGGGGTGAAACTGCACGAATTCGAGATCGGACAGCACGGACCCGGCCCGCGCCGCCAGCGCGAGCCCCTGGCCGAAGCAGCCGGTGGGATTGGTGCTGTCGAGGAACAGCCCGCCGATGCCGCCGGTTGCGATCACGACGCGTGTCGTGGCGAGGATCAGAGCCGCATCGCCGCGCACCGCAACCACGCCCTGGATCGCGTTGTCGTCGACAATCAGCCGGCGCGCCTCGACGCCCTCGAGCAAGGTCACCGAAGCACAACGCCGCACAGCCGCGATCAGTGCGCGCATGATCTCGCGTCCCGTGCCGTCGCCGGTCGCATGCACGATCCGCTTGCGGCTGTGCGCGGCCTCCAGGCCCAGACGCCAGCGTCCATCCGCATGCCGGTCGAACGCGACGCCGAGCTGGGCGAGGCGCTCGACCGCGGCCGGCGCAGCATCGATGATACGGCGCGCGGCGGACTCGTCGCACAATCCCGCTCCGGCAGCGAGCGTGTCCTTAAGATGCAGCGACGGATCATCGTCATCGCCAACCGCCGCGGCCAGTCCGCCTTGCGCCCACATGCTCGATGCCTCGGCGCCGAGCGGCGACTTCGACAGCAGCACGACGGGCTCGGGCGCGAGCTGAAGCGCCGTCGTCAGACCTGCGGCTCCGCCGCCGATGATCACGGGACGGCCAGCCAACTTCGAAACATCGATGCTCATGATGCCAGCATCCTTTCCACGGCGCGCCGCGCGCGCTCGGCCATCGCGGGATCGATCGTGACCTCGTGCGTATTGGTCTCGAGCGCATGGCGGATGTTCTTCAACGTGATCCGCTTCATGTGCGGGCACAGATTGCAGGGGCGGATGAACTCGATGTCGGGATGGAGCACGGCGACATTGTCGCTCATCGAGCATTCCGTGAGCAGCACCACCCGGACCGGCCGTCTTGCTCCGACGAAGTCCGACATCGCCGCGGTGGAGCCGGCGAAGTCGGCCTCCGCCACCACCTCCGGCGGACACTCCGGATGCGCGAGCACGGTGACCCCGGGATGGTTGTCGCGTAGCGTGCGGACGTCATCGGCGCTGAAGCGCTCATGGACCTCGCAATGCCCTTTCCAGGCCGTGATCCTGACCTTGGTCTGTGCGGCGACGTTGCGCGCGAGATATTCATCCGGCAGCATGATGACGTGATCGACACCGAGCGACTCGACGACCGCGCGCGCGTTGCCGGACGTGCAGCAGACGTCGGACTCGGCCTTCACGGCCACCGACGTGTTGACATAGGCGACCACGGGCACGCCCGGGTGGCGCGCGCGCATCAGCCGGACGTCGGCGGCGGTGATCGACTCCGCCAATGAGCAGCCCGCCTCCACGTCGGGGATCAGCACCGTCTTGTCGGGATTGAGCAGCTTGGCGGTCTCCGCCATGAAGTGGACGCCGGCGAGCACGATCACCTCGGCATCGACCTTGGTCGCTTCGCGCGCCAGCAGCAGGCTGTCGCCGACGATGTCGGCGACGCCGTGATAGATCTCGGGCGTCTGATAGTTGTGCGCCAGCACCACGGCATTGCGCCGGCGCTTCAGCGCCAGGATGGCTTCGACATCGTCCTCGAAGACAGCCCATTCCGGCGGCGGGATCACCCGCCTCAGACGCTCAGCAAGCGATGCATTCGGCGCGACGGCGGGCAGGACAAGATCGGCCATTTATACTCTCCATGAGCATAAGATGCCTTATACTTATCCTGAGCATAAGCCTTGTCAAGAGCGGGCGATCAAGACCGCGAGAGCGGCAGCTTGGTTCCGACCACCGCCCGCTCGGCCAGAACGCCCTGCCGGAAGCGAAACAGCTTGGCCGGCCGACCGATCGTGTCGGCAGCGATTGCGCCTGTCTCTTCAACGAGTTCCTGCTGCTCGATGAGGCGGCGGAAGTTCTGCTTGTGGACGAGCCGGCCTGCCAAGGCCTCGACGCTGCGTTGCAGTTGCAGGAGGGTAAATTCTTCCGGCATCAACTCGAACACGACCGGCCGGTATTTGATCTTGGCGCGCAGCCGCGCGATGCCGGTGGCGAGAATGCGGCGGTGATCACCCGTCATGGCGCGGCCCGGCACGATCGGATCGCCTCCCTTTTCGCGCACGCTCTCGGGGATCAGCCCCGCCTCATACAGCAGCTCGTAGCGCTGCAGCGTCAGCTCCTCGTTCCACTCGCGGCCATCGAGGCCGAAGGTGATGGCGGCGCGCCGCCACCTGGTCTTCTGCAGCGTCGGCTCGTCGGCGGATCGGGCCCAGGCTTTCAGCTTCGGCGCGATGATCTTGGCCAGGATCGCCGGCGGCCCGTCGCGATGATCCTCCCACGGGAAGTAGTCGTACCAGGATGACCATTGCGCATCCGCGCCCTCGCGCCCCTCCTCCTCACGGGTCAGGCCGAGATAGCTGATGGAGATCCGGTGCGGCGCGTCGGGATCGCCGGTACGGCCACGGTCGGCGAAGGTGTAGAGCTGCTCGACATAGCCCAGGGGATGGCCGGTCTGGGCCTCGACCCAGGCGCGCAGGCCGGTCTGCAGCGAGCGGTGCCCGAACTGAAACGGTCCGCTCGGCAGCGCCGCAGCGTGCTCGATCGTCATGATCCTGGGCTGCCCGTCGGTCACCGCCACCAGCACGGCGACGAGGTCCGCCGTGATCGCATCCAGAGCCGTCACCGTCTTCTGCGGCCGCTTGTTCACCTTCGACATCCGGATCTGTCGGTCCTATTTGTCATCCTTGCCAGCCGCCGCCGGCGTGAACACGCAGTGATCCGGTTTCAGATCGATCAGCGGCGTCTCGTCGAGGCAGTCGAGACCGCGCACCAGAACGGTGCTGCCCTCCAGCGCGACGAAGCGGACCGTCGACACGCCGATCGGATTGGGACGCACCGGCGAGCGCAGCGCGAAGGTGCCCCGGGTCTCGCCATCATGATGGCGCGGGCTCTGCTTTACGAGATCACGGCGCGCCCGGTTGAGCCAGTACAGCACCTGGAGATGGCTGAAACTGTCGATGCCCTCTAGCGCCGGCACCCAGGGCTCGAAGATCTCGAGCCGGCACACCGGCCCCTCGAAGCTGCCCTGCCGCGGCGTCTCCAGACGCGAGGTCCAGGGCGTGCGGATACGGCCGATGAAATACAGCGTGGCGTCGCGCGGCTGTGGCGCGTCGATGGCGACTTCGCCCGGGCGGAGATCGGTATCAGCGGTCATTGCGGAGTCCTCAGGTCTTCCCGGCAATCTATCCGAACCTCGGCTCACCGCAATTGCGGCCGCGCAAGATCGCGCAACTCATCCGAGCCACCATTTGCCGGCCAGCATCGCGGCCTCGCCGCAGACGACACCGGCGAAGATCGAGCGACGGGTCGCCATGAAGGCCGCAAGGCCGGCAACGACGGCACCGTAGCGCAGGCCCCACGGCACGCTGGCGAGCGCGCCCGGCGGCTGCACCAGGATCTGGGCGATGACCCCCGCCAGGATCGCGGTCGCGACCGCCTTGACCCACATCAGCAGGTCCGAGCCCTCGTCGAGCCCGCTGCCGAACCAAAGTCCGAGCAGGCGCCAGATCTGGTTGGGGATCACGCCTGCCACCAGCAGCACCACGAGCGCATGCCAATCGCCGATGAAGTCGCTCATGCCAGCCCCCGCCGCTCGCGCCATTTGTGCGCGCCGAACGCAAGCGTTCCCGCGACGACGCCGCTGACCAGGATGTCGACGCCGCTGTTGAGCTGGGCGGCCAGAGGATACAGCACGAGGCCAAGACCGAGCGCGAGCACGTCGGCAAGCTCCCTGGCGTTGCGCAGGGTCGAGAACAGGAAGGCCAGCGGCGTCAGCAAGAGCACCGCGGCGCCGAAGGTCTGCGACAGATTGGCGGCGAGAAGATACCCGATGATGGTCGCGATCAGCGCAATCCCCATCAGGCCGGTGCCGAGGCCATGGACGAAGGCGATGCGGCGCTCGCGCGGCACATGCGGCAGGAAGCGATAGCATTCGACCCACAGGGTGACTGCGGTGAAATGCGCGATCAGCACCAGGTGCCGCCGCTTGGTCTGGGGCGAGCGGATCAGCGGCAGCACCGCCACCACCATTGGAAACAGCCGGATCGCGCTCATCGTCACCGCGATCGCCGATTGCAGAATGGTCTGGCCGGAGCCGAGCGTGGAGACCAGGATGATCTGCGCCGGCCCGGCCCATACCAGCACCGTGCTCAGGATCGCCCAGAGCATGCTGAAATGGGTGTCGTGCGCGAGCGCGCCGATGCCGATGAAGGTGACGAACAGCACCAGCGACAGGATGGTCGCCGACGTCGCGCGCAGCCCCCAGCCGAAGGCGCGCAGTGAACCATGCCATTGCGGCGAATCGAGCGGAGGAAGTGTCACGGGCGGCCCAGCGGAACGAACCAAGATAAGGCTTTCGAAAGCCGCTCGCGTCAACCGCCGTCACGCGCGCGCGGCTCTGCGCGGCGCGCAATCCGTCCCGCGTCAGACCCGGTTGCGCAGCACGAAGCAGGCGCCTCCGGCGCGGCGGATGCGGTTGCAGAGGCCGTCCGCCTCGGGCCGGCTCTCGGCACCGATCCGCACCTGGTAGAACGCCCGGTTGCCGCGCGAGCGCATCACCGACGACAGCAGGCTGGGGTCGCGGTCACCGATGATGGTGCCGAGCCCCTTGATGGCGCGGGCGTACATCGACAGCGCACGATTGCGATCAAAGCCGGCAGCCAGTTGCACGCCCCACGGTTTCGCAGCCGCCAGCGCGACATGCTGCTCAAGCTCGCGGACGAACGGGTTCGGCGCACGCTTCAGCAGCGCCATCAGTTGATGACACGAGGTCGGCGGCGGGCTCGGCGGCATCTTGCCGCCCTTCCCCGCCGCGGCCCAATCGTCGATCGACGAACCGGTGATGGCCGCGACGTAGTTGCGGGTCTCCCACGGCATCTGCCCCTTGCCGGCGAGCCAGTCCTGCACCCGGCGCGGCCCCGCATTGTAGGCCGCCGCCGCGAGCCCGAGATTGCCGAACTGATCGCGCAGCTCGGCCAGGAACTGCGCCGACTTCGGCAGCGCCTGAACCGGATCGAACGGATCGAGCAATTGGCGCTCGTTCGCCGTGCCCGGCATGAACTGGGCGATTCCCTGCGCGCGCTGGCCGTTGCGCGTGACCGGCCCGACTGCATCGCTCTGAAAGCGGCTCTCCTGCCAGATCACGCGGGCGAAGAATTCGAGCGGCAGATCATTCGCCTTGGCTGCGGATTCGATCATCAGGCAGATCGCCTCGCGCGTGCCGCTCTCCTTGGACTCATCGGTCTTGTTCTCCGGGCCCTCTGCTGCAGCGCCTGCCGGCTTCGCAGCCTCCTGCGGCGAATCCTGCCGCGCGCCGTCCTTCGGATCAGCCGGCACCGCATTGTCACGGTCGGAGGCCTGCTCCGCCGCCACGCCGGACACGGGCATGGTCAGCATCAAGGCAAGGCCGAGACAGGCCATGCGAGCAACGGAAACCATGGAAAGCATCGTGAGCGCGGTGCAATGGTTGGAATTCTACCGACAGACAAAGCCGAAAACCATGCGGGGTTCCACCGCGCGGCGCCTTGACACGGCGAACGAGCCGGCTAGCAATCCCCAAGTCCTGCAGGGAGCGCGACGGATGACCGCACCGACCGACGACAGACTCGGCTTCGCGCCCGACAGCGATGCGCCATTGTCCTATATGGCGCGCACGCGCGACTACTATCTGGCGATCGGCTATGACACGCCCTATCGCTGGGCCCACTACACGTCGGCGCCGTTTCAGCCGCTGCGCAAGCCGCTCGCGCAGTCGCGCGTCACCATCGTCACCACGGCCGCGCCTTTCGATCCCGCCAAAGGCGATCAAGGTCCCGGCGCGCCCTACAATGGCGGCGCCAAGTTCTACTCCGTCTATGACGGCGACACGTCGGCGCAGCACGACCTGCGCATTTCCCACATCGCCTATGATCGCGTGCACACCTCGGCCGAGGATGCCGGCACCTGGTTTCCGCTACCACAGCTCCTAAGGCTGGCAGGTGAAGGCCGCATCGGCACGGTCGGACCGCGTTTCTTCGGCGCGCCGACCAATCGCAGCCACCGCGTGACGATCGAGACCGATGCGCCGGAGATTCTCGCGCGCTGCCGCGCCGACGCGATCGACGCCGTCGTGCTGGTGCCGAACTGTCCGGTGTGCCACCAGACCGTGAGCCTTGTGGCACGGCATCTCGAAGCGAACGGCGTCGCGACCGTCGTCATGGGCTGCGCCAAGGACATCGTCGAGCACGCCGCCGCGCCGCGCTTCCTGTTCTCGGATTTTCCGCTCGGCAACTCCGCCGGCAAGCCGCACGACGCGGCCTCGCAGGCCTTCACGCTCGATTTGGCTTTACGTGTCCTCGAGAGTTCACCAGCCGCACGCACGACCGTGCAATCGCCTTTGCAGTGGAGCGAGGATCACGGCTGGAAGCGCGACTACAGCAATCCCGCCATGCTCGCGCCGCAGGAGCTGGCGCGGCGGCGCGCCGAGTTCGATGCGCAGAAGGCGATTGCGCGGCAGGTTCGTGGAAAGCAGGTGTGAAAGCCACACTCGGGCGAAACTCGCCCGGGAATTTCTTCGGATAATGCTGATTGCGCTTGCCGTCCCGCTCCAGTTGCGCTTGAGTTCCCCCGGGTTTCAAGGGGGCAGTACCAAATGAGAGTTGTAGCGTTGGTGGCGCTGTGCGCCGCGCTGGGAGGTTGCGCGTCCGTGACGCGGGGTACAACCGAGACGATCAGCGTCGCGTCGACGCCGTCCGGCGCCGAGGCCACGGTCGCCGGTCTCGAAGCGCCGATGACCTGCACGACTCCCTGCTCGTTCGTCGCCAAGCGCAATGCCGACATCTCCGTCACCATCGAAAAGCCTGGCTACGAGACCCAGATCATCCCGTTGACCAAGGACATCCCGGCGACCGGCGCGGCCGGCTTCGCCGGCAACATCCTGGCGGGCGGCCTGATCGGCATGGGAGTGGACGCAGCGACGGGCGCGGCGACCGACCACAAGCCGAACCCGGTGATCGTCACCTTGCAGCCGCGCATGGCGGCACCGGCAGGCCGTGCGCAGCGACCACCGCGGCGGTCGGCCCCGCCGCCGGCCCAACCGGAGGCCGGGACCTAGCCCGCTCGCCAAGCCTGTCAGCCAGCTGCCGATTGCGCTTCGCCAGGAGCGACCGCATCGACCGGCAGCGCGAACTGCTCGACCCGGTTGAGCGGCTTCTTGTTGAGCAGCAGCCGGGTCACATCGGGGCGCGAATAGTGCCCCGCCGGATCGGCGGCATTCTTGGCGATGCCGATCATGCCCAAATCGATCTCGGCGACCAGCAGGCCTTCCTGCTCCGGCGGCAGCTTCTCGGCGAGCGAAGAGCCATCCGGACCGAAGATCGCGGCGTGGCCGCCGCCGACATGCAGCAGCGCGTGCTTGTCGGGCCGGTCACACAGCTCGTCGATCATCGCCTGCGAGACGGTGGCGCACGGCGCCAGCACGAAGCACGAGCCCTCGACCGCATAGACGCGCGAGGCGGCGTTATTGACCTCGGCGCCGAGCGCCGGCGCGAACGGATCGTACAGCGAGAAGCTCGGCCACGCGGCGACATGCACCTGCTCGTTCTGCGCGTACATCGCGTATTTCGACAGCGGCTGCAGATGCTCCCAGCAGCACAGCGCACCGATCCGGCCGATGTCGGGACGATCATGCACCGCAAGGTCACTGCCGTCGCCCTCGCCATAGACGGTGCGCTCGGCATGGGTCGGCCGCAGCTTGCGGCGCCGGGCGATGGTCTCGCCGTCAGGGCCGATCAGCCATTGCGCGATGTAGAGGCTGCCGCCGTCGCGCTCGGAGAGTCCCAGCACGGCCGTCAGCTTCGCCTTGCGCACGGCGGCCCGCAGCGCCTCGGCCTGCGGGCTGTCATAGGCCAGCGAATTGTCGAAATAGCGCTGCACGAAGCCACGGCCGATGCACCAGGCTGGCGAGTCCATCCAGATGTGCCAGGGGTAGCCGGGGATGAAGACCTCCGGAAACGCGATCAGCTTGGCGCCCTTGTCGGCGGCCTCCTCGATCAGGGCGATGGTCTTCTTGATCGAGGCGTCCAGGTCGAGCCAGGCCGGCGCCGCCTGCACCACCGCCACCTTGTATTTCGGATGTGCCAGTCCCATCGCTGCTGCTCCCTGATGCCCGTGCGCGGCGGGTGGCGCCGCGACCGGCCCAACTATTGACGCCAGCCGGCTTTCGCGCTCGTCTCCCAGGGAACGAACATTCGACTGCGGCTGCGACGAAGATCGAGCCGGCCCGGAATTTGCTGCATTGCCGCAGGCACAGGTGCAGGAGGAGACGGAGCGATGCCGATCCTGTTCACCACCGACGGAAGCCCGGGCCACCGCCGGCTGGCGCTGTGGCAGGACATCGTCTGCGACGTCTATGTCGGGCTCGATTGCACCTCCGATCTCGGCAGCGCGTTTCGCGGCTCGGTGACCCACACCGCGTTGGGACGGGCCGTGTGCTCCGAGGTCGCCTCGGACCGGCAGCGCGTGCACCGGACCTCGCAGCGGATCTCCCGGGCGGATGCCGACTTCATCCTCATCGCGCTCGGGCGCGAGGGGATCGGCGGCGTCGTCCAGGATGGCCGCGACACCGTGATCAGGCCCGGGGAGTTCGCGATCTACGACACGACCCGCCCGTACGAGCTGCAGTTCGACGCCGCGTTCAAGCAGATCGTGTTCAAGCTCCCGCGCGAGATGCTGCAGCGCCGGATCGGTCCGACCGAGACCGTGACGGCGATCAGCTTCGGCTCCGACAGCCCGCTCCAGCCACTCGCCCACGACTTCATCGTCAGGCTCTGCGAGCGCGCCGAGCGCATCGGCCCCGAGCATGCCGAACGGCTGGCGGACCAGGCCGCCGACCTGCTCGCCATGACCCTGGCCGAGCGGCTGTGCACCCAGCCCCTGCCCGCCTCGAGCCACCGCGCAGCGCTGCTCTATCGGATCAAGGCGCACGTCCGCACCCGGCTGTCCGACGCCGACCTCTCACTGCCGGAGATCGCACGCGAGCTCGGGCTCTCGGCGCGCTACGTCAACGATCTGTTCTCGGACGAGGAGACGTCGTTCCAGCGCTTCGTGCTGGCCGAGCGGCTCACGCAGTGCCGGCGCGATCTCGGCTCGCCGATGCTGGCTCATCGTCAGATCAGCGAGATCGCCTTTTCCTGGGGCTTCAATGACCTCTCGCATTTCGGCCGCGTGTTCCGCGAGCAGTTCGGCCTGTCGCCACGCGAGTGGCGGCGCAGCACGTTGAAGCGCTAAACTCCCCTCGAAACTCCCTTGCAACGCGCTGGCCGCATGCGCTGGTCGGCCGGGCCGGATCTGCGATGCGCCGTTTTGCCTTGAAGGCTCTGTTTACCCTGCTGACGTTGAACCGGGATGATGACGATCCTCCCCGTTGGGATCTGATCATCCTGATCGGCTCGACGATCGTGAGCATTGGCCTGATCGGGCTTTACGCCTATGGAAAGGCCACCGGCCGCTGGTAGGCCGGATAAGTCGGGTGAACGTGACATGATCATGCGAGCAGGGCTTGGGTTGGCTTTGACGTGCCTGCTCACAGGCCCAAGCCATGCGCTGGACAGCGAGCAGAAGCGTGGAAAAGCGCTCTTGCAAAGCCTTTGCAGCCGATGCCATGCCGTAGGTCTCACGGGCGCCAGCCCGCACCCCGACGCGCCCCCGTTCAGGACCTTCGGTGACAGCAAGCTCTACGACGAGGATTTCGCCCAGCGGCTGCAGGCCGGCCTGTCGACCATTCACAAGGACATGCCGAGCTTCCAGTTCGACCGGCCCGAGGCGGAAGCCGCGGCCAACTATCTCAAGGCGATTCAGGTCCGCCCCAAACGGCGGTGACGCGTCGGCGCGCTCCGCCGGCGTGGAACGGGATATGTACCGCCGTGTTGCCCGTTCCCGTCCATTGTCCGCGGCCCGGCAGCGGCCGGAGCCCGCATGATGACGCCGACGACCCCAGGTCTGCACGCCGACGGACTGCCGCTGCCGCAGCGCACCTGGGCGATCGTGACGATCGCGCTCGGCATCGTGCTGGCCGTGGTCGACGGCGCCATCGCCAATGTGGCGCTGCCGACGATCGCCCGCGACCTGAACGCCAGCCCGGCGTTCTCCATCTGGATCGTCAACGGCTACCAGCTCGCGGTCACGATCTCGCTGCTGCCGCTGGCCTCGCTTGGCGAGATCATCGGCTATCGGCGGGTCTATCTCACCGGCCTCGTGCTGTTCACGGCGGCCTCCGCGTTCTGCGCGCTCGCCGACAGCCTGCTGCTGCTGACGCTCGCGCGCATCCTGCAGGGCTTTGGCGCCGCCGGCATCCTCAGCGTCAACTCGGCGCTGGTACGTTTCACCTACCCGCACGCTCTGCTCGGCCGCGGCATCGGCATCAATGCGATGGTGGTCGCAGTGTCCGCCGCGGTCGGTCCGACCATCGCCGCCGGCATTCTCGCCGTCGGCAGCTGGCCGTGGCTGTTCGCGATCAACGTGCCGCTCGGCATCGTCACCTTCGTCTTCGGCTTCCGCTTCCTGCCGCATACGCCGCGCGCCCCGCACATGTTCGACTGGCAGAGCGCGGCGCTGAGCGCGGTCGCCTTCGGCTTCCTGATCGCCGCCGTGGACAGCCTCGGCCATGGCGAGGCGCTGGTGACCTGCGCGATCGAGTTCGTCGTCGCCATCACGGCCGGCGTGTGGCTGGTCTGGCGCCAGACCCACATGGCCTCGCCGCTGCTGCCGCTCGACCTCTTGCGCATCCCGGTGTTCGCGCTGTCGATTGCGACCTCGATCTCGTCGTTCTGCGGCCAGATGCTCGCCTTCGTCGCCATCCCCTTCTATCTCGAAAGCCATTTCGGCTATTCGCCGGTGCAGATGGGTCTCCTGATCACGCCGTGGCCGATCGCGGTCGGCCTGACCGCGCCACTGGCGGGCCGGCTGGTCGAGCGCGTGCCGGCCGGCCTGCTTGGTGGGATCGGATTGGTGATCTTCGCCTGCGGGCTCGGTGCGCTCGGCCTGCTGCCGCGCGAGCCGTCGGCATGGGACGTCGTCTGGCGCATGGCGCTGGCGGGCTGCGGCTTCGGGCTGTTTCAGACGCCCAACAACCGCACGATGATCGCGGCCGCCCCGCGCGAGCGCGCGGGCGGCGCCAGCGGCATGCTCGGGACGGCGCGGCTGCTCGGCCAGACCACGGGCGCAGCCCTCGTCGCGATGTTCCTGGCGATCGACACGACCGACGGCACGCGGCTGTCGCTCTTGACCGGCGTCGGTTTCGCGCTGGTCGGCGCATTCCTGAGCATGCTCAGGCTGTCGCCGGCCGGCGCCCGCGGCGCCGAGCGCGTCCGCGTCCAGGACGGCCAGCGGCTGAAGGGCGAGTAGCGACAGCGATGACGGACTGGACGATGCTGGCCCTGCTCGCCCTCGCCGCCTTCGGCTCGGGTATCGTCAATGCGCTGGCCGGCGGCGGCGCGTTCCTGACCTTCCCGACGCTGCTTGCGGCCGGCATCCCGGCCATCGACGCCAACGCCTCCAGCACCGTCGCGCTGTGCCCCGGCCAGTTCGTCAGCGCCTGGGCCTCCCGTGAGATCTTGAACGACGCAAAGGCGCCGTGGCGTCACGACCTCGTGCGGCTGTCGATCATCAGCCTGCTCGGCGGCACGCTCGGCGCCGCGCTGCTCCTGGTCACACCGTCGGCCGCCTTCAGCCGGCTGGTGCCCTGGCTGTTGCTGTTCGCCACGATGGTGTTCGCATTCGGCATGCGCTTTACGCCAAAGGATGGCGCGCGCTGGTTCGGGCCGCGGACCATCCAGGCGGTGCAGTTCGTGATCGCGATCTATGGCGGCTATTTCGGCGGCGGCATCGGCATCCTGATGCTGGCCGCGCTGGTGTTCTATGGCCTGCGCGACATCCGCGCCATGAACGGCATGAAGGTGCTGCTCGCCGCGCTCATGAATATGACGGCCTCCGCCATCTTTGCGTTCTCGGGCCGCGTGCATTGGCTGGAGACGCTGACGATGATGGGCGCTGCCATGGTCGGCGGCTTCGTCGGCGCGCGGCTCAGCCAGATCATCCCGCCGGCCCATGTGCGCCGCTTCATCATCGCCGTCGGCTGCGGCCTGACGGTGTATTTCTTCGTCAAGCCGGCCTGAGCCGGACGTCGCATCAAAGCACCTCCCGTCAACGAAAAAGGCCGGCGCGACGGCCGGCCTTTCGTACTCATCTCGTCGCGTCAGGCTTACGCCTTGACCAGCGGTCCCTTCGGAGCCGGCCCCTTCGAGCCGCCGCCGGATTTCGGCTTGCGCTTGCGCGCCGCCGGAACTTCGGACTTCGGCGTGACCGGGCCCTCGACGAACTCGAAGCCGATCTTCTCCTCGACGCCGGACTCGTCCTTGACGAGCACGACGCGGACGTGGCCGCCGCCCTTCAGCTTGCCGAACAGCACCTCATCAGCCAGCGGCTTCTTGATGTGCTCCTGGATCACGCGGCCCATCGGGCGCGCGCCCATCTGCTCGTCATAGCCGTGCTGGATCAGCCAGCTCTTCGCCGGCTCCGACAGCTCGATCGTGACGTCGCGATCGGCGAGCTGGGCCTCGAGCTGCAGCACGAACTTCTCGACGACCATTCCGATCACCTCGACGTTGAGGTGCGCGAACGAGACGATGGAGTCGAGCCGGTTGCGGAATTCCGGCGCGAACTGCCGGTTGATCGCCTCGTGATCGTCACCTTCCCGCTTCGAGCGATGGAAGCCGAACGCCTGCTTGGCCATGTCGGCCGCGCCTGCATTCGTGGTCATGATCAGGATCACGTTGCGGAAGTTGACCTGCTTGCCGTTGTGGTCGGTGAGCCGGCCGTGATCCATGATCTGCAGCAGAACATTGTAGAGATCCGGATGCGCCTTCTCGATCTCGTCCAGCAGCACCACGCAATGCGGATGCTGGTCGACGCCGTCGGTCAGGAGGCCGCCCTGGTCGAAGCCGACATAGCCGGGAGGCGCGCCGATCAGGCGCGACACCGTGTGCCGCTCCATGTACTCCGACATGTCGAAGCGCAGGAGCTCGACGCCGAGGGTCGAGGCGAGCTGCTTGGCGACCTCGGTCTTGCCGACGCCGGTCGGACCCGAGAACAGGTAGCAGCCGATCGGCTTCTCCGGCTCGCGCAGGCCGGCCCGCGCCAGCTTGATCGAGGCCGACAGCGAATCGATCGCCTTGTCCTGGCCGAACACCACGCGCTTGAGGGTCTGCTCGAGATGCTTGAGCACCTCGGCGTCGTCCTTCGACACGCTCTTCGGCGGGATCCGCGCCATCGTGGCGATCGTGGTCTCGATCTCCTTGATGCCGATCGTCTTCTTGCGCTTGTTCTCGGCCAGCAGCATCTGCGCCGCACCGGATTCGTCGATCACGTCGATCGCCTTGTCCGGCAGCTTGCGGTCATGGATGTAGCGCGACGACAGCTGCACCGCGGCCTCGATGGCCTCGTTGGTGTATTTCAGCCGGTGATAGTCCTCGAAGTACGGCTTCAGCCCCTTCAGGATCGCGATCGCATCCTCGACCGACGGCTCGTTGACGTCGATCTTCTGGAACCGGCGCACCAGCGCACGGTCCTTCTCGAAATGCTGGCGATACTCCTTGTAGGTCGTCGAGCCCATGCAGCGGATCGAGCCCGAGGCCAGCGCCGGCTTGAGCAGGTTGGACGCATCCATCGCGCCGCCCGACGTCGCACCGGCACCGATCACGGTGTGGATCTCGTCGATGAACAGGATCGCGTTCGGATGCGCCTCGAGCTCCTTCAGCACCTGCTTCAGGCGCTCCTCGAAGTCGCCGCGATAGCGCGTGCCCGCGAGCAAGGTGCCCATGTCGAGCGAGAACACGGTCGCGGCCGACAGCACCTCGGGAACTTCGCTGTCGACGATGCGCTTGGCGAGGCCCTCGGCGATCGCCGTCTTGCCGACGCCGGCTTCGCCGACGAACAGCGGGTTGTTCTTCTGGCGCCGGCACAGCACCTGGATGGCGCGGTTGATCTCGGAGTTGCGGCCGATCACCGGATCGATCTTGCCGTCACGCGCCTTCTTGTTGAGATTGACGCAATAGGTTTCCAGCGCCTCGCCCTTTTTCTTGGAGTCCTCGTTGCCCTTGGCTTCGGTCTCCTCGTCGACGCCACGAACCGGGCGCGCTTCGGAGACACCAGGACGCTTGGCGATGCCGTGGCTGATGTAGTTCACGGCATCGTAGCGCGTCATGTCCTGCTCCTGCAGGAAGTACGCGGCGTGGCTCTCACGCTCGGCGAAGATCGCGATCAGCACGTTGGCGCCGGTGACCTCTTCGCGGCCCGACGACTGAACGTGGATCACGGCGCGCTGGATCACACGCTGGAAACCTGCGGTCGGCTTGGCGTCGTCGCTGCCGTCGGTGACCAGATTTTCGAACTCGGTTTCGAGGTAGTTCACGAGACTGCCGCGCAGCTTGTCGAGGTCGACGCTGCACGCGCGCATCACGGCCGCGGCATCGCTGTCATCGATCAAGGACAGAAGGAGATGTTCCAGTGTCGCGTATTGATGATGACGCTCGTTGGCGATCGCCAGCGCACGATGCAGGGATTGTTCAAGGCTTTGAGAAAAAGTCGGCATGCGCGTCCTCTGTGGCCCCTTGCCATCATGATCGCCGCCGCCCGGTCAGGCAACAACAACCTTCGTCAAATATAGTTATAACCGAGTGCGACAAAAGACCGGCCGAGCCGCTCGATTACGGGTTCACCGGATCGTCAATGCAAAACCCGTTCCCATTGCGGCAAATCGGGCTTGCGCCAACCGAACGTCGCAGGCCGCCGAGCGGGAAGAGATAAGGACCGGAGCGGCCGTAATTCTTCGGGCGAAACGTGAAACCTGCCGGATCGCGCTGACCTCGTCTGCAGCAATCTGCGGCCTTCGAGGATCCTTCGTCCGACGCCGATTCGCGGCGATCAGTCGGGCAGCCCCCCGAGCAGCCGGAGCCCCCGCCCCCCTGGCTCGCAGACGCGCGCGTCGGCGGCTCTCTTCGCGGAGGGAGCCGGCTATTTCTTCTCCATCACACACTGCAACGGATGCTGGTGCTTGCGGGCGAAGTCCATCACCTGCGTCACCTTGGTCTCGGCGATCTCGTAGGTGAAGACGCCGCACTCCCCGATGCCGTGATGGTGCACGTGGAGCATGATCTTGGTCGCGGCCTCGACGTCCTTGTTGAAGAACTTCTCCAGGACGTGAACGACGAATTCCATCGGCGTGTAATCGTCGTTCAGGATCAGGACGCGGTAGAGGTTGGGGCGCTTGGTCTTCGGCTTGACCTTGGTGATCACGGACGTGACCGGGCCACCGGTGCCACCGGACTTGTTGTCGTTATTGCTCATCCTGGGCGCGGATCGGTTCAATCTGGAAGTTGGCTGCGACATCTTGCACGCGTTAGATATGGCTGCGAGGCTCCCAATAAAGAGTTTCCCTCGGAGGGTTGCTCTCATAAGGGGCGCCCCGACCTGTCCCCTGCCGGGCCGCTTTCCGCCACCCGGTCCTGCTTTCCAGATCGCCTGTCCCAGCCGACCGGTCCGGTCGGACCGACACCAGGAATATGGGTCAGCGACCGGTTTGCCGCAAGCGCAGGCCCAGGACGGACCGACGCTCCGGCAGGACCGATTCCCTGCCCCGGCGATGAGGCGCAAGGTTAATCAAACCGGTCGCATTTTACAAAGCCCATTCAGCGGGCATTGACAGGGAACCAGCTCGGTTGCGGGCGCGGCGCCAGGCTGCGGGCATTGGCCCGGTGTTTCGCGGTTTCGATTTACCCGGCCTTGACGAAGCTGAACCGAAAACACCTGCAGAAAACCATAATTGGTGAGCGACATGACCGATGTCTCCTTCATTCGTTTCTGCCGCCGCGCCGTCCGACGGTTCGCCTTCGACCGCGGTGGCAACATCTCCATGCTATTCGCCATCTCGCTCGTCCCCATCCTGGCCTTCGTCGGCGCAGGCGTCGACTACAGCCGGCTGAACGCCGCGCGGTCGTCGATGCAGGCTGCGCTCGACGCCACCTCGCTGATGCTGTCGCGCGACCTGGCGCAGGGCACCATCAGCGCAACCGACATCGGAACCAAGGCAAGCGCCTATTTCAAGGCGCTCTACACCAGCACGGACGCGCAGAACGTCACCGTGACGGCCAGCTATACCGCCTCGACCACAACGTCGGCCTCCAACATCCAATTGTCGGCCTCCGGCCAGATCGTCACCCAGTTCATGAGGATTGCCGGCTTTCCGACCATGGACTTCGGCGTCAAAACGACATCGACCTGGGGCGACGTGAAGATGCGAGTGGCGCTCGCGCTCGACAATACCGGCTCGATGGCGTCCAGCGGCAAGATGTCCGCGCTGCAGAACGCCGTGGCCGGCAGCGGCGGGCTGATCGACCAGCTCAGCGCGCTGGCCAAGACCCCGGGCGACGTCTACATCTCGGTCGTTCCATTCGCCAAGGTCGTCAACGTCGGCGCCAGCAATTACGCCAAGGACTGGATCGACTGGACCGACTGGCAGAATCCGCCCACGATCCAGCCTGCCAATGGTTCCTATCAGGCCGCAATCCCGAACGGCAGCTACACGCAATCGCAATGGGACATGGTGGGACCGGGATCCTCCTGTCCGTTCAAGTCCGGCAACGGCTTTCCCTACTTCTCCTGCACCAGCGACCCGGCGACCGGGAGTTCGAGCGCCTCGAGGATTCCGTCGAGCGGGAGCTACACCGGCTACGTCTGCCCGGGCTATGATTCAGCCTCGCACAGCTACTACAATGGCTGCTGGAACAGCGTTCAGACCAGCACGCGGGTGAACTGGTGCACCGGCAGCTATTGCAGCTGCCCGACCAGCGGCAGCAATCTTCCGAACAACACGTGCAGCTGCACGGGAAGCGGATCCAGCACGGTGTGCAAGGTCAACACCTTCACCCACACCTGGGTCGCCAACACCAAGAGCACCTGGACCGGATGCGTCGCCGACCGCACCCAGCCGAACGACGCGAATGCCGTGTCGCCGGCGACCTCCGACGTGACGACGCTGTTCCCGGCCAACCAGCACATGGAGAACAACATCCAGTACTGCAGCAGCACGGCCTCGACGAAACTCGCGGAGATCGTGCCGCTCAGCTACAGCTGGAGCTCGCTGAAGAGCGCCGTCAACGCCATGCAGCCAACCGGCGGCACCAACCAGGCGATCGGACTTGCCTGGGCCGTGCAGTCGCTGATTCCGAACGGCGTGCTGGGCGCGCCGGCGGAGGACGTCAACACCACCTATAATCGCGTCATCATCCTGCTGTCGGACGGCCTGAACACCGAGGACCGCTGGCCCGAATACGGCAACGGCTCGTCGCAAGCCTCGGGCAACCCGATCGACGCGCGCCAGGCCCTGCTCTGCTCGAACCTGAAGAACACCAAGGATTCGAAGGGCAACGCGATGTACACGATCTACACGATCCAGGTGAACACGAGCTCGCCCGCCGACCCGACCTCGACCGTGCTGCAGAACTGCGCCAGCAGTCCCGACAAATTCTACATGCTGACGAGTTCGAGCCAGATCGTGACCACGTTCAACTCGATCGGCACCGCATTGTCGAAGCTGCGGGTCGCCAAATAGCAGAAGCGCCGGGCCCCCGACAGCGCTCTGCCTTCAGCCAACAAAAAAGCCCGGCGCAAGCCGGGCTTTGTGCTCCCTGCGGGCGCGAACGGTCAGTGCGCGGCCGGCGGGGTGAACTTGGCGGCGATGCCTTCCAGCGGCTTGAACGCCTGCTTGGCGAGATCCGAATACAGCCCGGCGATCTTCTGCGAATCGGCGACGAAGGTCTCGTAGGCCGACTTGGCGAACTCGGTCTGCACCTCGAGCACCTTGTCGAGCGACTTCACGCCCTGGAGCTTCTCGACGAACGACTTGGTGTCCTCGAACGACTTCTTGGTGTAGTCGCCATAGGCGGTTGCGATGGCTTGGAGGCCGTTCTGCACGGTCGTCGCGGAGTTCACGACGGTCTCGAACTGCTCTTTGCCGTAGTTCTGAAAGTCTTCAACCTTAAACATGTGGCATTCCTTTCCCTGACTTTGAGCGCCCTCAGGGAAGCCCCGGCTCCCTGACGCGATCACAATATAGTGCAGCGCACAAAATCAATCAAGAATCTTGTGCAATGCACCATCCCGGGCATTGCTCCCCGATCCACCGTCAGGCGCTCCAACCCGGGTCAGTTCGGCAGAAATACCGGCCATCGCCGCAAGGTTTCTTTAATCCTTTGGCAACTCGACCGTCCTAACCTCTCCGGTGGTCCCGGCCAGCGTCGGCCGAACCGTAAAGCTGTTCTAAAACAGCGTCTTAACAAAACCTCAGTTCGGGCCCTTCGATGCTAGGCAGCGTCACGGCACGATCGGGAGGTCCGACAGGCACGGTCAAAGGGGCGTTCGGCACAATTTCGCCTTACGAGCCGGTGATCACGTCAGAAATTGGACGGGGATTTCATGCTTCGCAAAAAAATGGCTTCCTCGCGCCTGTTGCGAGTTGGCGTCTACGGACTGATCACCCTCGCGACGGCAGCAGTGGTCACGGTCGACAGCGCAGAAGCGCGCCGGCGTCATCGGCACCACCACGCGCGTCACTCGCCCCATACCGACGAAGGCAGCTACAGCCCGGCCTTCGCCTCGATCATCGTCGACGGCAATTCGGGCGCGACCCTGACCGCGACCAACCCGGACGCATTGCGGCATCCCGCGTCGCTCACCAAGATCATGACTCTCTATCTGCTGTTCGAGCGCCTGGAGTCGGGCAAGATGAAGCTCGACACCGAGATGCCGGTGTCCGAGCACGCCTCCGAGCAGTCGCCGACCAAGCTCGGCCTGCGCCCCGGCCAGACCATCCGCGTCGAGGACGCGATCAAGGGCCTGGTGACGCGCTCGGCCAACGACGCTGCGGTGGTCATTGCCGAGGCGATCGGCGGCGACGAGGATGATTTCGCCAAGATGATGACGCGCAAGGCGCGCTCGCTCGGCATGAGCCGCACCACTTATGTCAACGCCTCGGGCCTGCCCGCCGACGAGCAGATCACGACGGCACGCGACCAGTCGATTCTCGGCCGCGCCATCCAGGACCGCTTCCCGCGCTACTATCGCTACTTTTCGACCGAGGTCTTCAATTATCGCGGCCAGTCGATCCGCAACCACAATCACCTGCTCGGCAGCGTCGAGGGCGTCGACGGTATCAAGACCGGGTACACGCGCGCGTCCGGATTCAATCTCGTGACCTCGCTGCGCCGCGGCAACCGCCATCTGATCGGCGTCGTGTTGGGCGGCCGCAGCGGCGGTTCGCGCGACGCGATCATGCGCAATTTGCTCGCCGAGAACCTCGAGAAGGGCGCGACCAAGCGCACCGTCGCGGCGATCGGCGAGCGCGGCGGCTCCGATGCCGGCGACGACCGGGGCACGGTCCAGCTCGCCTCGGCGGCGCCAGAGGCCCCGGCCCCGAGCCGCGCCGCCAAGCTGATCTCGACCCTGTCGGAAGCCACCGCGGCCCTGCCGCCGGCCGCGCCGAAGGAAGCGAAGGTCGAGCCCGCGCCGATGACATCGGGTGTGATCCAGACCCAGCCGATGTCGATCGTTCCCGGTTCGACCGAGCCGATGAAGCCCGTCAAGGTCAGGACCGTTCAGGTCAAGGCCGGCGCGGTCAAGCTCGCCACGGCGGCCCCGCAGCCGGTGGCGCCACCGCCTGCCCCGATTGCACAGCGCATCGAAGCGATCGAGCCGGCGCCGCCGATGGTGCGCGCCGAAGCCGCCCGCCCCGAGATGCCGCCGCAGCCGCCGGGCCATGGCACCGGCAACGGCATTCTCGGCGTGCTGCCCGCCTCCAGCCTGCCGGCAGGCTCGTCGCAGGCCATGGCCTATGCCGCGCCTCCGGCCCAGCCGACGCAGATCGCCTCCGCGAGCGCTGCGCCGGAGCTCCCGAGCAAGTCGTCCGTCACGCGGAGCGGCTGGATCATTCAGGTCGGAGCGCTGGACAACGAGGCCGAGGCCCAGAAGCGGATCGAGGCGGCCCGCAGCTCGGCACAAGGTCTCCTCAGCAAGGCCGATCCCTTCACCGAGACGGTCGCGAAGGGCGACAAGACCCTCATCCGCGCCCGCTTCGCCGGCCTCGATCGTGATCAGGCCGAGGCCGTCTGCAAGAAGCTGAAGCGCGCCGACATCTCCTGCATGACCGTGCACAACTAACGCACCGACATCACGACATATGAGGCCCGCGCGACACACGCGCGGGCCTTTTTCTTTGCGCGCGTGCGACACCGCCGCGAACGCGCTCGCGCAAACCACTCGTCAAGGAATTGCCGCTAGAACTTTTTCACCATGTCGCACGATCGCGCCTGACAGAGCCGGGAGCCGCTGATGTCGACATGGCTGTGATGGAAGCAGTTTCGATCTGTGGCGTTGGTGGCGTTGCCGGAGTTAGCCGTGATGCGTACGAAGCAGAGTATCCTTGGCCTCGTTCACCCGGGCGGCGAGATACGTCGACCCCCCTTGGTCGGGATGCAGTTTCTTCATGAGCGCACGGTGGGCACGCCCGATCTCGTCTCGCCCCGCGCCCGGCTGCAGGCCAAGGATCTGATAGGCCTCCTCTTCCGTCATTTTGGAGCTCGACGCCGCGCGGCGCTGCCGCCCTGCCGCATCGCCTTGCGCGTGCTGACGCCAAGTGGGAAACCGGCGGTCCAGATAAGTTTCAAGTAGAGCGACGCTGTCGGCATCGAGGCTCGGTGCCATCGCCGCGAGCTGCGGCAGATCGAACTCGTCGAGCGACCGGCCGGCATGGATGCCGGCGACGAAGCGGCCCAGCATCTGGCCACTGTCGTGATCGAGCACCATCTCGATGAATTGCGAGCGCACCCGCGAGCTCTGACCGGACGAGCGCTGCCCACCCAGCCCGAACATGCTGCCGAGATTGCCGAGCCCGCCGGGTGACCAGCCGAGCAGCCCCGCCCCGAACAACCCGATTGGGATCGCCACCACCAGCTCGCCGCGAAGGCCGGTGAAAGCTGCCACCGCAAGGCAGCCGATGCCGCCGGCAACCTTGATCGCGCGCGCCAGCGCCGCCGGATTGGCGTTCCGGAACATCTGCAGCAACAGATAAAGGGTGATGACGGCGACGGCGCCAGCGATCAGTGTCATGGGCCGAATATAGAGCGTGTCGGCACAAAAAGCATGATCGACTGCGTCCCCGACCGGCAGGCTCGAGCCGGTGCGCTTGATGTTGGCGGCGGCCGAAATCGATCTCTACTTCATCTGCCCGATCAGGCGTGCCGCGCCCGCTTCGGAGCCGGCGAGCCGGAGCAGCGCCGCGCGACCGCCCGCAGCGTAGGCCGCGGCGGCGCGCAGGAGCTCGCGCAACTGCGCGGAGGCGCCCGGATCGAACCTGCACCACGCTCCTCCCGAGAGCCGCGCCATCTCGCGAAACGCCTGCTCGGCCGCGGGCTCATGGCCCTCCTGGAACATGAACAGCGGGACCTTCAACAGCCCGAGCTCGCCGGCCTTCGCACAGAGCTCGTCGACATTCTCCTCCATCGCGTCGCCAACGAACACGACGGCGCGGATTCCGGACGCTGTCGCATGGCGCCGCGCCTCGGCAAGAACCTTGCCGATCTGGGTCTTGCCGCCGCGGCAATCGATCTTGCCCATCAGCCGGGCGAGCTCAGCGCTGTCGGAGATCCAGCCCGTGGCGCGACATTCGTTGAAGCCCCTGTAGTACACCAGCCGGATATCGAGGCTGCCGAGGGCTGCGGCCTCGCGAAACATGTCGGCCTGCAGGGCGCAGGCCATGTCCCAGGTCGGCTGGCGGCTCAGGGTCGCATCGAGCGCGAAGACGAGGCGGCCTCTGGTCCCCAGAGCCGCGGGAGCCATGGCCTTGGCCTGCGCGACGAATGCCGCAATCGCGTCTGCCGTGGAATGCTCATTGTCCGGCAAGCGCTGCTGACGCGAGCCATCGTCGGGCGAGGTGATCGGGGCAGAACCGGGCTTCGAACGATGATCGACCATGCACGCACCTTGCTCGGACGCGCATCATGTGGGCAGGCGGATGGACAGCTTCAATGACGGCAGTGACATCTGCCGGATACGCCGTTCGTTCCCGTCGCAAGGGCCGCAAGGATCAGGCGAGACCGGCGTGCGCCCCGCCCCTGCCCCCTCAATGCGTCAGCGGCTTGGCCGGCGTCGCGGTCTTGCCGACCGGCGCATAAGGCGCGACGGGACCCGGATCGAGCAACGGGGTATTGGTCTTGACCGGCCCGATGTCGCTGGTGCTGTCGCTATCGGCGAGGAACTTGTCCAGCATGGCCTGGATCGACGACTTGGCATCGTCAGGTCCGGTGTCGCGCATGTCGTTGTGCTGGAAGTCCGTCTTGACGACGGTGATGCCTTCCTTCTCGCAGATGTCGTCGCTCGGGATCACGCCGGGATCGGTCTTGAATTGCGGGTCCTTCGAGCGGAACGACAGGATCTTGAACTTGCCGTCGGTAACGAACGGGACGCGGAGGTTGTCGAGCGTGACGACCTTGCGGACGTCTTCAGGATACTGCTTGGCGAAATACATTGAGATGTCGCCGCCCATCGAATGACCAACAATCGTCAGATGATCATAGTCGGCATTCGGTTGCACTTGGTGCATCTGCTCGACGGCGAATCGGATGTTGGCGACACCGCGCTGGATCTGCGGCAGCCGGCCGACATAGGGCTCGCCGATCTTCGTCACCATCGGCGCATCGGTCGGCAGGTCGTGCTGGATGCTGACCGCCATGTAGCCGCGCGCAGCAAATACGTTGGCCAGGAACGAGTACTCGGTGAACTTGACGGTGTTGCCGTGATTGAGGATCGCGACCGGCAGCTTGATCATGCCGGCTTCGGCCTGCATCTCCTTGTCGCGGCGGACGGCCACGGCGACTTCGACCAGACGGTTGTCGCGCGAGGCGTCATAGAACCTGATGGTCTCGTGCCGGATCGCCCACTTGCTCGCGGTGAAGTACCCGACGGCCGCCAGCACGCTGACAGACACAAGAACGGTTATTCCACGCTTCATGTTCGTCCCTCGGGAGCACAATCAAAGGTAGTTTTGAACCTGTAAGACTCTCGCGACCCGTTCTGTTTAATATATGTAACGGCGCTGTGACAGGAAGACCAAATGTTGTGAATCCGTCGCCCGTTCGTTGTGCGCCGCACCTAGTTGCTGTGCAGCAGAGCGGGTTCCACCGCCCTCTCTTGTGACTTGAGCCCTGAACGTCAGGTTCAAATCAGTCATGAATTTGACGGTAATCTAGCGAAATTGGCGGCTACGGCCTTGACCTGAGACAAATCTTCTTCCGTCCGGCCCAAACAGGCTGAACGCGCCGTTACTCGCCACCGCTGTCAGGAGATTGTTTAACCAGGCCGCGGGCACGTTCAACGCGCACAATGTCTCAGGCGAGGTCTCGCCTGAATGCGGACGGTATTCAGGCGCTGATGATGTCGTGCAGGTCGAGCGGCTTGTCGACCTGGGCGAACCATTCGGCGCGGTTTGCGGCGCGGCGGCGGCCGCGCTCGTCCAGCGGCAGCTTGAGCTGGCGCAACAGGCTGGTGACCTCCTCCCGGGCCGTGACGTGGCCGAGATTGGGGCGGGTGCCCAGGGTCGCCTCGTCGATGTCGTCGAGCGCGGTCAGTCCGCGCGGGAAGAACTCGCGATAGACGACGCGTTCGGCAAAGCCGTCGATGGCGCGAAAGCCGAGCCGCAGCGACAGGTCCTTGAGGCCGTCGGCGACCAGTTGCTTGTTGCGGGAGCCGAGCATCGACAGCCGGTTGCGGACCACGATCCAGTCGGTCATCGCACCGTCCACCTGGCGGCGCTTGCGCCGGACGTCACGCACCATCTCCGCATAGTGGCTCTCGCCGGTCACGGCATAGGTCGCGGGATCGACCGTTCCCAGCACGTCGAAGTCGAGGAAGCTGTCGTTGATCGGCGTGACCAGCGTATCCGCCATCGAATGCGCCAGGCGCATCAGGTAGCTGTCGTTGCCGGGCGTATCGATGACGATGAAATCGAACGAGCGTTCGACGGCGCTCACGGCCTCCATGAACTGCTGGAACTCGGTGTTCTCGTTCTCGTCGATCTGCAACGTCCTGCCGAGCTGGATGCAGTAGTGCGTCGGCAGCTCGAGGCGCAGGCCGGTGCGGCGCGCCCAGGCGCTCCGGTTGTTGATGTAGTGGGTGAAGCTCTGCTGGCGGCAATCGAGATCGATCGTGGCGACACGCTGGCCAGCCTTCAGGAGTGCCACGGCAATATGCAGGGCGGTGGTCGACTTGCCCGACCCGCCCTTCTCGTTTCCAAGCACAACCACGTGGGCCGAGCCCGATTGTCCTTGGCTAGTCTGCACCAGCATGTTGTCGACCTCTTACGATCATCTTCGAGTCACGGTCGTCTGCGGTCAAGTGAAATGCATCGTCATCGTGAATCCCACGGGGGAGCATCCTCCGCTACTACTTGACGCGCGCGTTTACCAACTCCGCATCGGACGCGGAGACGTGCTAACAGGCGTATTCAAGTATGCTGAGCGGCGTGCCGCGTCCTTGTTAAGGGCGGTCGCCCGAGCGTCAAGGCCGAACAGAGCAACCGCAATTTTTCGCTGTGAGATCGAGCAAAAATGTCACGAAGCCCGCGCGTCGCCCGCACCGTTTCCGCCCTCCGCCGCGAGCTCGACAGCTTGCGCGCGAGAAAAGCCAGCATCGCGCTCGTGCCGACCATGGGCGCGCTGCATGAAGGGCACATCTCGCTGGTCCGGCAGGCGAAGCGCCGCGCCGACAAGGTGGTCGTCTCGATCTTCGTCAACCCGACTCAGTTCGCGCCGACGGAGGATTTCGGGTCCTACCCCCGGACCTGGAAGGAGGATGTTGCGAAACTTGCGGCCGAGCGCGTCGATCTGATCTGGCATCCCGACGCGAAGGCGATGTATCCGGACGGCTTCGCGACGCGGATCGTGCCGGAAGGCGCGGCATTGGCCGGGCTGGAGGACCGCTTCCGTCCGCATTTCTTCGGCGGGGTGGCGACCGTGGTCGCCAAGCTGTTCACGCAATGCCGGCCGGACGTCGCGATCTTCGGCGAGAAGGACTATCAGCAGCTCCGCGTCGTCGCCCAGATGGCGCGCGACCTCGATCTCGGCGTCCGCGTCGTCGGATCGCGTACGGTGCGCGAACGCGACGGACTCGCGATGTCGTCGCGCAATGTCTACCTCTCGGCAGACGAGCGGCGGGTGGCGCCGACGCTGCACCGTGTCCTGAAGGAGCTGGCGGCCCGGCTGCGCGCCGGCGACGACATGCAGGCGGCGGTTGATGATGGCGCCGCCGCAATCACCGAAGCCGGCTTCGCCTTGGACTATCTCGAGGTCCGCCACGCCGAGACGCTGGCGCCCATCGCCCCGAACGAGTCGGGACCCAAGCGCATCCTGGTCGCAGCGAAGATCGGAACCACGCGACTGATCGACAATATCGCGGCGTGAGGCGCCGGGAGACCGGCGGTCCGCCAAGACACCGTGAGCGGCTCCCTCGCCCGCAAGGCAGAGGCAACGGCAGCCGACGCCGCCTCGAACGTACGCCCTGCCCTTGCGAGCGAGGCTGAACTTCCGCCGCGCGTGAGATGCTCACGCGCAACACCACCGGCACGTCGAGGTGCTACAGCAACCCGAGATCGCGCAGCTCGCGGCGCAGCGGCTCGGGCATGGCTTCGACGCCCGCCGCACTGGCCTTGCCGAGATCGGCCGGCGCATCCTCGGCGGTCAGATAGCGCCACCCCTGGAACGGACGCATCGGCCGCGGCGACACCGCGATCACCTTCGGCTGCATGATGATGCGGCACCGCCCGATGCCGTCGCCGTCGCGGAACGGCTCGATGCCGACGATCTTCTCGCGCGCGGCGACCTCACCGCGAATCACCCAGTACAGCGAGCCGCCGGCGAGGATGTCCTCGACCCGTTTCGGCGTCATCCGCGTGACATGGACGTGCTGCTGCGGCAGGCCCTTCTTCTTGGCCGCGAGCATGCGCTCGGCGATCCACTCCTTCAGCTCTTTCACGGACTCGCAGCCGACGGCGAGCTTGATCAGGTGCAGAGGCATGATGGCGGTTCGACCAGCGGGATCTATTCGTTGTTGGCGGCCGGCTCGGCGGGCTCAGGCGCCGCTTGAGGCGCCGCAGCGGCCGGCTTCGGCTTCGGCGCGGCCCTCTTGGCCGCCGGCGCCTGGGCGTGGCTGGCAGCCACGCTCGGTGGGGCTGCGGGCGACGGCGTAAGCTGCGTCGGCGGTTTCGGCGCCGCGGCTGCCGGGGCGGCCGAGCGCGTCGAGGCCGTCGGCTCGGGATTCATGATGCTGACCGGCGGGGTGTTCGCCGAGCTGGGAAATTCCGCGGTCGTCGGCTTGCCGCTCGGCGCCGACGGCGCCACCCCTGGAGGCGCCAATCCCGCAAAGGTTCCAGCGACGGGCTGGCCCGGCGCCGCATTCCACTGCGAGGCGTAGCGCGTCACCAGGCCCTCATAGGTCCGCCCTTCCATGTTGTTCATCAGTTGCTGGCGATCGCCCACGGCACGGAACATCACGCAATCGCTCGGCGTGCAGCGGTCGCGTGTCAGCAGCACATAGGCCATCAGGCCATAGCGATCGCGCTCGACGGCACGGCGCAGCGCCAGCAGCTCCGCGGTCATCACCTTGTTGGCGCTGGCGACGTCGCCCACCTGGGACAGCCGGCTCAGCATGCCCGCCGCATAGCTGACGGCAGCGGCCGTCATCTCGGCCGATCCGAACAGGCTCTTCTCGCAATTCGCGAGCACCAGATCGCCGGCGAGATCATCCACGCAGGCCAGCGCGGGCGGCGAGAGGCCGACGGAGGCGGTCACAGCAGGATCGCCATTGGCGCCACGCGGGGTCGCATCCTGGCTCCGCATCATCGACGCCACCGCAATCCCGACCGCCAGCAGCGTGATCACCGTCAGCGCGCCGTTGGCGACCGATTTCTCGGCCCTGAGCAGCGTCGTCAGGACGACCAGCGCAAAGAAACCCGCCGCGGCAACGGTGAGCCACATCGGGAACGCCGGTGAGTTCAAGAGCTGATCCAACGAGGAAGGCCAGGTCGAGTTCATGCGCGCTTGTTCCTGACGTGGGCCAGCGAAAGCGGCCCCGATGGCGTCCCTACATGGGACGGCCGTGAAACGATCATCAAATTCAAATGATCACCCGATCGATTGCGGCCCCACCAAGACAATAAGACGATTCCATGCGCCTGCGGGCGCCGGATGGTGTGGAGCTACCCGCTATCCCCAAAAGGGATCGCGCAGCAATCGTCATCATCTCGCGCCACGGCTCCCGAACGCGTGGCAACTCTCCCTCTCGCTTCGGCTACGTCTCCGGCGGCCGCGTCCGCCGACGCGGCACGTGGTTCTCAAGACAAGGCCAATTGGCTCTCTCTGGCAACCCGCTCAAAGGCTTCCGTCGAGCTTTTGATCCGATACTGGCAGTCGTCGTCTTCCGTCGGAAGCTGGCGGATGATCTCGTAGGTGCCTGTGGCCGCCGGACGCGAGACGTTGCTCGCGGTGAAATAGACGGTCGCCCCAATGGGGAACTTGTGTTTCAACGCCCTCTCCTGCTCGCATGCCGGCAAGAGCCCCTGGTCCCGCTGCCCGAGCCGGCGTGTCTTTATAAATATCGCGCTTATATCACGCCGCCGCCCGCCCTGACCAGCGACCTCACGACGTGGCAAACGCGGAGATTGCGAGATTCTTCAACGGGATGGGTCCGCAAACGGTATTCCTGGACGAGCGGCTCGGGGCGCGCTCGTCCACCACGGACCAAATCGCGAACGGGCGAGACCGTTCAGACGTTCTCGACCCGCTCGATGACCCAGTCCTCCGCGAGGCCGTCCTTCACCCAGGCCGCGAAGGCCGGCATCGCCATCATCATGTCCATGTAGGCCCGGGTCTCGGCGGCGACCGGAATGGCGAAGCTGTGGAAGCGCGTGACCACCGGGGCGAACATGGCGTCGGCGGCGCCGAAGCGGCCGAACAGGAACGGCCCGCCATGGCCGTAGCGGGCGCGGCAGTCGCGCCAGATGTCCTCGATCCGGGCGACGTTGGCCTTGGCATCGGCTGACAGCTCCACCGGCCGCACCGGCCGGTGCAGATTCATCGGGCATTCGTTGCGCAAGGCCGGAAAGCCGGAGTGCATCTCGGCGCAGACCGATCGCGCATGGGCGCGGGCAGCGGCATCGGCGGGCCACAGCCCCGCCTGCGGGAAGCGCTCGGCGAGATATTCGATGATCGCGAGCGAATCCCACACGCTGATCGCGCCATCGATCAGGATCGGCACCTTGCCGGCCGGGGAATGCTTGAGGATGCGCGCCTTGTCGGCGGGATCGTCGGTGTAGAGCGGGATCACGATCTCATCGAAGGCGATGTCGCAGCCGCGCAGCGCCAGCCAGGGCCGCATCGACCATGAGGAATAGTTCTTGTTGCCGATCACCAGCTTCAGCGTCATGTCGCACCGTCTCCGTGTTGGGCGTGGACGGCCCGCGCAGCCGCGCCGTCGACGCTCATGCTATCGGCGACGCATACAGGATGATCGGCCGTTGCGTCGACACACAAGCGCCCGACCACGCGCCCGCCTTCATGCGTCGCCGGCCGCAGATCAGCGGGCGAAATCTTGCGGCGTGAACGACATCTCGATCACCTTCCACTCGTCGTAGCGATCGGGAGGCAACATCGCGTAGGGCTGGCAGGCATTCAACGCCTGGACCGCGCTCTCCTTGAGCTGGATCGCCTTGGAGGCCGCGACGACCTCTATCACCTCCGGCTCTGTCGCCAGCCGTCCATCGGGTGTCATGCCGAAGCGCAGCCTGATGAGCACGTTGTCCGACAGCGACAGCGAGGCCGGCAGCCGCGCGCAGCTCCTGACCTTCTGCCGCAGGGCCGCTTCCAGATTGGCGGCGAGGTTCGTCGTCGCGGTCGGCCCGGTGTCCTTGCCGTCCTCCGGGCCGCCGGGACGCGGCAACGGAGACAATGGCTCGGGCAGACCGAGCATGACCCCATACTTCACCGTGAGATCCGGTTCGGGAGGCACATAGGTCGGCGCGGGTGCCGGCACGGGTGGCGGCGCCGGCTTGACGGCGGATCTGCTCTCCGCCTTTGCGGCCGTCTTCACCGCTTTGGGCGATGCTGCCGGCGCCGGCTGTTTCGCCGCCGGCGCGGCCGGCATCGGAGGATTGGGGGTCTCCTTGGCGTCCTGCGGCGGACTGGGCGGTGGCGGTGCGGCGGCCGCCGGCGAGGCGTTCGGGACCGGCTGCGGCAGCACCAGATCCGGCGTCGGGGATGGCGATGGCGTGGCGACGGGCTCGGGCGTCTTCTGCGGCTCGTCGGCGTCGACGATGTTGACCTCGATCTCGTCGCTCTTGGGCAGCTCATAAGGCCGGACCGTGGTCGAGACCATGACCCCACCGGCGATCAGGAGATGCGCGAGCACGGACGCGGCGATGCCCCAACGGATGAACTGCCAACGTTCCATGCTGCTTCACTACGCCCGCGCATGAGCGAAGGTGCGCGGCGCGCCATCGCTCCGATCATCGGCAGGGAATGCGGCAGCCGCCGTCGTGCGGCCCGCCGGCCGCGCCCCGTCATGTCAGGCTTTAGCATAAATGCGCGGGCGCCGCCCTCAATCCCATTTCGGCGCAAAGGCGAAGTTGGTCATCCGCCCCTCGGGACTGCCCATCGCGAAGATGTCGGCCATGTCCTGCTCGGACAGCTCGAAATCGAACACGTCGAGGTTCTCGGACAGCCGTTCGATCTTGGAGGTGCGCGGGATCGCCACGACGCTCTGCTGCACCAGCCAGCGCAGGCAGATCTGCGCCGGGCTCTTGCCATGGGCGCGGCCGATCCGCGTCAAGGTCGGATCGTTCTTGATCTTGCCCTTGGCGATCGGGCTGTAGGCGACGAGCGCGACGCCATGGCGCGCGCAGGCCTCGCGGACCTTGGTCTGATCGAGATAGGGATGATACTCGACCTGGTTGCACACCAGCGGCTCCGGCGACGCCGCCACCGCCTCGTCGAGCAGACCGACCGTGAAATTGGACACGCCGATATGGCGTGCGAGCCCGAGCGTCTTGGCATGCGCCAGCGCGCCGAGCGTCTCGGTCAGCGGCACGTGCGGATTGGGCCAGTGCAGCAGCAACAGGTCGACCTCTGAGACGCGCAGCCGGACCAGGCTCTCCTTGGCCGAGCGCTCGAGATCGTGCGGCGCGAAATGCGTGGTCCACACCTTGGTGGTCAGGAACACCTCGTTGCGCCGGACGCGGGACGCACGCAGGCCCTCGCCGACCTCTTGCTCGTTCTCATAGACTTGCGCGGTGTCGATGTGCCGGTAGCCGAGGGTGAGCGCCTGCTCGACGATGCGGCTGCAGGCGCGCCCGCGCAGCTCCCAGGTTCCGAGACCCAAAGCGGGAATCCTGGCACCGTTGGCCTCGATCATCAGCATGGCCGTGCACTCCAGAGCGCGTGCAACATTATGTAGGCACACGCCGGGCGTTGCCAACGCACGACCCGTGGTTGGCTTAAGTCTTGGCTAAGGCGGCAAACACCGTCTCGGGCGCATGCGCGATGACGGTGAGCAGCGCGCGCGCCGGGCCGCGCGGCATGCGCTTGCCCTGCTCCCAATTGCGGATGGTCTCGACGGGCACACCGAGCTTGGCGGCGAATTCCTGCTGGGTCAGATGCACCCGCCGCCTGAGATCGCGCACTTCGAGCGGAGCCGCGGGCGCCAGCGGAATCTCCTCGCCGTCGCGCAGCTCCACGATCCGTCCATCTGCCTTCAGCCGCAAGCGTTGCATCGTCCGACTCCGTGTCGAGCGACAGTCTCGCCGAACCGCGTTAAGGCCGGATTAACGATATAAGTCGTTCAGGCGCAGCGGTTATTTCAGGCCGAACCAGAGCGTGGCGATGCCCAGAAACGAGAAGAAGCCGACCACGTCGGTCACCGTCGTGACGAAGGTTCCGGAGGCCACCGCCGGGTCGGCGCGGACCCGTTCGAGCACCATCGGGATCAGGATGCCGCCCAGCGCACCCGCGACGAGGTTCGAGATCATCGCAAGCCCGATCACGATGCCGAGCCCGGGCATCTTGAACCACGCCACGGCGGCGATGCCGGTGACGAGCGCGAAGGCCAGGCCATTGACGAGCCCGACCAGCCCCTCGCGCATCACCACCCGCATCGCATTGTTCGGCCCGAGTTCGCGCGTCGCCAGCGCGCGCACTGCGACCGTCATGGTCTGGGTCGCGGCGTTGCCGCCCTGGCTGGCGACGATCGGCGCCAGCACGGCGAGCGCGACCATCTGCTGCAACTGGCCCTCGAACAGGCCGAGCACCGAGGACGCCAGGAACGCGGTGGCAAGATTGATCAGCAGCCAGTTGAAGCGGCCCTTGGCGATGGTCCAGACGCTGTCGGACAGCTCCTCGTCGCCGGACACGCCGCCGAGCGCCTTGAAATCCTCGTCGGCCTCCTCCTCGATGACGTCGACCACGTCGTCGATGGTGATGACGCCGGCCAGCCGGTTCTCGGCATCGACCACGGGGGCTGCGACCAGATTGTACTTGCCGAACAGCCGCGCCACCTCGGCGAGATCGTCGGTGACGGTGACGCGACGGCGGTCCTCGTCGATCAGATCGGCCAGCGGAACCGGACGGCGGGCGCGCAGCAGCGCATCGAGCGACACCGCGCCCTGCCAATGCCGTGCGTCGTCGACCGCATAGATCTCGTAGAACCGCTCGGGCAGATCCCGCGTCTCGCGCATGTAGTCGATGGCTTCGCCGACCGTCCAGCCCAGCGGAACCGCGATGAACTCGCGCTGCATGCGGCGCCCGGCCGAGCCCTCGGGATAATCGAGGCTGCGCGCGAGCGCGTCGCGCTCGGACGGCGGCAGGCGTTCGAGGATCTCCTCCTTGTCCTCCTCGTCGAGGCTTTCCAAGAGCTCGACGGCGTCGTCGGATTCGAGCTCGCGCACGCCCTCCGCGACGGTCTCGGGCTCGAGTTCCTCGAGGATCTCCTCGCGGACCGCGTCGTCGACCTCGTTCAGCGCGGAGAAGTCGAAATCGGTGCCGGTCAGCTCCACCAGCCGGACACGGTCGTCCGGCGCGAGCGCCGCGATCAGGTCGCCGAGATCGGCCTCGTGCAGCTCGGCGACCTCGGCGCGCAGGAACGCCTCGTCCTCGGCGGCGATGGCCGCCGCGATGGCCGCGATGAATTCGGCGCGAATCTCGCCGGATTCGGTGCGCATCGGCGCGCGATCGCGTAGAGTTGCATCAGCATGGGCAACGTCCGATGTCTCGTTCATGACGTGCCTCACGCGCTTGATTTCAGAGCAAATGGTCTGATTTGTGCTTCACGCATTACATAATCGGCAACAGCGAGCGCAACGGGAAAAGATGCGGCCTTGGCGATCGATGACGGGATGGGTAAACGCGGCCGGCGTCGTGGCGGCGCTGCTCGCGGCTGACGTCGCCGCAGCCGCGCCTGCCGCATGCCCGCGCGAAGGTACGCTCGGCACGTCGCGCATTCTCACCGTCGACGCCGCGACACATCCGCGCGTCGGCCTGAAGAGCTTCCCGGACACGCTGCCGCTGCATGACGGCGAGGTGGTGCTGACCTTCGACGACGGCCCGTCGCCGCCGATGACCGACAAGGTGCTCGCCGCGCTCGCCAGGGAATGCGTGCGCGCGACCTTCTTCCTGGTCGGTCAGCCCGCGTCGGGCCGCGCCGCGCTGGTGCGGAAGATCGCGGCCGAAGGCCACACCGTCGGTCATCACACCTTCACGCATGCGCATCTCGCGCACATCACGCCGGAACAGGCCGTCGCTGAGATCGATCGCGGCATCGCCGCCGACGAGAAGGCGCTCAACGGCGTCGAGACGACCACGCCGTCGACGCCATTCTTCCGCTTCCCCTATTTCGAATCGACACCGGCGACGCTCGACCTGCTGCAGTCACGCGGCATCGTCGTGTTCGGCGCCGACTTCTGGGCCGGCGACTGGAACCCGCTGTCGCCGCAGCAGACTCTCCACCGGCTGACCAGCCGGCTGAACCAGGCGCGCAAAGGCATCATCCTGCTGCACGACCCGCAGCCGCGCACGGTGGCCATGCTGCCGGCGTTCCTGCGCTACCTGAAGAAGCACGGCTATCGCGTGGTCCATGTGGTGCCGAAGCCGCCGGAGGATTTGCATCACGAGGAGCATAGCGAGCGCCCTTCAGCCGCGCCGACGCCGCCGCACGAAGGTGGTTAATCCGTCGTTCAGGACCACTGTCTACGCTCGACTGCCGTGATCGCGGCGATTTCTGCCGCTTGCAATCCGGCAACAGCCGCTGGCAAACCGGAACCCGGAACGATGTCATCTCGCGACAGCCGAACATCCCTGCTATGTCTTGGCGGTCGCTTGCCTGCCCCCCGCGGCTGCGACACATCATCGACCGTGGAAGACCCTGGCCGAAGGAGCCGGGACCGTGAAGGGAATGTGAGCAGCGTGATGCGTGATCGTTGGTGGGCTTGCGTCGGACGGCCAACATGGCTCGCAGTGCTGTTGGGCACCGTCGCCTGCTTCGCCTCCAGTGTCGGATCGTCGGCCGCACCGGTGGCCGATTGTCCCGGGCATCCGAACGCGCTCGGCACGTCGCGCGTCCTGGTGGTCGATCCGCGCGAGCATCCGCGCATCGGCGCGATGCAGTACAAGGAGACGCTGCCGCTTCGGGATCACGAGGTCGTCATCACCTTCGACGACGGCCCGCTGCCGAAATACAGCAATCAGGTGCTGCAGATCCTCGCCGACCAGTGCGTCAAGGCGACGTTCTTCACCATTGGCCGCCAGGCCAAGGTCGATCCCGAGGGCGTGCGGAAGCTTGCGGCCGCCGGCCACACCATCGGCACCCACAGCCAGAACCATCCGCTGAGCTTCAACAAGATGACGCTCGACCAGGTCAAGCCCGAGGTCGACCAGGGCATCGCCTGGACGACGGCGGCGCTGACCGATCCGTCGGCGCTGTCGCCGTTCTTCCGCGTGCCCGGCCTGCTGCGCGGCGACGCCGTGGAGAGCTACGCCGCCTCGCTCGGCCTGCAGCTCTGGAGCGCCGACTTCCTCGCCGACGACTGGCGCAACATCTCCGGCGCCAAGGTCTACGAGCTCGCGATGAAGCGGCTGGAGGCGCGCGGCAAGGGCATCCTGCTGCTGCACGACATCCATGCGCGCACCGTGACGGCGCTGCCGAAGATCCTCGCCGAGCTCAAGGCCAAGAACTACCGCGTCGTCCACGTCGTGGCGGCGACGCCGGACCTTCCGGCGACGCCGACCGAGCCCGAGGATTGGCTGGTGCACCGCCCGTCGGACGAGACCCCGGTGGCGCATTGGCCGAGGATAGCGCCCGTCGATCTCGCTGGCGCCGATACGGGGGCCCGCGCCAGGCTGGATGATTTCGGCATTCTCGACGTGCCGGCGGCCGTCGGACGTGTCGCGCAGAAGCCGGCATGGCCGCGTCCGCCGCTCGCGCGGCGGCTTGCGGCGCCGGCCTTGGCAGCGCCGGCGTCCGATCTGTTCGCATGGCCGCCTGTCGCGCCGCTGTCGGCGCAGCGGCGCCAGCTGGCCCGGCTCGAAAGCCCGGCGCCGAAGGCTGTGGCCGCCAAGCCGGCGCCGCGCCCGGTGCGCCTCGCCAGCCTCAGGCGGCGCTGAACATTCGCAGATGTTGCAGGTGAGGACGCGAAGACGATTCGCCCGCGCCGCGCGCGATCAGTTCGAGACCAGCTTGCTGACGCAGAGGATGACGGCGGCCGCCAGGAAGAACAGGTCCATGTAGGACTTCTTCTCGCCGTCCTTGCGCAGCGATCCGACGTCGGACACCACCTGCCTGCTGACCACCTGCCCGACCGGCCCGTCGCCGAGCATGCCGGCCAGACGGCGAACGTCCGACTCCATCTTCTCGATCCGTCCGAAGAAGTGGAAGGTGCGCACCACCGTGACGGCGCGCATGCCGGCATAGATCAGCACCACCAGCGCCAGCACGGCGCGGTTCTGGTACTTCTCGACGTAGTTCAGGCTGAGATAGACAGCCGCGAGAAATACGAAATTCGAGACGAAGCGGTACACGAGGCCCGTGAAGTTCATCTGCTCCCCCACATGATGTTCGGATCACTGGCCGACGACAGAACTCACGAAACGCGTTTCGCCCCCGCGTCCTGGTCCAACCGGCGTCACCCTAGGAGAGCGGGCTTGCGAATTCGTGAAGTGGAGATTTTGCAGCGCCAGAACAGGCCCGCTTGGTAAACAAGGGACTGCCCGGCGGGCGCCGCTGCAGCCTGCAATTGCAGGGCTGCAGCGGCTCCCGCACTATGCGCCGAACCGGGCCGGCGCGCAGGCGGCGACGTCGACGCTCGGCGCCTCGCCGCTCATCAGCTCGGCGAGGATGCGGCCGGTCGCAGGCCCCAGCGTGAAGCCCTGGTGGCCGTGGCCGAAATGCAGCCACAGGCCCTTGTGACGGGCCGCCTGGCCGACCACCGGCAGCATGTCGGGCATGCACGGCCGCGTGCCGATCCACGGCTCGGGCTCGACCGGCTTGCCGAGATCGATGAGCTCGCGCGCGGCAGCCTCGGCCTTGCCGAGCTGAACCGGGGTCGATTTCGCATTCGGCGATGACAGCTCGGCGCCGGTCGTGATGCGCACGCCGAGCGCCATCGGGTTCATCAGATAGCCGCGCGCCGCATCGCGCAGCGGCAGATCGAGCGGCGCGCCGCCGGTGTAGTGACGGTGATAGCCGCGCTTGCGCACCATCGGGATGTCGTAGCCGAACCTCGTCAGGAACTCCGGCGACCACGGCCCGAGCGCGACCACCACGGCCTCGGCCTCGATGCGTCCCTCCGCGGTGGTGACGGCCCAGCCGCTGCCCGCCTGCGCGAGCGTGGTCGCGTCGCCGCGCAGCAGCTTGCCGCCACGACGCGTGAACAGCTCGGCATAGGAGGCGACGAGGCTGCCGGGATCGGACACGGTCCACGGCTCCTGCCAGTGCAGGCCGCCGATGCCGCTGTCGATCAGCCCGGGCTCGGCCTGCTTGAGCTGCTGCGCGCTCAAGAGCTTGAACTTGACGCCGAACGCCTTGCCGACCGCCTCGGCCTCCCTGGCCTCCTTGTCGAACTGCGCCTGCGTCCGGTGCAGCACACGGAAGCCGTCGCGGCGCACGAGGTTGCCGGCGCCGGCCGCGAGGATCAGCGGCTCGTGCTCGGGCGCGGCGCGCGCGATCAGTTGCGCATAGGTGCGCGTCAGCACCTCGTGGCGCGCGGGGAACGAATTCCACCAATATTGCAGCAGCGGCCGGACGTGATAGGGCAGCGCCGCGAGGCTGTAATGCACGTCGTTGGTGCGCGCCAGCGCGATGTCGAGCACGCCGGCGAGATCATAGGGCATCGCGTAGGGCCGGACGGCCTCGCTCTGGATGATGCCGGCATTGCCATAGCTGGTCTCGCGGCCCGGCTCCCTGCGGTCGACCAGCGCCACTGACCAGCCGCGGCTCTGCAGATGCAGCGCCGTGCCGACGCCAACCATGCCGCCACCGAGAACGATCGCGCTTCGCATCGTCATCACTCCTACCTCAGGTCCGCGCCGCCGCGACGACGGTGACCTCGATCTTCACATCCGCGATCATCTGCGCCTGCACCGTGGTACGGACCGGCAGCGGATCCTTGAAGTGCCTGCGATAGGCTTCGTTGTAGGCGGCGAAATCCGCCTTGTCGGCGAGGTGCACCATGCAGGACACGATGTCGTCGAGCGTCAGGCCTTCGCCGGCCAGCGTTTCCGCGATGTGCTTGAAGACGAGGTCGGTCTGCGCCGCGATCCCTTCGGGAATGCTGCCGTCATCGGCGACCGGCACTTCGCCGGACAGGAACACCAGGCCGCCGGCGCGGCGCACCAGCGAGAACGGCCATGAGGGGGCGTCGGACATCGTTAGTCGCTCCAGGATGTAGTGATCATGAGGGCCGCCTCAATCCCACGCCATGAAGCCCGGCGTCTGCGCCAGCGGCGGCAGCGACGCGAGCCTTGCGAGATCCGGCCGCGGACGGCGAAGCTCGGCGTCATCGGCAAAGGCGGCTTCCAGCGCCGCGGCCACGCCGAGCACCAGCGCATCGCCGCCGCGCGGGCCGACGATCTGCAGGCCGAACGGCAGGCCGTTGTCGTCGAGGCCGAGCGGCAGGCTGAGCGCGGGATGCCCGGCCAGGGTCACCGCATAGGCGAGCGCCAGCCAGTGGAAGTAGGACCGCGTCGGCACGCCGTCGATCTCGGCCGGATAGAGCTCCGCCCAGGGCCGCGGGCTCAAGGTGATGGTCGGGCTGATCAGCACGTCGTGGCTGGCGAAGAAGCTCTGATAGGCGCGATAGATCCGGGTCTGGTTGGCGCTCGCGCGCGAGAAATCCTCGAGGCTGTAGCCGAGCCCCTCCTCGACATTGGCGCGCACGTTCGGCCCGAGCATGTCGGGCCTTTCGCGAAAATTCCTGCCGTGCTGGGTGAGGAACAGCGAGGCGCGCAGCACCGCAAAGGTCTCGTCGGCCCCGCTGCAATCCGGCGCGCCCTCGTGCGTCTCGGCAAACAGCGGCGCGATGCGCGACACGCGCGCACGGAAGGCGCGGCGGATCAGTTGTTCGGTCGGCGCGAAGCCGAAATCCTCGGTGAAGGCGAGCCTGAGCTTGTTCAGTTCCACCGCTGGCGGCACCGCCCAGCGCGCTGGCGCGCCGCGCACGGCCTCGCCGGGCAAGGTGTAGGCGAGCGGATCGCGCGCATCGTCGCTTGCCATCACCGACAGCATCAGCGCGGTGTCGGCGACGTCGCGCGCCATCGGCCCGTCGGTCGACAGGCACGACCAGCCATGGGCGCGCTTCTCGCTGGCGACGAGGCCGTAGGACGGCCGCATCCCAACAATGCCAGAGAAGCCGGCCGGATTGCGCAAGGACCCGCCGGTGTCGGAGCCGGAGGCCAGCGGGGCCATGCCGCAGGCGAGCGCGACCGCCGAACCGCCGGAGGAGCCGGCGGCCGAGCGCGTGGGATCGAACGGGTTTCCGGTGGCGCCGAACACGGGATTGCGGGTGTTGCCGCCCGCCGCCCATTCCGGCGTGTTGGTCTTGCCGAAGATGATCGCGCCGGCCGCGCGCAGCCGGCCCACCGAGGCCTGGTCGACGGCCGGGACATTATCGGCCAGGATCGGGCTGCCATAGGTCGAGCGCATCCCGGCGGTGTCCTGGGTGTCCTTGATCAGCACGGGCAGGCCGTGCAGCGGCCCCCTGTCCTCGCCCCTGACGATCTCGGCCTCGGCGCGCTTGGCGGCCGCCCGGGCGCCAGATTCATCCAGGGTCACCACCGCGTTGACCGCCGGGTTCACCGCCGCGATCCGTTCCAGACACGAGTCGAGCAGCGCAACCGGGGAGATCGCCTTTGTTTTCAGCAGCTTGACCAGCTCGACGGCGGTCTTGTCGCAAATCGATTGCACAGGGCTTCTCTTTTCCGTTTCGGAAAACTATTTAGCATATAAGAAATCGAATGCACGACCTGAAAACGCATTGTTCCACCGCTGTCCACGCATGACCTTCGGACGTCGGAGCACACAATTGAATTTCCTGCGCTTTGGGGCGAGATTGTCCGAACTGCCCCGGCCATCGGCACGCCTGATCCGCTAACGGATTTTCCGGAGATCGCTTTGACAGACACTGCCATCAGCGTTTCAGCCGAAGGCCCGCACTCCCAGCTCGGCCAGTGCCTGAAGGCGGCCCGGCAGGCGCGCGGCCTGACGCTGAAGCAGGTCGCCGAGAAAACGGGGATGGCGCTATCGACCTTGTCCAAGGTCGAAAACGGCCTGATGTCGCTGACCTATGACAAGCTGCTGCAGCTCACCTCGGGCTTGCAGATGGACATCGCCGAGCTGTTCAGCCCTGCTTCGCCGCGCCCCGAGCCGGGCCGCCCGGTGACCGCCCGCCGCAGCGTCAGCCGCGCCGGCCAGGGCCAGATCGTCAACACCCGATTCTACACCTACACCTATCAGTGCACCGACCTGATCGGAAAGCGCATGGTGCCGATGATCGCCGAGGTGCGCGCCCGCACGCTCGAGGAGTTCGGCCCCCTGCTCCGCCACAGCGGCGAGGAGTACTTCCTCGTCACCCGCGGCACCATCGCCGTGCACACCGAGTTCTACGCGCCGGAGATCCTGCACGAGGGCGACGGCATGTATCTCGACAGCACCATGGGCCACGCCTACCTCAACGCGGGCGAAGCGGCGTCGGCGCAGGGCGTGTGCCTGTGTACGAGCGAGCAGTCGGATCTGTTCGAGCAACTGCACAGGATCGCTAAGAAAGATGCGGTGGAGTGAGGGCGGAGCGGTCTGCTGCTCCGTTGATATCCGTGTGGTGAAGTGCTACGTTGAACAACAGCAGCTTTTGTCTAACATGATCGAAGCGTCCATGACCAAATCCCCCGCAGGCAAATCACCAACCCGCCGAGATAAGGGCGCGGCAGGCAGCAGTTCGCGGATTCACCGCGAAGCGGCAACTGGCCAGTTCGCCGGGAGCGAGACGCGGTTCGAGGCGGTGATGCGGGCAGCCGAGCGGTCGGGTCTGCTGAAAGACAAACAAGGTCGTATCGGCGGCCGGGTGAGTTCTGCACTTGTCCGCCAAGCGAAGCGGCAAACGGGCATCGAGACGGATACGGACTTGATCGAATTCGCCCTCGCAACGGTCGCGCTTGAGGACAACTTCGCAGATGTGTTCAAACGGTCGCGTGGTACGGCGGATCCGAAGCTGAAGCTCGGTTTTTGACGTGGCGGCGTTCGATTTCGATGCCGCACGACGATGGGCGCGGTTCGACCCGTGGAAAACGCTGCCCCGAAGAAGTGATGACCAACTACCATTTGTTGACGCGACCCTGATCGCTGGACAGGGGCTTTTGCTCGACACCTGCGTCTACATCGACCAGATGCAGGATCGATCACCTCCGATTCTCGAAGATCTGATCGCACATCGGCAAGTGAATCACTCAACAGTTGCGATTCAGGAGTTGATGCACACGGTCGGCGTATTGAACCCCTCTGATCCGCGCACAGCCCCGGTCATCGATGTGATCGGAAAGCACATCAAAGCGATGCCACCCCATCGCACCTTTGCACCTGATGGCGACACGCTCGGGCGCGCAGCACTCCTTTCGGGTATCCTTTGCCGTCTTCAGAGTTACGAACGAGACGGTAAGCTGCGCGCACTTCAGGACAGTGTGCTGTTTCTTCAGGCCCAGAAGCTCGGTTTGGTCGTCCTTACCGCGAACGTCGCGGATTACGACCTTCTGCTGCAACTCGTCCCCGCGGGTCGAGCGCTGCTTTACAGACGGCGTGAACCATAGTGGAGGCCTTCAGGACATCGCGCCAGTAGCCGGCCTTCATGGCTGAAAGGTTGCGCACGACCAGCGGCAGAGCTTCCGCGCCAGGCGGGCGCAGACTGGATGACCAGTCGATAACCTGGCCAGGCGCGATCAGCAGAGCAACAAAGAGTGCGACCTGCGCCGCGATGAGCAGGACAAGCATGAGACACTGGGCGCGTGTCAGCGGCGCCGCAAACAATGCGGTGATCACGGTCGCTCCTTTCGCGAGTGAATGGTTCAGGTGATGGGCACGAGTGCCGCCCTCACCGCATCATCGAGGGGCGTATGCGACTCGCGCCGAGCAGGCTGGCCAGCCTGCCATTGTCCAGCGCGAGGCTCTGCTTCCACAGCCAGCGCATTTCGATCGCCTCGCGCATGAAGCGCACGAACGGCGCCGCGAACCAGAGCGTGATCCACGGGAACGGCTTCACCGGCAGGTCGGGACGGCCGACGACGCGGCGGACGGCGTCGATCATCTCGCGGCCGGTCGCATCGTAATTAGACGGAAGTCCGGCTGGTTTCGCGGTGGGGGTCGCCTGCGCCGAAATTCTCTTTTCATCCGCCGGCTCAATTACATCACCACTGTCCAGTCCCCGCGCGAAAAATATTCCTCTTTCGCTTTATCGGAAATCATGATTGTATCTCCCCATCCCGCCTCGGCACGAGGGGCGTATCGCGATCGTCACGGCACGCGGGGTGGGATGCGGTGGGCGCAGCGGCTCGCAGCGTGACGAAGGTCATGCGGACGAACGAAGCCGTTGCGCCGGCGAAATCGTAGGGTCCTGGCCTCCCGGTGCTGAGGCCAAGCGCGCGACAACGCGTTCGCGTTGCGCGGGCGACGGGGGCAAGACAGCCGGTCCCCGGGGAGAGGACGTATAAGCCGTCAAAACCATCGCGCGGGGAATGCCGGGATGCCTCGGCTGAACCTGTGGTTCCTGCCGCCTGCATTCTTGTTCGCAGGCGGGCCATGGGTGCGGCCAGCACCCGGCATTCCCCGCGCCCTCGGCTTTCGAGGGCGAAACGACCGGCACAGCTCGGACGCATCGCGCGCCGCGAGGCGGAGACGACTTGCCCGGACGGCGCCGACGATCGGACGAATGATGGATCGCTCCCCGCATGATCGCCGCGGGCTCAGATCGCCTTCCGGCCGGCCAGGGCCGACACGATCGCTTCCGACAATTGGCCGAGCCGGAACGGCTTGGCGAGCAGCGCGGTCGTCGCCCGGAGTTCCTCCGGCACCAGCGAGGGATCGGCGAAGCCGGACATGAAGACGATCGGCAGCTCCGGCCATCTGCGGCGCACCTCGCGCGCGAGGTCGATGCCGGTCATGGCGTCCGGCAGCAGAATGTCGGTCAGCAGCAGCGCGAACGGATCCGACCGCTCCAGCGCGGCGATCGCGGCCGTCGCATGGGTGACGACAACCGGGCCGTAGCCCATCGAGGTCAGCATGGTCGATGCCATCGCGCCGACCAGCGGATTGTCCTCGACCACGAGGATCCGTTCGCCGGTCTGCGGCCGCGCCAGCCGCGCCGCACCGGCCCGCGCGCGACTGCCGACGCCCGGCCCCGCGCTCGGCAGATACAGCGTGACGCAGGTGCCTTCCGCCACCCGGCTGTCGATCAGCACCGTGCCGCCCGATTGCCGCGCAAAGCCATAGACCATGCTGAGGCCGAGGCCGCTGCCCTTGCCGAACTCCTTGGTGGTGAAGAACGGCTCGAAGGCGCGGCGCGCGATCTCGGGCGGCATGCCGGCTCCCATGTCCGACACCGCGATCGTCACGTAGTCGCCGGGCATGATGCGCTCGTCGCCGTCGTCGAGCGGCTGGTCGAGCACGGCATTGGTCGTCGTGATCGTCAGGCGCCCGCCGCCGTCCATCGCATCCCGCGCATTGAGCGCCAGATTGAGCAGCGCGTTCTGCAATTGGGTCGGGTCGATCAGGCAGTGCCACAGCATCGGGTCCTGCGCCAATGCGATCTCGATGTTCTCGCCGAGCGTCCGCTGCAGGATGGTCGTCATCCCGCTGACGAGCTGGTTCACGTCGGTGACCTGCGGCTGCAGCGCCTGCTTGCGGGCGAAGGCCAGCAGGCGGCGGTTGAGATCGGCGACCCGCTCCGCCGCCTCGATCGCCCGCTCGACCATGCTGCGGCGGGAGCTCTCGCCGGGCGGGAGCGCGTCGAGCAGCAGATCGAGATTGCCGAGCGTCGCCGCCAGCATGTTGTTGGAGTCGTGCGCGATGCCGCCCGCCAACTGGCCGATGGCCTCCATCTTCTGCGCCTGCCGCAGCTCGTCCTCGATGCGCTTGCGCTCGGTGATGTCGACCGACAGCACGAAATAGCCGCGCACCGTGCCGTCCTGGCTGCGATCCGGCACCCGGATGGTCTCGCACCAGCGTTCGCGGCCGTCGGGAAACGCGATCTTCTCCTCGCCGCCCGCGGTCCGGCCGGCCAGCGCGGCCTCGATCTTCGGCCTCACCTCGCCGCGCCGGGCCGGATCGATGTAGTCGTCGATCCGGCGGCTGCGGCCGATCCCGCTGGGCGGCTGCGCATACCATTCGCGCGCGACGCGGTTGGCATAGCGGATGTCACCATCGGCGCCGACCTGGACGATCAGCGCGGGCACGTTCTCCGTGACCAGCAGATGCTGCTCGAAATTGTCGCGCAGCGCCTGCTCGGACGCCGCGCGCAGCCGCCATTGCCGCGCCAGGACGAGGCCGAATCCCGCGATCAGCAGATTGAGCCCGGCGGCGATGGCGCTGTAGTACAGCGCATTGTTTTTCCAGCCGGCCAGATATTCGATCGGGTCGCGCGCCACGGTCACCACCAACGGCAGGCCGGCGACGCGGCGATAGCTGATGCTCCGCGACGTTCCGTCCGTCATGCCGCTGCCCTCGAAGCTGCCGTGAGGGGCCTGCGGGAGATAGAGACTGAACAGCCGATTGGACCGGACGTTGCGGCCGGCGAAATCGTCGGCATGCGGCGTGCGCAGCAGGATCGTGCCGTCGTCGCGATAGAGCGTCACCGTTCCGCGCTGCCCGACGTTCAGCGACAGGAAGAACTGCCGCAGATTCTCGTAGTCGACAGCCACGACGATCACGCCGGCAAATCGTCCGTCCGGCATCATAAAGGCGCGGCTGACCGCGATGAACCGACCCCTGTTCACGCGCGAGGCCACCGGCACGTCGATGAAGAGACCGCGGCCGGGGTCATCGCGCTGGACCTTGTAATAGGCCCGATCGGCGAAATTGTTCTCGCGGCCGGGAACTCCGTTGCCGGCGCTGTCGCCGAGCAGATTGCCGTCCGCATCCAGCACGACGATGCCGCCCGCGGCGGGGTACGGCACCACCCTGCGCTTCAACTCGTTGATCAGCGCCGGATTGCCGGCGGTGAGCAGCGATGGGTCCTGCTTGAGACTGTCGATCGTCGTGTTCAAGAGCACGTCGACGCCCTGGATGTTGCGCAGCATGTATTCTTCGAGCGCGCGGGCGAGATCGCCGTTGGCGGCCTCGGTCGTCCGATAGGTCTCCCGATAGTTGACGGAAAGCATGTGCGCCACGAAGGCATCACACAGCAGCGCCAGCACGAGGCCACTCAGCACGATGATCCAGGGAGTCCAGCGCCGGTCCATCCAGGAGCCGGACGCGAACCTTGTCCAGGCGTCGACGATGCCTGCCTGCCGCGGACCGCGCCGATGGTCGGCTCTCGCTTTGATCTGGTCCGGCATGGCGTCGCATTCAGGAGGTCGTCGGGCGGTTTGATTGTGAATCGATCGGCGCGTCAAGCATCGGCGAAGGTCCGGATTGTGCCGAATTCCGCGTCTCCAGGCGCGTCGCGATCCATATCGCGGGCGCTCGATAGCACGGTTTGCCAGGGCGTGTCATCGGCACCCGCCAGGGGCTGCGGCGGTCGCGGAGAGGCTCGACGCGTCAAGACCCGATCAAAGCTGGAGCTCGAACGCCTCGCGCTCGGCGCGGCTCAGATGCAGGCCATGCTTGGTACGCCGGTCCAGGATGTCGGCGGCCGTGACGGCCCACTCCTGCTCGCGCAGGAAAACGAGCTCGCGCTCATAGAAGGAGGCACCGAAATGGCGGCCGAGATCGCCGACGTTGCGGGACGCTCCGAGCAGATCGCGCGCACGGGTGCCGTAGAGCCGCGCATAATGTGCTACCACATCGCGCGGCAATCCCGGATACGCGCCGGCGAGATCGGCAAGGAACCGATCGAACGGCGCGCCGAGATCGCCGCCCGGAAGCCGCGCGCCCGCCGTCCATGCCGGCGCCATCTGCGGAAACCACGGCGCGAGGCGTTCCATCGCCTGCTCGGCGAGCCGGCGAAACGTCGTGATCTTGCCGCCGAAGATCGACAGCAGCGGCGGCTGCCCGGGTGCACCGTGCACCTCGAACACGTAGTCGCGCGTCACTGCCGACGGATTGTCGGCGTTGTCATCGTAGAGCGGCCGCACCCCGGAGAAGGCGTGAATGATATCACCCTTGCCCGGCGCGGCCCGGAAATAGCGATCGAGCACCGCGAGCAGATAGTCGATCTCAGCACCATCGACAGCGACGTCGTCTGCGCGGCCATCATGCACGATGTCGGTGGTCCCAATCAGCGCCAGATCGGTCTCATAGGGATTGACGAAGATCACGCGGCGGTCGGTGTTCTGCAGCAGATAGGCCTGCGATCCGCTCCAGAATTTTGGCACCACGAGATGACTGCCTTTGACGAGCCGCACATTGTGCGCGGAGTTGAGCCCGGCGACACCCTGCACTACATCCTGCACCCATGGCCCCGCGGCGTTGACCAGCGCCCGCGCGCGGACGATCTGCACCTCGCCATTCTCGGAGCGCATCTCCAGCCGCCAGGCATCGCCCTCACGCCGCGCGCTCACGGCGCGGGTGCGCGGCAGGATGATGGCGCCCTTGCGCGCAGCATCGACGAGATTGAGGATCACCAGCCGGGCATCGTCGACCCAGCAATCCGAATATTCAAAACCGCGCCGGAACTCGGGGCGCAGCGGCGCACCCTCCGGCTCATGCGCGAGATCGAGGTTGCGGCTGGCCGGCAGCTGCTTGCGGCCGCCGAGATGGTCATAGAGGAACAGCCCGGTGCGCACCAGCCAGGCGGGACGCTGCTCCGGCGAGTGCGGCAGCACGAAGCGCATCGGCCAGATGATGTGCGGCGCCGAGGCCAGCAGCACCTCGCGCTCGATCAGCGCTTCGCGCACCAGGCGGAATTCGTAGTACTCAAGATAGCGCAGACCGCCATGGATCAGCTTGCCCGAACGGGACGAGGTGCCCTGGGCAAAATCGTCCTTCTCGCACAGCAGCACCTTCAGGCCGCGGCCGGCGGCATCACGGGCGATACCAGCGCCATTGATGCCGCCGCCGATCACGGCGAGGTCCAACAGACCGTGATCGGATCCGCTGCGTGAGCCCGTCGCATTCATCGCTTGCTGCTGCGCTTCTTCTCTGGCTTGTTGCGCGCGGCCGCGCGCGCCTTCGTCGCGGTCTTGGCCGGCTTCGCCGCTTTCGCCTTGGGCTCCTGCAGGCCATAGGTGGAAAAGCCCTGCGCGGTCTCGGCGATCTCCGCGTCGCCGAGGATGTGCGGCTGGCCGAGCGCGAGCGACAGATAGTACTGCTTCGCGATGGTCTCGAGCTCGACCGCAAGCCACATCGCCTTGTCGAGATTGGCGCCGACCGCGATCATGCCGTGATTGGCCAGCAGGCAGCCGTTGCGGCCTTCCAGCGCCTCCAGCGCAAGCTCGGACAATTCGGCCGTGCCGAACCGCGCATAGCCGGCGCAGCGAATGTCGATGCCGCCGAACGCGGCCATCATGTAGTGGCAGGCCGGGATCGGCTTGCGCGCGATGGCGAGCACGGTGGCGTAGGTCGAATGGGTGTGCACGACGCCGCCGACATCCGGACGGCCGCGCATGATGTCGAGATGAAAGCGCCATTCCGTCGAGGGCTTCAACGGGCCATCCCAGGAACCGTAGTCACCCTCGAGCGGCATCGCCGCGATCATCTCCGGCTTCATCGAGTCATAAGGCGTCGCCGAGGGCGTGATCAGCATGCGGTCCTTGTAGCGGGCCGAGATGTTGCCCGAAGTGCCCTGGTTCAGCCCCGACGCATTCATCCATCGGCATTTGGCGATGATGTTCTCGCGGATCAGCCGTTCCTCGCGATTCATGTCGAAAACCTTTCGTCGTCAGCAGGGATTGAGCGGCGGCTCGCCGGCCAGATAGCGGCGAACCTCTTCGGCCGCCTGGTCGGCGGCAAAGGTGACGGTGCGCACGGAGGCGCCGGCGATGTGCGGCGTCAGCGTGACGTTGGAGAGCTGCAGCAGCGGCCAGTTCGGCGGCACCGGCTCGACCGCAAAGGTGTCGAGCATCGCCCCCGCAAGCCGCCGCGAGCTGAGCGCGTCATGGAGCGCGTGATAGTCGACCAGGGGCCCGCGGGCCGTATTGATCAGGATCGCACCCGGCTTGATTCGCGCCAGCGCGTCGCGATCGATGAAGCCGGTGGTTTCCGCGGTCACGCGGGCATGCAGGCTGATGACGTCGGCGCGCGACAGCAGCTCGGCAAGCGCGACGTGCTCGACGCCGTCGTTGCGGTCCTGGGCGCTGAGCTGGACGTAAGGGTCGGTCACCAGGATCTTGCAGCCGAACGCCTTCAACAGCTTCACCACGCGGGTGCCGATCGCGCCATAGCCGACGATGCCGACTGTCATCTCGCCGAGCTCGCGTCCCGTGCGATCCGCACGGTAGAGATCGCCGCGCCACTCGCCGCCCCGCATCGACTCGTGGCCGCTGCGGATCAGCCGGGTCTCCGCGAGCATCGCGCCGATGGTGAATTCCGCCACCGCGCTGGCGTTGCGTCCGGGCGTATTGACGACGAGCACGCCGTGATCGCGCGCCGCCTGCATGTCGATATTGACCGGACCGCCGCGCGACACCGCGATGAATTTCAGGCTCGGCAGCCGCCGCAGCATCGCGCGCGAGATCGGCGCGAGATGCGTGACCAGCAGGGGCGCCTCGCCGATGAACTCAGCGAGCTCATCAGGATCGCCCATGAACTCCTTGAGCCCGTCGAGCTTCGAGCCGGCATAGCCGTGCTCCATCGGCTCGTCCGGCCAGGGCTGCTCGAGCATGCGGATGTCGATGCCATCGCCGCAGATGGCGGTGATGCGCTCGGCAAACACCGAGGGCAGCATGAAGCGGTCGCCGATGATGGCGATGGAGCTAGACATGATCGGCACCCGTGCGCTGCGCGGCGAGCTGCTTCCAGACCGGCCGCGCCGCGAGGCGGGCGTCGACATAGGCCGGGAACAATTGCGCATAACGTTCCGCCAGCGCCGCATCCGGCGCTTGCGGCTCATCCAGATACGGTCTCACCCACTCCTCCGCGCAATTCATCATGTCCGGGTAGAGCCCGGTCGCAACCGCCGCGATCATCGCCGCGCCCGATGCACCGGCCTCCTCGCGACGGCAGACGCGAATCGTGCTGCCGAGCGCCGCGCCAAGAATGGCACCGAGCGCACGGCTGCGTGCCGCACCCCCGGTCAGGCGGATTTCCGCCGGCAGCGGTCCCATCGCCGCGTAGCAATCACGTGCGGCGAAGGCCAGCCCCTCCATCACGGCGCGCATCAGATCCCAATAGCCGTGACGGATGCGCAGGCCGATCAGTTGTGCCGACGCCTGATGGGACACGAAGGGGCCGCGTTCGCCGGCGTCGGAGATGAACGGATGATACAGCAGCTCACCCACTTTCGCCGCGAGTACGTGCTCGTCGAGGCGCCGGATCAGATCATTGCGCGACCTCGCGATGCCTTCCATGGCGAGCACGCCGCGCGCGACGTCGAGCAGCCAGTCGATGTTCAAGGTCGCGGCCATGGTCGACTGCATCTGCGCATAGTGACCGGGCACCGGGAAGGGCATCGTATAGCCGGTCGCCTCGGCGTTCAGCTTGACCGCATCGGCGCCATTCACCAGCCGCATGTGCATGCCGGTCGAACCGATAATGGTGCAGCCGACGTCGGGTGCGGGATCATACAGCCCGCCGCCAAGCGCATTGCAGATGACGTCGACATAGCCGAGCGACACCGGCACGCCATCGGGCAAGCCCGTCTCTGCCGCAGCCGCCGCGGTCAAGCCATGCGTCGTCATGACACCATCGACGACATCTGGAAACAGGCGCGCGGAATCGGCAATGCCGACGAGACGCGCGGCTTCGCCGTCGAAGCCGCGCCTGCGAAAGTCACCGCAGGAGAACGTCGCTTCGGACGGATCGGTCGCCCTCTTGCCGGTCAGCTTGAAGTAGAGCCAATCCTTGCAGTGGAACGCCGTGCCCGCGCGTCCCAGCAGCTCCGCGTCATGCGCCTGCAGCCAGGCCAGTTGCGGCCCCTGCTGGCAGGCGTTGAGCCCCGATCCGGTGCGCAGGTAATGCGCGGCGTTGCGCTCGCCGCCCCGGAAGGTCTCAACGAAGCCTGCCGCGCGCGAGTCGAGCCAAAGCAGCGCGGGCGCGACTGGACGGCCGTCCGCGTCGATCAGCCAGGTGCCGTCGCCCTGCCCGGTCACGGCGATCGCGGCGACGCGACGGGACAGGTCCGGCAGCGCGCCGCCCAGGCCGCGCAACGCCGCGACAGTGTCGGTCCACGTCCGCTCCATGTCCTGCTCGACACGACCACCGGGCAAGGTGGTGTAGCTGTTCGGAATCGCGAACTCGCCGAGCTGGCGGCCATCCCGCGCAAACGCGACCGCCTTGATCACCGAGGTCCCGGCGTCGATGCCGATGATCACGTCGCGGGTCGCAGCCGAGGTCATGGTCAGCGCGCCTCCGCGTGGCGGACGCAGATGCCGTCGGCGCCGAATATGTGGAGATGGCGTGACTCCAGCGCGCAGGGCACGACGTCGCCCGGCCGCGCCGCCACCCTGCTCGATGTCACCGCGACCAGCAGATGACCGGCGCACTCGCCCGCAATGTGCGACTGATCGCCGAGCCACTGGTTGGAGACCACGCGCAGCCTCGCCTCGCCGCTGCCGATCGCGATCCGCTGCGGCCGGATGCCGACCTTGATCCGATCGGCCTGCGCCAGTGCCTGTTGTCCCGTCACGTCCAGCGTCTGCCGGGGAATTTCAAACGCCATCTCGGAACCCACCGCCAGGCGAAACCTCGCTTCGTCCTGCGTGACCACAGTCTCCAGCAGATTCATCGGCGGCTCGCCGATGAAGCTCGCGACGAACAGATTGGCCGGACGGTTCTTCAGCTCGCGTTCCCCAGCGAACTGCTGCAGCACGCCATCCTCCATGACGGCGATGCGATCAGCGAGCGCGCTCGCCTCGGTCTGGTCATGGGTCACGAAGATCGCGGTCATGCCGCGCTCGGCGAGCAGGCCCTTGATGCGGCCGCGCAGCACCGCGCGCAATTGCGGCTCCAACTGGCCCATCGGCTCGTCGAGCAGATAAAGGTCGGCATCGCGTACCAGCGCCCGCGCCAGCGACACCCGCTGCTGCTGGCCGCCGGAGAGCGCGCGCGGATGATGATCGAGAATGTCCTCGATCTCGACCAGGTGGGCGATGCTGTCGACGCGGTGGGCGATCTCGACGCGCGACAACTGCTGCGCCTTCAGGGCGAAGGCGATATTCTCGCGCACCGTCAGCGGCGGATACAGCGAATAGCCTTCGAACGCCATCGCGACCCTGCGCTTCGCCGGCGCCAGATCATGGATCGGCCGCTGCGCCAGCGCGATCGATCCAGAGCTCACACTCTCGAAGCCGGCGATCATGCGCAAGGTCGAGGTCTTGCCGCAGCCGGACGAGCCGAGCAGCGCGACGATCTCGCCGGCCTTCACCTCCATGTCGAGCGCGCGCACCGCGTGAACCGGCGCCTTGCTTCGGCTGTGATAGACCTTGTCGACGTTGCGGATCTCGAGCATGCCCATCTCACATCCTCACGCCGCCTGCCGACGCGGCAAGACACCAATACGGTCTCCCGTCGCATGGTCGAACAGCAGCGCCGCTTCAGGCACGAACCGCACGAACACGTCCTCGTCGGCGCCGGCTTCCAGCGCCTCGGGCGCCAGCGCCGCCAGCCACTCGGATCCGTCAGCAAAGCGCAGCAGCACCACGGCACGCTCATGAATCGGGGTGACGGCGACGGTGCGCGCGGGGATCGCGCCTTCACCGCCATGGCGCGTCACCGCGACATCGTCCGGCCGCACGCCCAGCCAGCAGCGCTCCCGCGCATCCGCCGGCAGATCGTCGACATCGAGCCGGACCTGCGTCCCGGCGATAGCCGCTATCAACCGGCCCTGCTCCACCACCGGCACGACCTCCGAGAGATTGATGCTGGGATCGCCGAACAGCCGCGCCACCGCAACCGACGCGGGCCGCGCATAGATCTCCTCCGGACGCGCCACCTGCACCAGGCGGCCATTGATCAGCACGGCAATGCGATCGGCGATCGCCATCGCCTCGCGATAATCCTGCGTCACATAAAGCACCGCCGCAGAGCTCCGGCGCAGCAGGCTCGGCAGCTCCAGCCGCATCTCGTAGCGCAGCTTGGCATCGACGTTGCGCAAGGGATCGTCGAGCAGCAGCACCCCGGGATTGCCGATCAGCGCGCGCGCCAGCGCGGTGCGCTGCTTCTGGCCGTTGGACAGTTCACGAGGCTTGTGGCCGAGCACGTGCTCGATCTTCAACAGCCGGCTCATTGCCGTCACTTTCGCGGCGATGTCGGCGCCCCCCGTCGCGCGCAGGCCGCTGGCGATGTTGTCGCGGGCGCTCATATGGGGGAACAGCGCAAAGTTCTGGAACGCCATGCCGATGCCGCGCTGCTCCGGCGGCGCGTCGACGATGGAGCGACCGCCGACCAGGATGTCGCCCGCATCGGGCTCGAACATGCCGGCGATCATGCGCAACAGCACGGTCTTGCCGCTGCCGGACGGGCCGAACACCGCGACGATCTCGCCGGGCTCGACCGCGAGCGACACGCCCTTGGCGCAGCTTGCGGCGCCGAAGCTCTTGTCGACCGATTGGAGTTCGAGACGCGCCATGTATCCTCAACCCTTCACTGCACCGAGCGAGAGACCTTCGACCAGATAGCGCTGCGCATAGAGCGCGAGCAGCAATGTCGGGGTGACCGACAGCACGATCGCGGCGGCGATCTGGCCGTATTGGATACCGGACGCCGTCACGAAGGCCAATGCGCCGACCGTTACCGGCTGCTTGTCGGCCGAGGCCAGGATCAGCGCAAAGACGAAGTTGTTCCAGCAGAAGATGAAGGACAGCAGGCCCGCCGCGGCGATGCCGGGCCCGGCCAGCGGCACGGCAATGCGGGTGAACGCCTCGCGCCAGGAATGCCCCGCGAGCCGGTAGGCGTGCTCGATGTCGGGACTGATGTCCTCGAAATAGCCGCGCACGATCCACAGGATCAGCGGCAGCGCGATCAGCTGGTAGACCCAGACGATACCAAAATAGGTGTCGTTGAGGCCAAGCTGCTGGTAGTACAGCGACAGCGGAAGCAGCACCAGGAGCGGCGGCGCGAAGCGGAACGACAGCAGCGTGAAGGCGATGGTCTCGCCGAGCCGGAACTTGAAGCGCGCGAACGCATAGGCCGCGGGGACGCCGAGCAGCAGCGCCAGGATCACCGATGCGCTCGACAGGATGAAGCTGTTCATCAGGTTGCGCATGAAGGTGAGCTGCAGATTGCCGGCGGCGGTCTTGAGCTGGCCCGAGATCAGCGCCTCGTAATTGGCGAACGTCGGCTCGAACAGGATGCCCGGCGGAATGCGCAGGATCTGCTCATTGGTCTGGAACGACATCAGGAGGATCCAGACGATCGGAAACATGAAGAACAGAAGCACCAACGCCAGCGCGATGCCGCGGAAGATGCGCCCTGCCAGACTGGAGTGATCCATGATGTCTCTCCCTCAGGCGTGACCATGGGCGCGTGCGCGCAGCCGCAGCCAGTTCTTGATGAAGATGTTGGACAGGATGTTGGTGATCAGCCACAGGATCATCAGCAGCGCCGCCGAGCGTCCGACATTGGTGTACTGGAAGAACTCGAGATAGGCCTGCACCTGGAACACCATCAGCCGGTCCCCTGGCCCGCCTTGCGTCATCGCATAGACGATGTCGAACTGCTGGATCGAATCGAGCAGCCGGAACAGCGAGGCGGTGATGATGTAGGGCGCGAGCATCGGCAGGGTGATGCGGAAGAACACGAAGCTCGCGGGAACGCCATCGAGCGCCGCCGCCTCGAACGGCTGCCGCGGCAGCGAGCGCAGGCCTGCCAGGAGCAGGATCATGATGAAGGGCGTGTAGACCCAGACGTCGACCAGCACGACCGTGAACAGCGCGGTCGACGGATCGGACGCCCATTTGAAGTCGTGCACGCCGAGCAGCCCGACCAGATAGGACAGGATGCCGAAGCTCGGATTGGTCATCAGCTTCCACATCAGCGCGGCGATCGCCGGCGCCGTCATCAGCGGCAGCAGCAGCATGATCGACACGGCATTGTGGAAGCGCGTCGGCCGGCGCAGCAGCAACGCGATGCCGAGGCCGAGCAGCAGTTCGGCGACGACGGTCACCGCGGTATAGACCAGCGAGATGCGCAGCGTGTTCCAGAACGCCGGATCGGACAGGAAGTCGATATAGTTGTCGATGCCGATGAAGCCGCGCAGATACGGCAGATTGAGCCGGTAGCGCTGCAATGAATAGACCGCAGCGGTCACGAACGGCACCAGGATGGCGATGCACACCAGCAGCGCCGGCAGGCTGAGCAGATACGGCAGCAGCTGGCCGCGCCAGCGTTTCGTGCGGCGCGGCGTCGCCTTGGTCTCGACAAGTTGGGCCATGCTCATGACAGGCGTGATCACATCAGCGCGGGATGGGGCCGACCCGGACGCTGTGGGGAGCGTCCGGGCCGGCAGGCGGTCATGGGAGATGCGGCGCGGCCTCAGCCGAGGCCGGCCTGCTTCAGCTGACGGTTGATGCTCTCGGCAAGCTTGTCGAGGCCCTCATCGACGCTGATCTCCTTGGCCACCATCTTCTGCAGCGAGGCCGCCCACTCCGTCGTGAGGTCGAAGAACAGCGGCTGCGCCGTGAAGTAGATCTTCGCACCGGGTGCCGAGAGGTCATGCTGCTCGAGATAGCCAGGATAGGACTTGGCGATACGGTCGCGGAATTCGCCGTCCTTCCACACGGAGGCGCGGACCGGATTGACGAAATCCATCTTGCGGGCACCGAACAGGTCGTGCTCGACAGAGGCCGCCCACTGCATGAAGGTCCAGGCCGCATCCTTCTGCTTGGAAAAGCTCGACATCGCCAGCGACCAGATCCAGACGTTCGGCGTCGGCGCCTTCGCGGCCGGATTGGCCGCGAACGGCGCGTAGCCGAGATTGCCGCGCTCCTTGTTCTCGCCGCCGTTCATGAAGTAGCCGAGAATGTCGGCGTCGAAGATCATGCCGGAGGCGCCGGCGCCGAGGTCCGTGCCGACCTGATACCAGGTGTAGGTCGACCAGTTCTTCGGACCCGAGCCCTGGATCATCCTGACCCATTTCTCGTGGAAGTCCTTGGAGGCCTTGGTGTTCATCGCGGCCTTCAGCTTGCCGCCCTCCATCACGAAATCCTTCTGGCCGAAATTGGCGTAGGCCGAGAGGAAGCCCGGATGGATGGTCGCCCACGAGCGCGAGCCGCGCACGCCGACGCCATAGGGCCCGCCAGCGTCCTTGGTGATCTTGGCCGCGACCTCCAGCATGTCGTCGAGATTCGTGGGCGGCTTGACGCCGACCTTGTCGAAGATCTTGCGGTTATAGGTGATGTTGTTGAGCTCGTAGCCCCACGGGATGCACCACTGCTTGGCCTTGCCGGAGCCGAGCTCGGAGCCGGCGACGCCATCCCAGGCCGTCGACGACCGCAGTCCGGGCAGCACGTCGTTCCAGGCGAACGCCGGATTGGTCTTGGCGGGATCCTTGATGTAGGTGTTGAGGTCCTCGATCCAGCCGGCCGGACCATAGGTCCAGGTCATGTAGGCGCCGGTCATGAAGGCGTCGTACTGGTCGGACTTCGACGACAGCGCCGCCGTCACCTTGTCGAAATAGACGTCCTCCGGGAAGATGTCGTAGGTGACGTTCATGCCGGTGAGGCTCTTGAACGCCTCGATGTCGCCGATCATCGCATCGACGTAAGGATGCTTGTTCAAGAGCAGCTTGACGGTCTTGCCGCTATGCGCCTTCCAATTGAAGTCAGCGGCCATCGCCTTCGACATCGCGGACGCAAAGGCGGCATTGGCGGCGACACCGGCGATGCCGAGCTTGGTGGCCCCGTCGAGCAGATCACGCCGGCTGATGCGCTTGCCGGCATAGGACGCAAAGAGATTCTTCTCCCGATCGTACATTCAACCCTCCCTTTGTTTTTTGTAGAGACGTGTTCGCGTTACCTGCCCTTCCGACTCCTGTTCTTGGAGTTGCCGGATGTTTTCTCCGGCTTGTCAGTCGCCAATGCCTGAGCGGTCGCCTCGTCGATGATGAGGCCATTCAGGAAGCCGCTGCGCAGCACCGCGCGCAGGGCCGTGATCTTCGCCTCGCCGCCGCCGATGGCGACGATGCGGTGTTTCTTCAGATCGGCAGCGGCCATCGAGGTGGCCCGCGCCGAAAGATCGAGATCGAGCAGCTCGCCCTGGGCGTTGAAGAAATGCCCGAGCAGGTCGGCGCAGGCGCCGGCGCGCTTCAGGTCGACGACCTCGTCCGGCTTGATCATGCCGCTCGACACCAGGAAGCCGTCGGCATGGATCTGGCCGATGCCGACGAATAGCAGCGATGCCTTCTGCGCGAGAGCAAACACGTCGGCAATGCCGAACTGCTGCATCAGCACGCGGCGGTCGGCGACGGAGTTGGCGAACACGGGCACCGGCAGCAGATAGGCTTCGGCGCCGGTGCGCTCGGCCAGGCGATGGATCACGTCGAACGGATTGGCGGCGAATTTGCGCGTCAGGCCACCGAGCAGCGACACGAACTGCACGTCGCGCGCCGGCGTCTGCGGCAGTTGCGCCACCACGGCCGCGAGCGTGCGGCCGTGGCCGACACCGATGATCTTGTCGTCGCCGCGCTCCAGCACCTGGCGCAGGAAGCTCGCGCCCTCCAGCGCCAGCGCCTTCAGCGGCAGGTCGCCCTCGCCGAGATCCGGCGCGACACGGCAGAAGTCGAGCCCGTAGCGTTCGGCCAGCGCGTTCTCAAGTGCGACGCATTCGGCGACGGGACCCTCGACGAAGACACGGATCATGCCCTCGCGGCTGGCGCGCGCGATCAGGCGATGCGCCTTCGTGCTCTGGATGTTGAGCCGATCGGCGACCTCCGACTGCGTCAGCCCGGCCGCGAAATACAGCCATGCGGCGCGCGTCGCCAGCGAAGCCTCGCCGTCCACCATCGACGCCCTGTCGGAAGCTGTCGTCACGCTTGAATGCCTGCTTGCAAATTTCTTCACACCTTGCAAAAAATTGCAGACGGCGATCCGGCCGTCAATCCCCCAAACGTGCTGCAGCGCGTCAGGGATGACGCGCCGGGCAAGCACAGGCATGCTCGCCGGCGCACAACGGGATGAGGTCGCATGACGGAGTTGTTTGTCGGCATCGACGTGGGCACGAGCGGTGTGCGCGCCTGCGCCGTCGACGCGCGCGGCGAGATCAAGGGCGCAGCCGCCGTTCCGCTCGCCGCGCCGCGCCAGGACGGCAACGCCGTCGACCAGGATCCCGAGCTGTGGTGGCAGGCGACGGTCGCGGCGCTCGACAAGCTCGGCAGGATCGTCGATCCCGGCGCCATCGCGCGCATCGCGGTCGACGGCACCTCGGGCACCTTGCTGCTGATCGACGCCGACGGACGGCCCCGCTCGCACGGACTGATGTACAACGATGCGCGCGCGGTCGACGAAGCCAGGCGGATCGCCGCGGTGGCGCCGCCCGAGAGCGGCGCGCATGGCACGAGCAGCCCGCTCGCCAAGCTGCTGCATCTGCTCGCCTCCACCAGCGGCGCGCGGCACGCCGTGCATCAGGCCGACTGGATCGCCGGACGCCTCGCCGGCCGCCACGGCGTCAGCGACGAGAACAACGCGCTGAAGCTCGGCTATGATCCCGTCAGGCGCGAATGGCCGCGCTGGATCGATCAGCTCGGCGTTCCCCGCGACGTGCTGCCGAGCATTCTGGTGCCGGGCACGCCATTCGCCGACATCGATCCGTCGACCGCGCGCGCGCTCGGTCTGTCGCCGTCGGCGCGCATCGTCGCCGGCACCACCGACGGCGTCGCCGCCTTCATCGCCACCGGCGCCGACACGCCAGGCGATGCGGTGACCTCGCTCGGCACCACGCTGGTGGTGAAGCTGGTCGCGACGCAGCCGATCTTCGCCGCCGACCAGGGTGTCTACTCGCACCGCCTCGGTGACAAATGGCTCGCCGGGGGTGCATCGAATTCCGGTGGCGCCGCGCTGCTCGCGCATTTCACCGCCGCCGACATGGCCTGCATGACCCCGCTGCTGCGCCCGGACGAGCCCACCGGGCTCGACTACTATCCGCTGCCCAAACCCGGCGAGCGCTTCCCCATCGCCGACCCCGCCCTCGCACCAAAGATCACGCCGCGCCCGGCCGAGGATCACCGCTTCTTCCAGGCGCTGCTCGAAGGCATCGCGAGCGTCGAGGCGCTCGCCTATCAGCGCCTGCACGCGCTCGGCGCACCGGCGCTGCGGCGGGTGATCAGCATTGGCGGCGGCGCCCGGAACGACGCCTGGACCGATATCCGCCGGCGCATCGTCGGCGTGCCCGTGAGCGTTGCCGCGCAGACCGAAGCGAGCTACGGCGCGGCGCTGCTGGCGCTGCAGGGACCGCCGCAATGACGGCGGCAGCGTGCGAGATCAGCGGCCTGTCCGCCATCGCCGAGCGGTTCGATCACGTCCTGCTCGATCAATGGGGCACGTTGCATGACGGCAGGACCGTGCTTCCGGCGGCTCACGACTGCGTCCTGCGGCTGCGCGAGGCCGGCAAGCAGATCCTGGTGCTGTCGAACTCCGGCAAGCGCGCGAGCGCCAATGCCGAGCGCCTCGCCCGGCTCGGCCTGCCGCGCTCGGCCTATGACGGCATTCTCACCTCGGGCGAGGTGACCTGGAGCGGACTACGCGACCGGACGCGCGCGCCGTTCACCGATTGCGGCAGCGCCTGCTTCCTGATCACCAGGGGCGGCGACTGCTCGCTGATCGACGGGCTCGATCTCGTCCTCGTGACGGATATGCGGGACGCCGACTTCATCCTGCTCGGCGGCCTCGATGACGACCTCGCCGAGCCGGACCTCTGGCGCGACCGATTCACCGGAGCAGCGGCACGGGGCGTGCCGATGATCTGTGCCAATCCCGACCTGATGATGTTCGGTGCAGCCGGCCTCGTGCCGGCACCCGGCACGCTGGCCCGCGCCTATGAGTGGCTCGGCGGCCCGGTGAGCTTCGTCGGCAAGCCGTATCAGCCGATCTTCGCGGCTGCGCTGGAGCAGCTCGGCGATCCGGATCCGCACCGCGTGCTGATGATCGGCGACTCGCTCGACCATGACGTCGCCGGCGCCCGCGCCGCAGGCCTGCAGAGCCTGCTGCTCGGCGATGGCGTGCATCGCACGACCTTGGCCGGCGCGCCCGACCTGGCTGCGGCAACGCGCAAGCTCGCAGCTTCGCCCGGCCGCATGCCGAACTGGACGATGCAGCACCTTTCTTGGTGAGAAGGAGATGCGAAATGCGCGAGCCAGCCGAGCTTCAGGAGTTGCGCCGGATGTCGGCGCGGGTCGGCCGCAACATCGAGCTGGTGCAAGGCGCCGGCGGCAACTCCTCGCTCAAGCAGGATGATGTGCTGTGGGTGAAGGCGTCCGGCACCTGGCTTGCCGATGCCGACGCGAAGGACATCTTCGTGCCTGTGCTCCTGCCGGCGGCGCGCGACGCGCTCGCCGCTGACGACGAGCGCATTCCGCTGGCCGCTCCCGGTCCCCTGCGCGCCTCGATCGAGACCGCGCTGCATGCGCTGCTGCCGCACCGGATCGTGCTGCACGTGCACGCCGTCAACACCATCGCCTGGGCGGCGCGGCGCGATGCGCGCGATGACTTTGCGGCGCGGCTGGACGGGCTCGCCTGGCGCCATCTCGATTACTTTCATCCCGGGCTGCCGCTGGCGCGCGCAGTGAGCGCCATCGTCGCGCGCGACCGCATCGACGTGCTGACCCTCGGCAATCACGGCCTCGTCGTCGGTGCCGAGAGCTGCGATCAGGCCGAGGCGCTGGTCCATGACGTCGAGCACCGGCTGGCGCTGCCGGTACGCCCGGCGCCTGCTGCCGACGCAGCGGCCTTGCGCCGTCTGTGCGCCGGCACCGCCTATCGCCTGCCGCACGATGCTGGTAGCCACGGCATCGCCACCGATCCGTTCAACCGCGCCATCGCGACCGGCGGCTCATTGTATCCGGACCACGTCGTGTTTCTCGGCCCGGGCCTGCCGACGATCGAGAGCGCCAGCGACCTCGCCACGCTGCTCGCGCGCGCCAAAGCGAGCCGCCTGCCCGCGCCCGTCGCAGCGCTCGCGCCGGGTCTCGGTGCCATCATCCGCAGCGACGCCAGCCCGGGCGCCGAGGCCATGCTGAGCTGCCTCGCGCTCGTGACCAGCCGCCTGCCGCTATCGGCCGATATCGGCTATCTCTCCTCGCAGCACGAGCAGTTGCTGCTCAACTGGGACGCCGAACGTTACCGCCAGCAACTGACGGCAAGCCGCCAGTCGTCGAATTGAAGCGGCGAAGGATCACGCGATCATCGCTCGAGACCGGCGGGGACGACGCCCTCGCCACGATCCGTTGGCGAAGCGCATCTCCGACCTGATCGATGACCTCGCGCCAATCGCGCCTTTCGCGCTGACGGAACAGGCGCATGCGCGGATACCAGACGCTGTCGTCACGATCGAGCAGCCAGCGATAGTCCGGCGTGTACGACAGGAGCGTCCAGGTCGGACAGCCAAGCGTGCCGGCGAGATGAGCGACACTGGTATCGACCGTGATCACGAGATCCAGACATGAGATCAGCGCGGCGGTATCGGCGAAATCGGCAAGTTGACCCGTCAGGTCCATGATCCCGCTCGTCTCCTGGAGCACGGCCTTGTCTTCGGCCTTCGGCTCCTTCTGCAGGCTGATCAACGCCGCATCCTCGCGGAGCAGGCGGGAAAACATGCGCAAGGGGATGGAACGATTGTGGTCGTCGAGGTGGTTGGGATTGCCTGACCAGACCAGGCTGATCCGCAATTTCTCCGGGATGCCAAGGCGCTCCTGCCAGAGTTGGATCCGATCCGGATCAGGCGCCGGCAAATAGGACACCGGCGCTGGAATCGTGGCCAGTGTCGTCCGAAAGGCAAGCGACAAGCTCATGATCGGACACTGGACATCCACTCCCGCAAGGTCGCTGGCCTCCGCGACCGGAACACACTGCGAAATGCCTGGCATGTTCGACAACAGCGGAAGCAACGGCTCTTGAACGGCGAGGATCACGCGCGCGCCCAGCACTGCGACCATCGGCACGTAGCGGACGAACTGGATCATATCGCCCAGTCCTTCATCGGCGGCGATGATGATGGTTTGTCCCGCGAAGGCCGGATGGCCGTCCGGTCGTTCATGATTGGACGCCTCCGGCCGGCTATCTTGCCCGATTGAACTGGTAGGAGCCCTGGAGGAAGACGCCATAGCGCTCCGTCGTATATCTCAGGACCTGGTTGAACGAATCGACAGCGTTGGTGCTGAGATGCCACCAGCGTCCACCGATGCCGATGCGGAAATTGTCGGTCAGCTGGTAGTTCAGCACGGTCTCGGCCTGGAAGCCGCTTCCTTGCCCCGAGGCAGGATCGCGCCCGAACGTGAAATAGTGTGTATCGATCGCATTCTGCGAGGTCCAGACATAGGCGGCCTCCGCCTGCCAGCTCAGCCGGTCCGACAGCCGCGTGTCGAGGGAAACACCGGCCCGTCCGCTATGCCAGCGATCCTGCTCGGTCACCACCTTGACGCCCGGCCCCAGCGCAGGAGTGCAGATCGTCGGATTGCCACCCACCTGGGTGCAACCTCGCGCATCGACCGTCTCCGTCCAATATTGGTAGCCGACGAAGGCGCCGAGCCGGAAGCGTTCGGTCTCCAGCAGGTTGAAACCGACATCGAGATTTGCATATTGCAGCCCCCCGCCCACGCTGCTGACGGTCTTGGACGACGGATTGACGAACGGAGCGAAGTCCTCGTCGACGAGCGTGCCCGAGCTGATCTTGCCCGCCCCTATATAGCCCTTCAGAAACATGTTGGTGAACGGACCGTCGAGCGCATCGACCCTGAAGAACATCTCGCCGCTGTGCCCGGTCATGCCGCCATAGGCGAGCCGGGAGACCTGAAGCGTCGCAGCCTGATCGGCGAAATAGCGGTAGCGATTCTGCCCGGAGCTGAACCAGTAGCGCACACCGGTCTCCAGCATGTAGGACGGCAGGATCGACGCGCGCGATTGCAGCGGCATGTCGCCCGAGCCTGCCCCCTGCCCGCCCTGCAACGCTGCAGGCCTGGCCCAGGCGCAACTGACGACCGAGGCGTTGCACTTCGTGACACCGTCGGCGTTGAAATCGCGCCGCAACGTGACCGTCGCGAACAGGTCCTTGGTCGTCGTCTTGACGTTGGCGAGCGTGCTGTCGACGAACCGATAGCCGATCTCCGTTTCCAGGCTGATCTCCTTCGACCAGAGATAGCTGACCAGCAGCGACGGCAGAACCGTGTACTCCTTCAGGTCGGTCCGGGTCCCGGACCTGTACCCCGCCCGCAGCCGCGGGCTGATGGCGAGATCGGGCGTGATCGGATAGCGCGTGGCAAGATCGAGAACGTAGAACTTGGAGTCCGCCAGGCTCGCGTAGCGCAGCGCACCCATGAACAGATCGCCCGGCTTGATGATGCCGTTCCCGGTCAGCTGGGCCGACAGATAATATTCGAGGCCGCTCGCCGGCGTGCCGTCGACGCCGCCGGACGGCAGCGTGCCGGTCAGGTTGGTCACCGTGGCATCGGCAGCAACCTGCCAAGTCTCATTCAATGGCCGCGAGTAGCTCACCATCGCCGACTGGAACGTCGGCGTCCGGTCGATCGCGAGCTGCCTGATCTCGCCCGCGGTATTGAACTTCATCATGTCGTAGAGGGTGAGGAAGGGCTGCCCCTGCAGCGCATTCCAGGTCGAGAGAAATGGCACTCTTCGATAATCGAACGAGGCGTTGACCACCGACTTGTCCTCGAACGTATACGTTCCCGAGAACACGGCGGCATTGAGCGCGCGGAAATGCGTGTCGTAGTCGATCAGGCCGAGCAGCGACTTGTTGGCGTCGAAATAGCGGAATTCGGCGCCGATGGCCTGGCGGTCGACGATGTTGCGGTCGTATTGCGTGATCAGGTAGACCGTGGTCTCGAGGCCACCCAGGATCTTGCCGAAGTCGATGCTTGCGCCATAGAGCGTCTTGCCATCCTTGAACGGTGCGTCGAAGCGGCTCCAGTTCGGCGAGCCCGCGAGCACGTTCAAGCGCAGCCCCGGGCTCTTCTGCCAGCTCAGCACCGCGCCGTCGAAGCGGCCGATCACGCCGCCGGTGTTGCGGGATTGCCGTCCGACGCGCAGCGTCACGTCGGCCTCCTTCAGCGTGTAATCGACCTGCGCGGTCGAGACGCCGTATTTGTCGTTCCCGGTATCGAACTGGCGCTCATGGGTGAACGCCAGCCTGAACTTGGTCCTGATGCGATCGTTATCGGCGGTGCCGAGAAAGTCGAAATTGGTCAGCAGCGTGTTCTGATGCACGCGGTGCGCGTCGGGATCCGCATTCGGATTCGGCGCAATCGCTCTGTCCTTGACGGCGCTGGTCGTGTCGTTGGTGATGAAGGTGGTCGAGAGGCTGCCCGACATCGACCAGCGGGTGTCGCCGTTCGGCCCTGCCGCCTTGGTCGGCATGCCTGCCCCCATGTCTCCGCCGTCGGGCGTGACGGAAGGCATGTCGCGCGGCCGCGCCGGCGCGCTGCTGGTTGCGGTGAGAAGCGCGGCGAGTCGCTGCCTCACCCGCTCGGCGCCCTCGCCAGTCGGATAGCGGCGCAGATAGTCTTCATACTCCGCCTGCGCGGCAGCGGTCTGGCCAGCCTTCTGCCGCGCCACGCCGAGCAGCTCCTGCGCCTCGGCGCTCGAGCCGTTCTCGGGGAGTTTCAGCACCTTCCTCAGGAGCTCGATCGCGGCGCTGAAATTGCCTTTCTTGATCGACGCGCGAGCCTCGTCCATCGACGCCTCCGCAAACCGGATGTCCGCGGCGGAGGCCTGCTGCATCGTGCGATTGTCGTTGCGGACCGACGCCGCCGCACCGGGGACCGCAACCGGTTTCGGCGCATCCGGGGCGGCTACGCTCGGCACCAGGGCCTTCACCTTGCACGCCGACACCGGACCCTTTCGGGCCACCACGATCGCCACCTGCTCGAAGCTGCCGGATTGGACGATCTGATAGGTGAACTCGCTGGCAAACTGGACGACGAGGATCGGTCCCCTGTTCTGATCGAGCGTCAGATAGACGTCCTGGAGGCCGGAGCCCTGGGCATTGTCGACACGCACGCCTTCGCGCCTGACCAGGCGCCGCGCCATGATGGCGTCCCGGTCGACCAATTGCAGCGAGACGCTGAGCTGGCTGCCTTGGTCGAGCGGGAAATGCCCGGTGTAGCGGACACGAACGTGAAAATTGACCCGCAGAAGGCTGCAGTTTCCGATCGTCGTGGCATTTGCATTGGCGACGAACTGATCGATGACCGGCTGGGCCGGTGCAACGCCAAAGACCCCGTCGAGCAGGATTGCGAGCAAGCCGGCCAGCAGACCGATCAGCCATCCCGCCGACCTCGCTGCCGCGGCTTGTCTGAAGCAGCCGCGCATCACCAGCCACCTCCATTGACCCGGTGCTGCCGCTGGCGGCGGGTGACGATGGTGGTCTGCGACTTGTCAGCATAGATATGGCATGCGCCTGTGCAGTCCTTGAGCTCGGCGACGGTGTAGTCCATCGGCGCCGGCTTCACGAGCTTGGCGTGCTGCTGCGGGCGGAAATCACTGGCGTGGCAGGCAGCGCAGTCGGGCTTGTAGGCCGCGAACTTGAACAGAACGGCCTGCGAGTTGCCGCTGTGGCAGGCGGTGCAGCCGATGGCCGCGCTATGGTTCGGATAGCTCGCCGACATATGCCGGTAATTGACCGAGCTCCAGCTCACCGTCCGGTGGCAGCTCTCGCAGGGGACGTTGGTCACGAAGTGCTTCGGCGACTTTCCGGTGGCGTTGGAGCCGTTGTGACAGCTGGCACATGGCGCCGTCAGGCTGGTGTGATCCATCCGCGCGCCCGAGAACGACACGGTGTTCTTGTGGCAGCTTTCGCATGGCGCGCTGGTGACCACGTGCTTCTGGGGCTTGCCGCCCGCGGCCATGCCGTTGTGGCAGCTCGCACAGGCCGCCATCGTGCCGGTGTGGCTGAAGCGGGCGCCGCTGAACGTCGCCGTGCTCTTGTGGCAGGTCTCGCACGGCGCATTCGTCGTGACGTGCTTCTGCGGCTTGCCCGTCGCGGCCATGCCGTTGTGGCAGCTCGCGCAGGCCGCCATCGTGCCGGTGTGGCTGAAGCGGGCGCCGCTGAACGTCGTCGTGCTCTTGTGGCAGGTCTCACACGGCGCGCTGGTGACTACGTGCTTCTGCGGCTTGCCGCTCGCGGCCATGCCGTTGTGGCAGCTCGCGCAGGCCGCCATCGTGCCGGTGTGGCTGAAGCGGGCACCGCTGAACGTCGTCGTGCTCTTGTGGCACGTCTCACACGGCGCAGTGGTCGCGACATGCTTCGGCGGCTTGCCGGTCGCGGCCATGCCGTTGTGACAGCTCGCGCAGGCCGCCGTCGTTCCAGTATGGCTGAACCGGGCGCCGCTGAACGTCGTCGTGCTCTTGTGACAGGTCTCACACGGCGCAGCGGTTGCGACGTGCTTCGGCGGTTTGCCAGGCGCGGTCATTCCGTTATGGCAGGATGCGCATGGCCCTTGCGCCGTCATGTGATTGAATCTGGAACCGGCCTCCGTGGTGCTCGATCCGGCAAGCCCTGCCCTCGGATTGAACGTCGGCAGCAGCGACGGAAGCCGACCGGCATTCTTCGCTTCCGGCGAGTCGCTGCCCGTATCGGTTGGAGGCAAGAGCCTGCCGCGGGGATCATTCGGCGAGAGCGGTGATGTCGCGGATGTCATTCGGGGCGGCGTCCCCGACGGCTGCGGCACGGACGCCGCCGCACCGCCAGCTTTGGCCGAACTGTCGGGATTGGAGGAACCGGACGAACTGGCGGAGGCCCCTGCTTCGGATCCCGCTGTCGGGGCCGTCGACGTCGCAGCCGTGTTCGCCAGCGGCTTGCTGCTGAACAGGAGCGTCGAACTGGATGGCGCCGCAGGCTTGGCGGCAGCGCCGGCCTGAGATGCAGCCGGTGCAGCGTTCGTACCGGGTGCTGCATCGGGATTCGTTGCTGCCGTCATCGTCCGGTTGGCGGTCGAGGCCGGCGTCACCGTCTTGACGGCCGGGGCCTGAGCAGGAACCACCGACCGCGCCGTCGTGGAGCAGCCCGCTGCCGGCTTCTGCGGGTCGTCGTCCCAGGTGGAAAAGTTGGCGGCGGCGCGCACGTGGCAGCAGCCGCAATCCTGCGACTTCGCGCTATGATCCGGCCCCTGCGCACCCCTGCGGCCCTGGCTGCGATACGAGCCGTTGTGACAGCTGTCGCAGCGCGTGGCATGCACGGCAGCATGACTCATGGTGTAGGTGGCGAAGCTCGCCGCGGTGTTGCTGTGGCAGTTCGAGCACTGCACGCCCGTCACCGGAATATGCGGCGGGGTGGTCAGGCCTTTCGCGCTCGAACCATTGTGGCAGGCTGAGCAATTGGTGTTAGCCGCAGAGTGGGTGAACGCCGCGCCGCCCCAGCTCACATATCCGCCGCTGGCGGCCTTGCTGTGACAACTGACGCAATCGGCTCCGCCGGTCGCGACGTGGTTCGGGAACGACGCGGTGCCGAGCGCACCCTTGGTGCCCTGGCCGGTGAAGCTGCCGTTGTGACAGCTGTCGCAGCGTGCCGTCGCCACCGCCGCATGGTTCATAGTGTAGGTGGCGAAGCTCGCCGCGGTGTTGCTGTGGCAGTTCGAGCACTGCAGCGTCCCGGTCGGGATGTGCGGCGGCGTGGTCATGC